>CAVYIZ010000093.1:0-156507 GCA_963768555.1 uncultured Alphaproteobacteria bacterium
GAAAGCCGCGAGGGAAAGGAAGAAGGAGAGGTTCACCGCGCTCTGGCGCCACATCACCGTCGATTTGCTGGAAGAGGCGTTCCGCGAACTTCGCAAGAACGCATCGCCGGGCATCGACGGCCTGACGTGGGAGACCTACGAGAGGGACCTCGGGCGCAAGGTCAAGGACCAATATTCGCGGGTTCGCCGAGGAGCGTATCGGGCGTTGCCGAGCCAACGGGTCTACATACCCAAGCCGGATGGACGGCAGCGCCCCTGGCGGTCGCCGCGCTGGAGGACAAGATCGTCCAGAGGGCGACGGCGACGGTGCTGAACGCTGTTTACGAGGAGGATTTCCTCGGCTTCAGCTACGGGTTCCGGCCCGGGCGCGGCGCGCATGACGCGATGGACGCGCTCGTGGTGGGGATCACGGCCCGGAAGGTGAACTGGATACTCGACGCCGACATCGAGAAGTTCTTCGACAGTGTGAGCCAGGAATGGCTCATCCGTTTCGTCGAACATCGGATCGGCGACAAGCGCATTCTCCGCCTGATCCAGAAATGGCTGAGGGCGGGCGTTCTCGAAGACGGGGTCGTGACGACGAGCGACAGGGGCACGGGGCAGGGGTCGGTGATATCCCCGCTGCTGGCCAACGTCTACCTGTACTACGCGTTCGATCTCTGGGCCAACCTCTGGCGAAAGCGGGAGGCCACGGGCGAAATGATCATCGTGAGGTATGCCGACGACATCATCGTCGGTTTCCAGCACGAGGCGGACGCCCGGCGCTTCTGGGACGCGATGCGCGAACGGTTGAAGGGGTTTGCGCTATCGCTGCATCCGGACAAGACCCGGCTGATCGAGTTTGGCCGCTTTGCGGCGGCCAACCGGAAGCGGCGCGGGCTCGGCAAGCCGGAAACCTTCAATTTCCTGGGCTTCACCTTCATCAGCGGCAAATCGCGCGCCGGCAAATTCCTGATTCACAGGACGAGCCGACGCGACCGCGTGTGGGCGAAGCTCATGGAGATCAAGGAGGCGCTGCGGCGGCGCATGCATCAGTCGATACCCGCACAGGGCAAGTGGCTCGCGCAGGTCGTGGGTGGTTGGTTCAACTATCACGCCGTGCCGACCAACAGCCGTGCGCTCGCGGCCTTCCGCTACCACGTCACGGACTTGTGGCGACGCACGCTTCGGCGGCGGAGCGACAAGGACAAGACGACCTGGGCGCGGATGACCCGGCTGGAAAACGACTTCCTTCCCAAACCGACCATCCTTCACCCCTGGCCCAACGCCCGCTTCGCCGTCAGACACCCGAGGTAAGAACCGTATGCCCGAATCGGGCGCGTACGGGTCCGTGCGGGGGGCGCTCAGCAATGAGCGTCCCTACCGCGATCGACTACACGGTTGACGTCCTCGGTGGTGCGACAGGGGCGAACTACACGACGAATTACAAGAATTCCAAGACTCATGATGCCGACCACGCGTCGAGTGTACGCATATGACGAGGCCATGCAGAAGGTGGCCGAACCGCTTCTGGTCTCGATCGACTTCGGCGCGATCAGCTTCAGCTAGACGGGGTTCCGGTTCAAGCGCGCTCAAATTCAGTGATTGACGGAGCTCTCTCCATGGAGAACAACATGACCGACACTTCGCCCGAGCAGAACAAGGCGCTCGTGCTGGAAGCCTTCGACACGCTGTTCAACAAACGCGACTACGTTGCCGCGGAGCGCTTCTGGTCGGAACGCTATATTCAGCACAGCGCCCATATTCCGCCGGGCCGCGACGGCTTGTTCAACTTGTTCGCGGTCTTCCCGACACGCTCCGCTACGAAAATCACGTGATCCTCGCCGAAGGGGACTACGTCATCGCCCACGGGCGCTTTTCGGGCCACGGTCGTCCCAGGTCATGGATCGCCGCCGATATCGTGCGCTTCGAAGACGGCAAGCTCGCCGAGCACTGGGACGTTCTTCAGGACGAAACGACCAAAGCGGAGTCCCTTAGCGGGCTGCCGATGTTCGGCGATCGTTTCCCCGCCTAAGCGACACCCATGGCAAACACTAACTCGTACGCTGCATATGTTGCTTCTCGCCGAGATGTGCTCGTTGAGCGCTGCCTCAACTGCCGTCGCAGTTGGCTTCCCGGCTGGCTCGTGACCGGCCGCTTCCATGCCCAAAACCACCCGGAGCAGAACATGTCCGATCCGACCGTCACGCGGCGGGTGCTGCAAGTCGAGCACATCAAGATAGAAACAACTAAAAAGTTCGCTGACGTCGAGGCGGCGCTGCAAACGAGCGTTCCGCAGCTTGATCCCGCGATACGCGAGGCCTTAGCCAATGGCGACGAGCAGCGGGCGACGGAGCTGGAACGGGCGCCCCGCTTTTCATATTTCTGAGGCGGGATCACGGAGCGCTCCTGCAAGTTACGGGACAGCCTCGCAAGGCGCTGCAGTACGAAATCGGCAATCCGCACACTGCATCAAAGATGACCCGTCATCATTTGGCCGCGGGCCTTTATGCGCCGTTGCGCGTCTTCCTCTACGAAGACGAAAAAGGCGGGTCAGTTTTCGAGTACGACAAGCCGTCGTCCTTGTTCGGACAGTTTGATGACGAACAGGTTTCCGCAGTCGTACCGCGGGCTCGATGTCGCGCTGGAGCGCGCACTGCGGCGAGCTGCGGAATAGCCTGACCTGCTTCCGAAGCTGGAACGGATTTCGCCCGACTGAGGAATGACTTATGACGTTTCAAATTGCCGTCAACGGGATCAATCGCTCCGTCGATGACAGGACGACGACACGCCGCTGCATACTAGGTGACTTCTCGACCAACTCTGAACTCCTGGAACGTCCGCAGTTGGCGCAATCTCACCGTACAAGGAACGGCGGAACTGGGGTCGATCCCGGGCCTCAGCCAATCGCGCCGAGTACCAACGTGAAATTCGATCCGGTA
Organism: uncultured Alphaproteobacteria bacterium; assembly: GCA_963768555.1. Classification (GTDB taxonomy): domain Bacteria; phylum Pseudomonadota; class Alphaproteobacteria; order Rhizobiales; family Beijerinckiaceae; genus Roseiarcus. Next base: position 2,922 of record CAVYIZ010000093.1, read on the forward strand.
GCGTCAAGGCTTCTCGCCGGGGTAAACATCATCTTCATTGAGCGCTTCGCGCCGCCTTGCGAAATAGGGTTGTAGTAAAGATCGTTGTGCCCCATGTCGATGGCGCGTTGAACACCAGGTTGCTGATCGCCGCGCGTAGGGGTTCGCTGGCCGCTTCGTCACATCGTGTTGCTGATCTTGCTATGATCAGTGCAGTGGGTAGGCGAGCCCGGAAGCAACTGATCTGGGCATGCGATTGCGCAGGAGCGGCCCGACAGGAGCTCACCGATAGGGGACACTGGCCACCGCCTCGAGCGAGTCGAAGGGCGTGACCAGGATCAACCCCGCAACAGACGATGCCGGGCGAGATAGGCGGCGACCGCAGCGCCGATGCTGAAGCCGATCGGAGGACGGGCTGCCGGCCTGGGCTCCAGAGATGGTCGAAGATTATGAGGGAGTCCAGAACAGCGCCCGCGCGCTCGGCCTGCCGCTGTCGGCGCATAGCCGCGGTAGTGGAACGCGACGACATTTCGATGAGGAAAGAGCGCGTGCAGGGTGAGGGCCGTCGCTTCGGCGTTCCAGGCGTTCCCACCGAAGCCCAGGAGCGTCAGCGCGCCTTCGGCCGGTGCTCCCTCAGAGGGGGATTCGCACGCCAGCAAGTCTTTCGCCATCGGGCGTCCGGACCTCGAGACGCTGAGTTGATGCGGGAAGCTGAAGCCGAGTTGCTCCAGCGAGCGCGGTCGGAAAGAGAAGCCAAGTCTGGGCGAAGTACATCACCGTGGTGATGACGGCGTAGAGAGCCGCCAAAATGAGCACGATGTGGACGAACCACATGGCCTGATCTGCGGACGCTCGGCGCGTGTTACTATAGGCCGCCATTCGAGCGGGACTTCAAACGAACGATCGTCCCGCCGATCTTACCGGAGCGCCGATCTGAGCGATGGAGCGCGACTGGGGCCGCGGCCTTTCCGACCTCCCGCGTGACACCCGCTGCGAATTCCCGCCGCTGCCGCCGCCGCGGCGGTGAGCAGGCCCCTCACTTGGCTTTTCGCGTCTTCTGAGCGGCCGGGGCCGGAGCGGCGGCCGCGGCCTTGCCCTTCGACTTCGACGGCGCCTTCGGCCTGGAGGAGGCGGGAACTTCTTCGGCAGGCGCTGGTTCGGCTTCGGGTTTGGCGCCAGTGGACTTGGCCGCCTCGATCGCGATGCTCTTCCGAAGCGCATCCATGATGCTGACAACATTGGTTGGCCGCGAGACCTGCTCTGTCACCTTCGCCGGCATCCCCGCCTGCTTGGCGCGAATGAGCTCGACGACCGCGTCTTCGTATCGGTCGGTAAATTCCTCGGGCTGGAAGTGCCCGGCCTTCCTCTCGATGATGACATGCGCCAGATCCGCCATCTCCTCGGGCAGCTCTAATTCCGGGATGTCGTCAAAATAGGCGTCTTCGCTGCGCACCTCGGAGCCGTACCGCAGAGCCATGCCGAGGATTCCCTTTCCGAGCGGATCGAGCATCATGATCCGCTCGCGCCGCGCGATCACGACCCTGCCCAGGCCGACCACCTTTTCGTCGCGCATGGCGTCCCGGATGATCGCGAAAGCCTCCTCAGCGACGCGCTCGCTCGGTGCGATGTAATAGGGCGCGTCGTAGTACCGGGGGTCGATCTCGGCGCGCGGCACAAACTTTTCGATCTCGATCGTATGCGAGCTCTCGATCTGGATCTTGTCGAGCTCGTCGTCGTCGACGAGCAGGTAGGAGTCCTTCGCGGCAGGGTAGCCCTTGGCCTGGTCCTCGTTCTCGACCACCTCTCCGGTTTCGGCGTCGACGAACTGCCGCTTCACCTTGTTGCCGGTCTTCCGGTTGATGGTGTTGAAGCCGGAGCTGGTGCTGGTCTCGGGCTATTCCGGCATCGGCAAATCCTCGGTCGTCAACGAACTGCACAAGGTGCTCGTCCCGCCGCGCGGGCTGTTCGCCTCGGGCAAGTTCGACCAGTACAAGCGCGACATCCCCTATTCGACCTTGGTGCAGGCTTTTCAAAGCCTGGTGCGGCCTCTTCTCGGCAAGAGCGACGCCGAGCTGGCGGTCTGGCGCGACGCATTTCTGGAGGCGCTGGCGCCGAAGGCACGGCTCATGACCGACCTCATCCCCGAACTGAAGCTCATCATCGGCGACCAGCCGCCGGTCCCGGAGCTTGAGCCGCAGCAGGCGCAAAGCCGTTTCCAGCTCGTGTTCCGGCGCTTCATCGGCGTATTCGCCCGGCCGGAACATCCGCTGGCGCTGTTTCTCGACGATCTGCAATGGCTCGACGCTGCGACGCTCGACCTGCTCGAGGATCTGTTGACCCGGTCGGATGTGCGGCATCTGATGCTGATCGGCGCCTACCGCGACAACGAAGTCGATGCCGCCCATCCGTTGACGCGCAAGCTCGAAGCGATCCGCGAAGCCGGGGCGAAGGTGCAGGAGATCACGCTCGCGCCCCTCGCCCGTGACCACCTCGGGCAGTTGATCGCCGATGCGCTTCGCTGCGAGCCGGACGGCGCCGCGCCGCTGGCGCAACTGGTGCATGAGAAGACCGCCGGCAATCCGTTCTTCGTGATTCAGTTTCTTCACGCGCTCGCCGAAGAGGGGTTGCTCGCCTTCGATCATGACGCGGCGGGCTGGTCCTGGGATCTCGATCGCATTCACGCCAAGGGTTACACCGACAATGTCGTGGACCTCATGGTCGGCAAGCTGGCCCGCCTGCCGGCCGAAACGCAGCAGGCGCTGCAGCAGCTCGCCTGTCTCGGCAACGTTGCCGACGATCACGATGCTTTCGACCGTTCTCGGGACCTCGGAGGAGCAGGTCCACGCGGCTCTGTGGCCGGCGGTCCGTCAGGAACTGGTCGAGCGCCTGGAAGGCTCTTACAAATTTGTTCACGACCGGGTGCAGGAGGCCGCCTATTCGCTGATCCCGGAGGAGCAGCGCGCTGCGGCCCATCTCCGGATCGGCAGGCTGCTGGTCGGCGCACACGCCGCCCGAGAAGCGGGAGGAGGCGATCTTCGAGATCGTCAATCAGCTCAACCGCGGCGCCGCGCTGATCACCTCGCAAGACGAGCGGGAGCAACTCGCCGAGCTCAACCTGATCGCGGGCAAGCGCGCCAAGGCGTCGACTGCCTATGCCTCGGCGCTGACCTATCTCGTCGCCGGCGCGGCGCTGTTGGCGGACGACTGCTGGGAGCGCCGGCACGAGCTGATCTTTGCGCTGGAGCTGAACCGGGCCGAATGCGAGTTCCTGACCGGCGCGCTGGCGGACGCGGAGGAGCGCTTGGCGGCGCTTTCGAGCTCGCGCCGCGAACACGGTCGAACGAGCGACCGTCGCGTGCCTGCGCATGGATCTGTACACGACCCTCGATCAGAGCGGCCGCGCCGTCGCCGTCGGTCTCGACTACCTCCGGCATCTCGGCATCGACTGGTCGCCGCATCCGACAGACGAGGAGGTGCGACGCGAATACGAGCGGATCTGGTCGCAGCTTGGGAGCCGCACGATCGAGGAGCTCATTGATCTGCCGTTGATGGGCGACCCGGCCTCCCTCGCGACGCTCGACGTTCTGACTAAGCTCGTGCCGCCGGCCTTGCATACCGATGCGAACTTGCTTCGCCTGGCGATCTGCCGAGCGGTCAATCTCAGCCTCGAGCGCGGCAACTGCGACGGTTCGTGCTATCGCCTATGTCATCGCTTGGCTATGATCGCCGGACCGCGCTTCGGCGACTACCCGGCCGGATTTCGATTCGGCCAGCTCGGCTACGAACTGGTCGAACGACGCGGGCTGAAGCGCTTCCAGGCCAGGACCTATCATGTACTTCGCGAGTCATCGTCATGCCCTGGACGAGACATGTCCGGGCTGGCCGCGATCTGCTGCGTCGCGCTTTCGAAATCGCGAACCAGATCGGCGACCTCACGTTTGCGGCCTACAGCTGCGACCGTCTGAACTCGAACCTTCTCTGCGGCGGGCGATCCGCTCGTCGAGGTGCAACGCGAAGCCGAGCATGGCCTCGCGTTTGCGCAGAAGGCGCGGTTCGGTCTCGTCATTGACTCGTCACCGCGCAACTCGGGCTGGTCCGGACGCTGCGCGGCTTGACGCCGAAATTCGGCTCCTTCGACGATGCGCAGTTTGACGAGCTTCGGATCGAGCGCCGTTTCGCCAGCAACCCGGATTTGGTGCTTGCCGAGTGCTGGTACTGGATCCGAAAGCTGCAGGCGCGCTTCTTTGCCGGCGACTATGCGGCGGCCGTCGATGCCTCATCGAGGGCGCAACGGCTGCTATGGACATCGTCCGTCACGTTCGAGAACGGCGGAATATCACTTTTACGGCGCGCTGTCCCAGGCCGCCTGCTGCGACTCCGCACCGGCCGGCGAGCGGCAGCAGCACCTGGACGCTGTTGCTGCGCACCACCGGCAACTTCAGGTCTGGGCGGAGAATTGCCCGGAGAACTTCGAGAACCGCGCCGCGCTGGTCGGCGCCGAGATCGCCCGCCTGGAAGGCCGCGAGCTCGACGCCGAGCGGCTTTACGAACAGGCCATCCGCTCGGCGCGCGCCAACGGCTTCGTCCACAATGAGGCGCTCGCCTACGAGCTCGCCGCGCGCTTCTACGCGGCGCGCGGCTTCGAGGAGATCGCGCATCTGTATCTGCGGAACGCCCGCGACGGCTATCTGCGTTGGGGCGCCGACGGCAAGGTGCGGCAACTCGAGGAGATGTATCCGCACCTGAGAGACGGAAGAGCCCGCGCCCGGCCCGACGAGCACGATCGCGACGCCGGTCGAACACCTCGACCTCGCGACCGTGATCAAGGTGTCGCAAGCCGTCTCGGGCGAGATCGTCCTGGAAAAGCTGATCGACACGCTCATGCGCACGGCGATCGAGCAGGCGGGCGCCGAGCGAGGCCTGTTGATCTTGTCGCGAGGCGCCGAGCAGCGGATCGAGGCGGAAGCCACGACCAGCGGCGACACGGTGACCGTGCAGCTGCGCGATGAGCCCGTGACCGCGGCCGCGCTGCCGGAGTCGGTGCTCCACTATGTCCTGCGCACCCGGGAGAGCGTCATTCTCGACGACGCCGCGACCCAATCCCCGTTTGCCGCGGATCCCTACATCCGTCAGCGCCAGGCCCGCTCCATTCTCTGCCTGCCCTTGATCAACCAGGCCAAGCTCATCGGCGTGCTGTACCTCGAGAACAACCTGACTCCGCGGGTCTTCGCGCCGGCCCGGATCGCGGTGCTGAAGCTGCTCGCCTCGCAGGCGGCGATCTCGCTCGAGAATACCCGTCTCTACCGCGATCTCGCAGAACGCGAGGCCAAGATCCGGCGCCTGGTCGACGCCAACATCATCGGGATCTTCATCTGGAACCTCGAAGGTCGGATTCTCGAGGCCAACGACGCGTTTCTCCGCATGGTGGGATACGACCGCGAGGATCTCGCTTCGGGCCGCGTGCGCTGGACGGATCTGACGCCGCCGGAATGGCGCGAGCGCGACCGCACGCGCCGTCGCAGAGCTGAAGACGACCGGGACTGTCCAGCCGTTCGAGAAGGAGTATTTCCGGAAGGACGGCAGCCGCGTGCCGGTGCTGGTCGGCGCCGCGACTTTCGAAGAAGGTGGGAACGCAGGGCGTCGCCTTCGTGCTCGATTTGACCGAGCGCAAGCGGGCGGAAGAGGCCGCCCGCCGGAGTGAAAAGGAGCTTCGCGACGTGATCGAAACAATTCCCGCGATGGCATGGACCACACTGCCCGACGGGACCGGCGATTTTGTCAATAAGAAATGGCTGGAGTTTACCGGGATGTCGTCGGAGAGCACATCAGGCGCTCGTTGGAAAGAATTGGAAAGAATCGTTTCACCCCGCTGACATCGCTGCACTTGCGAAGAAGTGGCGCGCGTCGCTCGCGAGCGGAGAGCCGTTTGAGAATGAAGCGCGCATACGAGCGAGTGATGGAGAACACCGCTGGTTTCTCCATCGTCGCGGTTCCGCTGCGTGACGAGAGCGGCGCCATTCTCAAGTGGTATGGAATCTCCACCGAAATCGAAGATCGCAAGCGGGCGGAAGCCTTACTCGCCGGAGAGAAACGGATTCTCCAGATGGTGGCGAAGGGGGACCCGCTTGCTCAAAGTATCGAGAGCTTATGCCAGCTCGTGGAGGAACAGGCGAGTGGCGTGCTCGCCTCGATCCTATTGCTCGACGGCGATCGCTTGCGGCACGGTGGGGCGCCCAGCCTTCCGAAGGCCTACACGGACGCCATCGATGGAGGTCTGATCGGGCCTTCCGCAGGTTCCTGCGGGACAGCGGCATATCGCGGGGAACGGGTGATCGTGGAGGACATCGCAACCGACCCCCTATGGACGGACTACGGCGACGCGGCTTTGCCCCATTCTCTACGCGCCGGTTGGTCGACGCCAATCTTCACCTCGCAGGCCAAAGTCATCGCGACATTCGCCATGTATTATCGCGAACGGCGCACGCCCGAGCCGACGCGATCAAGAGATCATAGAACAGATCACTCATCTGGCGGGAGTTGCGATTGAACGTAACAGGACCCAGGAGGCTCTGCGGCGGAGCGAGGCTCACTTGGCGGAGGCGCAGAGGCTCACCAAGACCGGCAGCTGGGCCTACGACCCTTCGATCGGGAAATCGACTTACTGGTCCGACGAAAAGTTTCGAATTTTCGGATTGGATCCGCAGGAAGGCCCGAGCAGCGAAAGCTTCTGGCGCCTCGTGCACCCGGAAGATCGCGACAGGGTAGAGAGCGCTTTGAGAGGGAGGCCCACGCGAAAAGAGAATACGCCGATGATTACAGGATTGTTCTGGCCGATGGAACGGTCAAGCATCCAAGATATCGGGCATCCGGTCTTCGACGTCGCGGGAAATCTCGTCGAATTCGTGGGTACGACGGTCGATATCACGGAACGCAAACGCGCCCAGGAAGCGCTCTACAAAACACAGACGGAGCTCGCGCACGCAAACCGCGTCGCGACCATGGGCCAGCTCACGGCCTCGATCGCCCGCGAAGTGAACCAGCCCGATCGCCGCAACCGTCATCAACGCTCAGGCTGCGCTGCGTTGGATCAGCGTTGAGCGGCCAGATCTCGAAGAGGCGAGGCAGGCGCTGTCTCGTATCTGGAGAACGGCAATCGAGCGGCCGAGGTCCTCGGCCCGATCCGTGAGCTGGTCAGGAAAGCGCCTCCGCGGAAGCACAGCGTGGTGATCAACGACGCGATCCTCGAGGTCGTCGCCCTGACCCATGGCGAAGCAGTGAAAAACGGCGTCTCGGTGCGGACGCAACTCGCGGAGGGCTTACCGGTCATCGAAGGCGACCGGGTGCAACTGCAGCAGGTGATCCTCAACCTGATCGTCAACGCCATCGAAGCGATGAGCGGGCAGAACGAGGCGCCCTGAGAATTGCTCCTCAGCAGCGAGAATGCCGAGCCGGACGGCGTGTGGTCGCAGTGCGGAATTCGGGTCCCGGATTGGCGCCAGAAAATCTGCAGCGACTGTTCGAGGCCTTCTACACGACCAAGGCCAACGGAATGGGAATGGGGCTGTCGATCTGCCGCTCAATCATCGAAGCGCATGGCGGACGATTATGGGCGACCGTCAATGAACCCCGGGGCGCCGCATTTCAACTCACAGTACCGGCCCATCCCCACATTGGGATTCTGATCAACGGCCCAGCGCGCAAAGCCCCGCTCACCGCCGGTGGACTGCCGCGGGCTTTCGCGCGGCGGTCATCCAGCCACCGAATGTCTGCTTCCCGCCTTCGCGACGTCCCGCAGGCGCCTCGATCAAGGCCTGCTACCGGGCGGAGATGAGGCGCTCCCTTGCGACGCCGGAAGTCCGGTGTCCGGCGGACCTCCGGCTGTTCCCGGACGACCGCTGGACGGGGGAACTCCGCCCATTCGCGACATCCCCCACGTGAGCGCCAAGCGTTAGGTTTTGACCACTCGATCGCGCCAGCGCCGCCTCAAAAAAGGGCCATCGTCGCCTGTCGCCGGCGATCTTGGGCTTCCGCCGGCCGAGATCGCCGACGCGGCCTTAATCCGGGCCGGCGGCGAATTCGCCCGTGCGTCTGCATTCACTCGAACGCCACGCCGCCCTTGAGGCCGAGGCGGCGGAAAACGATCGCCGCGGGGCAGAAGCCAGTCAAGGACGACTGGAGCATGTTGAGGCCGGCGAAGGCGGTCAGCAAGAACCAGTAGGGGCTGACCAGATAGCCCAGCGCGACGCTGACCAAAACGACAAGTCCGGCGAAAGCCAGGACGGCGCGATCGAGATTCATTCGGTTTCCTTTTCACTGCTGCGAACCCGAGGACCGTCGGGGGACCCACACAAAAATTCGCTCTTGCTAAATTAGGATATCTGAATATATTCGTCAAGACGTTGCACCGCACGGGTGGGGCCTGTCCGGCGGCCCCGGCCTTCGCAGGCGGCAAGGAGACTTGATCATGGACACGAAGAATTGGCCCGAGCTCACCAAAGGCTGGAGCGCGGAGCTGAAAAACCTGCGCGGCGGGGCGCCAGAGGTTATGAAGGCGTTTTCGGCCATCGCCCAGAGCGCGCTCACCCAGGGGGCGCTCGACGTCAAGACGAAAGAGCTGATCGCAATCGCCATTTCGGTCGCGGTCCGCTGCGACGATTGCATCGGCTTCCACGTCAAGGCGGCGGTCGACCGCGGCGCGACGCGGGAGGAGATCCTCGAAACGCTCGGCATGGCGATCTATATGGGAGCGGGACCGTCGGCGATGTACGCCAGCCACGCGCTCGGCGCGTATACCCAGTTCGCGGCCGCAAAGACCGCCGAAGCTGCTTGAACGGAGATGTGATGTTCTCGAACCCGTTTTCCCGTTTTGCCCCTGGGCCTGATCCGCGCGCAATCGACCATGAGGAATTCGAGCAAGCGGTGAAAGCCGGCGAGTGCGTCGTCGTCGACGTGCGCGAGCCGCACGAGTTCGCCTCGGCGCATATTCCGAGGTCGCTCAACATGCCGATGTCGAGCTTCGACCCGCAGCGCCTGCCTTCCGAAAAGCCGGTGGTGCTGATCTGCCACTCCGGCAGGCGCTCGGACAGCGCGCTCAGCCAGGCGCACGCCATCGGCCGCGAGGACGTCAGGCATTACGCGGGCGGAATCGTCGGGTGGCGATCGCGCAACGGCGCGCTCGCCCGCTAACGTCTGTCTGAAAGGAGCCGACGCTCATGTCGTACAACATCAGCCGCAAGACGAGCGGGGATTTCGATTCGGTCGTCGCGCGCGTCAAAAATTCGCTGAAGACCGAGGGGTTCGGGGTGCTGACCGAGATCGACGTCGCCGGCACGCTGAAGGCGAAGATCGACAAGGATTTCCGGCCCTACCGCATCCTCGGCGCCTGCAATCCGAGTTTCGCTTACGAGGCGCTGAGCGCCGAGCCCCATATCGGCGTAATGCTGCCGTGCAACGTGATCGTTCAGCGTTATGACGACGGCGAGGTCGAGGTCTCCTCGATCGATCCGGCGACAGCGATGAAGGCGATCGGCAACCCCGCCCTCGCGGCGGTCGCGGACAAGGTGCGCGGCGCGCTGCAGCGGGTGATCGAGAGCGTCTGAGCTTCGAAGCGGCGCCCGGGTCAGGTCTTCCGCGGTGCGCCCGCCACATAGGTCTGGCGCACGGCGCGGTCGTCTCCCATCGTGATCAGCGCAAAGAGCTCGACGTTGAGATCGCCGTTCGCCGATTCCATGCGGTGCGCCATGGCGGGCGTGGCGCGCGCATCGAGGACGACAAGGTCGGCCTCCTTGCCGTTTTCGATCGAGCCGACGCGGCTGTCGAGGCTCAGCGCACGGGCGTTTCCGAGGGTCATGCGGTAGAAGGCCTGCGCCGCGGGCCAAGACTGCCCATTGAGCTGCAAGACCTTGTAGCCTTCCGCCGCGGTGCGCAACATCGAGTAGCTCGTGCCGCCGCCCACGTCGGTTGCGAGCGCGACGCGCACGCCCGCATTGCGCAGGCGCGCCTGATCGAACAGACCCGAGCCAAGAAACAGGTTTGACGTTGGACAGAACGCCGCGATCGACCGGCTCGCTGCGAGCGCGGCCACTTCGCTGTCCGTGAGATGAATGCAGTGGCCGAACACCGAACGCGGCCCGAGGAGCCCGGCGCGCTCGTAGACCTCGAGATAGGTCTGCGTCCCGGGAAAGAGCTTCGCGACCAGATCGATCTCGTCTTCGTTCTCGTCGAGATGCGTCTGGACGTAGACTTCGGGAAATTCGTCGGCCAGCGCGCCCGCGGCCTCGAGCTGAGCCTGGCTCGAGGTGATCGCGAAGCGGGGCGTGATCGCGTAATCGAGCCGTCCGCGCCGTCTCCATCGCTCGATCAGCGCCTTGCTCTCGTCGTAGCCGCGCTGCGCCGTGTCCGTCAGCGCCGCTGGCGCATCGCGGTCCATCATCGTCTTCCCCGCGATCATGCGCGCGCCGCGGCGCTCGGCCGCGGCGAAGAACGCCTCGACCGATTGCGGATGGACCGTGCAATAGACCATCGCCGTCGTCGTGCCGCAGCGAAACAGTTCGTCGAGAAAGAATTCGGCGACGCGGGCGCAATGGTCCGGATCGGCAAACTTCTGCTCCTCGACGAACGTGTAATTGTGCAGCCAGTCGAGCAGCTGCGCCCCGTACGACCCGATGACCTGGGTCTGCGGATAGTGGATATGCGCGTCGATGAATCCGGGCATGACGAGGCAGCCCGAATGGTCGTCGACCGCCGCGCCGTCCGGAGCCTGCAGGAGAACTTCGCGCGCCTCGCCGACCAACTCGATCCGTCCGTTCGCCACCAGCACCGCTCCGTCCTCGAGATAGAGGCGGCCGGACAAACCCGCTTCCGCCGGATCGTCCCTGAACGTCAGGACGCGCCCCCGGATGATGCGTGCTTTCGGGCTCATGACAGGATGTCCTTCAGGCGCACCGCGGCAATGCGGTCGATCTCGGCGAGGGCCGCCCTAGTCTCGGTCTCCGAATCGTTGACGAGCCGGCGCTCGAACGCCGCGAGAATTTCGGCTTTGCTGCTGCCCTTGACCGCCATGATGAAGGGAAAGCCGAAGCGCGCGCGATAGGCGTCGTTGAGCGCGGTGAACCTGGCGAGTTCGTCGGGGCTGAGCCGGTCGAGACCGGCGCTCGCCTGCTCCCGCGTCGATTCGGCCGTCAGCGTCTTGGCGAGCGCAAGCTTTCCGGCGAGATCGGGGTGGGCGAGGATCAGCGACCGCTTCTGGTCGTCCGATCCTTTCGCGGCGGCGCCCGCCATCGCCCTGGCGAGCCCTTCCGCGGTGTCCGTTTCGGCGGTCAGGCCCGCGTCATAGGCCGCCGCGGCGATCCATGGCGAGTGTTCGTAGATGCCGCCGAAGCGTTCTACGAACAACGTGCGGGTGAGCCGCGAGGGCTTCCATCCGCCGGCTGGCGCGTGTTTTCGGATCCAGTGACGCGCGATGTCGAGCCTGGTCGGCGTCCAAATGCGATCGTGGCTCAGGACGTAATCGATGAATCGAGCCAGCGAAGCCGCCCGTCCGGGGCGGCCGACGAGCCGGCAGTGCAGCCCGACCGACAGCATTTTCGGTGCGACGTCGCCTTCGACGTAGAGCGTGTCGAACGAATCCTTGAGATAGGCGTAGAACTGGTCGCCCGAGTTGAAGCCCTGCGCCGTCGCGAACCGCATGTCGTTGGAGTCGAGCGTGTAGGGCGTTATCAGTTGGGGCCCGCGCGGGCCTTCGAGCCAGTAGGGAAGGTCGTCCGCATAGGAGTCCGCGCAATAGAGAAAGCCGCCTTCCTCCATGCCGAGCCGGATGGTGTTGACCGACGAACGCCCTTGATAGAAGCCGAGCGGCCGGGACCCGGATACTTCGGTATGAATGCGCACCGCATCGGCGATATGGCGGGCCTCGATCTCGGGCGGCGTGTCGCGATAGTCGATCCATTTCAAGCCGTGTGTGGCGACCTCCCACCCGGCCTCGTTCATGGCGGCGACGGCTTCGGGGTTGCGCGCCATGGCGGTGGCGACCGCATAGACGGTGACGGGCACGGAGCGCTCGGTGAACATGCGATGCAGCCGCCAGAAACCGGCGCGCGAGCCGTATTCGTAGATCGATTCCATATTCATGTGGCGCATGCCCGGCCATGGGGCTGCGCCGACGATTTCGGACAGGAATGCTTCAGAGGCCGGGTCGCCGTGCAGAATGTTGTTCTCGCCGCCCTCCTCGTAATTGATGACGAACTGCACCGCCACGCGCGCGTCGCCGGGCCAGTCGGCGAAGGGCGGCGTGCGTCCGTAGCCGACCATGTCGCGCGGATAGTTCGTCGATCGTCATCCCCTTGCATCCCTCGTATGCGCTTGAGCCGCCGCCGGACGCGACGCTACGACAGGATCGCCGTTTGCTCCAGCCCGGCAAATGCTCCAAAAGGGGCGCAAGACCTCCCGACGCCGTTCAAAGTGCCCGCATGACCGACATTTCCCTTCTCTTCGAACCGCCCTTTGCGCGCGTCGTGCTGAACCGGCCCGAGCGCCGCAACGCGATTTCGCGCGCCATGTGGCGCGCGCTGCCCACGATCCGCGCGGCGATCGAGGCGCGCCAGGACGCGCTGGTCGTGCTCGTCGAGGGGCGAGGCGGGCATTTCAGCGCCGGCGCGGACATATCGGAATTCGGCGAGGTCTATCGCGACGCCGCAGCCGCCCGCGACTACGGTGACGCCGTCCAGTATGGGCTCAGGGCGCTGATCGACCTCGATCGTCCGTCGATCGCGGTGTTGCAGGGGAACGCCGTCGGCGGCGGCCTGGGACTGGCGCTCGCCTGCGACTTGCGCTTTTGCGCCGCCGACGCCTATCTCGCCGTCACGCCGGCGAAACTCGGTCTCGTCTACGGCCATGCCGAGACGCGGCGTCTCGTCGAACTGGTCGGACCTTCGCGAGCGAAGGACCTCCTGTTCACTGGACGGAGGATCGAGACCGAAGAGGCGCTCGCGATCGGGCTCATCGACCGTCGGATCGAGACCGGTCTGCATGATACGGCGGTCGGCTATGCGCGCGGCCTCGCGGCGCTGAGCCAGACGTCGATCCGGGGCGCCAAGCGCGCGGTCGACGCAATCGCCGCCGGCATGACCGTCGAAACGCCGGCGTTCCGCGCTCTCGTCGAATCCGCGGCGCTCGGCGTCGACTTCGCCGAGGGGCGCGCGGCGTTCGCCGAGAAGCGGACAGCCAAGTTCTCCTCCCGAGACGCGACCTTCCCCCTTCCACCGGGCTGACGGCCCGCGGCCGGCATGACGCCCAGCGCGGAAATCGCAGTCCGGCGGTTGACGCCTCCAAAGGCGTGAGCTTATAAGCCCGCGATCCAGGCTGGGCTGCAACCCGGCCCCTTTCGTTTTTGAGCGAACGCGCGCGGCAGCGCTCGGGCGCCGCACCTCGGGGAAAAAAGAGTTCATGGCCAATACGAAGTCGGCCCAGAAAGCCGCCCGCCAGACCATCCGCCGGACCGCCGTCAACAAGTCGCGCCGCAGCGAGATGCGCACCTATGTCCGCAAGGTCGAGGAGGCGATCGCCTCCAAGGACCCGAAGGCCGCCGTCGAGGCGCTGAGCGAGGCCGAGCCGCGCTTGGCCCGCGCGGCGCAGAAGGGCATCGTTCACAAGAATGCCGCCTCGCGCAAGATTTCGCGCCTGACCAAGCGCGTCAAGGCTCTCGCGGCCGGCTGACCGGCACAGTTTCCATCGAATGAATCTCCCGCGCCGCCGGAGCCCGCGGCGCGTTTCTGCGTTCCTGAGAGATCCCTCGGATGGCGAATATCCCTCCCGACCGGCTTAGCGTCGGATCCGGCAAGCCCTTTCTGCGACGAGGCGGCGTTGGCGCGCGGCGTCGGCATACGCTTTCGCGGCGTCGAGCGGCGCGACGTCGAGGAATACTGCGTCAGCGAAAACTGGATTCGCGCTCCCCGTGGGCAAGACGCGCGACCGCAACGGCAATCCGTTGCTGATCAAGATGTCCGGGCCTGTCGAGCCCTATTTCCTGACGCCGGCGGCTCCAGAGGCCGCTGCTGACGGAAACTGACGCTGCTTGCGCGTATCGATGGCGCCGCATCAACGCGGAGCCATTCCCATGCCGGACGTCAGTTTTGTTCTCGTCTACGTCGACGACGTCGCCAGAAGCGAAACCTTCTACGCCTCGATTCTCGGGCGCGCCGCAATCGGGTCCTCGCCGACTTCGCCCTGCTGCCTGCCGCGCCCGGCCTGATGCTCGGCTTGTGGCGCCGCGACGGCGTGAAGCCAATGGTGGGCCGAGGCGTCGGCGGAGAGATCGCCTTCACCGCCAGGAACGAAGCCGAAGTCGACGCCTTGTGCGCCGACTGGCGCGCGCGGGGCGTCGAGATCGCCCAGGCGCCGACATCGATGGATTTCGGATACACTTTCGTCGCGCTCGATCCCGACGGGCAGCGGGTGCGCGTTTTCGCCCCCGCCGCCTAGAGCCCTTCGAACAGGGCGGTCGAGAGATAGCGCTCGGCGAAGGATGGGATGATGACGACGATCGTCTTGCCCTCGTTCTCCGGCCGGCGTCCCACGTCGATCGCCGCGGCGACCGCCGCGCCCGACGAGATGCCGACCGGGATGCCCTCGAGCCGAGCGACGAGCCGGGCGGTGTCGAAGGCCGTCTGGTTGCCGACCGCGACAATCTCGTCGATCACGCTGCGGTCCAGAATTGCCGGAACGAAGCCGGCGCCGATGCCCTGAATCTTGTGCGGTCCCGGCGCGCCGCCGGAAAGGACCGGCGAGTCCTCGGGTTCGACCGCGACCATGCGCACGCTCGGCTTGCGGCGCTTGAGAACCTGACCGACGCCGGTGATCGTCCCTCCCGTCCCGACGCCGGAGACCACGACGTCGACTTCACCCTTGGTGTCGTTCCAGATTTCCTCGGCCGTCGTGCGACGGTGGATTTCGGGATTGGCGGGATTTTCGAACTGCTGCGGCATGATCGCGCCCTGGGTCGAGGCGACGATTTCATTGGCCTTGGCGATGGCGCCCTTCATGCCCTGCGCCGCGGGGGTGAGCACAAGTTCGGCGCCGAGCAGGGACAGCATCTTGCGGCGCTCGGTCGACATCGACTCCGGCATGACGAGAATGAGCTTGTAGCCGCGCGCCGCCGCGGTGAACGCCAGGGCGATGCCGGTGTTGCCGGAGGTCGGTTCGACCAGAACGCCGCGTCCCGGCGAAATCCTGCCTTGCGCCTCGAGCGCGTCGACCATGCTGACGCCGATGCGGTCCTTGACGCTGCCGATCGGGTTGAAGAATTCGAGCTTCCCGAGCAGACGCGCGGCGACGCCCTTTTCGCGGGCGATGCGGCCCATGGCGACGAGGGGCGTATCTCCGATCGTGTCGGTGATCGAGGGGTAGACCCTGCCCCGGCCTGGCGCTCTCGCGGCGCTCTCTATCGTCGTCATCAAATCGCTCTCCGTAAGCGTCGTCGGGCCGTCGCCTGTTCAGCGCAGACCCGACGGTAACACTTAACCCGGAAAGCTTCTATACAACGTTGATAATATCAACGCTAGATAGCAAAATCCCCGGCGGCCTTTTCATCGTCGAGAACATGGGTTTGCTCGGCCGTCTCGCACATGTTTTCAACCGTGATCGCGTCGAGGTTGGCAAGGAAAGTTTCCCCCGCCTTTCTCACGGTCGGATCAATGACTCGCTCCAGCAGTACGGAATTCGCGCCAAGATCTTCCGGGTCCGCCGTGCTCAACGACATCGCAGTGCGCACGATCTCGCCGACGGTAATGCGACGGCGCTCCCGTGCTAGTTCATATCCGCCACGCGGCCCGCGCACGCCTTTCAAGATTTTTGCGTGAACGAGCCCCTGCAGCAATGTCTCCAGGTGGCGCGGTGGCAGCTTGTGGCGCGCAGCAAGGGCCTTCGCCGCAACCGGCGCAGACCGAGAGTGCAACGCGACATCGACAACGGCGGCGATGGCGAGAACGCTCCGTCGCGACAATAGGTTCATAATCATACCTCCTCGGATGAGCGCCCGGTGGAGCCGAATCCCTGTGAGCCTCGGGCGCTCGAAGTGAGCCGCTCGCCCGCAATCAGAGCGACGCGTTCCACGGAACATACGACGAGTTGCGCTATTCGCGCGCCGCGCCGAACCGCAAAAGGCTTGTTTCCAAAATTGATGAGTATGACGCCGATTTCTCCACGATAATCAGCATCGACTGTGCCCGGACTATTGAGAACAGTCACTCCCTCGTGCAGGGCCAACCCCGATCGGGGACGGATCTGCGCTTCAAAACCCCTGGGCAACTCAATCGCTAACCCGGTCGGAATCAAGGCCCACGCGCCCGGGACGAGGACAACCTCGCCATCCGCTGGCAATGCGGCCACGAGGTCCATCCCGGCTGCATCTTCACTCTTATACGCCGGCAATTGCAAGCCCTCGGCATGCGCCATACGCCTGTAAACAATGGGAATCACGGGCGTTTCGCCAGTTCGATCGCCAAGCGCCGGACGATGCGGTCCGCCACTTCCGCCTTGCTCATTGGCGGCCACGATTCAATTCCCTCGCTGTCAATCAGTTGTACCTCATTCGTCTCGCCGCCGAAGGTCGACGTGCCTTGCGCCACGCTGTTGGCCACGATCAAATCACAGCCTTTGCGCTTCAATTTGGCCTGGGCGTTTTCGGCCACATCGTCAGTTTCCGCAGCGAAGCCAATCACAAAGGCCGGCCGGAAAGCTGTTTTTCTTGAGATTTCCGCCAGGATGTCGGGGTTTTCGACGAGCCGCAGCGTCGGCGCCGAATGGCTGTCTTTCTTGATCTTGTCGGAAGAAACATCGGCCACTCGCCAGTCGGCGACCGCGGCTGCTCCGATGAAGGCGTCGGCCGGCAGCGCCGCCTCGACCGCCGCCCGCATTTGAAGCGCCGACTCCACGTGAATCACGGTTGCGCCGCTTGGATCGGGCAGGGCGACCGGCCCGCTCACCAATGTAACTCTTGCGCCGGCGCCAACTGCGGATTGCGCAATTGCATGCCCCTGGCGGCCGGACGAGCGGTTTCCGAGGAACCGGACGGGGTCGATGGCCTCGTAAGTCGGGCCTGAGGTGACGACGACATGCCGTCCGGCCAGTGATCTCAAGGCCGATTTGCGCGAATTGGTCGGCACGGCGGGCGCTTTCAGCGCCTGCTCGATCGCCTCGATGATCGCCTGGGGTTCGGCCATCCGACCGGGGCCGAATTCGCCGCACGCCATCGCCCCCGAATCCGGGCCAACGACCAGCACGCCGTCGGCCTCAAGCCGGTCGACGTTGCGCCGCGTCGCCGGATGCAGCCACATCCGGACGTTCATCGCCGGAGCCACAAGGACGCGTTTGTCGGTGGCCAACAACAAGGTGGTCGCGAGATCATCGGCCAGTCCGCCGGCCATGCGGGCGAGCAGATTCGCGGTGGCCGGGGCGACGACGACCAGATCGGCGGCGCGCGAGAGCTCGATATGGCCGATCAGCGCCTCGTCGGTCAGGCTGAAGAGGTCGTCACGAACCGATTCGCCGGCCAGGGTCGCGGCCGACAGGGGCGTGACAAATTCGCAGGCAGCCGCCGTCATTACGGCGCGGACGCCCGCGCCCTGGTCTCGAAGCCGCCGAATCAGTTCGAGCGACTTGTAGGCGGCGATTCCGCCTCCGATGATCAGAAGGATACGCGCGGCGGCCAGCGGAATGGCGGTCAATTTGGTCTCCCTGCCGTTCCTTTAACATAAAATTTGCGCTGCTACGAATTTGTCCCGTTCGAAGGGCGGGAGAGTCTTCGCGCCCGCCCTCGCGTCCTATAAGACCCAGCGGAAGACAGCGAGGGCCAGAAGAGCGAGGAAGAACCCGACTACAAGATAGGTCCAGGCGGAGTGGGAGATGTCGTTTTCGAGCTGCTTCGCGACCCTGCCCGCAGCCGCGGTTTCCAGTCGAACGACCATGTCCTCCAGACGCTGCGGCGCCTCGACAAGGAAGGCGGCCGCGGACGCAAGACTTCGGCTCGCGTCCTCCACCCGCCCGCGCGGCCCCAGGTTCTCGGCGATCCACGCGCCGACGACTGGCTCGGACGTCGACCACATGTTTAATTGCGGATCGAGTTTTCGCGCGACGCCTTCGACGACGACCATCGTCTTTTGCAGCAGGACAAGCTCGACTCGGGTCGTCATGTCGAACAGCGCCGTGATGTCGAAAAGCAGCGTCAAGAGCTTCGCCATGGAGATCTGGTCAGCGGTGCGCGAGTGGATGGGCTCGCCGATCGCCCGTATCGCCTGCGCGAAATCCTCCACCTTATGCACATGCGGAACGTAGCCCGCCTCGAAGTGCACCTCGGCGACGCGCTGGTAGTCGCGCCGGATGAAGCCGAACAGGATCTCGGCGAGGAACCGGCGCTCCTTGCGGCCCAGGCGGCCCATGATGCCGAAATCGACCGCGACGATGCGGCCCGCCTCGTCGACGAAGAAATTCCCCTGATGCATGTCGGCGTGGAAGAAGCCGTCGCGCAAGGCATGTCGGAGGAAGGTCTGGATCAACGCCCGGGCAAGCGCGCGCGGATCGTGGCCGAGGGCCGCCAGGCGCTCCGGATCGGCGATTGGAACGCCTTCGACCCACTCCATCGTCATAACTTCGCGGGTCGTGCGATCCCAGTCGATCGCCGGCGCCCGGACATCCAGGTCGTCCTTTGAGTTCTCGGCGAACTCCGACGCGGCTGCGGCCTCGAGCCGGAAATCCATTTCCATCCGCACCGATCGCGCCAGAGTCTCCACCACCTGGACGGGGCGCAGGCGGCGCATTTCGGGCGTCACGCGCTCGGCGAGACGCGCGGCGAAGAACATGTCCGCGAGATCGCGCGCGAACCGGCGCTCGATCCCCGTCCGCAACACCTTCACCGCGACGGGTTTTTTGCCTTCCTCCGTCTTGACGGTCGCGCGGTGGACCTGCGCGATCGAGGCGGCGGCGACCGGTTCGCCGAAACTTTCAAACAATGTGTCGATTTTCGCCCCGAACGCCGACTCGATGATGCCGATCGCGGCTTGACGGCTCATCGGCGTCACCCGATCCTGCAGGCTCTCGAGCTTGAGCGCGACTTTCGGTCCGACGATGTCTGGCCGCGTCGAAAGAAACTGGCCCATCTTGACATAGGAGGGGCCGAGGCGGTCGATCGCGCGGGAAAGGCCGGTTAGACCATGCACATTGCGCTTGGCGATAAGGTTCGCGAGCGTAAGCGGCAAACGCGCGATCGGAGGCAGCAGGGCGGCGTCGACGTCGATGAATGCCCCTTCTCGCGCAAAGACGAAGCCGGCGCGCGCGAGCCTCAGGCCGTGGCCGAACGCGGCGACGATCGACATCAATCAGAGCTTCCAGCCCGAGTGGATGGCGACGACCCCGCCGCTCAATGGCGTCACTTCGACGCGGGCGAAGCCGGCGGCGGCGATCATGTCGGCGAACAACTCGGCGTGGGGAAACTTGCGGATCGACTCCACGAGATAGCGATAGGCCGCCCCATCTCCGGTCACGACCTTGCCGATCGCCGGAATGGCGGCGAAGGAGTAGGCGTCGTAGATGCGGTCGAGCATCGGCACGTCGACGTGGGAGAACTCGAGACACAGAAAGCGGCCGCCGTGCGTCAGAACCCGAAACGCCTCGCCGAGCGCCGTTTCGATCTGCGGCACGTTGCGGATGCCGAAGGCAATGGTATAGGCGTCGAACTGCGCGTCGGAAAACGGCAGCGCCTCGGCGTTGGCCTCGACAAAGTCGACCCGGTCGGAGAGTCCGCGCTTCTTCGCGCGCTCCGCGCCGACCCGCAGCATCTCGGCGTTGATGTCAGCCACCGTGACGCGCGTTCGAGGCCCCCCCCTTCGAGCGACGCGGAAGGCGATGTCGCCCGTGCCTCCGGCGACATCGAGAAGAGCGAAGGGGCGCGACGTCGACGGACGCACTTTGGCGGCCAGGATGTCCTTCCACACCCTGTGCAGTCCGAAGGACATCAGATCGTTCATCACGTCGTAGCGGTCGGCGACCTTATGGAAGACAGCGTCCACCAGACCCTGCTTTTCGTCCATCCGAACGGTGCGCTGGCCGAAATGCGTGTGCTCGGACGCTGCAGGCATTGAACGTCTCCGTGGCGGGCAGGCGAATTTAGCGCGCCCAATGCATGACGTATATCGCCTAGTCCATCCGCACCGGGATGCCGGCCTCCGCCATGCGAGCCTTTACCTCACGGATCGTGAACTCGCCGAAGTGGAAGATCGACGCCGCGAGCACGGCGCTGGCGTGGCCCTGCTTGACGCCCTCGACGAGATGATCGAGCCCGCCGACGCCGCCCGAGGCGATGACGGGAATCATCACCGCGTCGGCGACCGCGCGCGTCAGTTCGAGGTCGAAGCCCAGCTTCGACCCGTCGCGATCCATCGAGGTGAGGAGAATCTCCCCTGCGCCGAGGTCGGCCACTTCGCGCGCGTAAGCCACGGCGTCGATGCCGGTGGGTCTGCGTCCGCCATGAGTGAAAATTTCCCAGCGCGGCAGGTCGTCGGGCGCAGAAACCCGCTTGGCGTCGATTGCGACGACGATGCACTGGCTGCCGAATTTCTCCGCGGCCTGACGCACAAACAGCCGGTCGGCCACCGCCGCAGAATTGATCGAGGCCTTGTCGGCGCCAGCGAGCAGCAGATGGCGGATGTCGTCGGTCGTCCGAACGCCTCCACCGACCGTCAGCGGCATAAAGCACACTTCTGCCGTGCGCCGGACGACGTCGAGAAGAATGCCGCGATTCTCATGGCTCGCGGTGATGTCGAGGAAGCAGAGCTCGTCCGCTCCAGCCCTGTCGTATGCGACGGCGCTCTCGACCGGGTCGCCGGCGTCGCGCAGATTGACGAAATTGACCCCCTTGACGACGCGGCCGTCCTTGACGTCGAGACAGGGGATGACCCGGGCCTTCAGCGTCACGGGAAGGCTCCCCCGGCGTGGCTTGAAACAGTGTCCTTCGCCCGCAGAAGCGCCAGGGCCTCCCGCCCATCGAGGCGCCCGTCGTACAGCGCGCGGCCGGCGATCGCGCCGCCGAGGCGGGCGCAGTCGGGATCGGTCAGCCGCCTGACGTCCTCGATCGAGGCAAGGCCGCCGGAGGCGATGACGGGGATCGAGAGCGCGTCGGCGAGGGCGACCGTGCTTTCGATATTCAGGCCCGTGAGAGCGCCGTCACGAGCGATGTCCGTGTAGACGATCGCCGCGACTCCGCGTCCTCGAACCGGCGTCCGATGTCGATCGCCGAGACGTTCGACGTTTTCGCCCAGCCCTCGACCGCGACCCAGCCGTCGCGAGCGTCAATGCCGATGGCGATCCGCCCAGGGAAAAGGCGCGCGGCCTCGCGTACGAACTCCGGATCGCGCACCGACGCGGTGCCGATGATGACCCGCGCCACCCCGCTTTCGAGCCAGCCGCGCACCGTCTTCAAATCGCGTACGCCGCCGCCGAGCTGCACCTTCATTGTGACCCCGGACAGAATCCGTTTGACTGCCTCGGCGTTGACGGGCTTGCCGGCGAAGGCGCCGTCGAGATCGACGACGTGCAAATATTCGAACCCCTGTTCGGCGAATGCCCGCGCCTGCGCGGGCGGGTCGGTGTTGAACACGGTCGCCTGCGCCATGTCGCCGCGCAGGAGACGCACGCATTCGCCGTTCTTGAGGTCGATCGCGGGAAAGAGAATCACGGGCGCCACTTCAGGAAGTTAGCAATCAGCCTGAGACCGAGGGTCTGGCTCTTCTCCGGATGAAACTGCGTGCCGAGGATGTTGTCGCGAGCGACGATCGCCGTCACCGGGCCGCCGTAATCCGCGGTCGCGACCACGTCGACCGGATCCTCGGCGTAGAGCTGGTAGGAGTGGACGAAATAAGCGTGCAGGCCGTCCGGTCCGGTCTTGATCCCGTCGAGCGCCGGATGGGCGCGTTTCAAATCGAGCGTATTCCAGCCCATGTGGGGGATCTTGAGCTTCGGGTCGGCCGCCTTGATCGGCGCGACGTCGCCGGCGATCCAGTTGAGGCCGGTGACGACCTCATGCTCGAGGCCGCGCGTCGCGAGCAATTGCGCGCCGACGCAGATGCCGAGGAACGGCTTGCCGCGTCCGCGCACTGATTCTTCGAGGGCCTCGACCATGCCGGACACCCCTTCGAGCCCACGCCGGCAGTCCGCAAAGGCGCCGACCCCCGGCAATACGACGTGGTCGGCCGCAAGAACGTCCTCGGGCCGCGAGGTGACGTTGATCCTGCGCGTCATCCCCGCTTCGCGCGCCGCCCGCTCGAACGCCTTTTGCGCCGAATGCAAGTTCCCCGAGCCGTAATCGATGATGGCGACAGTCACAGCGCGCCCTTGGTCGATGGAATGCGCTCGGCCTGGCGCGGGTCGAGTGCGACTGCGGCCTTGAGCGCGCGCGCGACGCCCTTGAAGCAGGATTCGGCGATGTGGTGGCTGTTGACGCCATAGAGCGTCTCGATGTGCAGCGTGAGCCCCGCGTTTCCAGCGAAAGCCTGGAAGAACTCGCGCACGAGCTGCGAATCGAAGGCGCCGATGCGTTCGGTCGGGAACTCGGTCCGGAACACCAGAAACGGCCGCCCGGACACGTCGACTGCGACCCGGGTCAGCGTCTCGTCCATCGGCAGAAGACAATCGGCGTACCGGGCAAGACCCTTCTTGTCGCCAAGCGCCTTGGCGAGCGCCTGCCCAAGCGCAATGCCGACGTCTTCCACGGTGTGATGGTCGTCGATGTGGCGGTCGCCTACGGCGCGCACCGTCATGTCGATCAGCGAATGGCGCGCGAGCTGGTCGAGCATGTGGTCGAAGAATCCGACCCCGGTGGAAACGTCGGAAATGCCCGAGCCGTCGAGATCGAGGCTCGCCTCGATGCTCGTCTCCTTGGTCTTGCGTGCGACTGCGCCCTTGCGCATGGAAATGCCGGAGCCTGTAACTTTCAGCGGCGTGATAGCAAGCCCGGAGCGAATTTGCCACCTTCGAGACGCATTGCCTCGGCCTGCCGGCGCGTCGGTGTCGCCCGAGGGACGCTTGTTGACGTCCCCGGCGGATACGATAGCTTCTGGTTGTCGCGCTAACGCGCCGATTGCCTGATCTTTCGTGTGCAGCCCCAGAGTCTTGGAGTTGCAGCGATGCGAACGTTTCAGTGAAAGCGCCTGACGAGCCTCGGCGGCGCCAGCCGGAGACGGGGCAGGCTGGCGCAGGCGGATCCCGGTCCGACTCCGTTCAGTCCCTTCTGCGCGCGCTCGGCGTTATCAATCGTCTCTCCGAGGCCGAGGACGGCATGACGCTGACGAGGGTTGCGGAGAGCGTCGATCTTGCGCCCTCAACCGTCCACCGGCTCCTCACGACCCTCGAACAGGAGCGCTACGTGCGCTTCAACGCGGAAAGGCGGCTGTGGTCCGTCGGTGTGCAGACGTTCGTGGCAGGCTGCGCTTTTCTGAGAGCCCGCGACCTCGTCGGCGTCGCGCGCCCGTACATGCGCGCGCTGATGGAGGAATGCAGGGAGACGGTGAACCTCGCGGTCCAGAATGAACGCAAAGCGATGTACGTCCATCAGATCGAATTTCCGGCGATCGCGCGCCCTTCTGCGAAGCAAGGGTCGCGGGTCCCGCTCCACTGCTCCGGGGTCGGCAAGGCCCTGCTCGCGGCCAAGACTGACGACGAGTTGGAGAGGCTTTTGCCGGAACACGGGATGCGCCGGATCACGGCCAACACGATCGTCAGCCAATCGGCGCTGCGCAAGGAGATCGCGCTGACCCGAGAACGCGGATTCGCCATTGACGACGAGGAGCATGCGGTCGGTCTGCGCTGCGTCGCGGCCTTGGTGTTCAACGAGCTCCGCGAGCCGATGGCGGCGATCTCCATATCCGGACCAGCGACCAGGATATCCCATTCGAACATTCCGCGCCTTGGAGAGCTCTTGCGTCAGAAGGCCGCCGGGATCACCGCCAAGCTTGGCGGCGCCGGTCCCGCAGCTCTTGGAGGGAACTGAGATGACAAGCCGCCGTGCAGCGGTCGACGGCGATGCCTGAGGGCTCGCCGCCGGCCGACGACGAGCAGCTGGCGGTCGACCGTCGGCATGCGATGAAAATGACTGCGGGCGTGGCGGCGTCCGCCGCGTTCGGTCCCGGAGCCGCGCGAGGCGAGACCCTTCCAAGGCAAACCGCGCCCGGCGCCGACGTGATGACCCCGCCCTATGGGCAACCGTCGATGTATGAAGCCCACGTCGTTCGCCGCGAGCGCACCGGAGGCGCGCCCTACCCGACGCGCAAGGCGGCGGTCAGTCTGACGCCTCTTCAGGATCTCCACGGCGTCATCACGCCAAACGGCCTGCATTACGAACGGCATCATTCCGGGGTTCCGACGATCGATCCGAACGACCATCGGCTGATCATCCACGGCGAGGTCGAGAAGCCCATGAACTTCAGCCTCGCTGACATCATGCGTTTTCCGGCGGTTTCTCGAATTCGCTTCCTAGAGTGCTCCGGCAACACGCAGAACTGGGGCGAGCCGGTTGCCGAATACACGGTCCAGGACACGCATGGATTGCTGAGCTGCTGCGAATGGACGGGCACACTTTTGAAAAGGGTGCTCGGAGAGGTCGGGGTGCGGCCGGAGGCCCGATGGATGCTGGCCGAGGGAGCCGACGCTGCAACGATGACGCGCAGCATTCCGGTCGAGAAGGCCCTTGACGACGCAGTGCTCGCCTACGCCCAGAACGGAGAGAAGCTTCGACCCGAGCAGGGCTATCCGCTGCGCCTGCTTTTGCCCGGCTTCGAGGGCAATACGAGCGTCAAATGGTTGCGGAGGCTGAAGTTCGGCCGCGAGCCGTGGCAGACGCGCGAGGAGACCTCGAAATACACTTGGCTGATGCCCGATGGCTCGGCGCGCGAAGTCCCTGCCGCAAGTGAGGATGCCGAACCGGAACGCTTTCGTGAGCGCGTACAAAGCCGGGTCGCACTGAATTCGAGGCTTTCGTCCGCGCACTTAATCCTTTCGCTTCCAGAGCGTTTTTCCACAATGCGGAAAATCTGGCCGAAGGCCTTGGAGCCGAAAACCGTTTGTATATCCTCGAAAGGAAAAGGGATTTTGGACGGGAGGAAAATGAAGTCTCGGCGCCGAAGGCGCCGAAGCCGCGCCAGTCGGCGACCCGAAGCGCGCTCCACGTTCAGAATGGCGCGGCGAGTCAACGCCGTCCTTGGAATCAAACGACAAACCGACACGACAATAGCTCGCCTCAAGAGGAACCAAGGAGAGTGACATGAAGCTACGCTACGTTTCCGCGGCCGCGCTCGCTGCGCTCATGATCGGAACCGGCGCCGCCAGGGCGGAGGACGACGCCCTGCAGACGCTCGAGGGCATGCATATTACGCCGCCGATCGAGTGGCCGACCGTCCCGCAGACGGGGCCGAAGGCGGACGCCATCAAACAGATTCTGCAGAAGATCAAGCTGCCGCCCGGGTTCCATATCGATCTCTACGCCTTCGTGCCGGACGCCCGTCACATGGCTGTCGGCCCGCAAGGCGTCGTGACCTTCGTCGGCACGCGCAAAAGCAAGATCTGGGCGGTGACCGACCGCTCCCGCGCCGGCGCCGAGGGCGGAATCGAGGTCAAGGAATTCGCCCCCACCCTGCCGAAGAAACTGCCGAACGGCCCATGCTTCTCGAAGGACGGCTTCCTGTATGTCGTCGAGCAGAACCGCGTCCTGCAATATCCGGCGGCCGAGTTCTTCTACGAGAGCCCAGACGTTGCGGTCAGCGAGGTCGTTCCGGAGGGTCAGCTGATTCCGAAGTCGGAGGAGAGCTTCAACCACACCGCGCGCGAGTGCCGCGTCGGCCCGGACGGCAAACTCTACATCCAACTCGGCCAGCCCTACAACGTGCCGCCAAAGGATAAAATCGCGCTCTATAAGAAGATCGGCATGGGCGGCATCATCCGCATGGATCAGGACGGCAAGAACCGCGAGGTCTACGCGACCGGATTGCGCAATCCGGTCGGCTTTGACTTCAACCCGAAGGACAAGACGCTCTGGACCAACGACAATCAGGTCGACGGCATGGGCGACGACATCCCGCCCGGCGAAATGAACCGCGTCGACAAGATGGGCGAGGAATTCGGCTTCCCGTGGTACGGAGGCGGGCACACACGAACGAATGAGTATAAGAACGACACGCCGCCGGCCGACGTTGTCTTCCCCGAAGTCGAGCAGGTCGCGCACGCGGCCGACCTCGGCCTCTCCTTCTACACCGGCGACATGTTCCCGGCGAAGTACAAGGGGGCGATCTTCTCGACACAGCATGGCTCCTGGAACCGCACGGTGCCGGTCGGCGCCCGCGTGATGGTCACCTTCCTGAAGGACGACGGCCATGTCGCTGGACCGTCGATCCCCTTCGCCGAAGGTTGGAACGACAACGGCCACTATCTCGGCCGTCCCGTCGACGTCCAGCAATATTGGGACGGCTCGCTGCTCGTATCCGACGACCTCGTCGGAGCCGTCTATCGCATCTGGTACGATGGCAAGTAACACCCGGGAACATCTCTTCGGACGGCGGCGCAATCCGCGGCGCCGTTTATTCTGTCCCCACGCCAGACACCGCGCGATCGCCCTCGCCATCTCTGCCTCGGCCGTTCTCGCGGCCGGGGAGGCGATGGCGGGCGATGCCAAGACGGGGCGAGGAATTGCAGAGCAGAAGTGCATGGTCTGCCACGGCCTCGACGGGATCGGCAAGATCGCAGAAGCACCGAATCTGGCCGGCCAAAACGAGCGCTACCTGATAGAGCAGCTCGGCGCCTTCAAAATCGGGGTGAGGCGCAACGAGATGATGTCGATCGTCATCGAGGGGCTCTCTGACACGGACATCGCCGACCTTGCAGCCTATTACTCGACGATAGAAATAAGCGTCGGGAAACTTCCCCGCGGCTGATTTCGGGGCTCCGCGACGCCGCAACGTTGGCGTCGTCAAATCGACAAGCGGCGGTAGGAAGCCGTGAAAATGGGAGGGCGCGCATGTTTCGTCAGTTGCTGACGCCGCCGTGTTCCTGTCGGGCAGCGACACCTCGGGCAACGCGCTGTTCGGCAACCTGCAAGTGGTCGCCGCGAAGCAGCTTGGCCTCGACCCGGTCCTGTTCGCCGCGACGAACTCGTCGGGCGGCGTGACGGGCAAGATGATCTCGCCCCAGAACATCGCGACGGGCGTCTCGGTTACAAGGTTACGGGGACACGAAGGCGTCGTTTTTGCCCGGACCTTCTGGCACAGCCTCATCCTGACGCTTGCGCTCGGGATTCTCGTCGCCCTGCAGCAATACGTGTTTCCGGGAGTCATTCCGCATTGAAGGATGGACGCCTTGCGGCGTGGCGAAACTGTATCCGCGCGGGGCGCCAAGCCGCGTAGCAATCGCCGATGCCAATCCTGTTCGACGGCCGCCGCCTGAACGCGCCCGCTCCCCAGCGCATTGCGATTGAGGAAGCGGGCGGGTCTCCCTTTACATCTCCGCGGATAGGTAGGCCGTCACTTCCATACCTGCGCAGACGTCACGAACTTCGGGAGTTGTCCAAGACACGGGCAAATTCCTTATAATTCAGTCTTCATAATTCAATCTTCGCACGACGCGACTTTTTGTCGCTCCACCTACCCGAGGAAGCGAAAAATACAGTGCAGCATCGTGGTTTCAGCTGTCAAACGGATCAATCCCGACGGCGCCGGGTCAACCAAAGCAACCCGATCAATCCGGTCCGTGGCGCGCGCGGCAAACGCCTCGGTAGGCGCTTCCGCCCGCCGCTGCGAAGAGCGCAAACGGTCGCCCGCCATCTGGCGCTTGCCGATCGACCGACAGCGCGACGACGTCCCCATCGCTGGCGAGGGCCTCGCCGACGAGCGGGCCCATTGCGCCCGAAAGCCGTGTCCAAACGAAGCGCTTCTCGTCGCCGTCCTTGAAGCGCAAAGAGCCGCTCGTCACTTCCGCGTCATAGAGGACCGTCTCCACTCTGCTCGTCTCGGGATCGACCAGCGCCACAATCTCGCCCTCGCCGAAGCGAACCGAGACCTCGAACTCCAGAGACGGCTGGGCTTCCGACGACAAGAATGTTCGCCCGAATTCGAGGCGGCCCTGGCAGGAAAAAACGAGGTTCACCGCGTCGTCGGGAGCAGCGAAGGCGGCGACCGTCAGCGTTGCTTCGATCAGCGAGGCCGCCAGAGCGATTTCGAGAATGCGACGGCGAGCCATGACCGCCTCCAACAAAGCTTCCGCGAAGTTTTCTCCAATCGCTCGAAACGCCGCAAGGGGGAGATGGAAAATCGCTCAGGCCGCACCACCGGCCCCTTCAGGCTTTCTTGAGGACGGCCGAACGGCTGCGCCAGACATGCGGTCCAGGAAACGCCGCAAGGCCGCTTTGCGCGGCGAAACCGAGCTCCTTCTCGAACTCGCCCTGCCCCACATGTCCGGCGGGCTCGGCCAACAGCAGGCTCGCGCCTGGCTTCATCGCCCTTGCGGCCTCCGCAAAGAAAATCTCGGCGGACGGAAGCTCATGCACGACCGCGAACGCCAGGACGAAGTCGAAGGCGCTTTCGCGCTCGTCGAGCGCCATCGTCGTCGCCGGCGCGACGCGCGCCTCGATCCGGTCGAGAAGCCCTGCTGGTCCGGCCCGCCGCCGCAGCCCGGCGATCATCTGCGGCTGAACGTCGATGGCGACCACCCGTCCCGAGGGTCCGACCAGCCGCGCGAGTTCGAGCGTGAAGAAGCCCATCCCCGGACCCGGCTCGAGCGCCGCCATTCCGGCGCTGACGAACGGCTCCAGCAGCCTGAC
Source organism: uncultured Alphaproteobacteria bacterium (assembly GCA_963768555.1). Classification (GTDB taxonomy): domain Bacteria; phylum Pseudomonadota; class Alphaproteobacteria; order Rhizobiales; family Beijerinckiaceae; genus Roseiarcus. The sequence goes on from CAVYIZ010000093.1 coordinate 31,744, forward strand.
CGGATTCATCGCGAGCTTGCGAACGGGGCTCGCGAGGAGAGGCCCCGCCCACCAGGGACAAACTCGATGTTCAGCCATGATCTTTTCGATCCTGATTCGTCCCGCTCTGACCCGAATCTGGGGCATCGCGAGGCTTTCGGCAACGAACAGCTCGTCGCCGCGTTGGGGCGCGGGCCGAGGCGGACGGACGATCGATCTGTTATCTTTGAATCGGACGCTGTCGGCGGCGCATTTGCGCCCGCGACTTTAGAGAGGGAGGACAAGCCCGTGAAGCGATCGGAAATCAACGCCGCCATCAGGCGGGCGATGGAGCTTTTGGAAGCGAACCGCTGGTCGCTGCCGCCCTGGGCGCACTGGACGGCTGCGGACTACGCCAAGGACCCTGCGACGGCCCGCTATCTGCGTGACCACCAGATGGGGTGGGACGTGACCGATTTCGGCTCCGGCGACTTCGCCAGGCGCGGCCTCACGCTGTTCTGCGTCCGCAACGGCGTCCAGAGCGACCCGAACGGCAAGCCATATGCGGAGAAACTCCTGATCGTCGGCGAGGGGCAGGAGACCCCGACGCATCGCCATCGCATCAAGATGGAGGACATCATCAATCGCGCCGGCGGCGTGCTCGTGATCGAATTCGCCCACGCGGACAAAGACGGCAAGGCGACCGGCGCGCCGGTGACGGTCTATGCCGACGGCGTCGCGCGCACGCTCGAGCCATGGGAGAGACTGCGGCTCGGGCCCGGCGAGAGCGTGACGGTCGACCGCGGAATCTATCACCGCTTCTATGGCGAAGCCGGGAAGGGCGTCGTGCTGGTCGGCGAGGTCAGCCAGGTCAACGACGACCGCACCGACAATTACTTCCTCGACCCGGTCGGGCGTTTCGCCGAGATCGAGGACGACGAGCCGCCGCTGCGCCTCCTGTGGAACGAGGTCGCCGCGTAGGCAGAGGACGCAGCAACGGCGACTGTGGCCGCGTGGTGAGCGCGGCTGCAGATTGTAGCCGCGGGCGCTGACCGCGGCCAGACGCGGTCAACGCCCGCGTCTACAAAGGCCCAGCGGCTCCAACTGGCGCAGGAAGCAACTTTTTATCAGCGCCACGGTTTGTAAGTTCGATCGAGCGATGATCCCCGTCCCGGCTGCCCTGGTCGCCGGATCATCGACTCCCCTTCGTTTGATCGCCCTGGCGAAAGACGCGCCCATGAAACCAATGCAGGAACCCATCGCCGGCAAAGAGGATCTCGGAGACCTCAGTCAGCCGCAACAGGCTTTGGCCCAGTTCTACAAAGCGTTCAACACGCGTGATCTGAAGTTGATCGAAGAAAATTTCGCCCCTTCCGACGACGTCGCGATCGACAACCCGCTCGGCGGCATTCGTCGCGGGTCGGACGCTGCCTCGCAAGATATACGAGGGGGTGTTCAAAAGCCCGACGGACGTCCATGTCGAGTTTTGGGACTACACCCTTCATCGCGCTGGAGACGTATTCTGGGCGGTCGGCCGGGAACGCGGCGCCTATCGGGACGGCGGCGAAGTCAAAGACCTGAACATTCGCACGACCCGGCTCTTTCAGCTTCTCTATGGCCGCTGGCGGCAGATCCATCATCACGGGTCGATCGAAGACGCAAAGCTGCTCGCGGATTTTCAGAGCGCCGTGCGGTCTCCGAAGGGAACGACCGCGCCGTAGTCCGCACAAAAGTAAGGTAATGCCGACGGCAAATGCGCATTCGAATTGCGCGCGGTCGGCAAGTGGAGGGGTCGTGCCGCGAGGCATGCGGACGCGCGCTCCTTATCCGCGCTTCGCGCCACCTTCTCCCGCGAGCGGGAGAAGGTGCGTCAATTGACCTTGCGCGCCCGTCCCTCCCAAAAGGGATCGCGCAGTTGCCGTCTCAGGATCTTTCCGGTGACGGTGCGCGGGATCGCGTCGACGAAATCGACCGACTTCGGCGCCTTGTAGTGGGCGATGCGGGCGCGGACCCAGGCGATGATGTCGGCTGCGTCACGCGGCGCGCCGGGCCTGGCGACCACGAACGCTTTCACCGCTTCGCCCCACTTTTCGTCCGGCACGCCGATCACCGCCGCGTCGGCGATGGCCGGATGGCCAAAGAGCGCGTTCTCGACCTCGGCGGGATAGACGTTCTCGCCGCCCGTCACGATCATGTCCTTCACACGGTCGTAGATGAAGACATAGCTATCATCGTCCATGTAGGCGGCGTCGCCGGTCAGCATCCAACCGTCGCGCACGCTGGCTGCGGTCGCGTCGGGCTGCTTCCAGTAGCCCTTCATCACCACCGGGCCGCGGATGCGACTTCCCCGACCGCGCCGGGCGGCGCCTCCCGCCGTCGAGGTCGACGATCTTCATCTCGATGCCCGGCCAGCACGATCCCGCAGGAGCGCAGCTTGCCCAGGGCGGGATCGTGAGCCTCGCCAGACAGGAAGGTGCCGGCTCCCGTCGTCTCGGTCATGCCGTAGAACTGAACGAAGTCACAGCGAAACCGCGTTTTCGCCCTGGCGAGCAAATCCTCGGAGATCGGCGAAGCGCCGTAGGAAAGAACTTTCATGCTGGAGAGGTCGGCGGTCGCGATATTTGGCGACTGCATCAGCATGAGGATGATCGCCGGCGCGAGGAAGGCGTGATTGACCTTCTCCCTGTCGATGAGCCCGAGGATGAGATCGGGCGCGATGTCGCGGACGACCGCCGAGCGCGCGCCGCTCGCCATCGCGACGAGCGCGATATTAACGCCAGCGACATGAAAGAACGGCATCGCCGCGAGCACGGTATCCCCGGCGTCGTAATCGAGGCCTCGAAAGGTGGCCACGAGCTCGAACACGGCGAGATAGTTGCGGTTGGTGAGCCTCACCCCCTTGGGCAGGCCGGTCGTGCCGGAGGTGTAGAGCTGGACCACGTCGTCGTCCGGGTCCGCCTCCAGCCGGGGGTCGGTTTCGGCCGCTCCTTCGGCCCAGGCGTCGTCGCGCCCGAAGCCCGCCCGGTCGAAGCCGAGCGCGATGAGGCGGGGCTTTGCGGTGAGCGGGGCGACCGCGGCTTCCGCGAGTTCGGCGACATCCGGCCCGACGAAGAGAAACCGGGTCCCGCTGTCCTCGATCAGGCGGGCGATTTCTGGCGCGGCGAGGCGGAAGTTGAACGGCGTGAGCGTTGCGCGCGCCTTGCAGGCGCCGAGCAAGAACGGCAGGAAATGGTCGGTGTTCTTTGACAGATAGGCGACCCGATCCTGTGTCTGGACGCCCGAAGCGATCAGCGCGTTGGCGATGCGCGAGGCCATGGCGTCGACCTCCGCGAAGGTCGTCGTGCGGCCCGCGAACGCGAGCGCGGGCGCGCTCCCGCGGCGCAGCGCCTGCACGCGCCCGACGTCCGCCACGGATGTAACGCCTTCGAGATCGATCATCGCGGCTCCTCCGAAGTCGGGTTCGACCGAGGCCGGCCGCAGCTTCCCCGCGAAAAATGATGATCGCGAAATTGTGGCTGACCGTTCAAGCGGAAATGCGCCCCCTTCTCCGCGAAGCGGGGAAGTGGCGCGCAGCGCCGGGATGCGATGCTCGAAAGCAGGTATGTTTCGTCGCAGGTTCGCGGTGGCGCTCGCGCAAACCGACTTGGGACTGCGGCAGCGGGCCATACCCCATCCGGCGCTCCGCGCCACCTTCCCCAGCGGAGCTGGGAAGGAAAACGCCAGCTAAGAGCCGGCGCCCTCGTTCCAAGACCATCAGCGTCGAGGTCCCGTGGGCGAGAACGCGTCCCTTGGTGTCGGTGACGCGCGCTTCCGCCGAAAGGATGCGCCGGCCGCGGGAGACAATCCACGCCTCGGCGCGGACCCGGCCGGCGTCCTTGGTGATCGGCCGGGAGAAATTCACCTTGGTTTCGATCGTCGTATAGGCCGCGCCGGGGGGCAGGAGCGACATGCCGGCGCAGCCGGTCGCGCTGTCGACCAGCGTCAGCGCCCAGCCGCCATGCACCGCCCCCATCGGATTGAGGAAGGCTTCGCCCGGTTCGCCTTCGAACGCCGCCGATGCCGTCGCCGACTTCGACCAGGCTGAAATCGAGGGTCTTCGCCATCGGCGGCGCCGGCAATTCGCCGGCGATGATCGCCTGCAAGAACTCCCGCCCGTCAGGGCCGCGATGGCTTCGGGATCGGCGAGGCCGTAACGGCACTCTGCAGCGTCGAGCATGTCGTCTCCCTTCCTTGCAGATACAAATATTGTATATGCATGGAATGACCCGCCATGCAAGGCCCTCGCCGAAAAAGAAGCTCGTCGACCGACGCCCGCGCGGCGATCGAGGGCTGCGCCGTCTCCAACGCGCGGCTCACCGCGCGCCGGCTGACCCAGTTCCTGACCGACCGCATGAAGGCGTCGGAGCTCAGCGTCGCTCAGTTCGGGCTCATGGCGCAGATCGCCGCGGCGAGCGACGATTCGCTCGGCGCGCTCGCGGAGCGCCGGGCCTCGATCCGTCGACGCTGTCGCGCAATCTGCAGGTGCTGGAGCGCGAAGGGCTGGTCGAGATGGCGGCCGACGAAAGCGACTCGCGCCGCCGGGCCGTCTGGCTGACCGAGGAGGGCGCCCGGCGCCTCGAATCGGCGCTCGCCGAGTGGCGCAAGGCGCATGCCGAGCTCGCCGCCCTGATCGACGTCGACGCTGTCCAGCGAATCGCCAAGGCGACGGAGCGGCTGGGCGAAGGGTAGCAGATCTGCCGCGGCGCCACCCAGCGCGGTGACGTCCGCTCTCGGAGGCGGACCTTCGCGCCATCGAACTCGACGTCGGCTCGCAACCGTCGGTCGACGCCGCCATCGCCAAGATCATCGCCGACCAGCGCCGCATTCGAGGCCGGCCCTACACCGGCTTCGGCAAGCAGGTCCAGGAATCGTTCGCCAGCATTGTGCCGAAGGACGTCATGCTTCTCTCGTCGCCGACGCTATCGCCAAGGTCGTCGATGCGCCGTTCGGCAAGCAGCCCTACCGGGTCCATATCGACCCGACTAGGCGGGTCCCAACGAGGATCGCAGAAGTTTCTTCAAAATGACAATTGTATGGTCGATCAATGACTGTTGGTATCGATAGTACATCTCGTCGCCCATCGGAGTGGCGAACGACCTTGCTTGACGCTGACATCGATCGCGCAGGCTCGCTAAGCGGCTCAAATATCCTGCGCTGTAGCACTCGCGTTTTGGTCGGCCAAGAAAGCGTGGGTCGGTAAGTCCCATGTCGGCGCGTGGCTAACGATGTCGCCCGCTAGCTGATCGACTTCGGATTCAAGCTCTCGCGCGCGGCGTCGATCCTCCAGAGGCGAAAGTGACTCAATCCCCTCAGCGCGTTGAAGAGGACCGTTACGGCCATGACGAGATAGACCCAATATGCGGGCGACATGACGTTGACCAACCATGGGAAATACCGGTCCGCGAATTCCGGCTCCCCGGCGAGAAAAAATTGTCTGGCCTCCGACGAAAGCGGAAGCGCGGTCGCCGAGCTTGTCGAACTCGGCGGGTTGCTGCGCACAAACTCTGGAAGTTCCGCGCTCAGCGCGACAAGAAACTCAATGCGACCCGCACGCCTTGCGCAGGGGCTCGTCACGACAAGAGTGTTGACTTGCGGAACCATCGTATCGGCGGTTGGCGTCACGCGCACAAGGTCATAGCGGCCCGCCGACACCCGCCCCAGACTAAGGCGACGCCCAAAAACTATCGCATCAGGTCGAATTTCTCGGCGCGATAGCGTAGTTCCATTCGGGATGAAAGGGATCACGGGTTATGTTGAGGGTCGCCATTTCCTCGTCGGAGACTTTGATGCCTTTTGGATAGGCGTGGGCATCGAGTTCGCAGCGGATCGTCAGGCCGGTCTTGGTTGTGGTGTTCGCGATCAGTTCGATCGCGACGATAACGCTTGTGAGCGGCGTTCCACGCCAGTTCTGGGTGATGTGGCAGAACATCCGGTGCTCGATCTTGTTCCACTTGGAAGTGCCGGGCGGATAATGGCAGACGTGTAAGGTCAGGCCTGTTTCGTCGGCGAGTTGTTGAAGGGCCACCTTCCAGAGCCGAAGCCGCGAACCATTCGAACCCCCTCCATCGGCCGCAATCATCAATCGGGTCATCGCGGTATAACGTCCGCGGCCCATCCGATCCAACCAGAGGCGAACGCCGTTGACGGCGAACTGTCCGGTGTCATGGTTGATCCCCAAACTGACATAGCCCTCGTTGGCGCCGATGTCGTAAACTCCAAAGGGGATGACCTTGCCCAGTTCCGCATCCTCGAAGTCGTGAGTGTTGACCTCGATCGGCTTGCCCTGGGGCCCATAGTCGCTGCCGCCATTCTTGAATTCGCCGATCAACTCTTTCTTCTTCGTGTCGACGGAAATCACGGGTTGATCGGCGGCCTGGAACGCTTTCACCTTGGCGTTGATGTATTCGAACTGGGCGTCGCGATCGGCATGGCTGCTCCCTTCCTTGGTCTTGCGGTTGAAATGGCGACAATATTTCAGCTCCGCCAGAAGTTTGGGAATGCTCAAGGAACTCTCTTTGTGACCCATCCCGCGAAGCACCGTCGCCAACTTCTCATGGCTCTTGAAGACCCATCGCAGCGGTCGCATCGGATCACCCATCGTCGCGGGCTCGAGCAATCCTTGAAGGTCTTCCAAAAGAGTCGGGTCCTTGGTCGTCAACCGAGGACTGCCCCGCCCGCGCGGCGTATCTTCCCGGTCAACGAAGCGGGATCGCGCAGGTCTTTCAGACCGCGTCCGATCGTACTTCGCGCGACCTTCGTCGCGCGCGCGGTCGCCGCGATCCCGCCGTAACCCGCCGCCTTCGCCTCCGCCGCGGCGGCCAAACGTCGACCTCGCTCATCCAGCGAGGAACGAACGGCTTCATACCGGATACGAACGGGTAATTCGTCTATCATTTACCAAACATAACCGATGTCCTCGCGAACATAAATCCATCAACGCGACAGTCCAGTTAAACATCGAATCCGGATTCACGTATTTCTGGGCGTCGCCTAAGCCAAGGGTAGCGCCCGACCAATCCCTGCATATCCGGCAAACCCGCAATATCCAGGTTGTATTTGCGAATGACCGAGCGCAAGAATTCGGCATCCTCACCCATGACAAAGGCAGCAAAGTCGAGACTTCCCTGGGCGACGAGACGCGCCTGCTCATCCAGCTCATGGTTGGAAAAATGAATATCGAGGCCGGACAGGTCGGGGGCATCGAGAAGCTGGCGCATCAGGTAAGCGGTGCCTGATCCGTTTGGGCCAATCCCAATAGAGGCGCCCCGCAAGCCGGGCGACACCGGCGACGGTGCGACCTCGCCTTTCCAGCAGCAGCAGCGACTCTGGCCGCGGAAGGCGTCCGAGCAGTTCGAGACCGGAGGTTGAAGGAACGGGCGTCCCGTCTTGAATAAATACGAACTTTTCCATGCAGCGACTGCGGTTCGCAACAAGGCGGTCAACGTTCTCGACCGAACCCGCGGTTGCGACGACGTCAAGACGACCGCCATCAGCCTTAACTCGTTCCGCCAGACGCGTTCCAAGCACATAGTACGCGCCCCCCGGAGTTCCCGTCAGAAGCGAGGCTCGAAAATAGCCGAAATCACGAACCATGCCGAAGGGCGAAGCGATGGCGGCGATGATCGCGGCAGCGGCCAAAAGGATTAAGCCACGCATTATGCTTTTGCGTCGCGAGACGGCCTTCTTGCTCTCCTCGGGTGTCGGTGACTGACCTTCCACGATTGGACTCTGACGCGTCGTGCCCCCTTCGGCTGGACCGCCACCTTTGCACGCGGATGGGTCGGCCGACTATCAGCTAATCGACACGACGTCGCAGATGCCGCGTCGGCCTTCGGCGCCGCCAAGGTCACCTCGGAGAACACACTTGCTTCGGCGTACTCCAAGCCGGCCTCGACATCGAATAAAGCCGCTCGTCGAACGGCTTTACCTGGGAAGGCTTCGACGAAAATGGACGAGGTCTCAGGCGACGGCTCTGCCGAACTGGTCGACGACGGCTCTATCGAGATCGAATTCGCCTATTACAACGGCGACTAAGCCGTCCTCAAGGCCAAACAGGAGACTTCTTCAACAGCCCGCTGGCCCCGGAGGCGAGGTCGTCTCGTACACGCATGACGCTTCGGCCGGCCGGCCAAAGCATGCCTGCTACTAACTCCCTGCCAATCAAACATCGGATCGCCAAATTGATCCTCTAGGCCCTTGAGGCTGCGGGTCAGCGAAGGCTCGCAGGCGCCGAATGCAGCGCCAACACGCGAGAGGCGACATGAGTACGGGCGAGGCTCGAATCGGAAGCTAGCCTACGTTCGGGATGAAGCTCCGGGTGCAGGCATGATCTTCATCCCAGGCGGCACGTTCCGCACGGGGTGGGACAAGCACTGCGCCGAAGAGAGGCCCCGTTCATCGCGTCAGCGGTCGATAGCGTCTGGATTGATCGTACGGCGGTCACCAGCCGGCAATTCCCAACCGCAGCGGCATGACCACCGTAGCGTTCCAGGGTCAGGGCGGCGGCTTGCCCGCGGCCGGGTGGACGACAGCCTCAGTGCTGAAGACAGCGGGTTACCAGACCTTTTTCGCCGGCAAGTGGCACCTCGGAGAAGACGACTATGCGCTGCCGAATGCGCATGGCTTCGACGAAATGAAATATTGTGGCCTTTATCATCTCAACGCCTACACTTATGGCGACCCGACATGGTTTCCGGACATGGACCCGGAACTGCACGCGATGTTCAATCGTGTGACCAAGGGCGCGCTGTCGGGAAACGCCGGGCAGCCGGCGCATGAGGAATTTAAAATCAATGGGCAATATGTGAACACGCCCGACCATGACGGAAACAGGGAGGAACTATGAGCCAAGACAAATCAAACAAGTCCCCGAAATCGCCACGAGCGGCTGTCGAGATCAGCCGTCGACGCCTGCTCGGCTCCGCTTCTCTTATCGCCGCTTCGGCCGCGGCGTCAGGCGCGCTGCCGCAGCCCTCAGCGGCCGCGGAGGCCACGGACGCCAACGGCGCCGTGCTGCCCCGGCCACGGCCGCAATTTCACGGAAAGATGGAACGCACGCGGTCAAGGATTCGACCCCCGACTTTCCCAAGAGGTACGAGGCGCCGGCAGGCTCTCCGAACGTTCTGCTGATCCTGACGGACGACGTCGGCTTCGGCGCCAGCAGCACCTTCGGCGGGCCGATTCAGACGCCGAATTTCCAGCGCCTCGCCGACAGCGGCCTTCGCTACAACATGTTCCACACGACCGCGCTCTGCTCGCCCACGCGCGCCGCGCTGATCACGGGCAGGAACCACCATTCGGTCGCGAGCGGAAACATCACCGAGTTCGCGACCGGCTACCCGGGCTACAATTCGCTGGTGCCAAAGAGCGCCGGCGCGGTCGGCGAGGTCCTCAAGCGAGAACGGCTACAACACCTCGTGGTTCGGCAAGATGCACAACGTGCCGGACTGGATGTCGAGCCAGGCCGGCCCGTTCGATCTGTGGCCGAACGGACTGGGCTTCGAGCACTTCTATGGATTCCTCGGCGGCGACAGCGATCAATGGCACCCCGCCCTTTATGAGAACACCACGCCGATCGAGCCCTATCTCGGCAATCCGAACTACATTCTCGATCGCGATCTCGCCGACAAGGCGATCGCCTGGATGCGGATGCAGCAGGCGCTCGCGCCCAACAAGCCTTGGCTATTGTACTATGCGACCGGCACGGCGCATGCGCCGCACCATGCCCCGAAAGACTGGATCGCCAAATACAAGGGACAGTTCGATCAGGGTTGGGACAAGGTCCGCGAGGAGACCCTTGCCCGCCAGATCAAGCTCGGCGTCGTGCCGCCCAATACGCAATTGACCAAGCGGCCGGAGCAAATTCCAGCTTGGGATTCGCTCTCCGACGACCAGAAGCGGCTATTTGCGCGGATGATGGAGGTTTACGCGGGCGCGCTGTCGCATGCCGACTACAACATCGGCCGTCTGCTCGACGCGCTGGAGGAATCGGGCCAGAGGGACAACACGCTCGTCATTTTCATGATGGGCGACAACGGCGCGAGCGCCGAAGGCAGCTTGCAAGGGACATCGAATGAAATCGGGGTCAACGCCAATAGCGTCACGGAGAGCATTCCCTTCCTGCTGTCGATGATCGACGAACTCGGCGGCCCGAAGACCTACAACCACTATCCGGTCGGCTGGGCCCTCGCCATGGACGCGCCGATGCAATGGACGAAACAGGTCGCTTCGCATTTCGGCGGCACCCGCAACGGCATGGTGATGTCGTGGCCGGCGCGCATCAAGGACAAGGGCGGCTTGCGGTCTCAGTTCTGTCACGTGATCGATATCGTGCCGACCATCTACGAGGCGGCTGGGATTACGCCTCCGACGATGCTGGACGGCGTCGAGCAGAAACCGATTGAGGGCGTGAGCCTCGTCTACACTTTTGATGACGCCAAGGCGCCGACCCGCCACCCGGTTCAGTATTTCGAGATGATGGGCAATCGGGCCATCTACAAGGATGGCTGGATGGCGAGCACGACGCCGCTCCGCCTGCCGTGGATCACATCGGTTGAACCCAATCCTGATGATTTCAAATGGGAGCTCTATAACATCACTGAGGATTTCAGCCAGGCGAACAACCTGGTCGACAAATATCCGGACAAGCTCAAGGAGCTCCAGGACGCATTCGATGTCGAGGCGAAGAAGTACAACGTCTATCCCCTCGACTCGAGCATGGCGTCGCGCGCCGATCCGGCGATTCGGCCAAGCCTCACGCGGGGCCGCAACGAGTTCGTCTACTTCCCCGGAATGATCCGCATACCGGAGGGGTCGGCGCCGGACTTCAAGAACAAGTCCTGGACCGCGGCCGCCGAAGTGACCATCCCGGAGGGCGGCGCCAATGGCGTTTTGGGCACGATCGGCGGGCGGTACGGCGGTTGGGCGCTCCTCATGCAGGACGGCAAGCCTGAATTCGTCTATGCGTATTCGAACCAGCCGGAGCACAAATTCCGGGCCGCCTCCAGCGAGCCTCTTTCGCGGGGGAGCCATGTGTTCGCGTCAAGTTCGTCTATGACGGCGGCGGCGTTGGCAAGGGCGCCGCGGCAAGTCTCCTTGTGGACGAGAAGGAGGTCGCGCAGGTGAGAATTTCAAAGACGATCGGGGTTCGGTTCTCTTTCGACGAGACGTTCGACGTCGGAGAGGACACGGGCACGCCGGTGGTCGAGGACTATGTCGACCAGATGCCGTTCCCCTTCACCGGCACGCTCAAGCGGTTCACCGTGGTTCTCAAGCCGTTGAAGCTCAGCGAAGAGGAGCAGCGCCGGCTGCACGAGGAACTGGCGAAGGCGATGGCGGCCGTTCAGTAACGGCCGATGCGCGGGCCGCCTCTTTCCGACGCCAATTGGCAACTGACCTCTGGCTTCTCCGCGTGAAGGTTGGTTATGCGCAGCGTGGGCCACTCCCTCCCGGCGGCCCGCGCTGGTCGACACGGTGGGATTTGCGCTCCGGTATGGGTTCTCCGGCGAACTGGCGCGCGGCGGTTTTCCGACTCTTCCCGGCTGTCCTGACTTCCGCGTCGGCTGTTTTCTTGGCGTGGAGCGCGGCGGCGGCCGATCTGCCGACCCAGCAGCCGGCGCCCGCCCCGTCGACGGCGCCGGCGCTGCCTGCCGCAACGTCGTGCTTCGCGAGCCTCTATGATTTCCTGATGGCGGGTCCCGAGGATTGCCCGCTGACGTGGAACGGCATTACGCTGTACGGGAGGTTCGACTACGGCGCCGGATACGAGTCCCACGGCGTCCCTTTCAATGGCAACTATCCCAACGGCGTCGAAACGCTCATCTCGAAGAACAGCAATGGACCACGCTACACGATTGTGCCGAATGGGCTGGGACAGTCGCATCTCGGCGTCAAGGGCGTCGAGCCCATCGCTTCGGACTGGTCGCTCGTCTTCAAGCTCGAGAACGGCTTCGATCCCTTTACGTTGCAGCGGGCCAACGGGCCCAAGTCGCTGGTTCAAAACAACACGACCCCGCTCGACGCGCAAACCGCGAACGGCGATTCGAGCCGGGCCGGGCAGCTCTTCAACACCGAGGCCTACGCCGGATTCAGCCATCCGACCTACGGTGAATTGACCGCAGGGCGGCAGAACTCTCTCATTGTGGATGGACTGGGTCGGTTTGACCCGATGGGCGCGGCGCCAAACTTTTCAGTGATCGGATTTCAAATACAGCCGCAGGAGGCGGAGACACGCAGGACGCCCGCTACAATACGTCAGTGAAATACCGAGTTGGCGTCGGTCCGGTCCGCTTGGCGGCGCTCTATCAGTTCGGCGGCTTCGATCAGGGCAACGGCTCGAACGGCGCCTTTGCGGTCGGGATCGCCGGGGACTTCGGCCCCTTCTCGTTCGGCGCGGAGGGAGAAAGGGTCAAAGATGCAGTCACATTGTCCGATTTTGCGGAATATCCACTTCCGGCGGGGGTCCCCGGAAACGGTCTCAAGGCGACGCTGTCCAATAATACCAACGGCGTCTTAGGGGTGAAATATACATTCGATAAGGCGACAATTTATTCGGGCTGGGAATATATTCTGTTCGCCAATCCGAGCGACGCCTATCCGAACGGATTTACGGCGATCGGCAATTACCCCGTCCCGGCCGGTTTTGTGAACTCCACCGCTTATACGGAACACAAAATCTTGAGGGTTTTTTGGACGGGTATAAAATATGCGATCCGCGATCACGTCGACATCGCTGGCGGTTACTATCACTATTATCAGAACGACTACAATACGAGCCCGTGCACGGATGGCGGCCTTTCCGCGTCGAGCTGCCGGGCGCCCTCAATGCGTTCTCCGCCATGATCGACTATCGTCCTTCAAAGCGCGTCGAGACATACGCTGGCTTCATGTGGTCGCAGGTAACCGGGGGGCTTGCGAGCGGCTATCTCTATCACATCAATCTAGCCCCGACGGTCGGCGTTCGGGTAGAGTTCTGAACGAGACGAGTTGAGGCTTTACGCGGAGTCGGAGGCGCCGGACCGCCGAACGGCGGCCACGATCGCGAGAATGACGCCACGGCGCAGAGATGTCGCTTGCGCCCGCGCGCCGCCTGAGGAATGGTCGCCTGTAGGTCGTTCGCGTGCGCGGTGGCTTTGCTGGCGTTTCTGGCAATCGCGACAGCGCAGGAAGCAGCGCCTTCGGCGGCGAACCGCGGACCGCAGAGCGCGGACCAGGACCAGGGCGCGGCGCTGGGAGGCGCCGAGGGGTCAGCCTCGTCAATTCATCCCGAGGGCCGCGAGATAGAGGTCGAGGATCGTCTCCTCCTCCATCCGCTTGTCGCGGTCCTGTTTGCGGATCGACACGATCTTGCGCATGACCTTCACGTCGAAGCCGTTGCCCTTCGCCTCGCCGTAGACGTCCTTGATGTCGTCGGAGAGCGCCTTCTTCTCCTCCTCGAGCCGCTCGATCCGCTCGATGAAGGCGCGCAGATGGCCGGAGTTGACCTCTTCCGTCCCGGTCGCGATCTCGTCCTTTTTCGCCGCCTCGGCCATACCGATTCCCTCATGATCAAGAAAGGCGGGGGAGGTGGCCTCAAACGGGAGGGCCCGTCAAGGCCGGCGATCGCTGCCTGTGGATGAGTGCCGTGGGCGGGGCAAGCACGGCCCCTCGTCGCCTTCGACCCGGCTCGAAAGGCGTTGCGATTGCGAAACCCCTGCGGAGTGACAGAGGGACCAGAATCCCAATCCGCTCGACAAAATTGTTGACAGGAGCGAACGTGTTCTATATATGTTCTCATGCGAACTTTTTGAAAGAGACCGCTGAATTGTCCGGTTCAGTCGAACCCGTTCCCCCCACCGCCGCCCCTCTCAACCGATCGGTTGATGCGCGGCGCCCGCCGACGCCGTCGGTTAGGCAACGCCCGAGGAAGATGATCGCGCGGGGAGCAAACAAAAAAGAATTTTCGGCGCTTTCCGCGTGCAACCCTTTGAAAGGTCAAGAATTGCGGTGAGAAATGGAAGGAAAAGGAAGGGCTTTTCTGTGTTTTTCGAGCGTATCAGCCATTCCCGGATGCGTTCTGGACGCGTCTTTGAAACTCCTGGTTCCCCGGTTGAGCGGCCCTCGGCAAGGCGGCCGCGAGTTGCCGGGAAATGGCGCCGCAAGAGGCTGAAAAGATTGAATTCGCGCCGGCAAATGGTATGGCCCTGTAAGCCTCGACCCACAAGATCTAGTAGGGCTCCGCGAATCACCGTGCGCCCCTGGGAGCCGCGAGAGGGACAGTTTTTGGCGCCCAAGCTTTTGACTGATCTTCGACAGTTGGAGGGTGCGCGCGAGGTGTAAGCCATTGATATTATTTGTGGCAACAGGCGGCAGTTGCGATAGTGTAGTGCCACGGATTGGAATATTTTTATTGATTTCTGAAGACGCAGCGCGGATGCTGTGCGTACCAAAGGTGAGTTGCTCGGTTTCCCCCCATGTATTTCCGCAAGAAGACCTCCGGCGGCCGCGCCTATCGGCAAATCGTCGAGAGCCGGCGCGAGGGCGCTGCGGTGCGCCAGCAGGTGATCGCGACGCTCGGGCGGATCGAGGATCTTAAGGAAAGCGGGCAGTTGGAGCGCCTGCTGCGCTCGGGGGCGCGGTTTGCCGACAAGGCCATCGTGCTCGATGCGCTCGACCGCGGCGAAGCGACGGTCGTGGCGACCCGGCGCATCGGTCCGGCGCTCGCCTTCGAGCGGGTATGGGACGAGACGGGCTGCCGGCGCGTGATCGAGCGCCTGGCGAGCGCGCGCAAACATGATTTCTCGCTGGAGCGTGCGGCGTTCCTGACCGTGCTGCACCGCCTCTTTTGCGGCGGCTCGGACCGTGCCGCCGACCGCTGGCGCGAGGATTACCGCATTGATGGCGTCGACGGGCTCGAACTGCATCATCTTTATCGCGCCATGGCGTGGCTCGGCGCGGAACTCCCCCAAGAGCAACAGGACGGCGCGACGCCGTTTGCGCCGCGTGCGTGAAGGACGTCCTGGAGGAGGAACTGTTCGCCTGTCGGCGCGACCTGCTCACCACGCTCGACGTCGTGTTCATGGACACCACGAGCCTCTATTTCGAGGGCGCAGGCGGTCAGACTTCGGACGGCGCGGGTTCTCCAAGGACCATCGGCCCGATCTCAATCAGATGATCCTGGCCGTGCTCCTCGATGGCGACGGCCGCCCGGTGTGCACGGAAATGTGGCCGGGAAACACCGCCGACGTCGGCAGCCTGATCCCGGCGATCGATCGGTTGCAGCGCAGGTTCCGCATCAACCGCGTCTGCGTCGTCGCCGACCGCGGCATGATCAGCGCCGAGACGATCGCCGAACTCGAAGCGCGAGGGCTGCTTTATGTTTTGGGCGTGCGCGAGCGAACCGACAAGCTGGTGCGCGAACTCGTCCTCGACGATCCCGCGCCGTTCGTTCCCTTCATTCTGATGAAGCCCAGAAGCGAAGTCGATTACGAGGCCAAGGCGGTGAAGCTCGCCGGGCGGCGCTACATCGTCTGCCGCAATCTCGATCAGATGAGGAAGGACGCCGCTGACCGCGCCACCGTCGTCGCGGCGCTGGAGAAGCAGTTGAAGAAAGGCGACAAGAGCCTGGTGGGCAACAAGGGCTATCGCCGGTTCCTCGCCAACCCGGAGGGCGAGGGCTTTTCCATCGACCGCGCCAAGGTCGAGGAGGACGCCAAATTCGATGGCGTGTTCGTGCTGCGGACCGACGCGCATTCTCGCCGCTGGAGGCGATGCTCGTCTACAAACAATTGTGGACCGTGGAGCGGACGTTCCGCACGACCAAGAGTTTGCTCGAAACGCGGCCGATCTATCACAAACTGGATCAGACGATCCGCGGCCACGTCGCCTGCAGCTTCCTCGCGCTCGTTCTGAAGAAGGAGCTGGAAGACCGCCTCGCCGCCGCCGACAAGAGCGCCCGCGCCTCCTGGCCCGACGTCATCGCCGATCTCGACTTGCTGACCGAGACCGAAGTCGAACAGGACGGCAAGCGTTTCCTGCTGCGCTCCGCCCCGCGCCCTGACGCCACCCTCGCGCTGTCGGCCCTCGGCGTCGCCCTGCCGCCGACCCTGCGCCAATTCGCAGACGCCTGATCCACACCCAAAACCCGCAATGTCGTGCCACGCCGTCACAACGGCGCGCCTTCTCGTTCGATGTCAATGACTTGGTTCCGCCAACTGTCGAAGATCATTTGAAACATCTCGATCGCGTCCAGTCTGCGCAACTCCGCCTCAGTCCCTCCGCCCCGTCCGGGCGCGGCTGCCGAAGTCGCGCGGCGCGCGGAACAGCTTTGTCGGCGAGAATGGGCTTGAGCAAGCGGGCGAACCTCTCTGCCCAGTCGGTCGCGCCCGCCGGATCGTCGACGAGATCCTGCCTGATCTCGATCAGCGCGTTGGCGAGCCCGCGGGCGGTCGCGACGGCGTCGATCGTGTCGCCGGCAAGCGCCCCGTCATAGGGCTCGTTGTCGCCGATCCCGTGGACGCCGAGGTCGGGCTCGGCGTGCAGCGCCTCGAGGAGCGGCTTCGCAATACGGTCGTCCCGGTCCCATAGGACGCCGACCTTCCACCGGCGCGCTGCCCCCCGCCAGACCGGCGTGAAGGAGTGGATCGAGACGAGCGCCGGCGGCTCTCCGGTCGCGAGCATCGATTCGACCGTCGCCTCGATTGTCTGCCGGTAGGGCGCCCAGAAGCGCTCGCGCCGGCAGGCGATCTCGGCCGCGTCGATCCGCGCATTGCCCGGCACGATCGCGCCGTCGGAATAGCGCATGACGAGAGTGGGGTCGTCGGCGCCGCGGTTCGGGTCGATGAGGAGGCGTGAAAAGGTCGAAAGCACTGCCGGCGCGTCGAGGCGTCGAGCAAGGGCCCTGGTCAGATCCACCGCCCCGATGTCGTAGGCGATGTGGCGCTCGAGCGCCTCGCGCCTCAGGCCGAGCGCCGCCATAGCCGGGCGGTATGGCGTTCGACGCGTGGTCGCAAACGAGGAGAACGCCGGCGTCGAGCGGCCCTGCGACGGTCTCGACCGGGGAGAAGGGCTCCAAGTTGACGCGCGCTGTTCGGTCCATCGCCGCCTCTTGCTCGACGGGTTGGGCGAGACTATGGACGTGAAGCTCAATTCCAAGTCCACCGCCCGCGGACGAGAATCCCCTTGGACGCTAGCGCCAATCCCGCCGCGGCGGCGCGCGACGCGCTCGCGCCCTTCGCCGCCCTCGTCGCCGGGGCGGTGGCGATGGGCGCCTCGCCGATCTTTGTCCGCCTCGCCGACGTCGGGCCGTTCGCGAGCGCCTTCTGGCGCGTCGCCCTCGCGTTGCCGCTGCTCTACGCCTGGACGCGGCTGAGCGACGCAAGGGAGCCGCACGGCGTACAGTTCTCGAGAGCCGCGATCCTGTCCGGGCTCGCCTTTTCCGGCGATCTGTTCTTCTGGCACCTCGCCATCGTCCATACGAGCGTCGCCAACGCAACCTTCTTCGCCACGACTGCGCCGATCTGGGTCGTGCTGTTCGGCTGGCTTCTCTTTCGTCGGAGGGCGACCGCCGGCGTCCTTGCCGGCCTCGGCCTTTGCCTGATCGGCGGGACGGCGCTGCTGGCGCAGAGCTTCGAGCTCAAGCCCGCCGGTGCGCTGGGCGACGTGTTCGGCATCGCCACCGGCGTCTTCTTCGGCCTCTATTTTCTGGCCGTCCAGGCGGCGCGGAAGACGGCCTCCGCCGCCCGCCTGACCTTCGAGGCGACCCTGATCACCGCGGCGATCCTGTTCGTCGTCGCGTTCACAGCCGAGCGGTCGATGCTGCCTCACACGGTCCGGGGCTTCGCGGCCCTCTTCGCGATGGCTTGGATCAGCCACTGCGGCGGGCAGGGCCTGCTGTCGATTGCGCTCGGCCATCTGCCGGCCGCTTTCTCCTCGCTCGTGATCTTTCTCGAGGCGATCGCCGCCGCGGGGTTCGGCTACCTCATACTGGGCGAGCCGGTCACCTGGGTGCAGGCGCTGGGCGGCCTCGCCATCCTCGCCGGGATCTTCGTCGCCCGACCGCGATGAGTGGGATCAGCCGGCGATGGTGGCGCCGCCGTCGACACGATCGTCTGGCCGGTCATGAAGGAGCTCGCCTTCGAGGCCAGGAACACCGCCGCGCCGGCCATCTCGTCCGGCTCCCCGATGCGCTCTAGCGGCGTCCTCCCGGTGACCGCCTTCAGGGTCTGTGGATTCTCCCATAGCGTCCGGGCGAAATCGGTCCTGACGAGGCCCGGCGCGATGCAGTTGACGCGCACATTGTGCTTGCCCCACTCGACCGCGAGATTGCGCGCGAGCTGAAAGTCGGCCGCCTTCGAGACATTATAGGCGCCGATGACCGGCGATCCTTTCAGCCCTCCGATCGACGACACGATCACGATTGACCCGTCTCCGCGTTCGATCATGCCCGGCGCGGCCATCTGGATCAGCCAATTGGTTGCAAGCACGTTGTTGTCGAGGATTTTACGAAACTGCTCGTCGGAAATCCCGGCCAATGGCCCGTAATAAGGATTGGAGGCCGCGTTGCAGACGAGAACGTCGATGCGGCCGAATATTGGACATGTTTCGTCGACCAGACCGCGGAGCGCGTCCTTGGACGAGATGTTGGCGGCAACAGGGACAGCCGCCGTGCGTCCGCACGCAACATTGATCGCTTTAGCCGTTTCCGAACAGGGCTCCGCCTTGCGCGACGAAATTACGACGTTGGCCCCGTGCTCCGCCAGTCGCTCGGCGATGGCGCGGCCAATCCCGCGCGACGAGCCGCTCACGACCGGGACGGTCCGGTCAGGTCAAACAGATTGGTCAAAAGGATTCTCCAGAAGAACACGCCCGCGTCATTGTAACGGCTGCGAGCCCGCCGGTCGGCTGGTCGCGCCGGGTCTTCATTCGCCAGCCGTATGCGTCGAGGTTCTAAAGAAAGTAGACCGCCGCCTGCGCATATCTTCGATGGTGGGCGCACAAGGGCTCGAACCTTGGACCCGCTGATTAAGAGTCAGCTGCTCTACCAACTGAGCTATGCGCCCATCGAAATCGCCGGGCTTTGCCCGGAAGGCCCGGCATGTAGCAAAGGGGCGCTAGGCTGTCCAGCGGAAATCCGCCGCGCCAACCGCTGGAAGACGCCCAGAGTTCAGTTCCGCTCCTTGTCGACCAGCTTGTTCTTACCTATCCAGGGCATCATCGCGCGCAGCTTGGCGCCGACCTCCTCGATCGGATGGGCATTGGCCCGCGCGCGCATCGCCTTGAATGATGTCTGGTTGACTTTATTTTCGAGCATCCAGTCGCGGGTGAACTTGCCCGACTGGATATCGTCCAGCACCCGCCGCATCTCAGCTTTCGCGGCGGGTGTGATGATGCGGGGGCCGGTCACGTACTCGCCGTACTCTGCGGTGTTCGAGATCGAGTAGTTCATGTTGGCGATGCCGCCCTCATAGATGAGGTCGACAATGAGTTTCACCTCGTGCAGGCACTCAAAATAAGCCATTTCAGGCGCATAGCCTGCCTCGACCAGAGTTTCATAGCCCGCCCGAATGAGGTCGACGAGGCCGCCGCAGAGCACCACCTGCTCGCCGAACAGATCCGTCTCGCACTCCTCCCGAAATGAGGTTTCGATGACGCCGGCGCGGCCGCCGCCGATGGCGGAGGCGTAGGAGAGCCCCAGGTCGTGCGCGTTGCCGCTCGCGTCCTGATGAATGGCGATCAGACACGGGACGCCGCCGCCGCGCTTGTATTCGGAGCGAACCGTGTGCCCCGGCCCTTTGGGAGCCACCATCAAAACGTCGAGATCGGCGCGCGGCTCGATCAGATTGAAGTGCACGTTAAGGCCGTGAGCGAACATCAGCGCCGCGCCCTGCTTCATATTCGGCGCAAGTTCATTGCGATAGATGTCCGCCTGCAGTTCGTCGGGTGTCAGCATCATCACGACGTCGGCCCATTTGGCGGCGCTCGGGACATCCATCACCTTCAGGCTCTCGGCTTCTGCTTTCCTAGCGGAGGGAGATCCCGGCTGCAGAGCGACTGCGATGTCCTTGACGCCGCTGTCCCGCAGGTTGAGCAAATGGGCGTGACCTTGGCTCCCGTAGCCCACTACCGCGACCTTCTTGCCCTTGATCAGATTGAGGTCGGAATCCCGGTCGTAGTAGACGCGCATGGCGGTTCCTTGTTCTGGCGCTCCAAACGCCGCCGTTTGGCGCTGAGTAGAGGGGCTAGCCGGCCCGGCAGTCTGCGTTTCTAGTGAATGCGGGCGGTCCGATCAAGCGGGCCGCGGTCGAGAATGGCGGCGGACCGGGCGGAAGGACCCATGCCTCGCGGACTGGCCTGAGGCCCGAAATCGCGCTTGAGAATGCAAGTTAAGTGGGAGGAGCGGCTCCGAAGCCCTTGGCGACGGGCAGCGCGGCCGGTATTGTCGCCCATCTATGAGGGCGAGGTTTTCGCGCTCCAGCCGAGGGGGCTCTCTCATTGAAATTTTTTTCCCGTCTGCGTTCGCTCGCCGTACTGGTGCTGGTTGCGTTTTCAGTCTCCTCCTGCGGCTATAACGTCATTCCGACCAAGCAGGAGGCCGCCAAGGCGGCCTGGGCGGAGGTCCAGAACCAGTATCAGCGCCGCGCCGATCTCGTGCCCAATCTCGTCGCCACGGTGCAAGGCTACGCCAAACAGGAGAAGGACGTTCTGACCCAGGTCACCGAGGCGCGCGCCAAGGCGACCTCGATCCACGTCGACGCCAACGACCTCACCGATCCGGAGAAGGTCAAGGCATTGGAGCAGGCGCAGGCCCAGCTCTCCGGCGCGCTCGGCCGCCTGCTCGCCATCAGCGAAAACTATCCCGATCTGAAGTCGAACCAGAACTTCCTCGCCCTGCAGTCGCAGCTCGAGGGGACCGAGAACCGGATCGCCGTCGCCCGCAGGGACTACATCGCGGCGGTGCAGGACTACAACACCTCGCTCAGAACCTTCCCGACCATGATCTGGGCGCAGACAGTGTTCCGCGATGCGAAGCCGATGGTCCCCTTCACGGCGGAGGCCGAAGCGCAGACCGCGCCGAAGGTGAAGTTCTGATCCTCTGACGGGAGCGCCCGGATGCTTCGCTTCTGGCCGCGCGCGACTGACTGCCGCCCTTCCTCGCCGCGCTGTGGATCGGCGCGGCGTGGGCGGCGGCGAATTTTCCGGCGCTCACCGGCCGGGTCGTCGATGACGCGCATATTCTCTCGCCCGTCACGATCGCCGACACTCGAGCGCAAACTCGCCGATCTCGAGCAGAAGTCGGGCATCCAGTTCGTGGTGGCGACCGTCCCTTCGCTCGGCGGGGAGGAGATCGAACCTTACGCCAACGAGCTTTTCCGCGCCTGGAAGCTCGGTGAGGCCAAGAAGAACAACGGCGTCCTCCTGCTCGTCGCGCCGAAGGAGCGGAGGGTGCGCATCGAGGTCGGCTACGGCCTCGAGGGCACGCTGACCGACGCCGTGTCGAGCGTCATCATCGCCAACGCCATCGCGCCGCGGTTCAAGGCCGGGGATTTCAACGGCGGGGTCACGCGCGGCGTCGACGACATCATCACAGCGCTCACCACCAATTCGGCCGAGTGGAAGCCGAAGCCGACCGACACGCGCGCCGAGCACGACCCTTCGCTGTTTGACGCGCTCGCGCCGTTCCTCATCTTTCTGTTCATCATGTTCATGCTGACGCGGGTCGGCCGGCGCGGCGGGGGAACGTCATGTTCATCCCGATGGGCATGGGCGGCGGCTTTCGCGGCGGGTTCGGCGGCGGCGGCTCCGGGGGCGGGTTCGGCGGCGGCTTTTCCGGCGGCGGCGGGTCGTCGGGCGGCGGCGGCGCCTCGGGGGGATGGTGATGAGGCTCGATCCCGCCGAGGCGGAGCGCATCGAGGCCTCATTCGACGCCGCGCAGACGAAGACGCGCGCGCCGATCGTCTGCGTGCTTGCGAGCGCCTCATTGGCGCGCGACGCGGAGTTTCTGCTCGGCGCCGCCGTGCTCGCGCTTGCGGCGCCCCTGCCGCTCTTGCTGTTCACCGAGATGTCGGCGCAGCGGATCTATATCGCCCAGTTGCTCGTCGCGATCCTCGCGGCGGTTCTCGGCTCGTTGCCCTGGACCCGGCGGTTGCTCGTGCCGAAGCGCGCCCAGCGAGCGGCCTGCCATCGCGCGGCGCTGGCGCAGTTCGTCCTTCGCGGCCTCGATCGGTCGCAGTGCGGCGTGCTGGTCTACGTCTCGCTCGCCGAGCATTATATTCGCATCGTACCGACGGAAGACGCGGCCCGGGCGGTATCGAATGAGCAGTGGCAGATCGCGGTCGACGAAGCGCTCGGCCCCCTCGCCGCCGGCGCGCTGGAGACTGCGCTCACAGGGCTCGCCGCGCGTTGCGCCGAACTTCTGTCCAAGCCCTTTCCGCCGGACGCGGCGTGGGCGCCGCCGCGGCAGCGCTTTCATGTGGTCTGACGGCTCTGGCTCGAGATCTCCGCCAGGCGAAGAGGCAAGGCAGAGACCTCGCCCGCCACTGCGGCGATGGGGCGCTAGCGCAGGCTGGGCGGCAGCGCACATTTTAGCGCCGCCTTAGCGACGACCTCCCGCTTTCTCAGTGGCTTATGACCCCCTTTGGCGTCGGCTCGAAAATTGCTCGCCTTCTGCGCCGCCCTCAGAAACCTAAGCAAGTTCGGGAGTGGGATCAGAACCTGTGGCAGTCCTTGGACAAACCGAAACGACGATAACACATTGGTTATATTCCTGGATAACATCCCCCGCTTTGCGCAGTCAGCCAGGGCGAACGGGTTGGCGCTGCTGTATGAAAAATGGCGCCGTGAAGCGCCAAAAAGGTATCGCGACGCGCTGTCGCATTGTCAAAGAGGATCTGCTGTTGTCACATTGAAGCGTTGAAACGAGACGCTTTATGTGCATTGAACCTTGAGCCGACCAAATCGAACAGCGGCGGACAGCCCGGCGGTCACCTAGGGGAGAAAACATGAGCAGAGTTGCAGTTGTCACAGGCGGCACGCGCGGCATCGGCGCGGCGGTCTCAAAGGCTTTGAAGGCGGCAGGATACCATGTCGCGGCCACCTATCACTCCAACGACGAAGCTGCGGAGAAGTTCAAGGCGGAAACAGGCGTGCATGTTTACAAGTGGAACGTGGTTAATTATGACGACTGCGTGGACGGTCTAGGTCGTGTCGAAAAAGAACTTGGACCGATCGACGTCCTCGTCAATAACGCGGGAATCACCAAGGACGGCCTGTTCCACAAAATGACGCGCGACCAATGGTACACCGTCATCAACACGAATTTGAATTCCCTGTTCAACATGTGCCGCCCCGTTATCGAGGGAATGCGCGAGCGCGGGTTCGGCCGCATCATCAACATCTCTTCGGTCAACGGACAGAAGGGGCAGATGGGGCAGACGAACTACTCGGCGTCAAAGGCGGGCGATCTTGGCTTCACCAAGGCGCTGGCCCAGGAAAACGCCACCAAGGGGATTACAGTCAACGCCATCTGCCCGGGCTATATCGGCACAGAAATGGTCAAGGCCATCCGGAAAGAGGTCCTCGACAGCCAGATTCTCCCTCAGATTCCAGTGCGAAGGCTTGGGGAACCCGAGGAGGTGGCACGCTGCGTGGTGTTCCTCGCGTCTGACGACGCCGGGTTCATTACCGGTTCGACCCTCTCGCCTAATGGCGGTCTGTTGATGACCTGAGCAGGGCGCACGCCGAAACAACGCCCCGCGCTCATGAGGAACGCGGGGCGGGTGGCTAGCTCAGGTTCACGGTTCGATTGGGCTACGCGGCTTCCTCGATCTCAGGATCGATAGGCTCGCTTCCCGTTGGGGACGCCTTGCCGGAGCGGCCGTGGCTCCGCTGGAGCTGCGCCTCAACAGCCCGAAGCGCGTCGAGTTCGCTCGTCCGTTGCACGGCGGCTATCTCGCGCACCATCCGGTCCAAGGCCGCCTCGTACAGTTGCCGCTCAGAGTACGACTGCTCAGGCTGCGCGTCCGACCGGTACAGATCCCGAACGACTTCGGCAATGGCGTTTATGTCGCCGGAATTGATCTTGGCCTCGTATTCCTGAGCTCGTCGCGACCACATCGTCCGCTTGATGCGCGCACGGCCAGTCAAGATCTCCAGCGACCGCTTCGCCGTATCCGGATCCGATATCTTGCGCATTCCTACGCCGGCGCCCTTGGACGTCGGGACGCGCAACGTCATCTTGTCTTTTGAGAAACTGATGACGAACAGCTCCAACTTGAAACCCGCGACTTCCTGTTCTTCGATCGCGACGATTTGACCCACTCCGTGAGCAGGGTAGACGACAAATTCGTTCAGTTTGAAACCTTGACGCTGCACGCCCGGCTTCGCTGTTTTCGTCGCTCCGACCTGCGTTTCGCGGGAAGGGGATTTCTGCTCCTTGCCCGCCGATGTCGCCGGCTTCGTCACCGATGCCTCGGAAGTAGAGGCGGATGACGTCGCCTTGTGAAGATCGGGCGTCGCCATCCCCACCTTGGATTCCGGGCTCGCCACGCGGCCCGCCATTTTGGTCTTGCTATTCTGCTCGTTCTTCGTTCGCAATTTCGCTTCCACTCGCTTCGAGTTCGGGGTGCTTGCCGTCGTCGAGACCTTTCCTCTTGTGCGACCGCTCCTTTTGTTCGTCTTGGCCTGCGCATTCGCGTTGGTCGAGACGTCGTTACCGGCCCTTGTACGGCTTCTTGTTGAACTTTGCGCGGTTGCTTTCGCATCGGAGCGCTTCCGGGCCTCTTTCGACGAGGCGGACTTTTCTTTCGGCTTGACCGCCGCCTTAGCTCGGTTGCTGCTCGAGCGCCCCTTGACGGCGCCCCCTCGCTTCGCCCTCAGGGCGGACGTTGTCCTTTGCTTGGGAGTAGCTGCTGCGCCGGTTCTCTTTGTCGACTTTCTAGTCGACTTTCTACGCGCCGCCATTGTTAATATCTCCACGCCTGACCGCGCGACTACGCCGCACTTAATTCGCGCCAGTCTTGTAAACAGCTACACGCCCTTAGATAGGGACTGAACGACGCCGCCGAAAGTTCGCCGGGCAATGCATTCCGCGGTTAATATGTCGTTTAGCACAATTCAGTCGAAAAATCAAAGAGCATGACGCGGGATGCGGCGCAACTGCACCGCCTGGTTAACGGAACGTCCGAATGGCAGCACTCCGGCGATCTAAGAGTCTCCTAATCGCCCTGGCCGGGATCGGGGGTAAAGAAGTCAGCAAATTTGTTTGGACGTCCATCGAATTCCTTGGCATCGGCCGGCGGCTCTTTCTTGGACGTAATGTTCGGCCACAATTTTGCATACTCGGCGTTGAGCTTCAGCCAATGAGCCAAATCGGGCTCAGTATCCGGCTTGATCGCCTCAGCGGGGCACTCCGGCTCGCAAACTCCGCAGTCAATGCACTCGTCCGGGTGAATGACCAACATGTTGGCGCCCTCGTAGAAGCAGTCCACGGGACAAACCTCCACACAGTCCATGTATTTGCACTTTATGCAGTTCTCGACAACCACATAGGTCATTATTGTTTCCCTCTTGACCTTACAGAATCCTTTCGAACACCGGTCTAGGCTGACGGGGCTTTTGTCAACGATTCTTTCCCTGCTTCTCAAGAACGCTCCGCAGCTCGAGCAGCTTTGCGAAAGGAGAGTTCGGGTCGACCGTCGCCGCGCGTCGCAACTCGAACTGAGCGCTGGCGCCTGGCCTGTTCTGATTGGCCGACGTCTTACGGCGCTTTTCGTCAACGCCGTCGAAACGCTCCCGTTTGACCGCTGGAAGCCCTTTTTCCTGCAGACCGGGACTTCCACCCGGTCGCCGTTCCCTTCTCTCATGATGTCCGCTGGAATCGGCGCGTGCCTCCGCAGCGCCGCTCTCATCCTGGCGAGACGGGGCTTTGGCCGTCGCCTCGCCCCGACGATGTCGTCGTTTTGCCCTCTCAGGTCGCTGTCTTCGAGCAAGCCGCCATACAATGACCGTCGCCTCGAAGAGTGAGGCCCGGCCGACTTCGATATTGGCCGCTTCAGGCGCGCACGGCGCGGGGACCGGTTCGGTCGCTCGCTCGGCTTCGTCCGGGTTCCCTTCTAAGATTGGCGGCGCTTCTTCCGCTCCGCCACCCGGGCCAGAAAGCGTGGCCGCTCCGAGGTCGGCGGCCTCCCGACTGATCGACGGCGCCGCTTCGGGCACGGAGGGCCGGGGGACTGGTTTGGTTGGCTCGTTCGCTCCGTCGGTTTCTTCCGGGTTCCCTTCCAAGATTGGCGGCGCTTCTTCCGCTGCGCCACTCGGGCCAGGAATCGAGTCCGCTCCGAGGTCGGTGGCCTTCCCGCCGATCGGATGTTCCGCTCCGCTCTCGAGCGCAACGGCGACAGGGCTGGTGTCGGCCGGAGAGGCGCCTGCCCTCGCCTCGACTGCAGCCTCAGGGGACGCAAGCCTGCTTCGTTCGATTTCAAAGCTTTCGTATCCGAGCGACCGCAGGATCGATGCGAAAGCCTCTCCCGAGCAGCCGGTTAACGATGTCATCTGGCCGCTGACGACAAAGGCGGTACTGGGCGGAGAGGCATCGGAGGATGAGCAGGCCACGAACGCGGCGCGGATCATGTCGGAGAGGCGCTCAACGATGTCGACTCGCACGACGCGTTCGCCGCACAGACGGAACCCCGCCACCCGATATCCGTCCCATGAGATCAACGGATTGACGGGCAACGATGTTCGTCCAGACGACGCCAGCGAAAGCAACGTCTTAACAAACTCCTCGCTGACATCCGGCGTTCGGAGGCTCCACAACTGAAGCGCCAAAGCTCTCGCGGTCGGTTTGAGCGACTGCGGAACGTAAATATAGTAAGCTCCGAATCTCACCCCGTGACGTCTCAAGACGGCGCGCGAATTCTGATCGAGGACCTTGATCTGGCTCTTCACAGGTTCGCGCTCTAGGACTCCCAGCGAATCCGCGATCTTTGCTGCGATCTGACGCACCGGCTCGGACTCGCCCTCCACGCTGCGAAGCGCAAGCAGCGGCCCGAGAAGTCGCCGGGTCGTCGCCGTCAGCCATAGCTCGAGACGAGCTGCGACGGTTTCTCGTGCGCTGTCGGGCAAACTGGCGTCGGCAAGAATGAGGGCGCGCGGCGTCAGCAGGTCGGGGCCGGCAGCCAGTCGCGCCACGGGATCGCCGAGCCAGCGGATCACTCCGTCATCGGAGAGAACGATCGAAGCGTCGACGGCATGGTGGAAGCGGGCGGCGCGGGCCTCGAGCTCCAGGTTCAGGGCTTCACGCCAAGCTTCCGACGCCTGGTCTTCTGAAGCGCCTTGATGAGCGCCGACAATTTGCAGGCCCTGGAGGTTCGAAAAGTCGTGGGCACGCTGAGGCGGCGGCGTTTCAGACGGCACTTCGTCGATGGACATCGCTTCTCCGTCAATCGCCACGGCTACCTCGACCCGCCCACTGGAATGCTTTAGGTTCCGCACTGCCAAAATTGAGCCTCAAACCCTTTATCCGACGTCCGCGACGCTGCCAACGATCTCGTTGCCTGACGTCCTCAATCGCCGCTCGTTTTGGCTCCCGGCATGAGAAAAGGTTCCTGCCTTGAACTTCAAAGACGAGCTATGAGGCCCGAGGTGTCTCGGCGCCCCGCGCCCTTATCTGTAAGTCTCTGTAAACCTGATCTATCAAGCGCCATCCCGGGGAGCGGTGCGCCGTTCCGTCGCTCTTCGTCAAGGAAAATCGTCATATCCTTGCGGATCTGCCACGATGCGCGGCCCCCTCGACATCTCGTCGACCTCGACGCTGACTGAGGCGTGGGCGAGCTCGCGGCGCCCAACTCCCACTTGGCCGCGACGGTTGGAACTACACGCGGCAACGCCTTACTTGTTTTTTCCTCGATCGCCGTAAGACCCGTGTGGAAAAACACCGATAAAGTCAGTAGGCGTCCGCGCGGCCAAGGCCCAGTCGTCGGCGCTGGTCAGAGCCGCGGCGAAGGGCGAGGCTACGCTGGTCACAGACTACGGCAAGCCGATCGCAACGATCGCCCCGATCGTGCAAGCGCGAGAAGGGCCGGGGTTCGGATGGCGCGAAATTCAGACGAGCCCTCCTGTCGGCGCCGTCCAGCTTTGATGTCGACTTCTAGACTAGGACTACATGATTGCTAGCGCACGCCAACAGCCGCCACGCGACGACCACAACCCTTCAACCCTTGAACCAAAGGTTCGGTCATTCGCTTTGATCTGCATCAATCGTCGTTGAATATTTTCATGAGCGGAGTGAACAGCTGCAACGGCTTGGGGGTCCCTTGAAATCGCCCTGAAACCGGGGAGCGCTGCATCAATCCTATGTGCACGGCCGACAAACGCCTTGACCAGATCAGGGATCAAAACGTCACCCAAAAACGAAAAGAACTGCAGCAAGCCGATTCTACATTGAACGAAGCTGCCGAACAGTTTCCCAGGCTTGACGATCCCGACGAGCCGAATGTTTCAAGCTGAGACACTACCCGTGGGAGGGACGACTTCTCAGACGCGGCGGGCGCGATCCGGCGCACCGATGCTGAGGACCGGCGCGCCGCGCGCGAGCGCGATCGCCAGCGCCACCTCGTTCCGGATCGTCCCGCGGCTGATGACAGTGAGGCGCTCCCTCAGTCCTCTGAGGGCATGCGGGGCGGCGTCGGCGGCATAATCGACCGGCCCCTCGTCGATCCGCGAGCTGCCCTCGCCGCCCTCGCGCCTACGTTCGACGCGCAGCATGTCGCCGGCGATCGCGCGCGCGTCGACCACCACCAGCCTTTCGCCCGCGGCCGCCGCGATCAGGCTCGCCGCCTCGACGCTCGGATCATTCGGCGAGGTTGCGATGGCGACGATCGAGCCGGCGGCGCGCGCCGCCCTCGCGGGCGCAAGCATGACCGCGGCCTCCGAGCCGAACGCGGCGGCTATGAGCGAAGCGAACGGCTCGGCGGCGCGATCGGCCGCCGCCACGGGAGGGACGATCACGACAATGTCCTCGGCGCGCGCGACGGCTGCCAGGGCTTCCGCCGCGCGCCCTCGAACGATCTCGAACCGCGGGCGTTCGAGGCCGCGCGAGGCGGCGGCGAATCGACGCTCGGCGCGCCGGGCCGCCCTGTCCACCAGGCCCAGCGCCGGCTCGAGCTCCCTCCAGCCCGCGCCGGGCGCGCTGATGGCGCGTGCCGCGGGCATGGCGGCGAGATGACGCAGGCCAAGGTCGTCGAGGAAGAGGCCGAGCAGCTCTACGTCGAAGAGGCTCGCGAATCTGGCGGCAAGCTCCGCGGAGCGATCGGGGACGCCCGGCTGCAGTCCGAGCACGAGACGCCGGAAGCCGAGCGGCCGAAGCGTCATGGCCGCTTCAGCGCATGCTCTTCGACGTCGCCCTCCTTGCCGAAATTCCTCCGGATGTCGGCAAAGGCGCGCAGCCGATCCTCGACCTTGCAGTTGACGCTGCCCGCCGGAAAGGCGCCGTCCGCCTGCCGCTCGCCCGCCTCGAGGCCGGTAAGCAGCGCAATCCCCTCGTCGATCGACGAGACCAGATAGACCGCGAAGCGTCCCTCCGCGCAGGCGCGGACGACATCCTCGCGCAACATCAGATGCTGCACGTTGGCGCTCGGGATCAGCATGCCCTGTGTTCCCGTCAAGCCCCGCGCGGCGCAAATGTCGAAGAAGCCTTCGATCTTTTCGTTGACGCCCCCGATCGCCTGCACGACGCCGAGCTGGTTCACCGAGCCGGTGACGGCGAGGTCCTGGCGCAGGGGCGCCTCGGCAAGCGCCGAGAGCAGCGCATAGAGCTCGGCCGACGAAGCGCTGTCGCCCTCGACCCCGCCATAGGACTGTTCGAACACCAGGCTCGCAAACAGCGACATCGGCGAATCGAGTGCGTAGCGGCCCGCGAGAAAGCCGCTGAGAATCAGCACGCCCTTCGAGTGGATCGGACCCCCGAGCTCGACCTCGCGCTCGATGTCGACCACCTTTCCGGCCCCAAGCCGCGTCTGGCAGGTGATCCGGGTCGGACGGCCAAAGGCGAAGCCGCCGATCTCGATCACGCTGAGGCCGTTGACCTGGCCGATCCGCGCCCCCTCGGTGTCGATGAGCGCAACGCGCTCCACGATCGACTCTTGCGCGCGGTCGCGGATGCGCGAGACGCGTCGGATGCGGGCCTCGAGCGCCCGCACGACGTCGGCGCGCCCGATCACCTCGCGCCCGGCCTCGCGCGCGGAAAAGTCCGATTCGATCAGCACCTCGCGGAGTTCCGTGACGCGAAGCGACAGCTTGCCAGAGTGGTCCGAAAGACGCGCGGCGTGCTCGACGATGCGTTCCACCGCCGCGCGCTCCAGAGGTTTCAACGCGTCGCGCCTCGCGATCGAGGCCAAAAGGCGGGCGAACACGGCTTCGTTGTCCGGCGTGCGGGAAAAGTCGTCTTCGAAATCGGCCAGAACCTTGAAGTGCTCGCTCAGCTCGGGGTCATAGACGGCAGAGCAGAAAATAGAGCAGCCGTTCGCCGAACAGCGCAACCTTCACCTTGAGCGGAATGGGATCCGGTTCGAGCGTGACCGTGCTGGTGAGGCCGAGAAACCGGCCGACGTCTTCGATCGCGATCTCGCCGCGCTTCAAGGTGCGCTTCAGCGCCGTCC
Organism: uncultured Alphaproteobacteria bacterium; assembly: GCA_963768555.1. Taxonomy (GTDB): domain Bacteria; phylum Pseudomonadota; class Alphaproteobacteria; order Rhizobiales; family Beijerinckiaceae; genus Roseiarcus. The sequence goes on from CAVYIZ010000093.1 coordinate 62,370, forward strand.
AGCTGAACGGCTCCATCAAGAGAGCGCGGATATCGAGCAGAAGATAGCCGCCGCTTGCGCGATGAATGGCGCCGGCCTTGATCAGGAGGAAATTGGTGACCAGGACGCCGTGCGCGGAGACGTAATCGATCCGGCCAATGAGGTTGCCCAGCGTCGGGTGAAGCTCCTCGATGAGCGGCGCGCCTCGAGCGCCGTTCTGCGAGACGAGCACATTGACCTCGTAACGTTCAAAGGCGGCCGCCGTCGCCGGCTCGGCTTGCTCGCCCTCGCCGCCTTCGCCGCGAGAGGCGAAAATCGGCACGTTCTCGATGAGATCGGACCGAACCGCCTCGACATGTTCGGCCACCCGCGGAATGTCGGCAAACGCGTCCAAGACCTCTTCGATCAGATGATCGACCGCGTATTTCGCCGTCTCGCGATCGAGCGCGCGGATGTCGTCGCGCCGTTGCTTGTCCCATTGCGGCATCTGGCGAACGATGTGCTCGAGCTCCTTCTCCAGCGTCGAGATTTCGGCCTGAACCGCGGCGCGCTTCTCTTCCGGCCAGGCGCTGAACTCGTCCGGCGGCACGACCTCGCCCTTTTCCGACGGCGCCAGAGCGAATCCGACCGGCGTCCGCAGGAGCATGATCGACTTTTCCTCCGCCTTGCGACGCAGCTCGTTGAAAGCCGCGAACTGTTTCTTCTGAAACGCTTCGTCTCTGCCGCTCCGTCGCGACTGATAGTCTTCGCTCTGGAAGGCCGCAGGCACCGCCGTCTTGAGGTCCTCGACCAGCTTGCGCATCGCCTCCCTGAAGCCCGTCGCGCGCCCGGAGGGGAGTTCGATCGCGATCGGCTGATCCGGCTTCACGAAGTTGTTGACGTAGACCCAGTCGGGCGGGCTCGGACGCTTGGCCGCGTCCTCGGCCAGCAAGGCCTTCACGGCCTCCCGCATGCCGACGCCGGTCCCGCCGACGACAAAGAGGTTGAAGCCGGCCTTGTCGATCCTGGAGCCGAACTCGACCGCCTCGAGCGCGCGAGACTGTCCGATCATCCCGTCGATCGGTTCGAGATCCTCGGTGGTTGCGAAGGTCAGGCGCGACAGATCGCAGACACGATAAAGGCGCTCCGGGGGCAGCGGAGCAGCCCTGGCAGCCGCCGTCGTCAGATCGTCGCTCACGATGCCCTCCTCGCCCAACGGATCGGTGCGACCCCTTTTATTACTCCAGAAGAGTGGCGCAATCGCCCTCGTCTCTTCAGCTCACCGTCTCCGCGCTGTAGCGGGCGATGAGGCCGCTCCTGATGGCGATGCGATAGACCGCCATGAAGAAGAGGCAGGCGAGGACGAGATAGACGAGCGCGAGGCCGCTTCCGAGCGCGAGCCTGCTCCATGGCGCCGGCTCGCCCGCGACGACCGCGCGCATCCCTTCGAACACGTAAGACGGCGGCAGTGCGGCCGCGATCGCCTGCATCCATCCGGGCAGGACGGAGACCGGATAGACGACGCCGGCGAAGGGGGAGACGATCATCGGAATCGGCCAGATGAGCCATTCCGACGCCGGCCCGAGACGCAGCACGATCGCCGCGGCGGCCACGCCGAAGGCGATCCCGGTCAGGAAGAGCACGGCGAGGAAAGGCGCGAGCGCCGTCCCATAGGCCAGGAACGACAGGCCGAAGGCGAGCTGCGCGAAAACCACCATGACGACGAGGCTGAGCAGGCTCGTGCAGACGGCGACGAGAATGATCCCGGTCAAATATTCGGAGGTCCGCAGCGGCGTGGCGAAGATGTTGAGGAAATTTCGCGTCCACACGTCCTCGAAGAAGGCCATCGTCACGCCCTGCATGACGCGGGTGAGAAAGTCCCAGAGCAGCACCGCCCCGAGCAGCGCGGGAACAAAATTGACCTCCGCGCGCGAAACGGAATTGAGATAGCGGGTGAGGAAGCCCCACAGCAGAATGTCGACCACGACCCAGATGAAGATCGGAAACACCCGCTGCGGACTGCCCCGATAGAGGTAGAAGATCCTGAGCACGATGGCGGCGACGCGTGACCGGTTCATCGCGCCGCTCCCTCGCCGAGCGCCTCATGCGCCACGGTGACGAAGAGGTCGTCGAGCGTCTCGGCGCCGTGCTCGCCCGGCAGCGTCTTCGGATCGCCCTCGAGCACGATCTTCCCCTGCGACAGGAACAGCACCCGGTCGCAGACCGCCTCGACCTCGTACATGTTGTGGCTCGTCCACAGCACGCCGCAATGGCCGCTTTCGACGAAGCCGGCGATGCCGGCGCGGATGTCGCGCGCGGCCGACGGATCGATCGAAGCGGTCGGCTCGTCGAGCAGCAGGAGCCGCGGCCGGTTCAGCATCGCCTTGGCGAGGCTGAGCCGCGTCTGCTCGCCCGACGACAGCACCCCCGCTTTGGTCCGGCGATATTTCGCCAGGTCGTAGGCTCCGAGAAGCGCGTCGATCCGCTCGTCGAGGCGCTGGACGTCGTAGATCATGCCGAAGACGCGCAGGTTCTGCTCGACCGTGAGGTTCCCCGGCAGGGGCGCGTAGACCGCGGCGAAGTTCGTGTCCCCCAGCGCCCCGCTGCGGTCCTCGCGAAGATCAACCCCCTGAATGACGATTCGCCCCGCCGTCGGCTCGAGCACCCCGAGGATCATGTTGATCGTCGTCGTCTTGCCCGCGCCGTTCGGCCCGAGCAGCCCCACGATCTCGCCGGGCGACACATGGAACGAGACGCCTTTCACGGCCTTCAGGGTCCCGAAGGACTTGGCGAGGCGTTCGACGGCGAGGACCGGGGGCGGAGACATCGGCCGCTCGTATCCAACCCCCTAAAGCAAATTGCAATTGGATTGATCTGCCCGCCGACGCTTGCCCACTTCGGAAAGCGGATTTCCTCCCCCTTGTGGGCTACTACCGCATTCAGACATCTCAAAACGCGGCGCGGTTCCCTTCCCCAGCTCGGCTGCAGCTCGGCTGGGGAAGGTGGCGCGGAGCGCCGGATGGGGTGTGGCCCGCTGCTTCCACCCGAGTCGGATTGCACAACCGCCACCGCGAACTTGCTTCGGGCCGTCCCTGCTTTCCGCACCCCATCTGGCCCGTCGGGCCACCTTGCCCGCTTCGCGGAGAAGGGAAGACCGCCGGCCGCGCGCAACTCCATGAAAGCGTTGCGAATTCGACTTGTGTGAATTCGGCAGCTTTGCAGGGGAGGATAGCACCGGCGCAGGGCCAGTAGGTCGCGTTTCAGGGCGTCGCGCCGCCGGCCTTGCGCCAGGCCGCCATCCCGCCCTCGATATGCCGGGCGGACGCGAGCCCCTTGTCCTGGGCGGCCTGGACCGCCATGGCGGAGCGCTCGCCGAAGGCGCAGTAGAAGACGATCGTCTTGCCGGAGAGGGCGAGTTCGTGGATGAGGCCGCCGCCGTCGATATTGTCCTGTAAATCGGCGTAGGGGGCGTGCAGCGAGCCCGGAATGGCGCCGGCCCGCTCCCGCTCGGCCTTCTCGCGCAGATCGATGAGCGCGATGTCCGGCCGTCCGATGAGACCCTTCGCCTCGTCCGCCGAAAGGGCCCAGCCGCGTCGCGCGACCTCTTCCTGGTGCAGGCCCTGATGCATGTTCGCCGGGACGGCGACGTCCATCATCTTCGGGTTGGGCAGGTGAAGGGAAGCCATCAGCGCGGCGTATTCCTCCGCGTCGCGCACCTTGAGGCGCGGGTTGAAGCGCTTTTCCTCGCCGACGGTGCTGACCGTGTCGCCCTTGTAGTCGTGCCCTGGAAAGACGAGCGTTTCCTCGGGCAGGCGCATGAGGCGCTGCAGGCTCTCGTACTGGGCGCGGGAATCGCCGTTCTGGAAGTCGGTGCGGCCGGTGCCCCGGATGAGCAGCGTGTCGCCGGTGAAGACTCGGTCGCCGAGCATGAAGCAATAGGAATCGTCGGTATGGCCGGGGGTGTAGAGCGCCTCGAGGTTCAGGCCCTCGACCGTCAGCCGATCGCCCTCCGCGACCCGCATCGACACGACGTCGACCTTGCTCTGCTCGCCCATGACCGTCACGCAGCGCGTGCGGTCGCGCAGCGCCCCGAGGCCGGTGATGTGGTCGGCGTGCAGATGCGTGTCGGCCGCCTTGACGAGCCTGAGGTCGAGCTCCTCCATCAGCTTGAGATAGCGCTCGACCTTGTCGAGCACGGGATCGATGATGAGCGCCTCCCCGCCCCGCCGGCTCGCCAGGACGTAGCTGATAGGTGCTCGAGACGCTGTCGAACAATTGGCGGAAGATCATCGTGGTCTCCCTACGAAGGCGCGGGACGGGCGCGCGGGAACTAAATGTCTTCAATCACCTCGTAGTGCTGCACGCTCTTATGGAAATCGTTGAGCGAAGCGATCGCGCCGGGTCATCGACCGCATTGGCGATTTCACTTCCGGTCGAAATCCTCGATGCGGCGAGCGATCGTCAACGCGTGAGAACCAGAAATTCAACCTTGGCCCCGACCTGACGTTTGCTGAGTTGCGCCCCCAGAAGTCCGGAATCTGCGCCGACTCCGCGAGGACATTGGCGCGAAAGTGGGTCGGGTAGGCCTCGGCCTCCGACGGGCTTGCGCGTCCGCGCCGCTCGCGAAGGATCATCGGGAGTCCCAGGACTATCCAGTCGCCTGGACGTTAGGTCGGCTGCTTGACGATCCGCATATAAGGCTTCGGCGCCTTCCATCCGGCCGGAAACAGCTTCTTTGGCGTCTTCGTCGGTGACCGAGCCCGAAATGATGACGTCTTCGCCCTGCTTCCAGTTCGCCGGGAGTGGAGACCTTGTGCTTGGCGGTGAGCTGCATCGAGTCGAGCACCCGCAGAATCTCGTCGAAATTGCGGCCCGTGGTCATCGGGTAGGTCAGCATGAGTTTGATTTTCTTGTCGGGGCCGATGACGAAGACCGAGCGCACGGTCTGGTTCGTCGCCGGGCGTGCGGCCCTCGGAGGTGCCAGGCTCCTCGGCGGGCAACATGTTGTAGAGCTTCGACACCTTGAGATCGCTGTCGGCGATGATCGGATAATTGACGTTCGCGCCCTGCGTCTCCTCGATGTCGCCGAGCCAGCGCGAATGGCTGTCGACCGGATCGACGCTGAGCCCGATCAGCTTGGCGTTGCGCCGGGTAAACTCGGGCTCGATCTTGGCCATGTAGCCGAGCTCGGTCGTGCAGACCGGAGTGAAATCCTTGGGATGGGAGAACAGGATCGCCCAGTTGTCGTCGATCCAGTGGTGGAAGTCGATCGGCCCGTGCGTGGTCTGGGCGGTGAAATTGGGCGCGGTGTCGTTGATGCGAAGAGCCATCGAGAACTCCAATTGCCAGGTTCGGCTGGCGGACGAATGTCGCATGCCGAAAGCCTAGACGTTTGTGACGAAAGTACAAAGCGGCGATTTTTCTGAGAGCGCCTTCGCTGAGAGCTCAATGTGCTCCCGGCCAATCCTTAACGTTCCACCGCGCGCGTCTCCTTCTAGTTGACATTCCCCGCCGGAACGCGTCCCCAAAGTCGAAAAAATAGATGTGAAATCAATAGCACCTCAGGGTCCGCCAGCTTTTCCTCGAAGAGATGGAGGTCTCGCTCGAGTTCGTCGCGCGAGATGAAGCCGCCGTCGATCAGTTTTTCCCGGACATTGTTGACGAAGTCGCGGAAGATCAGGCGCCGGCTGTGGCCAACCGGATAGACGTGAACGACGGCGTCGACGTTGATGTCCGTCAGCCCCGCTTCGCGGAAGAGACGATGGGTGCGACGGCCGAGGTAAAGATCGATTCCCTGCGCTTGCGCATGGGCCTGGAAGGCGGCCAGCAAGCGCGAATATTCCGGCGAGGGCGGATCTACGTTGTGCGCCACGAAGTCCGCTTCAAAACTTGCGACCCAACCTCCCGGGCGCACGAGCGAGACAAGCTCACGGACGATCAATTCCGGTTTCGGCACGGTGACAAGGACGAGACGCGCATGGGCGCCGTCAAACGATGCGCGGGGCAGCCCAGTGTCATAAGCGTCGCCCTCCCGAACTTCAACTTGCGTCAGTCCGAGGTCAGCCGCGAAACGGCGCGCCGAATTCGACAAAATGAGCGCTGCGGTCGATCCCGAGAACCGCCCCGGTCGGGCCGACGTGTTTTCCCAAGAGATGCAGGACGCCGCCGGGACCGCATCCCAAATCGACGATCCTCTCGCCGGGTCTGATGCCGATCTTTTCGAACTGCTGGTCGAAGTCCGGGGCGAGGTCGGCGATCTGCCGCTTGAGGCGCTCCTCTTCCGCCAAGCTGCGCCCGAGCAAGTAGACGTCCGGTCGAGTCATGGCTCGCTTCTCCCGCGCGAAGCGCCGCGACTGGCCGCCGTCAGCCGGCCAATCTCACGTTTGGTCACGGAGTTGCCGCAGGCTCAGATTTGTCCAAAGCCGCGGCCAATTTGTGACCGCGGTCCGCGCGCCGAGTCGTCGATCGCGGTCCCTCTCACTCGATCGGCTCGAGCCCGTCCGGGCCGACGCTCGCGAGCACGCCGGTGTGGACGTCGAACAAATAGCCCTGCAGCGCGAGCCGCCCGGCTGCAGCCGCCTCGGCGATCCACGGGAAGGTTTTGAGGTTCGCGAGCGACAGCCGCACGACTTCCGCCTCGATCCGGCCGAGCCGCCCCTCCTCCGCCGGGCCCGCCGCGGCGAGCGCGGGCTTGCCAATCTCGACCCAGGAGGCGATGAAGTCGCGCGCCTGCGGCGGCGCGCCATAGGCCATCGCCCGCACGCCGCCGCACTGGCGGTGGCCGAGCACGACGAGCCGGGCGACTTTCAACACCTTCACCCCGAACTCGAGCGCCGCGCTTGTCCCGTGATAGCCGGCGTCGGGCTCATACGGCGGCACGAGGGCCGCGACGTTGCGCACGACGAACAGCTCGCCCGGAACCGCGCCGAACACGGTCTGCGGGTCGACGCGCGAATCCGAGCAGGCGATCACCATCGTCTCCGGGCTCTGCCCCCAATGCGCCAGCGCCTCGTAGCGCGCCCGTTCGGACGGCCATGTCTCGGCGCGAAATCTCCGGTAGCCTTCGATGAGCGGGTCCATGATCAGATCAGCCTCCGCGCGCGTGGTCCACGTGAATTGCTGCACTGCAGCTAAGCGAAGCAACTCCGCCTGCGCAAGGCGGCTCCGTCGAAAGCGGCGATCTCTGAGCTTTAGCGAGCGGGCGGCGGACTTCGGGCGACGCGCGCCGAGATTCGGCGCGTTGGTCGTCCGCGAGCCGCAAGGCGCCTTGGGGCGCTCTTCCTTGCTCCCGCGTCGACGGTCTTGAGACCGATCAATGGAATACGAACGCTCTATCCGAGATATGTTCATAATTACAATGCGGTTATAAACGCGAATTTAGGCCAACAATTCTTGTCTTTGGATTTCGCGCGATTAATTATTGTTAACGCGCAGAGAGGCGCGAGGCTGGGCCGTTCACGAGAGGGCTGTGGCATGCGCGTATCGGTCACTGTTCGATCGACGACGTCGCGCAGAGCAGGCGCTTCTGGTTTGCGCGAGGCGATCTGCCGCTCGCCGAACCGTCCGACGCTCAGACGACATCGATCGAAGCGGCCTTCACGGAGGCGAAGTGATGGGCCGAGGCGTTAGGGCGAACCGGGAAACGAAGAATTCGCCCCCCCAGGTCGACTATCGTCTGGGGACTTTGTATGCGCTTGCAACCGCGGTCCTGCTGGCCCTCCAGCCGCCCTTTTCCGCTCCGGCGGCGCGGAGCCTCACCTCCATGGGCTTCATGGGCTTGACCCAGTGCGCGTTGCTGTTTTCCGTTCCGCTGCTGATCGCGCGAGCCGACAGTCGCCGTGACTTCGCAGCCATCCTGCTCGACGTTCGCTATTGGCCGAAGCTGGCCGTCGTGTTCTGCGTCGGGGTGGTCGGCCTGGCGTTGTACGACATCGGCCTCAGCAGCACTCATCCCATCATAACCGCGGCCATATTAAACCTGACTCCGTTTTGGGCCGCCTTTGTTGCGTTCGTCGTCACGAAACGATCAATGTCGGTCCCGCCGGCCGTGTTCATCGGTTGCTTCCTCGTGGCGTTTTTCGGCGCGATGGCGATCGCCTGGAGCCAGATCGACGTTGAGCGCAACGAGCTCATGCGCGACGTGCTTAAAAGCGCCCTTCACAGCAAATGGATCTACGCGCTTCCGACGCCGATATTCTTCGCCTTGAGCGGAACGTTGGTCTTCAAATGGTTTTCGGAGTTCGGCGAAGAGGCCGCCATCGCGGCCAATTTCGTCGTTTCCTCGCTCGTTCTGATCCCCGTCGCGCTCGTGATGTCGGATTTCGGCCGACAGTCTCACCTGACCGAGCAGTCGGCCGTCGCAATCTTGCTGTTGCTTTCGGAACCCTGGCCAACTCGGCCGCCGGGCGCGTCCTTTATCAAAAGGCCCTGACGGCGACGCAAAACGACAACGGTTACGTGACGATGTTTTTCTTGCTGATGCCGGGGTTGTCCGCGTTGATCTGCTTCCCGCTGTCGCGGTGGATCGCGGACTTGCGGTTCATTTCCGGGCCTGGGTTCTTTGTCGGCATAGCGCTGGTGACGACCCCGCTGGTCGTGTTGTCGCTGATCGCACGGGCGGGGGCTGCCGGGCCGTCGCGCCCGGTTCCGGAGCGTCGCGGTCCCGCGCTATCGGGTCAGCGACGAGCAGGCGGCGTGGGCCCGTGATGGGTGACGCTGACGCCGCGCCCCCCCGCGGCGCCGATGGAACCGGCGCCGAGCCTTTCGCGCCGCCGTTCACTGCCCGCCTTGCTGCACCTTCTTCACATAGGCGTCGACCGCATCGACGACCTTCGCGTCTGGATTGGCCTTGCAGTAGACGATGACCTCGTGCAGGCCTTGCTTGGCGCGCTCGATGTTGATGGAGTGCCTTTTCATGTGGCCGTTCCACCAGCCGCTGTACCAGGCCCCGAGGAAGTTGGCGTCCTCCTGGTAGGTGTTCGCGAGCTGGGCGCAGGTCAACGCCCGCACGTTGAGATAGCCTTTTTCATCGGTGTAGGTCTTCAGTTCGACCTGGGCCTGGGACGCCGAAGCCGACGCGACCAGCGTCGCCGCCGCGATCAGCGCGACACGCAGATCCATGCGAGCGCCGCGAGATGTATTTGAGGAGATCATTGCTTCCCTCTCTTCCTGTTCACGAATTCCTGAGTTGATGGCTGAAGTCGCGCCCGATCCGGCTTCGTGCGAAGCGCCGTTTCGTTTGCGCCGACCGCCCACCAGATTGCGGCGACCGGCTATTGCTCGTCGTTGACCTTGATGCCGGCTTCCTTGCGCATCTGCTTGATGTTGATGTCCATCGCCTTGATGACCTTCACGCCGGGATTGGCCTTGCAATAGACGATGACGCGATGCTCCAGCTCCTTGGCGCGATCGACCTTCAGCTTGCTGTAGTTCGCCAGGCCGTTGTACCAGCCGCTGTACCAGACGGTCATGAAGTCGGCGTCTTCCTGGAAGGTGTTGGCCAGTTGCGCGCAGGTCAGCTTCTGAACGTCGAGATTGCCATTGGCGTCGGCATAGGTTTTCAATTCGACCTGCGCCTGCGCCGAGCCGGCGCAAAGCATCGTCACCGCGCAAAGCGATATTGCGAATTTCATGTTGAACTCCAAGTTGTGAAAGACCCCTGCCCTTCAACGGTCTTCGGGAACCGACCGACGCCCCGCCCCTTCGCGTTATAGGCGCGGGCGCGTTCATGCAACCCCAACCCGCCGAGGCAAATCGCCGCGAAACCGGTCGATCTTCTACTGCCCGGCGGCCGGCGCGTAGCTGTCCGGCGCGCCGGGCGGGATCGGCGGATATTTCTTCAGGCTCGCCTGGAACGCGCTGAGATAGGCGAACATCGCATGCGCGACCCAGCCATGGGTGACGACCGCGGATTCGCCGGTCGCCTCTTCGGGACGCTCCTGCGGATTGTCGTAGAGGTCGATCAGGCGCGGGACCGCCAGTCGTTGCGGCGGGTCGAACTCGCGCTCCTGCCAGATCAGATGCAGTTTGTAGTTGCGCCATTTCATCGCGTAGAGGTCGGGCGCGCCGGCGCGCCGCCGGCCTGGAAGACCGGGAACCACTCGCGCGCCGATTTCTCCTGCTTGCCGAGAAGGAACGCCGTCTCGTCCAGGCCGTCGATGGCGCGGTCGGTCGGGATTTCGGCCCCGCCGATTTTTGCCAGCGTCGGGTAGAGATCGACTCTCATGCACCATCTCGTTGCTGACGCGCTCGGCGGGAACCTTGCCCGGCCAGCGGATGATGAACGGCACGCGCAGCGAGCCTTCCATCGCGGTGACATAGGTGCCCGTCCACGGGCCGGCCCAGCCGCGCCAGGGGATCGTGTCCTCCGGGCCGTTGTCGCTGCTGAAGATCACGATGGTGTCGTTCTGCACGCCGAGCGCCGACAGCGCATCGAGAATCCGCCCGGAATTGTAATCCATCTCGGCCAGCATGTCGGCGAAGGGGCCGTTGCCGGTCTTGCCCGTGAACGCCTTCGACGCCTCGGTCGGCATGTGCGGCTGGGTGAACGGCACATAGGCGAAGAAGGGCTTGCCCGCCTTCACGCTGCGCTGCATGAAATCGATCGTGCGGTCGGTGAGCTCGTCGTCGATCGCGCGGCGCGCCTCGGCGTCGTAGAGCTGGGCCTTCTGCGTCTTCTCGCCCTTGCGGCCCTGCATCACATATTCGAAATGCGCGAATTCGGGTCGAAGTTCGGCTCCTGCGGCCAAATGGCCTCGTCGGAGGAATTCGGAATGCCGTACCACTCGTCGAAGCCAAGGTCGTTCGGATAGCGCCCGTCGCTGTCGCCCAGGTGCCATTTGCCGTAGAGCGCGGTCGCATAGCCGGCCTGCGAGAGCAGCTTGGCGATCGTGATCTCCCACGGCACGAGCCCGTAGGGCTTGCCGTCGACCGGCACGCTGTAGGTGCCGTCGCGAACGGGATGCCGCCCGACCATCAGCGCCGAGCGCGACGGCGTGCAGGACGGCTCGACATTGAAGTTGGTGAGCCGCGTGCCTTCGCGGGCGAGCGCGTCGAGACGCGGCGTCGGCGCGCCGCGCGTGATCCCGCCGCCGTAAGACCCGAATTCGCCATAGCCGAGATTGTCGGCGAACAGGAGCACGATGTTGGGCTTGGCCGCCTCAGCGTAGGCCGGACTCGCCAGCGCGACCGACAGACCAAAGATCACCGCCAAACAAACCCGCTTCATGGCAAATCCTCTCAATTCGACGCTACCCAAATCAGTGCCAGCCAACTCAACCGGTCACTCGTCGCCGCCGAAAATACCCCTGATCTTGGAGACGACCTTCTCGCGAATCTTCCGGCCCACGTCGATCTTGAAGTTCTGCGGCCAGACGAAGTTGGGCTTCCGGTAGACGTCGGGCGGATAGTAGAGCTTCGCGTCATATTCGACGTTGCGCGGAACCGGCCCCTCGATCTCGGTCAGCGAAGCATGTTTCGGATTGGGGAAGTCGACGGTCGTATGAGTCAAGCTCAGGCCGAACAGCTCGATCGCGTCCTTCCCTGACGGCTGCTTGAGATTGGCGGACTCCGGCAGCGCCGCCTTGCGCGGTAAAGATGGCCTTCTTGGTCACATTGACCACCACGACGTCGGGCGCGCCGAACTGGAACAGGCCATTGTAATGCGTGCGGATGCCGGCCACCATTTCCGGGACGAGCTCGCTGTCGTAGGCCAGGTGGGTCGCCATGGCGAGGCGCGGCTGGACCTGCTGGAACATATAGCCGGTGGCGTAGTGCGGCGTGTGGTCCCCGTCGATGGTCGTGGTCGCAATGATAGCCGGCAGCCCGAACTTGAGGGACTGGAGGTTCGCAAGATCGGGCTGGATTTCGGTGACGAAGACGTCGACGCCCTTGGAGAATTTGACCGTGTTGGCGTCCGGTCGCCCGTCGCCGGTCCACACGAAGGAGAGGCCATTCCAGTCGAGGCGATAGCCGAAGGCGCCGTCCTTGCCGTGGGCGCGGCGCCAATGTCGGATGACGACGCCGTCCTTGTCGTAGCAAACGCCATTGTCGTCCTGAAAATCGAACTCGTTGACCTCGACCCGCCCATCGGCAACACGTTGAAGCTGTCCGTGTGCCATCGGGTCATCGTCTTCATGCCCTCGATCATGGCCTTGACGCCGAACTCCGGGCGTGCGGCCCGAGGGGCCGTCCACCCGCAGCGGCTTCCAGCGCCCCATCCAGGGCGCGAAGGCGTACAGGTAGGGCAAGTCCGCATAGTGGTCGACGTGCAGATGGGTGAAGAAGATGTCGGTCACCAATTGCAGCGGAACCTGCAATGCGATGAGGTTGCGCATGCAGCCGGAGCCGAAATCGAAGAAGAAACGCTTGCCGTTGCCGAGCTCCACCATGATCGCGGCGCCGGCCTGATCGCGCGTCGGCGGCAGGGGCGCGCTGCCGATGAACGAGATGCGCATCTCGTCATTCCCGAACTCCTCCGTGCCGGGGAAAAACGTATTGTTGTTGGTCATCGACGGCGTCGGCCGTTAATAGGGCGGCAAGGTGATGCCGGTGTTGGGCCCGCCGCCGTAAGGGTTCTGCGGCTGGCCGGCGGGCGGCGTCGGTCCGGGCTGTAGCGGACCCGGCTCCTCGGCGGCTTGCGCGCTCTCGCTCCGGCCCACGGCTGCCGCCGCTGTCGCCGCGGCCGCTCCGACCGCGCGCCGGAACATGCCGCGCCGATCCACTCCCGCCTCGTTCTGTGTCGGCTCCCCCGGCGTGTCGTTTTTAGTCTCGTCTGTCATTGCCATCTCCCAATTCCGAGGTTGCGCATCCTTGTACCCGCCCCTCCATTTTGCGCGTCCAGCCGCCCTTCACGCCGCGATGCAGGAAGCGAACGCGTCTTCGAGCGCCTTGGCGTCGAAGCCGCCCGCCGCGCCGATCGCGACGATCCGCGTCGACGGGCTCTGCGCGCCCCACCCGTTCTCGATAGAAATGTCCACCCGCTTGCCGACGACTTGCAGCACCGCCCGGCGCATCGGCTCGTCGACGCTGTAGATCACGCCCTTGCAGCGATAGATGCTCGCCGGCAGCTTGCGTGCGGCGTTTCGCAACGATTCGAGCGAATGCGGCCGCGCGCTTTCGTAACTGCAGGCGCTGAACCTGTCCGCGTGATCGTGTTCGCAATGGTCGTCATGGCAGTGCATGCCCGTCATGGTGATGGGGGACATGCTCTTCCAGCCGCGCCGCGTCGAAGCGGCCGGCGGAGAGCAGGATTTCCATCGGCACGTCGCCGTGCGTGGCTTCGATCAGGCGATAGCGATTGAAATGTTCGTCGAGCCAGTCTCGGATGCGCGCGATCTCCTCGCCGCCGGCGAGGTCCGCCTTGCTCAGGATCAGCATGTCGGCATAGGCGATCTGCCGGAGCTTCAGGTCCATGAGTTCCGGCGCGGCGAAGATCTGCGACGCGTCGACCAGGCACATGATGCTGTCGAGCCGGATCCGATCGCGAAGCCCGCGTCCAGGAAGGTCGAGGCGATCCCCGACGGCTCGGCGACGCCGCTCGCCTCAAGCACGATATATTCCGGCCGCTCCGCCCGCGCGATGACGCTATAGACCGCGCCGAGCAGATCGTCGCGGATGTTGCAGCAGACGCATCCGTTGGCGAGGCTGATGACGTCCCCGCCGCTCTCGACGCCGACTACAAGGTCGGCGTCGACGTTGATGGAGCCGAAGTCGTTCACCAGCACGGCCACCCGCAGGCCGTGATCGCCCTTGAGAATGCGGTTGAGCAGCGTCGTCTTGCCGGCGCCGAGAAAGCCGGTGAGGACGGTGACCGGAATCCCGCGGATCTCCCCCGTGCGCCTCAATCTCGCTCATGCCGGATCACTTGCCATCGCAGCTTGTTCTTGATCCGCCCCTGCAGCTCCAGGACCTTCTGCTTCAGGGCGTCGACGGTGTCGCTCGCGTCGTCGAGCTTCTCGTCGAGCTTGGCTTTCAATATGCCCTGGAACATGTCGACGGCTGACGGCATCTCGGTGACGAGCGGGCGCTGCACGTCCTTCGGCGTATATTTGGCCGGATCGATTTCCAGCTGGCGGTAGAGCGCGTCCTGCTGCTCCTCACGGGGTGTTTTGACCTTCGGCAGGAACACCTGCCCGAGGCCGCGACCCGGGTCCACCGCGAGGGCGAAGGCGTCGGCGGGCTGGGGCTTTCGCGGATTGCCCAGGCCGACGAGGCTCGCGTCCCGAACCCAGATCGCGTCCTTGGTAACGTTGACGACCTTCACATCCGGCGCCCCGACCACGAACAGCCCATCCCAGTGGGCGCGCACGCCGGCGACCAGTTCGCTGTTCAGCTCCGGCTCGTATTCGACATGGGTCACCATGCCGATGCGCGGCTGGAGCTTCTGCATCAGGTAGCCGACGGCGTAATGCGGCGTGTGATGGGTGTCGATGACGTAATTGTAGAGCTCGACCGGCAAGCCCATCTTGAGGCTGACGAGACGGCCGAGATCCAACTGGGCCTCGGTGACGAACACATCGACGCCCCTGGCGTATTTGAGCGTCAGATTGTCGGGGCGGCCGTCGCCGGTCCAGACGAAGGAGAGGCCGTTCCAGTTCGAGCCGGTAGGCGCTGGCGCCGTCCTTGCCGTGCGAGCGCGGCCAGTGGCGGATCACAACGCCGTCCTTGTCGTAGCAGATGTCATTTTCCTTACGGAAATCGAATTCGGTCACCTCGACTTCGAAGCCGTCGCCGACCGGGCAGCTGTCGAATTCCTCGAGATGCCATTTCAGCATCTTCCTCATGTTTTCGACCATCGCCTTCGTGCCGAGCTCCGGCGTGCGGCCGGACGGGCCGGTGACGCGCAGCGGCTTGAAGCGCAGACCGGTCGTGGCCGTGAACGGCAGCATGTAGGGAAGGTCGGCGTAGTGATCGACATGCAGGTGGGTGAGGAAAATGTCGTTCACCAGCCCGACCGGCAATTGCAGGGCGACGATGTTGCGCATGCAGCCGGAGCCGAAGTCGAAGAAGAAGCGCTTTCCGTTGCCGAGCTCGACCATGATGCAGGTAGGCCGGCCTGGTCGCGGCGCGGCGGCCACGGCGCGCTGCCGACGAAGGAAATCCGCATCTCGTCTTCGCCGAGCTCCTCCGTGCCCGGGTAATAGACGTTGTTGTTCTTCAGGCCGTCGGTCGGCCTGAAGTAGGGCGGCAAGGAGATGCCGGTTCCGGGGCCGCCGCCGTAGGGGTTCTTTTCCGGGTCTAGGGCAGCCTCTGCGGCGCCGAGCGCAGGCGTCGCCGCGACGGCAGCCGCCACTGTCGCAGCCGCGCCGGCCGTGTCCTTCAGCGCGTCCCGCCGGTCGAGGCCCGCCTTGCGCGGGCCCGTTTCGTCCTCAGACATCATTATCCCCTCGATTGACTTGCAAGATTTCGCCAACGGGCCCAGTAGGGAGGCCCGATCTCATGGTGAGGGAATTGGACATATCGCCGCAGTCGCAATCGGCTGCGTCAAGGCCGGAATCCGCCCCCGCTTGATCAATGAAAAACTCGAGCGCCTGGCGCAACCGGCATTCGTCGAAGGCGCCTGCCGGCCCGTTGTAGACGGCCGCCGGCCGCGTCCGCCGCGCTCCATAGGGCGTCCGGAAGAACGCCCGTCTCCCGACGGGCTATGAAGCGCGGCCACAGGGTGCGCCGTCGGCGCGGTTCGCGTGATCCACCGACCGCTATCTGCGATCCTTCAGCAGCTTCCGCAGCGCCGCCTCCAGCTCCGTCTGCAGGAAAGGCTTGGCCAGGACGGGATGGCCGGCGAAATCGGGGTCGAGGCCCTTCGCGCCATAGCCCGTTACGAACAGGAACGGGGTTCCGCGCTTCGTCAACGCTTCAGCGATCGGAAAGCTCGGACGGCCGTCGAGGTTCACATCGAGAATGGCGCAGTCGTACTCCTCGGTTTCGGCCTTCTGCAGTCCCTCGCCAAGCCGGGCGGCGACGCCCGCGACCTCGTAGCCGAGATCGGTCAGCATGTCCTCCAACAGCATTCCGACCACGCCCTCGTCCTCGACAATAAGAACGCGCCGCTTCCGCATCGCCTCGCCGGTCGGAGGCGACGTCGAACCGTCGGCGGCCGTGATCATTCCAGTGGGGCCTCGATGTCGCAAACCACCCCGAGGGGAAGAAACTGGAGCTGAACCTGCGCCTTGAGTTCCCGGGCGACCGCCCGCTCGAGCAGCTTCGTCCCGAAGCCCGTCCGCAATGGCGGCTTGACCGCGGGGCCGCCGCTCTCCTCCCAGCGGATGCGAAGCCAATTCTCTCCGGCCGAGCTCCGAACGCTCCATCCGAGGTCGACGCGGCCCTGCCCCTCGACCAGCGCGCCGTACTTCACCGCATTGGTGCAGAGTTCGTGGAACGCCATAGAGAGCGAGAGGGCGACTTTCGGCCTGACCCTGAGCCGGGGGCCGAGGATGTCGACGCGGTTCCCGACATCGATGCACAGCGGCGCGATCACATTGCCCGCAAGCTCCTGCAGATCCGCGCCGTCCCAGCTTTCGCGGGTCAGGATGTCGTGGGCGCGCGCCAGGGCGACGAGCCTCTGCTCGAACTCTCCGGGTCCACATCCGCCGTCGCCGCGGAAGGTCTGGGCGCAGATCGACTGCACGGAGGCGAGCGTGTTCTTCACCCGGTGATTGAGCTCGTTGATGAGCAGCTTTCGCCGCCGTTCGTCGCGTTTGCGCTCGCTGATGTCGCGCGCGATCTTGGAGGCGCCGACGATCTTGCCGTTCGCGTTCTTGAGCGGCGACACCGTCAGCGAGATGTCGACCAGACTGCCGTCCTTGCGCATGCGCACGGTCTCGTAGTGCTCGATGCGCTCGCCGCGCCGAACGCGTTCGAGGATGCCGGGCTCCTCATCGCGGCGCTCGGGCGGCATCAACATGGTGATCGGCTGTCCGATCGTCTCCTCGGCCGTGTAGCCGAAGAGGCGCTGCGCCCCGGCGTTCCAGCTGTTGATGACGCCGTTGAGGTCCTTGCTGACGATGGCGTCGTCGGAAAATTCGACGATGCTCGCGAGTCGATTGGCATATTCTTCGACCCGATTTCGGTCGCTGACATCGACGAGCATGTTGATGGCGCCGACCAGTTCCCCATCTTCGTCGAACAGCGGCGTCGGATAGGGGATGAAGGGGACGCGCGTTCCGTCCGGCCGCTCGGCGATCGCCTCTGCGCCGCGCACCGGCCGCTTCTCCCTCAATGTGATCGCCATCGGGCATTGATCGTGCGGCAACGCCCTGCCGTCCGGGTGATACAGCCTCCAGGTGACGCACCATCGGTCGCCGATCTTCGGCTCGCGTCCCGCCAGGTCTACCGCAGCCCTATTGTAGAAAGTGATCCGACCCTCGGCATCGGTCGTGTAAACGGCCGATGGGAGCGACTCGAGCAACTGCCGAAAACGCTCGTCGCTCTGCTGCCGCGGCCGGCGTTGATCGCGCTTGGCGTAGGCGGTTATTTCGGTGAAAGAGCCGATCGCCCCGGTCGCGCCGCCTCCACTCGTCATCGGCTCGACATTGGCCAGGAGCCGGACGCGCCGGCCGGACGGCTGGTCCAGAAGGAGTTCGACGTCGCGCAGGGACTGGCCTGTGCGAAGGGCCTCGGCCATCGGGTCAGTTTCGCCGAGCGCCTTCCCATCCGACTTGAGGAGCCTGACCGCCTTGTCGAAGCGCTCCCCCGGAATGGGTTTCCTGCCAAAGATCTCCGCGGCCTTGCGGTTGAATTGCAGGATTGCTCCGTCCGCGCCGCAAGCGACGACCGCGACCGGAAGATTGTCCAGAAGCATGTTATCCTGATGGCGGCCCGTCGCGCGCGGCCGACCGCTGGTTTTGGCGTTGATCGCCACTCCACCCTCCGCTCACGGTTCCTCGCCGCTTTCCGCTTGGCCCTCCCCCGCCCGATGAAGCGCCAGGCAAGGAGACGAGGCCAGACGTCGCAGGAGCGAGTCGGCTCCAGAAATCCAGTCAACACATGCGGAAATCCGAGCCCTCGCAGTGAGCAGCTTTTCCCCGTTTCCGCGACTCGGACAAACGTCTGAAAGGATGTTGGGTTCCCCGACGTCTTGCCGCCGCCCGCCTCGCTCCGTCCGGAATTTCTACAGCGAGACGCCGCTCCTTGCGGACGCCGGGCCCAATCTCCTGCACCCAAGCTGGCGCGACGAGGGTCGAGGACGTCTTCGGGGTTCTCGGTCCACTCTCGGTCCCGCTTGACTTTGTGGTCTGGATCGAGGAAATGCATCAAGCCGTGCTCGACGAAGCCGCGCTCGCTATCGCAAGGCCGTCGATGATGGGGATTGATACGAACGTCGTCGTTCGCCGCCTCGTAGCCGACGCCTTGCGCGCGGGACGTCCGAGGTCCATCTTACTTCCGTCTTACGATGGAATGCGGAGCGGCCCATGGCGAAAGCGGCGAGCCTCAAGACCAGGGTCTCGACCGAGGGGCAGTTCGTCCTCCCCAAGCCGATCCGCGACAAGCGCGGCTTTGGCCCTGGCGCCGAATTGATCGTCGAAGAGCGGCCGGAAGGCGTCCTGCTGCGCCCCGCGCCCAAGGCCGGCGCGACGAGGGTCGAGGACGTCTTCGGGTCTCTCGGTCCGGTCGACCGGGTGGTTTCGATCGAGGAGATGCATCAAGCCCTGCTCGACGAGGCGGCGCGCCGATATCGCAAGGCCGTCGATGATCGCGATTGATACGAACGTCGTCGTCCGTTTTCTCGTCAACGACAACCGCAAGCAGGCCCGACGCGCCCGCGCAATGATCGAGGAAGAAGACGTGTTCGTCCCAACGAGCGTCTTGCTTGAGACCGAATGGGTTCTGCGGAGCGCTTATGGGCGGCCCGGCCATGAGCTGTTCGAGTCGCTGCGCATGTTACTCGACCTGCCGCGGGTCTTCTCTCAGGATCGGGAAACGGCGGTTGCGGCGCTTCGCTGGGCCGACCAGGGAGTGGACTTCGCCGACGCGCTCCATCTCGCGAGCGCCGTCGATTGCGACGCTTTCGCGAGCTTCGATGCCGAGCTTCGGCGGACGGCGGCGAAACTGGGCGCGCTGACGGTGCGCACGCCGTGAGGTTTGCGGCCTTCGGCCGCCGCCGCTGATTCTTCCCTGAGGGATCATAGACAAAACGAGTCGAACATTGTCATTGAGGCTCTGGGGCGATCAAGCTGCAGCCAAGAGATCGACGACGCGTTGGATGGCGGTGTCGGCGCGGTGATAGGCGGCTTCGAGCCGGCTTTCTGGACGGTATTGCGGGTCGGGTCGGTGATGGAAGCGGCTGTTGGCGAGGGGGCCGCACAGGCGCTTGTGGAAGAAGAGGAAGAGCAGGGCGACTTGGACGCCCTTGGGTGAGAGGCGGTAGGCGTAGCGCGAGCCGTCGCGCTCGATCAGGCCGTGTCCCTTGAGCTTGCGCAAGTCGTAGCGGAGCTGGTTCAGGCGGTAGGTCTTCTCAGAGCGGTCGAAGGTGTCGAGGACGGCTTGATGGATCTGCCGGGCGGTCCAGCCGCCGATCTGAGGACCGCCATGCAGGAGGACCTCGAACAGGCGGATGATGCGCGGCTCGTGGATCTTGAGGCCGGGATAACGCACCGCGCCGATCGTGATCGGATGGGCGAGGCGCTGCAGCAGCGGGAAATCGACATGCACGTTGAGCCACTCGGCCTGGAAGCCGGCGAAGCGATCCGTGATCGCCTGGAAGGTGGTCCGCACGGCATCGAGATGGTCGAGCCCCTTGCGCAGGCCGAAGTCGGTGAGATTGTTGGAGACCAATTCGTTGCGCAGAAAGGTCCGGAACTTCTCATACTGTTTGAGGAAGCCGTTCTTGAAGTAGGCGCGGAAGACATGATGGCCGTGCTCGATCTGGTCGATGACCGTGGCCAGCTTGCCATGCATCCGGCGACTGACCCGCTTGCCGAAGATCGTGGCGATCTTGTCGGCGCTGAGCCGCCACAGGCCGAGTTCGCAGCCGCGCTCGAATAGCTTGTGGATGGGAAAGTGGCGCCTGAAGATGAAGTTGCGGCAGTACTCGATCTGGGAGATGGCGTAGAAGCGTGACAGGTTGAGCTTGGCGCGCTCCTTCTTTGAAAACTTCGGTCCGAGGATCAGGGTCCAGTAGTCGAGGCGCCGGCGGATGATCTCTGGGCTCAGCCGGTCGGCCGCCGCCTGCAGCGCCGCTACGTCGTCGACGGCGAGGAAAGCGTTGTCATGCTTGCGGAAGCCGATCCCCGCCCGCTTCAGCTCCTGCTCGATGAAGCTGTGGCCGTTGAGATAGTAGGTGGTCTGGAAGGGGAAGAAGGAAGCCACCCGCACAACCATCGGTCCGAGCGCCTCGTCGCGGACATAGAAGTAGTCATGCGTGAAGCGGCTGCGCTGGTGCGCGACGATGCGGTAGTGCGGGTCCTTGGCCGGATACTTCGGCAGGCTGATGCGGAAGGTCGGCCCTTGCTCCATGCTCTTGAAGATGAAGTAGGCGCCGTAGGCATTGCGCTTCTCCATGCGGCGCAGCCACGGCCGCACGTGGTCCTCCTTGCGTACCCCCTTCTCGGCCCATTCGATCGGGATCGCGTGGTTGCGCGCGTAGGCTTCCACCCAATTCTGGTAATCGGCCGTCCGCTGGCTCAGCGCCTCCTTGCTGACCTCCGCCACCCCGACGATCTCACGGAAGAAGTGGACGACCAGCTCGGGCCGCGACAGCGCCGTCAGATAGCCGTGAATGACAATCCGGTCGAAGCAGTGATAGACGAAGACCAAGAAGTCGCCGAACAGCTTGGTGAACAAATCCATGGCGGCCCCCTCGATACCCGGCAGGGATCGAAAGGCGATCCGGCGTCGACCGGGCAAACAGATGGCGGAGGGGAAGAGCTTTCGCCTCGGCGACGAGGTCCGCTACATCCAGCGCCGGCTGCCGACCGCCATGGGCGCGTCGTCACCGTTGGTCAGCTTGTTCCTGTTCTCTACCGAAACCGGCGACGCCTGGCTGCTCGACCCGTCCGATCGACGCGCCGCAAGGCTGGCCGGCGACGGCGACCCCGAACCCGTCCACATCGAAGAAAACGATACCTGCTTCGTCATCGATTGGAAGGGCAACGATCGCATCGAGGGACCCGCCTTCATCTATTCCGATCGCCAGACCCGGCGCGTCTCAACCATCCTCGGATACGTCCTAAAATTTCAAATATCTTTGGCTAGGATTTGCTCGGCAATCAGCGGGAAGGATCGTCCATGGGCGCTTTGAGCGGAAAGGTCGCCATCGTCACGGGCGCAACCAGCGGCATCGGCGAACGGATCGCGGAGGTCTTTGTCGAGGAGGGCGCGAAGGTCGTCGTCGCGGCCCGCCGGGAGGCCGAGGGCGCGGCCCTCGAACGGCGGCTCGGCGTCAGCTTCATCCGCACCGACGTCGCCAGGGAAGACGACGTCAAGGCGATGGTTGCGCACGCGCTCGAGCGCTTCGGCCGCATCGACAGCCTCGTCAACAACGCCGGCGCGCCCCTGCCGATGATCGGCGTCGCCGACATCGACATGGCGACGTTCGACGCAGTGTTCGCCGTCAATGTCCGCGGCGTTCTGCACGGCATGAAGCACGTCGCGCCGATCATGGTGCGCCAGCGTTACGGCAGCATCGTCAATGTCGCGAGCATCGCGGGCCTTCGGGGCGGCGCGTCGGGCCATGTTTATTCGGCCTCGAAGGGCGCGGTCATCGCGCTGACCCGCTCCATCGCAGCGGAACTCGGCGAGAAGGGCATTCGCGTCAACAGCATTTCGCCCGGCGCGATCGTCACCGGCATTTTCGCCAAAGGCGCGGGCGTGGAAGGCTCCAAGGCGGACAAGGTGACGGATCTCGTGAAGGAACTGTTTGCTGCCGTGCAGCCGATCCCGCGCGCCGGCCTTCCCGAGGACGTAGCGCGCGCTGCTCTCTTTCTGGCGAGCGACGGCTCGAGCTTCATCAACGGTCAGGACCTCGTGGTCGACGGCGGCCTGACAGCGGTCGCGCGCGGCTGGTCGGCCACCGCGAAAGCGCGCGCCGAACTCGGCGCCCGGCTGAAGGCGGCGGCGGAGGCGCTGTAGGGGGGCCCAGCCGAGACAGACTGGATCGAGCCGGCGCGTCGCACGGAGACCTCGTCCGGAAGAAATTCGAGGAGGTCGCGGATCGCCTTGCCTCAACCGACTGTCAGGTGCTCCAAGACCTCCGCGACCAGAACAAAACCGTGATGACCAGCGCGGTGAAAAATTGGCCGCCGCCGCCGCGACGATCGCGATCGTCATCGACAGCTCCATGGTCATGCGGCGCGCGAGAATGTTCTCGAACGCCTCCCTGAGAATCGGCCACCCCGCCGAACAGAAGGCCGGCGATCCCGATCACGCTCACCGCCGGGAAAGGCTCCCACACTCTGAACCACACGGCCACGGCGGCGGCGACCAGGGCGATGCGCGACGCCTCGATCCGATCGAACGCGTGAACGAACTCGTGATCGTCGTGTCCGGCTTCATCGCGACCGTCATCGTGAGGCTGGCCTTTTCTGGGCGCCGCTGTCGCGCCAGCCTCCGCAACGTCGGCATGCGTGCAACAACTCGCAGCTTCTTCGCTCGCAGCTTCTTGGGCTGTTTGGGCTGTCATGCCGAGGACTCCGCCGTTACCTCAGGTAGGTACGCAGGACGTCGATGAGTTCCGCCCGCCTTCGCTCCGGTGATCCGAGGCCAACGCGGGATCGGCGACGTGCAGATGAATATGGTCCTCCAAGACTTCGGCCATCAGGCCGTTCACGGCGCCGCGAACGCCTGCGATCAGCTGAAGCACGCGGCTGCAGCCCTTTTCCTCATCGAGAGGCGTTCGATTGCTTCCATCTGGCCGCGGATGCGGCGCACTCGAATTCAAGAGTTTCGTCTTCTCGCCCGCCGTGTGCGCCATGCGGGCATCCACCAAGGCAGGCCAATAACATACCCCCCTACGATACATTGACGGCGAGACCAAGCTTCGCCGGCAATTCGGCTTATGCGGCGCTCGGCTGCAATTCTGGCGTCTTTGCGGCGATCCATGGCCGCAGTTTGGTCTTCGTCGCTAAATTGCTATGGTCCTCGGCAATTCATGAACTCCGCGAGGCCCCCCATGCTCTCCCCGTCCGACCTCTTCGACCTGAGCGGGCGAACCGCGCTCGTGACCGGCGGCGCGACCGGGATCGGCCGGGTCTGCGCCGAGGCGCTGCTCGCCGCGGGCGCGCGGGTGCTGATCGCCTCCCGCAAGGCCGAGGCCTGCGAGGCTGCGGCAAAGGAGCTTTCCGCAATCGGCCCGTGCGAAGGGTTCGGCGGCACGGTCGCGACGGAGGCGGGGGTCGCCGCGCTCGCCGCCGAGACGCGCCGGCGGGCGGGGAGCCTGCACGTGCTCGTCAACAACGCCGGCCTCACCTGGGGCGAGCCTTTCGAGACCTATCCGTGGAAGGCCTTCGACCGGCTGATGAGCGTCAATGTCGCGGGCCTGTTTGCGCTGACGAGGGACCTCGCGCCGCTGCTTGCGGCTTCCGCGAGCCCGGAGCGGCCCTCGACGATCGTCAACATCGGCTCGGTGATGGGCAGCGTCACCCAGTCCGAAACCGCCTACGCCTATTCCGCCTCGAAGGCCGCCGTGCACCATCTGACGCGGATCCTCGCCGCCGAGTTCGCGCCCCGTCAGGTGACGGTCAACGCCATCGCGCCCGGACCGTTTCCGACCAACATGACGCGCTTCGCCCTCGGCGACGAATCGGGCGCGGCGCACGGGGCCAAGGCCGTCCCGATGGGCCGGCTCGGCCGTCCCGAGAACATCGCGGGCGCGCTCCTGTTCCTGACCGGGCGCGGGGGCGCCTACACGACCGGGGCGATCGTGCCGGTCGACGGGGGGATCAGCGTCTGGGCGCCGCCGGCGATGTTCGGGGGCGAGGAATGAGCGGCTCGATCGAAAGGCTGACCATTCCGCCGACCGACCTTCATCAGCACGTCGGCCAGACCTTCGTCTCGCACTGGTTCGTCGTCGACCAGGCCCGCATCGGCGCGTTCGCCAAGGTCACCGAGGACGAGCAGTTCATCCATGTCGACCCGGAACAGGCGCGCCTGACGCCGTTTGGCGGCACGGTCGCGCACGGGTTTCTCACACTCTCCCTGCTCTCCCCGATGGCCTATAGCGCGCTGCCGAAGGTCGAGGGGGCCACGATCGGGGTCAATTACGGCTTCGATCGCGTGCGCTTCCTCCATCCCGTGCGCTCGGGCAGCCGGGTGCGCGCGCATTTCCTCCTGGTCGCGGTGATCAAGCGCTCGGAGCGCGAATGGCGGCTCACCTACGACGTCAGCGTCGAGATCGAAGGGGCGCACAAGCCGGCGATCGCGGCGACCTGGCTGACGGTGCAGGTGACGGGGACGCCTTGACGGGCCGCATTCCCTCCCCACTTGTGGGCCCCTCGCGGGAGAGGGGGCGGGCTGGTCAGCCGGAAAGCCTGTCAGGCCTTCGGAAAGGCGATGGCCACGAAGCGGTCGCCGGCCTTGGTCTGGACCCGCATCAACACCGCCTTCTTGCCGTCCTGCCGAGCGGCCGCGATCTCCGACTTCACCTGATCGGCGCTTGCCACCGGCTTGCCGTAGACGTCGAGGATCACGTCGCCCTCCTCGAGGCCTTTGTTCGCGGCAGCGCCGTTCGGGTCGACGTTGACGATGACCACGCCCTTGTCGCCGGCGCCCGCAACTTCGCTGGCGGGCGCAAGCTGGACGCCCAAGAGCGGCGCGGGATTGTTCTCCTCCGCGCCCGCCTTGGCGACCTTTTCATTGCTCTGCGAGGCGAGCGTGACGCTGGCGGTCTTGTCGGCGCCGTCGCGCAAGTAGGTGAGCTCGACCTTGTCGCCGGGCTTGAACGACCCGATTCGCCGCGTCAGATCGCTCGCGTCCTCGATCGGCTGCCCGTCCAGTTTCGTGATCACGTCGCCGGGCTTGAGGCCGGCCTCCGCGGCCGGAGTTCCCGGCGTCACCTGATCGACGATCGCGCCGGCGGCGGTCTTGAGCCCGACGCTGTCGGCGATGTCCTGGCTCACCGGCTGGATCATCACGCCGAGATAGCCGCGCGAGACGACGCCGCCATGTTCGAGCGCGTCGACGACGCTCTCCGCAGTGCTGGCCGGGATCGCAAAGCCAATACCGACGCTCCCGCCCGACGGCGAGAATATGGCGGTGTTCACGCCGACCACCTGGCCTTGCTCGTTGAACGCAGGTCCGCCGGAATTGCCCTTGTTGATCGGCGCGTCGATCTGCAGGAAACGGTCGTAAGGGCCGTCACCGATGTCGCGGCCTTCGGCCGACACGATGCCGGCGGTCGCAGTCCCGCCAAGGCCGTAAGGATTGCCGATCGCGACGACCCAATCGCCGATCCTGGGCGTGCTCTTGGCGAAGGAGACGAAGGGATAGTCGCCCGCCTGGTTGACCTTCAAAAGCGCCAGGTCCGACTTCGGGTCCGTGCCGACCACCCTGGCGTCCAGGATCTTGCCGTCGTCCATGGTCACGGTGACGGTCTTGGCGTTCTGCACGACATGATTGTTGGTGACGATATAGCCGTCAGCCGAGATGAAAAAGCCGGAGCCTAGCGCCATCGCCGGCACCGATTGAATGCCCGGAAATGCTCCGTCCTGCTGGTCGAAAGGCTTCAAGAATTCCTGGATGCCCGGCGTTCCTGGATGCCCGGCGGCAGATTGCCCATCTGACCCGACGGATCGCTGTCGGTCGCGGCGTTCGCGCTCTCGGCCTGCACGGACAGGACCGCCGGCTCGACGCGCGCGATGAGTGAGGCGAAGGAGGGCATCGACTGCGCCTGCGAACCGGAAATCGCCGCGGCTGCGGCCGTGTGAAGGGGCGCCGACTCGGACCAGGCCATTTCGCCCATCGCGCCGGACGCCATGAGGGCGAGGACCGCGACGGACGCCAGGATGGGGCCGCGGGTGAAGCGGGCATTTCTCCAACTGAAGTATGACATGATGTCTCCGTTAGCGAGCAACCGCATTCGGCGGTTCATGTTGGCAACATGCGCTTCGGCGCCTATCCGGACATTGACCGGAGCATTAATCCTTTTCAATAAAGGCCCAACAATTTGAAGTCGTCATTTCCGAATTGGCCTCTCGAGCGAGTTTTCATGAACTGGATGGCGAACAAGGTAGGGTACGACGCGCGCGTATAAACCCCGATTCCGCTAACTTTGCGACTGAGCTGCGCGACCATGTACAAAATTTTATCTTTTTGGCCAACATGACGACAGGGAAACGTGCTTCAGGTATCTCACGGCGTGAATACGCCAACGGGTCAATGCTTTGCGGCGTGGTCGCGTGAACCTGGAGCGCGGCGCCCCGGCGTTCGGCGGATTGACGTCGAACCCGGCGCGCATGGACGCTCTGCAAGCGCTCGAGGCGAGGACGTCATGATCGAGATTTTGCCAAGCTACCCCGACGACGTGCTCGCCATTTCAGGCGCGGGCCGCGTCACCGCGAACGACTACCGCGATGTGCTGATCCCTCAGGCCGAGGGGCGCATCGCCCGGCACGGCTCGCTGCGCCTCCTCTACTACCTCGGTCCGCAATATGAAGGTCTCGACCCCGGGGCGGCCTGGTCTGATCTCGCCTTCGGCGTCTCGCACTGGTCGAAGTTCGGACGCATCGCCTTGGTCACCGACGTCCCCTGGATCCGGGACGCAGCCCGTCTCTTCGCGCCCTTCTACCACCATCCGTTTCGCGTTTTCGACGCGAACGAGCTGGACGCGGCGAGCGCATGGATTCGGGCGGCGGACGAGGCTGTCTGAGGGCGCGGTTCGCGGCCTCGCCGTTGCCACGCGTCAGCCCGCCCCCGTCAGCCACCGCGCGATCTGCGGCCACGTCTCTTTCAGCGTCCGGGAGCCCATGAACAGGCCGATGTGGCCGCCGGGGACGAGCTTCTTGACGATCCGTTCCTTCGGGGTTCCGAGATGAAGCTCGGCGTCGAACACCTGCTCCTCGGCGGCAATGTCGTCGTCGGCGCCGGCCAGCAGATAGACCGGGCACACGATCGATTTGAGGCTGAGGCGGCGGCCGAGGCCGACGAACGCGCCCTTGGCGAGCCGGTTCTCCTTGAAGAGTTGCTGGATGGCCTGCAGATACCAGCGCCCTGGCAGATCAATGGGATTTTCGTACCATCTCTCGAATGTCTCGCGCTTGGCGCGATAGGCGGGATCGTCGATGTGCTCGTAGAGATCGACGTGCTCCTCGAAATAGTGCTGCTCCGGATGCATGTTCTTCCATCCCTGAAGCATGAACTTGCCCTTCATCAGGCCATCGCCAAGCTCGACGAGTTCCTGGTAGAACGACATCGGCGACTGCTTGACCATGCCCTTGATCGGCCCGTCCCCGGCGTCGGTGTCGATCGGCGCGCCGGCGAGAACGAGCGCATTGACCTTTTCGGGGAACCGCGCCGCCGCCATCGCCGAAAGCCAGCCGCCCTGGCAGAGCCCGACCAGGTTGACGCGTCCGCCGAGGTCGTCGATCGCGACGATCAACTCGGCGAGATAATTGTCGATGTCGAGATCCTTCATGTCGTCGGTCGCCGACTTCCAGTCGGTCAACGCGACATGCCCGACGCCGTTCGCGAGCAAAGTCTCGATCAGGCTCTGTCCCTTATGGTAGTCCGCGATCATCGCGGTATGGCCGGCGTGCGGCGCGTCGACGAGCGTCGGAATTCCCCGCGGCTCGCCATAATCGCGCAAGACCATCGTGCGCAGATCGAGCCGAACGACATTCGGCGTCGCGAGCTGCGGCCTGAGCTCGCTATTGATCCTGATCTCCTCCTCGACGAACCTGAGATTTTTCGCGTAGAGTTCCACGCCTTCCTCGGCCAGCGCCGCGGCCATGGCCATCGGCCAGAAAGCCGGGACGCCGAGCAGCGGCGGTATGAGAGGTAGCGGCGGTATGGGAGCTTCGGCGGTCGGCGTTTTCGGCATAGCGGAGCCTTTCGAATAAACAGCGACGTAAAGGGGCGACCGTAAGGGGCAAGCGCAACGGACTAATGACGAGACCATTGCCGGGCTGGCCAAGCCGAGGGGATGTCTCACGGAATGACGATCACCGGCAGCGCAGCGAGATTGACGAGCTTCCGCGACACGCTGCCGAGCAGAAGCCGCGCGACCGGCCCGGCGCCGCGCTTGCCCGTCACGATGACGTCGGCCGCCCTCTCCTTCGCGATATCGATGATCGACTGCGCGACGTCGCCGGAGCGGGACTCGAGCTGGATAGAGGCGACGCCGGCGCCCTGCGCGCGCGCTCTCGCCTTCGTCAGGGTTTCGGCCGAGAGCGACTCCAGAAATTCCTTCAGCCAGATCTGCTCGGGCTGTAAGAGCCGTATCATCGCCTTGTCCGGCAGGCCGTAACCGCCGATGACGTTGGCGATCAGGAGGTCGGCTCCTTCGCGCTTGGCCAGGCTCGCTGCGTAATCGACCGCACGGTCCGCGGCTTCCGAGCCGTCGGTAGCCACCAGAACCCGTTTCATCGTTCGCTCCCCTTCCTCGCCCAAATGTGATGGAAATGGTTGAACAGCCAGCCCTCGACGCGGGCAAGATGGCGGGCTTGCTTGCCCGGGCGATGCGCGATCATCCGGTAGACTCCAATCTTGACCGCGCTCGCGACGAAGAACGACACGAGCGCATAGGCCCAGACCATCAGCGCAAGAGGCCAACCGGTCGGCGACATGAAGAAGCCGTAGACGACGACGAGCGTGCCGACGACCTGGGTCGCCTCGCATGGCGTGACGAGCTTCCAGCTCGGCCAGGGGCGCTCCCACACAGGGCCGGTGTTGCGGGTCAGGTAGATCGTCATGTGGCCCGAGACGAGCAGCTTGAGGAAAATAAGCGCCTGGACGACCGGCTGCGCGAGCCCGAGGTAGTCGCGAACGATCCAGTAGAGCACGAAGCTCTCGATCACGCCGTAGACGCCGAGCGCCGTGGCGATGGTCAGCACGCGCGCCATGTCCCAGCGGACCGGCGCCTCGGCGACCGGCGCGTTGTCGTAGGCGATCATCATGATCGGCAGATCGTTGAGTAGCGCCAGCAACACCACCATGATCGCCGTGACCGGATAGAAATTGAAGATCAGGATGCTCGCGGTCATGAAGAGGAGGAGCCGCATGGTCTCGGCGATGCGGTAGACGGCGTAACTCGTCATGCGCTCGAAGATGCGGCGCGCCTCCTCGATCGCGCGGGTGATGACGGAGAGGCCCGGCGCGGTCAGGACGAGGTCGGCTGCGGCGCGCGCCGCGTCGGTCGCGCCGCTGACGGCGATGCCGATGTCGGCCTGTTTCAGCGCCGGCGCGTCGTTGACGCCGTCGCCGGTCATGCCGACGATGTGGCCTGCGCCCTGGAGGATCTTGACGATCTTGAACTTGTGTTCGGGGAAGACGCGGGCGAAGCCGTCCGCGGCGACGATGCGCGCGGCGTCCGGATCGGGACGCCCGTCGGCGAAGGCGTCCTCCGCAACCAGTATCTTGCGGCCGAGCCCCAGCTTTCCCGCGGTCTCCGCGGCGATCGCTTCGTGGTCGCCGGTCACCATCTTGACGTCGACGCCCATGGCGCGGGTCGTGGCGATCGTCTCGGCGCTGTCGTCGCGCGGCGGATCGAAGAGCGGCATGAGGCCGAGGAAGCGCCAGGCGCCCGGCGGGTCGGCGCGGGCGACGCCGAGCGTGCGATAGCCCTTGCCCGCGTCCGCCTCGACCAGCGCGTCGATCGCCTTTCGCTCGGCGGCGTCGACCTTGCAGAGGTCGAGGATCACCTGCGGCGCGCCCTTGGCGACGCTGAAGCGGGCGCCGTTCGCCTCGACGTCCGCCTCCGCTCGCTTCGCCACCGGATCGAACGGCCGGAATGCGCGCACGGCATAGGAATTGAGATTGAGCGCCGGCGGCTCGGCGGCGAGGATCGCGGCGTCGATGGCGTCGGGCGCGTCGCGGCGCGAGGCGAGCGCGGCGGCGAGCATCAGTTCGTCGAGCGTCGCCCCGCGCGCCGGCTGCGCCTCGCCGAGAGTGAGCTGGTTCTTGGTCAGCGTCCCCGTCTTGTCGCTGCACAGGATGTCCATGCCCGCCATTTCCTCGATGGAGACGAGCCGCGACACGATCGCCTTCATCTGCGCCAGCTTTTCGGCGCCGACCGCCATCGTCACCGAGAGCACGGCGGGAAGCGCGACCGGAATCGAGGCGACGGTCAGGATGAGGGCGAACTGCAGCGTCTCGAGCAGCGGGTCGTGGCGGAACAGCGCGGCGAGGCCGATCAGGAGCACCAGGCCGACCGTCACCAGAATGAGGAAGTTGCCGATCTTCAAAACCGCGCGCTGGAAATGCGACACCGTCTTCGCCTGCTCGACGAGGTGGGCCGTCTTGCCGAAATAGGTTTTCATGCCCGTCGCGGTCACGAGGCCGGTCATCTGGCCCTGCTTGGCGATCGAGCCGGAATAGGCCTCGTCGCCGACCTTCTTGTCGACCGGCAGCGATTCGCCGGTCAGCGCCGACTGGTCGACGCTGAGATAATCGCCCTCGATGAGCTTCATGTCGGCCGGAACGATGGCGCCGAGGCCGACCAGGACGACGTCGCCGGGCACGAGGAGGCGGGCCTCGACGTCCTTCCAGGCGCCGTCGCGCTTGACGCGGGCTTTGAGCGCCAGCCGCTGCTTGAGCAGCGCGATGGCGTTGTCGGCCTTGAACTCCTGCCAGAAGCCGACGCCCGCGTTGATGAACAGCATGACGAGAATGATCGAAAGGTCGTCCCAATGGCGCAGCAGCCCGGACAGCACGGCGGCGATTTCGATCATCCACGGGATCGGTCCCCAGAAGAAATGGGCGAGCCGCTCGAGCACGCCCACATGATGCTCGGCGAGCGCGTTCTCCCCATATTGCGCAAGCCGGCGCGCGGCTTCGGCTTCGGTTAGGCCAGCCAAATCGGCTGCGGTCGGGGGCCGGTCGCCGGCGGTCGGTTGCGGCGCGCCCGGGGCGCTCGTCCGAAGCTCCATGGTCATTCGACGCTCCCTTGTCGTCAATGGCGCCTTGCGGCGCCATGATGAGGGTTCGCACGAAGCGCCCGCGCGGGACGCGCGACCCGGCGACACGGGTCGTAGCCTGGAATGTTCTCGAAACTGTGACGCAACGCGGCCTCGGGCTGCTGCCTAAAGGCGCAGGCCGAGCAGGTCTTCACGAAGCACGCGAACGTCGCATGGCTTCAGCCGCGCTGCGCGACGAAGAACATCCTCGGGAACCGCAGGAGCACTCTTCCGTCCGGCTGCGCCGGGTACGCTCGCGTCAATTCGGCCGAATAACGATCGAGGAACTTTCTTTGCGAGGTTTCGTCGAGCGGAGCGAAGAACGCCGCGAGGCTGCCCGCCTTCATCAGGTCGATGATCGCTCCGATCCCGTTCATCGCGAGCAGGTAGGTCGTTTCCCAGATGTCGACGGAGGCGCAGACCGGATTGAGAAGCGCATAGAGTCCTTCCATCGTTTCGTTGAACGGCCGAGTCTTGGCGACGGGCAAAAGCTTCTTCGCCCACGGGCCGTCGGCCGCGACCATTCGCAGCAGCGCCCGGTTCGGCTCATACAGATTGTTGGGAAACTGAACCGCGAGGCGGCCGCCCGGCCGAAGCCGCGTCACGAGCCCGGGCAGCAACTTGCGCAGCGACGGCCGCAATCCGGGATCACCGTTGAAATAGATGAGATCGAAGGCGTTCCTCGCGCTCGTCGAGGCGCGATCATCGAGGTCCGAGGGGTCGAGCGAAACGATCTCGGCGTTCGGAAAGCGACGCGCGAGAATCGCGCCTCCCGACCAGGGTCCGGCGTGAACATCGGCGACGCAACTCAAGCTCTTGGTCCCGACCCGGCTGAGCAGGTCCGCCGCCGCCCTTGTTTCTTCCTCTTCCGCTCGAGAAACGCCCCGAAAGTCAAGCTCGGCCTTCATCGCAACTCGTCATGCCAGCCCAGGGGATCCTAATTCACCTCGAAGGCGCCAGAAATACGGCGCGTTCAATTCCTGGCGGCGACGATGCGCGGAGGCCGGCCATGGCGAGTGAGGGTCGCGTTCTGTGGCGGATTCCTCGGGTTCGGCGGCAAGAGCGGCTTAAACGTTGGAGGAGACGCCGGCAGTCCCATGATCCAATCGGTCTGCAAAGCCCCGTTACCATACGTTATTTCTGCTCTTCCCGTTAAAACTTACTTAAGCGCATTGCTCTATCATTTAACTGCCGGAGCAGACAGATGGACGATATTGTTCCGTTCGTTTGGCGCCTCGTTCCCGATTGGCTCGCCTGGCGGCTCGATGATCTTTTCCATGCGCAGTTCTGGAAGGTGTTGACGGGGGTTGTGATCGTGACCCTTTCGGTCGCCGCCTTCTCCGCCTTGCCGGCCGAAGCCCGCGACAAGGTCAAGCTCATCGCCATTTTCGTGGGGCTTGCGATCGCGGCGCTCGAGATTTTCCGGCCCCTGGAACAGGGCTTTCCTTTCGGCTGAAGGCGGCCCGCGCGGCGCGCCCCGAGCATGCGCCACACCGGCCTTCGGCCGGTCCGCCTCCCCCGCAAGCTGCAGCAGAGCTGGGGAGGATTGCTGATGGTCTGCGGCGTTGCCTTGATTGCCCTGAAGTCATAATTGGTTTGGCGGTCCAAAGCCCTGTCGTTACGGCAGGTTTAAATCTATGAACAGACGCATATCCCCAAGGTATTCAAACCGAATTTCTGCAGATTTACGCTCAATTAAATCTGAGCCTTTACGCTCTATTCCCGAATACGCAGGACAGGGCTTTCGCTTGAGCAACAGGCACCCCGCGGCGCTCGTCGACACCCTCGACGAGCCGCGACTCGTCGCGCTGAGCCGCGCCGTGATCCAGTCCCAGGAGATCATCGTCCGCGAGCAGACGGCGGTCATCGCGAGCCTCGAGGCCCGGTCGGCGCGCTACGAGGCGGCGATCGAGAACGTCCGGCAGGGCGTTTCCTTCTTTGACGAGGAAGGCAGACTGATCCGGTGCAACCGTCGGTTCGCCGAAATCTACGGCCTCGCTCCGAACGAGCCGCAGCCCGGCGCCACGCTGCGGGAGATCGCCGAACGCCTGTTCACAATTGGAGCCGGCCCAGGGCCGGTCGACGAGCGTGTCGAACTGTGGAATTCGGTCAGCGCGGACGAGAAGTTCAAGGCCTGGACCGCCCGCCTGCCGAACGGACGGCGCGTCGAGATCCAGTTCCAGCCGGTGCCGGAGGGCGGCTGGGTTTCGACGCACAACGACGTAACCGAGCTTCACGAGCGCAGCGCGATCGTCGCGGAACGCATTTCGTTGCAAAGGCTGATCGACCTCGTGCCCGACAATCTCTGGGTCAAGGACGCGGCGAGCCGTTTCGTCATCGCCAACAACGCCACGGCGCGCCAGATCGGTCTCGCCTCGTCCGGCGATCTGATCGGAAAATCGGACCTCGAGCTTCACAGCGCCAACGTCGCCCGGAAATACCTGGCCGACGAGCGGGGCATCGTCGACACCGGCCGGCCCCTGATCGACATCGAGGAATATGTCATCGACCCGGACGGCCGGAAACTCTGGATGTCGACGACGAAGGTGCCGCTGCGCGACGAGATAGGCCAGGTCGTTGGCGTGGTCGGCATATCGCGGGACATCACGGCGCGCAAACTGGCGGAGACGCTGCGCGACGGCCAGGCGAAGATTCTCGAAATGATCGCGACGAGCGCGCCGCTGGCCGACGTCCTCGATCGCCTGACGCGCCTCATCGAATCCCAGCTGGACGGCGTGTACGCCTCGGTCCTGCTGCTCGACGAGGCAGGCCTGCGCCTGCATCACGGCGCGGCGCCGAACCTGCCCGCCGCCTACGTCAAAGCGGTTGACGGATTGCGCATCGGCGCGCGCGCCGGCTCGTGCGGGACCGCGGCCTTCATCCGCGAGCCGGTAATCGTCGCCGACGTGTCGCGCGACGCGCGATGGACCGATTTTCGCGCGCTCGCCGCCGCCCACGGCCTTCGATCCTGCTGGTCGGCGCCGATCGCCTCGCATCAGGAGCAGGTTCTGGGGACGTTTGCGCTCTATTCGGGCGCCGTTCGCGAACCGAACGCGGCGGAGCTGCGGCTGATCGACGCCGCGACCAAAATCGCCGGCATCGCCATCGAGCGCAAGCTCGCGGAAGACCGGATCCAGTTCATGGCGACCCACGACGCCCTGACCGGGCTTCCCAATCGCGCCCTGCTCAAGGAGCGCCTCGCGCGCGCGGTCCAGCTGGCGCAGCGGCGCGACCGCTGGGCGACGGTCGCCTTCGTCGATCTCGACAATTTCAAATACGTCAACGACAGCCTGGGCCACAACGCCGGCGACGAACTGCTCAAGTCCGTCGCGGCGCGAATGGTCGCCTCTCTGCGCGCGACCGATACCGTCGTACGCATCGGCGGCGACGAATTCGTCGTCATCTTTTGCGATCAGGCCAAGGATGTCGAAGCCGTCATCGCGACCGTGCGCAAGCTTCAAGCGGCGATCGCCGAACCGATCGAGATCAACGGCCGGCGGTTGAGCGTGACGAGCAGCGTCGGCGCCGCGACCTTCCCGAACGACGGTCGGGACACAGACGCGCTGCTGGCCAACGCCGACACCGCCATGTACAGGGCGAAGGAGATCGGCCGCGACACTTTCCAGTTCTATCGGCCGGAGTTCAACGTTAAGGTCAACGAAAAATTTCAGTTGCAGGAAGAGTTGCGCGCGGCGGTGGCGCGCCGCGAGTTCGTGCTCTACTACCAGCCGCAGGCCAACCTGCGGACGCGCGCCATCTTCGCCGTTGAAGCGCTCATCCGCTGGAATCACCCGACCCTCGGACTGCTCCCCCCGTCGCGCTTCATCCCGCTCGCCGAAGAGACCGGGCTGATCGTGCCGATCGGGGAGTGGGTGCTCAACGAAGCCTGTCGCCAGGCGAGGGCGTGGCAGGACCGGGGCAAGCCGCCGATCAGGATAAGCGTCAACGTTTCCGCCCGGCAATTCAAGGAGCGGCAACTGACCGCAATCGTCGCCCGCGCGCTCAGCGATAGCGGCCTCGAATGCGAAATTCCTCGAGCTAGAGCTCACCGAGAGCCTGATCATGCAAGACGTCGATCAGGCGGTCGCGACGATGGAGGAATTGGAGCGGCTGGGCGTGCAGCTGTCGATCGACGACTTCGGCACAGGCTACTCGAGCCTCAGCGCGCTCAAGACCTTTCCCGTGGCGCGGTTGAAGATCGACAAGACCTTCATCAGGGGGCTGCCGGGCGACGAGAACGACATGGCCGTGGCGACGGCCGTGATTTCGCTCGGCCAGAAGCTCAATCTCAAGGTGATCGCGGAAGGGGTCGAGACGGCCGAGCAGGTCGCGTTCCTGCGCGAGAACAACTGCGACGAGATGCAAGGCTACCACCTGAGCAGGCCGATGCCGCCCGGCGAACTGGAGGCATTCCTCGAGGGCTGGGCTTAGCAACCGCTCGCGGGCCGCGGCGAGGATCTCCGACGCGCAAGAGGAACCGGGAGCGCCAGTCCGAGTTGCCTGTCTCAGGCGGGCATCACCTCAAGGAGGAGTCCCACTCTTACGAAATTCGCCTGCGCTTTGCTGTTGACCAGCGGACTCGCCGCGCCCACATGGGCGGCCCCGGGCGACGCCGGCAGCGGCCCGACGACAGGCGCGACGGCGACGAACGACGCCGGCAGCGGGCCGACCAACGGCGCCAACGCCGGCCAGACGACCGCCGGCGAGAACATGACCAACAGTCAGAGCTCGATGAACGGCCAGAACGGGATGAACGGCCAGAAGGCCACGAACGCCCGGCCGGGCGGGATGCAGATCAGTCAGAAACTCCGGAACGACCTCAAGAACGCCGGATTCACCGACGTCCATATCATGCCCGAGTCCTTTATGGTGCGCGCCAAGGACTCCCAGGGCAACCCGGTGATGATGGTGATCAACCCGGATTCCGTCACCGCCATCACGGAAGAGGTCCAGTCCACCAACTCGGCCAGCACCGCCAATCACGGCGCGACGAACAACAACAAGAGCAACAGCGCCGGCGCGACCCCCGGCCCAAGCTCGACCGGCGGCTCGCAGCCCGTCACCCCCGGCGGGGCCACCAAGCCATAATTCAGCCGAAGCCGAGCCCGGCTGCTCCCGGCGCGAGCCGGATCAGCCGGGAATCCTCGACCGCCGCCTGACGGTGCTTGACCGCTTCGCGATAGACCGGGTCGCGGATCATCGCGACGAAAGCGGCGACGCTCGGGTATTGCGCGATAAAGCAACGGTCCCAGCGCTCCTCGGTCGGGCCGATCAGCATCAGTATTTGCCGCTCCAAACGATCGAGCCGCCGAGCCGGGTGAAGACGGGCCCACTCTCGCGCCCATAGGCCGCATAGGCCTCCGCTCCGCTCGCCGCCCGCCCGTCCGGATAGGCCGCCCGTTCGCGCAGGCGCACGAGGTTGAGCATGTGAAGCGGGCCTTCGCGATCCGCGGCGCGGAAGGCGGCGAAGGATTCTTTCGTCGGATCGATGTAGCCAGTCATGCAGCCCTCCCTCAAGGCTCCGCCGAGCTTATCGGACGTGGGGGCGCGGCGAAAAGCCATTATGGCCCCAGGCCGCCGACCGCGCAGATTTCCGCGGCGGACCTCGAGGCCGTCCTCATTCGCGAGCAATACCGAGCGCTCGCGCAATTGTCCCCCTATTTCTATGGCGCGGCGATCGCGGCGGCGGCGATGCTGGGCATCGCCGGCCGAGGCCTGGGGTCGCCGCTCTACACGGTCGCGCTCCCGGCCGCTATCCTGCCGTTCGCGTTCCACCGCGCCGCCTATTGGCTGAAGATCCGCGAGCGCGTCGATGCTCTCAGCCTCGAGGCGATCCGGCGCGACCTGCGACGCGCCGCAGCCGCCGGTCCGGGTCTCGCCTTCGCCTTCTCGCTGATCGCCGCCGTCGCGCCGCCGAGCGACGCTCTCGAGCGGGCCCTTGTGCTGTTCGGCGTCTGGATCGCGTGCGCCGCCAGCGCGTTCTGTCTGACCCGCCTCGCCATGCCGCGGGCCTCATCGTCTTCGCGGCGAGCGCCCTCTGGTCGCGGCCCTCCTGCGCGCCGACGGCCCGGCCTTCTGGCTCGCGGCGCTGCTGCTCGTGATATCTGTCTCGTCATTATTTTCATGCTGGGCGAAAACTATCGCGCCTTCGGGGGCGCGGCCACGCCGCCAGGATGGGCGGCGACGAGTTCGCGGTTCTGTGCGAGGGCGTCCGCGACGAAGGCGAAGCGCTCGCGCTGGCTGAAGATCAAACGGACGCGGCGCCTATGGCGTGTTCGACAAGAACGACGAAAGAGCCGCGCAAGCCCGCGCTCGAACAGGCGCTGCACCGCGCGGTCGCGAACGACGAGATCGCCGTCTTCTTCCAACCGATCGTCGATCTGGCGACGGGCGGCGTCAGCGGCTTCGAGTCGCTTGCGCGCTGGACCGACGCGCGGCTCGGGGCGATCGAGCCGTCGGTGTTCATTCCCGCTGCGGAAAGCATCGGGCTCATCGACCGGCTGTCGCGCGATCTCCTGCGAAAAGCGGCGGCCGCGGCGGCGCGCTGGCCCGGCGACGTCGCATTGTCGTTCAACCTGTCGGCGGCGCAGTTCGCCAAGCCGAACGCGGGCGCGGGCATCATTGCGGCGCTCGAGGATTTCGGCTTTCCGCCGACCCGGTTCGAGGTCGAACTGACCGACGCGGCCATTATGAAGGATCTCGGCGCCGCCTCAGCGACGATCGAGACCGTGCGGGCGGCCGGCGTGCGGGTCGCGCTCGACGATTTCGGCGCAGGCCGTTCGAGCCTCGCCCAGGTGCGGGATCTCGCGCTCGATAAGATCAAGATCGACAGGAGCTTCGTCGACCGGATCTGCCTCGACCCGAAGATCGCAAGTCTGACGCGCTCGATCGTCGACATGGCGCGGCGCCTCGACCTGCCCTGCGTCGCGGAGGGAATCGAGCGCCCCGACCAGCTCGAGGAGTTGAAGCTCAGCGGCTGCGGGCGGCTAGGGCTGGCTGTTCGCCGGGGCGATGCCGGAGGCGATGGTCTCGCGGTTCATCGCGGAGCGGCGCGGACTGCCGCATTAGTCTAAGAGCCCGATCGCCGTTTCGCCCGCCGCCGCAACGGATCCGTCCTAGTCGCCCCTGGCGGGCGGCCGCTCGCCCCCGATGCGACGCAGAAAAATCGCTCTCGAATTGACGCAGGCCAAACTGCCGCCAGCGCCCTTGTGTTAACGGCGCACTCCGAACGGCGGGAACCACGAAAGGGAAATTCGAGGAGGACAAGATGCTCGATAGACCTGCCAATTGGAAAATGGAAGAAAGCGGTCTGAGGACGCGATACGACAACTTCATCGGCGGCGAGTGGAAGCCGCCGGTCAAAGGACGCTATTTTATCGACAAGAGCCCGATCGACGGATCGACGCTGTGCGAAGTCGCGAGGTCCGACGCCGAAGACGTCGAGCGCGCGCTGGACGCAGCGCATGCAGCCAAGGTCAAATGGGCGCTGACGTCGCCTGCCGAGCGGGCGCGACTGCTATACAAGATCGCCGACCGGATCGACGACAATCTCGAACTTTTGGCCAAGGTCGAGACCCGGGACAACGGCAAGCCGATCCGCGAGACGACGAACGCCGACATTCCGTTGTCGGCCGATCACTTCCGCTACTTCGCCGGATGCATACGGGCGGAAGAGGGAGCCATCGGCGAAATCGATCACGACACCATAGCCTATCATTTCCGTGAGCCGCTCGGCGTCGTCGGCCAGATCATCCCATGGAACTTCCCGCTTCTGATGGCGGCCTGGAAGCTCGCGCCGGCGCTGGTCGCGGGCAACTGCGTCGTGATCAAGCCTGCGTCCGACACGCCGATGAGCCTCGCGGTGCTGATGGATCTGATCGGCGACGTTCTGCCGCCAGGCGTGCTCAACGTCGTGTTCGGCCACGGCTCAGAGGTCGGCGCGCCGCTCGCTCGCAGCCCGCGGATCGCCAAGATCGCCTTCACCGGCGAGACCACGACCGGCCGTCAGATCATGCAATATGCGGCCGAGACGATCATCCCGATGACCCTCGAGCTCGGCGGCAAATCGCCCAACATCTTCTTCGCCGACGTGATGGACCACGACGACGCGTTCCTCGACAAGGCGCTGGAAGGCTTCGCGCTGTTCGCCTTCAACAAGGGCGAAGTCTGCACCTGCCCGTCCCGGGCGCTGGTGCAGGAGTCGATCTTCGACAAGTTCATGGAGAAGGCGGTCGCCCGCGTCGCCAAGATCAAGGTCGGCGACCCGCTCGACCCGGCGACCCAGATGGGCGCGCAATGCTCGAAGGGGCAGCTCGACAAGATCCTGAACTACATTGAAATCGGCAAGAAGGAAGGCGCCAAGTGCATGACGGGCGGCGAGCGCGCCCATCTCGGCGGCGCGCTGGAGAACGGCTTCTACCTGAAGCCGACTGTGTTCGTCGGCCACAACAAGATGCGCATCTTCCAGGAGGAGATCTTCGGGCCGGTGCTGTCGGTGACGAAGTTCAAGACCATGGAGGAGGCGATCGAGATCGGCAACGACACGATCTACGGCCTCGGCGCGGGCGTGTGGTCGCGTGACGGCCGCGTCGCCTATCGGGTCGGCCGGGCGATCCAGGCGGGCCGAGTGTGGACGAACTGCTATCACGTCTATCCGGCCCACGCCGCGTTCGGCGGCTACAAGCTGTCGGGCTTCGGCCGCGAGACCCACAAGATGATGCTCGAGCACTACCAGCAGACCAAGAACCTGCTGGTCAGCTACAGCCCGAACGCGCTCGGCTTCTTCTGAGCGTGAGGGACGGCAGCGGACGCCGCCGCCCGGCGTCCGGCCCTGCGACTTCAGGCGGGCGGCGGCGACGGCCGCCGCTCTTTCCTTCCGCCGATCGAGGAGAAAGCCTTTGTCCGATCGCGTCGTCTTCACCCCAGCCGCCGCCGCCCTCGTCCGGACGCTGAAAGCGGCGCAAGGGCCGCTCATCTTTCACCTGTCCGGCGGATGCTGCGAAGGCAGCGCGCCGATGTGTCTCAGACAGAGCGACTTCCGGCCGGGCGGCCAGGACGTCCTTCTCGGCGAAATTGAGGGCTACCCGTTCTACGTCGGGGCGGCGCAATCGAAATATTGGGCCCGCTATCAGATCGTGGTCGATGTGACGGAGGGCGGCGGCGACAGCTTCTCGATCGAAGCCGCCGAGGGAGTGCGGTTCACGGTCGCCTCGTGCCCGCTCACGGACCAGGAGATGACGGAGCTCGCGAAAGCCGAAACGAAGATGCGCCGCGCCGCTGCGGCGACGGCCGACGCCTCCACAAACGAAATTCAGCCCACCGCCGCGCGCTCGCCATGAGCGGCGTTCCAGCTCGAAGTAGCCGCGGCCTCGCGGGAGGCGTGGAATTCGCCCTGCGCCACAACCGACTTGAAGAACAAGCCGCCGATCAACGCCACGAGGAGGAACGGCCACACAACGATCGCTGCCGGCGCAACGTCGTTCAGCAGGCGGGGCTTGTCATCCGGTCTCCCGCCCTCGCTAACGGCGCTCGAGCGCTCAATCTGACCTGCAAAGGCCAAGCTGGGAGAAACCGTCAAATCCGAAGCCCGCCGTCCATTTCGAGGACACGGCCGTCGAAATAGTCGTTGCGCAGGATGAACAGCACGGTGTCCGCGATGTCGGCCGGCTCCGCGAGCCGCGCCACGGGGATCGTCGAAACGATGCGCTCGAGGATTTTCGGCGGGACGGCATCCATCATGCGCGTGTGGCAATAGCCGGGCGCGATGCCGGCGACGCGGATATGCTGGTGCGCAAGCTCCTTCGACCAGGTCACCGTCATGGCGCTGACGCCTGCTTTCGCAGCCGAGTAGTTCGTCTGGCCGACATTGCCTCCCTGCGAAATGCTCGAGATGTTGATGATCACTCCCTCACGTCCTCCGTTGATCATGTGCGCGGCGGCTTCGCGTCCGCAGAGAAAGACTCCGCGCAGGTCGACGGCGATGACCTTGTTGAAATCGTCGACGGACATTTTCGCGACGACCTTGCCTTCGTGGACCTTCACAAGCAGGCTGTCCCGGGTGATGCCGGCGTCGTTGATCAGCCCGTCGATGCCTCCGAAGTCGCGATCGATGGCGTCGAAGAGCGCGACCACCAACTCCTCGTCCGCGACGTCGGCCCCATAGCCTTTGACCTTGATTTCAGATTTCGCGCACGTCTCGACGCTCTTCGTCAACGCCGCCTGATCGAGGTCCACCAGCGCGAGGTTGACGCCTTCGGCGGACAGCGCCTCCGCCATTTTCTCACCTAGCCCCCGGGCCGCGCCCGTGATCACGATCACTTTGCCCTTGAGATTCATGTTCATCCTCCGTCATCCGGCGCCCCTGTCGTCCATGCGCAACCCTCGGTCTTCGGTATGGCGCACGACGGGCGATTAACGAGCGCTCCCAAAAAACCGCCTTAAGAGATCAGCGACGCAATGTCTCCTCATTGCCGCACATATTCGCCGGGCGCGTCGCAGAGCGGGGCGAGGCCCTTGTCGGGAGCGCCGAGCGGCGGCGGCGCGACGAGCCCGGTTGAATGGCCGGCAAGCCAGTCAAACCACGCGGGCCACCAGGATCCGTCTCGGTACGAAGCGGCGGCGGACCACGTCTCGGGATCCGGTCGCGGATCGCTGGCCGCTGTCGTTCTAATCCGAAAGTGGGGAACGGACTTCCCATGGCCGGGCGGGGCGACGATTCCCCGATTGTGGCCGCCGCTGACCAGCGCACACGTAATGTCCGTATCGGTCAGATAGTGCATCTTGAACACCGAGCGCCAGGGCGCGACGTGGTCGCGCTCCGTCCCCACGACGAAAAGGGGCGCGCGGATGTCCTGCAGCGCAACCAAGCGGCCGTCGAGCTTGAACCGGCCTTCGGCGAGGTCGTTGTCGAGAAAGAGCTTGCGCAAATATTCGCTGTGCATCTTATAGGGCATACGCGTTGCGTCCGAGTTCCAGGCCATCAGATCGTCGACCTGCTCCGGCTCGCCCATGAGATATTTGTGGATGGCGCGCGACCAGATGAGGTCGTTGGAACGCAAGAGGCCGAACGTGCCGGCCATCTGGTTCAATTCGAGCGTGCCTTGCTCCCACATCATGTCTTCGAGCAGCGCGAGTTGGCTGTCGTCGATGAAGAGCCTCACCTCGCCCGCTTCCTTGAAATCCCCCTGAGCAGCGAAGAGCGAGAGCGTTCGCAGGCGCTCGTCATGGTCGCGCGCCATGCAGGCAGCGGTGATCATAGCCAGGGTGCCGCCGATACAGTAGCCGACCAGATGCGCATGGGAGGCGCCTGTAACGGCGAGCGCCGCGTCGATCGCGGGCATCACGCCCTCGCGACGGTAGTCGTCGAAGTCGATGTCGCGGTCTTCCGGGGTCGGATTGCGCCAGGAAACGCAGAAAACGGTGAAACCTGCGTCGACGAGATAGCGAATCAGCGAATCCTCGGGCCGAAGGTCGAGGATATAGTACTTCATGATCCATGCCGGGACGATGACGACCGGTTCGGTCCGCACCGACGCCGTGGCCGGATTGTACTGAATGATTTCCGCAATGCGAGTCCGCTTGATCACCGCGCCTTTCGTGATGGCGACCGTCTCCCCCGGTTTGAACGCCCTTTCCTGTTCGCTGCGTTCCCCCTTGAGCTGGCGACCGAAATCGAGGGCGTGATTGATCGCGCCCCTCAGAAGGTTGGCTCCGCCTTCGTTGACGGTCTGCTTCAACGCGACGGGATTGGTCGCAAGAGAATTGGAGGGCGCGACCGCGTCGAGGGCCTGGCGCCCGAAGAACTTGACCATGTCCAGGTGGTGCCGCGCCGCGCCGTTGATCTCAGAGGTGGCTTCGTCCCACCAGTGTTCCGCAGCAAGGAAAGCATCGACATAGAACGAAAACGGCCAATGACCCCATTCCTCGGCGCGAAACCGCGGATCTCGCGCACGCTGCTCGACGACGCGG
Source organism: uncultured Alphaproteobacteria bacterium (assembly GCA_963768555.1). Lineage (GTDB taxonomy): Bacteria > Pseudomonadota > Alphaproteobacteria > Rhizobiales > Beijerinckiaceae > Roseiarcus. Next base: position 105,338 of record CAVYIZ010000093.1, read on the forward strand.
CCGTCTCCGCTCTCTGCGGCCGAAAGCGGCGCCTTGGGCAAGAGAGCCGCCTGCTTGGCGAGCGCGCTCAAAGCGAGGTCGCTCTGCCGTCCGGGCGAAACCGCCAAATGCATGCCCCAGTCGAGGGTCGCCAAGGCGAGGGCCATCGGGGAGAGGCCTCCGGTAAGCCGCGCAATATTCGTATGCACGATGTGGTCAAGCGCATTTTCGCGCTCGGACGGCGAAAGGGCCCGCGCAACCGCGCTCGGCGGAACCGGTTGAGGCGCCGTCAGCGGCTTCGAAGAGGGAGCGACCGCGCCTTTGACGACCGGCTCAAGGGCCCTTGCGGGCTTGGACGTGGAGGCTCGGGCGGTTTTGACGAGCTGATCCATAGCGATGTCTCCGAATATGGTTTATATATGAACTTTCTCGCAGCTAAACACAAAGCTCGCTGGTCTGCATTGATCTGTCTCAATTTGCCAGACGCTGGTGCAGGGATGCTGTCGCCCGGCCCCGCGCGAGAGTTCGACGCCTCGCGAGCGCTTGTGCGCGCGACCTCGACCGCGCCGCCACTAGTCGCTGGAAGCGGCCGATAGCCAGCGGTTCTGATTACGGCAAATATCAGCTGCTCGCCTGGAAAGTGTGGCGAGTTGATGAGGGCAAGTCGCGGTAGTCGAACAGCGACATCTGCAAGTCGCGAAGTGAGCAAGACTCGAATCGCCGGGTCGCGCAGCGAGGTGATCCAGTCGAGAGAGCGGCGGGCTTGATATACTAGGTGATGTGAGACTACGGTGATCATGCAGAGGTCGACGACAGCACGACAAACGCGAGGCCTTAGGGCTCCTTAGCTTGTCGACGTGAGCGCCGAGCGAAGCCGAAATCGCCGGTGTTACTCTCGAAGACTTCGATGGGGACGGACAGACGTCGGGCGCGAAGAGCAGGCGATAGACGATCTGCAACTTGCTCTTCTTGATATCGCGACTGTAGCCGAGTTGGGCGAGAGAACAGCAGCGGCCCTCCATGTAGCTCTACGAAACGTCGTAGAGCAACAGCGTGCCGTCGGCGAGATGGCGCTTGGCGAGCGAGGTATCGATGTGATCCTGGAGTCACGGCACTGTCGTGACAATTCGCAGAGGAACCGTAACTTTCCTCAAATGGAAAGACGAGTTATTAAGTATCTTTATAATCATTAATTTCTTGTCTTTGGCAAGAATGTGATCAGCTATGATTACCCTCTAACTTGTTCGAGAATCCTCGTGTATGCTCAGGTCAGCCATCGTTACTAATACTCGAGATCACCGATAGTCGTTCTGGTGCTCTCCCGCCTTCGGCGGCTTCGCGTAATAGGTGTTGAGGATTGTCATGCGGGGCTTGGAATTGTCGAGCGAGATCGTCTCCCGGCCGTGCCAGCTCGCGTGCAGGAGGTTGTGCGCCGGGTGGATAACGACGAAGGCGAAGCCGGTGTTGGGGAGGAAGGGCGCGGTCTTGTCCTTCACCAGGCCATAGGACTTCCAGGCGAAGACGCCCATCGGCGAGATCTTGTAGACGGTCGTGCCGAGATCCCGCTGGCTCTCGTCCTCGGGCATGTAGATGAGCACCGTCAGCACCTTGCGGCGCGTGTCGGGATGCGGCTTGATCGCGTAGCCCTCGAAATCGGCGTAGAGCACGGGTTGGGGATACATCGGCACCGGCCAGCCCTCGCCGCTGCCCTTCGCCCGCATTTGAAGGCCCTTCTTCAGGCGCTCGCGCAGCGCGGCCTGGATCTCGGGCGCGGACAGGGCGTCCGAGACCGTGCGCCACAGCGCCGTGCGCTCCGGGTCGCCCGCCTCGACTCGGCGATCCCACAGCGTGTACTGCTTGCGGGTGCGCGTCCCGTTGAGGTCGACGTAGCGGTCGATGTCTGGCCAACCCGCGATGAGCTTCTTGTAGACGTCGGGGGCGAAGAACCTCTCGAAAATGAGATGCGGATAGGGCTTGTCGAACACGGCCCCGGCCATGATCGAGTCCACGCCGTGGCGAACGATCGAATCGAACAGCGTCTCGGATGCGACAATGTCTGCGATCATTCCTGAAGTCCTGTTCTTGGGCCCCGCCGTCCCCTTCTGACCGCGGCGGCGCACGTTACATCGTCGGCGACGCCGCTCCAAGGGTCTGCGGCGCTTTGTCGCTTCTACAGCCTCCTGGCGACGAACGCGACAATTCGGGTCATGACGATCGCCGAAGCCCGGTCGAGCGCGGCGACGACCGCGGCGACGTCGGCCGACGCCACAGGGACGCGCGCGTCGAAGATCTGCACGTCGGCGACGCGCCCGCTGGTCAGCGCCACGATTCGCGCCGCGACATCGACATGCGCCTCGGATTTCGCGGCGTCCAGCTCGAAGGCGCGGATATCGAGGTCGAGCTCATAGTCGGCCATCGCGCCGCCGCCGGCGAGCGAGCGGGCGAGACCCGCGTTCTGGAAGGTCTCGACGAGACGGGCGCGAAACAGCGACGACAGCTGCTGCGGCCATCGTCCGCCGGGCAGCAGGGCGAGCGTGATGCCGTCGCGCACCAGGATGCGCTCGCTGTCGAGATCGAGGGTGGCGACCGGCTCGCCGATGCGGATCTGCGCGCCGAGCGGGCGCGTAGCCGGCGGCCGGGCGGCCGTCAGGTCATAGATCGTCGAAGGCGCGCTGGCGCAGGCGCCAAGCGCCAGCGCAAGCGCGCCGGCGCCCCCCGCCCTGAAGCGATTTCGGATTGGCCCCCCGGCTTTCCGCATTATTGTCCCGTGCGATATTCCGGCAGCGAGGGTTTCGCTCCCCAGATGAGCTGACTCGGATTCTGCTTGAAGGAGCGAACCGTCTGGTCGATGTCCTCGAGGACGCGCTGCCCCTGAACGGCGAGCGCCTCGTACTGGCGCAGACCCGAATTGCTGAACCGGTTGAGCCCGACCGAAATCTCCTTCACCCGAACGTCGACGTCGTCGGAGAGCTTCTTGATCGACTGCGCCGCCTCGCTCACCTGCTCGAGCGCCCCCTTGGTGCCCGGCGCGCCGACAAATCCCTGCAGGCTCGTCATCAGGCCATCGACCTTGTCGGCCGATTGGTTGAGCTTGGCCATCATCTCGGTCGCGTTCTTGAGCGTCTGATCGATGTTGCCGCGATTCTCGCGCACCGTCGTCGCAACGTCGCTGATCGAATTCGACAATGCCGGACACCTTGTGCGGGTCGACCGCCTTCACGATGTTGTCGATGTCGGCGATCGCCGTGTCGAGCTGCTTCGACGTGTCGTTGAGCTTGCTCACGAAGGCGGCGCCGTCGCGCATCACCGTCTGGAAGTTGCCCCCGCTTGCCGCGAGCGCCTTGCTGAAGGTCTGCGCGTTGTCGAGGAGATCGCGCACCTTGCCCGCGTCGACCGCCTTGACGAGCTTGTCGGTGTCGTCGGACAGGGCTTGCAGGCGCGTGGCGAGCGGCTCGATCGTCTTGCCGAGATCGGCCAGGCCCTTCAACGCGGCGTCGACGCCCCCGGAATTGTTGGCGAGCGCCATCGAGAAGGTCTGGACGTTCTCGATCGTCTGATGGATCGGCTGGGCGTTGTCGACGAGCAGCTTGTTGGCGAGATCGAGGACGTAGCCGGCCTTCGTCTGCAGGTCCGCGAGCGTCGCTGTCGGCAACGACGGGATGACGGGCGGGTTGCCGGTCAGTTCCCCTCCCTTCTCCCCACCGATCAGGGAGACGATGGCCGAGCCGGTCAGGCCCTGCGTCTCGAGCTGCGCCTTTGTATCCGCGTTGATCGGCGCGCTCGCGTTGGTCACGTCGATGTCAGCGACGACCTGGCTCGGATTGCCCTTCACGAAGCCGAGATTCGTCACCTCGCCGACCTTGAGGCCGTTGAAGCGAACGGTGGCTCCGGCGGAAAGGCCGGTGACCGAGCCGTTGAAGATGATCTGATAGCGCCTGTGCGTCCCAGTCGCGCCGTAGTTGACGATCCACATGACGAACAGAAAGGCGGCCACCACTGCGGCGAGCGTGAACGCCCCGATGAGGATGAAATTGGCCCGCGTCTCCATTTGCGTCCGCGCCTCGCGTCCTTAAGCTTCGTTCCCGACGCGCTCAGCGCGACGCTTCCCGGCCGCCCCGGCCCGGACGAGGCCTCTTTTCCCATGAAAATAAGACTTAATCCAAGGATCGTCGGAAAGCAGGACTTCGTCAATCGTGCCGACCGCGGCCACCTTTCCGTGGCCGAGGACCGCGACGCGGTCACAGATGGCGTAAAGGCTGTCGAGGTCGTGGGTGACCATGAAGACGGTGAGCCCGAGCGTCTTCTGCAGTGTGCCGATGAGATCGTCGAAGTCGCCGGCCGAGATCGGATCGAGCCCAGAGGTCGGCTCGTCCAGAAAGACGATCTCCGGGTCGAGGGCGAGCGCTCTCGCCAGCGAGACGCGCTTCGTCATGCCGCCCGACAACTCGGAGGGGTATTTGTCGGCGGCGTCCTGAGGGAGGCCGACCAGCTCGAGTTTCTGCGCCGCGAGCCCGTCCAGCGTGCTCTGCGACAGATCGAGGTGCTCGCGCATCGGCATCTGGATGTTCTGCCGGACCGTCAGGCTGGAAAACAGCGCCCCTTCCTGGAACAGGACGCCCCAGCGCTCGCCGATCAGCAGCCGCTCGTACGGTCCGAGCTTGTCGATATCGTAGCCGAAGACTTCGATCGTGCCCGCCCGCTTGGGGATGAGGCTCAATATGGTCCGGGTCAGAACCGACTTGCCCGCGCCCGAGGCGCCGACGAAGCCGAGCACTTCGCCGCGATAGAGATCGAGATCGAGCCCGTCCATGACGAGCCGGTCGCCGAAGCCAACCTTGAGGCGGCGCACGCGGATGACCGCCTCGCGGACCGCGTCGAGCGTGAATGGCCGCCGCGCGCTCAATAGTCCACCGCGGTGAAGAACATGGCGAAGACGCCGTCCATGACGATGACCATGAAGATCGACTTGACCACCGAGGCGGTGACGCAGCGCCCGAGCGACTCGGCGGAGCCGCGCACTTCCATGCCCTCCGTCGAGGCGATGAGGCCGATCATCACCGCCATGAAGGGCGCCTTGATCAGTCCGACCAGAAAGGTCTCGGGCAGAATGGCGTTCTGCAGACGGGCGATGAACACCGCCGGCGCCATGCCGGCATAGAGCCAGCTGACGATGAGCCCGCCGGCGAGCTCGGCCATGTCGGCGATGAAGGTCAGCACCGGCAGGGCGATCGTAAGCGCCACCAGGCGCGGCATGATGAGAACCTCGAGCGGATCGAGCGCCATCACGCGCAGCGCGTCGATCTCCTCGCGCATGTTCATCGAGCCGATCTCGGCGGTGATCGCCGAGCCGGTCCGGCCGGCGATCATGATCGAAGTCATCAACACGCCGAGCTCTCTGAGGCCGAGCACGCCGACCATGTTGACCGCATAGGGCGAGGCGCCGAACTGCGCGAGCTGGAACACCCCCTGCTGGGTGACGATTGCGCCGACGAGAAAGTTGATCAGCACGATGATCGGCACGCTGCGCAATGAGTAATTCTCGAGGTGATACACCATCGAGGTCCAGCGCCAGCGCAAAGGATGCAGGGCGAGGCGCAGCCACATCACGACGATCTCGCCCAGATAGTCGACGATGTCGATGAGGTCGGCGCCGGCGGTGTGGACGCTCTCGCCGACCGCGGCGACCAACATCAGCGCATGCGAGGAACGCTTGCTCCGCACCGGCTCTAGAGGCCGGTATCCCGCCTCCCGAATCAAAAGGGCGTGTTCGGGCCGCGCGCCGCGGTAGGCCGCCGGCGCCCCCGCCGCCCCTAGTTCCGCCCGGGCGCGGTCGATGATCCAGGCGCCCGCGGTGTCCATGCGGTCGACCCCAGCGAGATCGATCGTCACGCTCTTGGCGCCTAGGGCGCCCGACGTCATGGCGGCCGCGCCCGTCTCCAGAGCCCGGCCGGCGGCGACGACCCATCCGCCGGCGAGCGCGAGCACGATGCCGTCGCCAGCAATTTTACGGGTCACGGACGGCGCAACGGCCAAATGGCGCTCCGATGAGACGTTTGTTACGGGCTCTTATAGCTGAGCGCGAGCGATGTCGAGGCGCGGGGAAGGCAGTAGGCAGCAGGCAGTAGGCAGCGGGTAAGCGCCTCTTGCCTACTGCCCAGCGAAGCGCCGAAGGCGCGAAGCGGACTGCCTATCGCCTATTCCGCCTATTGCCTCTTGCCTATCGCCGACTGTCGCGATCAGGACAAAAACAAAGAGGGTACGAATTGGAGCCCCCGAAACGGGACTCGGATTCGCGACAAAATCGAGTTGAAATCTTCGCAAAGACCGCGCCGTGGCGGCTTTGCCGTCAATCGACCCTTGATGGCTCCTTTCTCCGTCTGCTTCAAAACGGGATCGGACGATCAGCCGGCGGACAAAGCGGGTAAGAATCGGCGACTTCCGCGAACCGGTCCCGCGGGCGAAGGCAAGCGAGGATTGTCGTCGGAACCTTGAGACGTCAAGGCTTGGTTGACGACGTCTGGCGCTCATTCGGCCTCATCCGGCCCAGGCCGGAACGCGGGCGAATGGAGGGAGGACAAACCGGGCCGGAATCGGCGACGCGCCGATTCGCCTCGCCCCGCGCGGGAAAGGCAAGGGCGCGCCGGCGCCGATAGTCGTGCGTGATTAAGGGCTTCGTTCGGGTCGACCGCCGGCCCGCCTTTGTGCTAGGGGCTACGGCCATGAAAACCCTCGCCTTCTCCGCCCTCACCGTTTGCGGCCTCGACGAACTCGACGGCCACGCCACCCGGGGCGTCACTCATGTTCTCTCGATTCTCGACCCCGATTGGCCCGAGCCGGAGGCGTTCCTCGCCTTCGATCCGCACTTTCGCGCCACGTTCCACTTCCACGACGCGATCGAGCCGGAACCGGGCGTCATCCTGCCCGAGAGGGCCGACGTCGAGACGATCCTCGCCTTTGGGCGCGACGCGGGCGACGTCAGCCACCTTCTTATCCACTGCCATGCCGGGATCTCGCGTTCGACCGCCGCGATGCTGATGATTCTCGCCCAGGCGCATCCCGGCGAAAGCGAAGACGCCGCCGTCGATCGGCTCTTGCGCATCCGGCCGCAGGCGTGGCCGAACTCCCGCATGATCGCCTTCGCCGACGAACTTCTCGGGCGCAATGGCCGGCTCGGGGCCGCCGTCGGCCGCCTCTACGCACGGCGCCTCGAAGCCCATCCCGAACTCGCGGACACCATGCGCCGGGGGAACCGCGGCAGAGAGGTGGAAATGGGAGAGGGGGTAAACCGGAAGAGGCGCCCGGCCCGACGAAAGGAAGCCAATAGCCGCGCTCGCGCGCAGGGAACATTGCGGGAGGCGCGGTCGCCTGTCATCGGGTCGGCCGCGTCGCCCATGTAGACGGCGCAGTCGATCACCCCGGCGCCGCGCCCTCCCGATCGTCGCCGCGGCGCATGAGAGAATGCCCTTCGATCCACTGCCAGACCATGAGGCCCGGCAGACCCAAGCCCAGCTCGCGAACCCGCTTGGCGAGGGGAATGGTCAGCGCGATGCTTGCCGGCAGTCCGAACAGGGAGCCGAACAGAACGAAGCCGCCTTCGAGGGCGCCCAGCGATCCGGGCACCATGAACGCCGCCATATCGACGCCGGAGCCGAGGCTTTCAAGGGCGAAGGAGTTGATCAGGCTGAGGGGGCTCATCAGGAAATGCGTCACCAGCCAGATCTCGCCCGCGCTGACGGCCCACCCGGCGAGACGCAACAGACTGGCGCGCAGGACGGCGAAGCCGCGACGGTAGGTGGCCACGACGGCCTCGTCGATCGCTGAAGCGCTTTCGGCGAAGCCGGCCAGCCATTTCTCAGGCGCCACGCGGCGCGCCAGCCTGGCGAATACGACGAACATGCTTCGATGTTGCACCAGCGCGAAGGTTGCGATCGCGCCGACGAACACGGCTATGCCCATCAGCATCGCCCACGCCAGCGGTCCTGCGGCGCCTGCGTTCGATCGAGCCGCCAACAACCCCACCCCGGTCGCTACGAAGACCAGTTGGGTCGCTGGTCCGAGCGTGATGTCGACGATCATGGCGGCCGCCGCCGTCGCGCCAGGAACGCCTTGCCGATGGACGAGCCGTGCGCTGGCGATGTCCCCGCCCACACCGGCGACCGGCAAGAGCGAATTGATGGATTCGCGGATCCAACGCATCCAGACGACGCTGGAGACGCCGGGCGGATTCGAGGCCGGCAACAGCTGTCGCCACGAGAGCGCGTCAAAAGACAAAGGGACGAGATGAAACAGCGTTATCGGCAGCAGCCCCCAGCCGAGAAGCAGCATGGCGCGCGCCACCTCCGCGGCCCCGCTGTAGAAAATAAGGAAGACGACAAACAAAAACCCGAAAATCCCGGCGACGATCAGCGATCTGGGAATGACACGGCTCCCTGTCTGCGCCTGGCCGCCGAAGAACGTCGAGAGACAGGATCGCGGCGTCCAGCGAGAAGCGGTTTTCGATCAATAGGGACGACGGCCGGCCGTAGGCCTATGCCCGGTCGCGCGATCGGTCGGCCCGACGCCAATGCGGGCGCCGCCAAGACGACTTCGACTGGCCCCGGGCTAACCGACAAACCCCGGCCGCGGCGGCCGTCTCGTCGCCGCCGTCAGCAGGATCCTATCATCCGCCCAGCAAGGTCCCAGTCCGTTCGCGCAATTTCTTCACCAAGGCGTCCGCGCCGCCGCCGCCGGCGAGGATGGAGCTGAACTCGTCGCGTCGCGTCGCTAGATCGCTTACCGTCCCGTTGAGGTAGACATCGATCACCCTTCCGCCGCGAACAAGATAGTTGATCGTCACGGTCCGGCCGCCGGGCTGGATGAGCTTCGTCTTGACGATTTCGCCGCCGCCGCGCGGCTCCGGGCTCGTCCGCGGGTCGACGACAAAGCTCTCGCCCGAATAGTCGCTCACCTCGCTCGCATAGTCCGCGATGAGGAAACGAGTGAAGGCCTCCCGAACCGCAGCCTGCTGGGAGCCCGAGAAGCTGCTCCAGGCGGGCCCCGCAGCCAGCCTCGTCATGGTCCCGAAGTCGAAGGCGGATGTAATGGCGGGCGAGAAGCGCCGGTCGCGTTCGCGCACGCTGAGGCGGCCGGCCTGCTGGAGCGTCGGCATCAGCTGCTGATAGTAGGATTGGATGTGACGGGCGGCTGGATCGAGCTGTTGAGCTCGCGACGGGATCGGACCGGAAAAGACCAGGGCCAACATGGCCGCGATCCAGAACCTCGACAGGCGCAGGCGTAATTTGAATCCATTCATTGCGAATATTCCACTTGCTCGGGCAGACGGCCTGCCAGCCGCCGTTTACAATCTTCGAGGGGCTCGCGGCGTCGCCGTCTCGGGTGACGGGTTCTAGCGCCTCTTTTGGATCGGAGTTGAGGCTCGGCCCGCGGTGGCGCGTCGTTTTGGCAGCGCATCCCCCCAATTGACACGCGGCGCGAACCATGCGCTCCACCCGGTTGCATGGACCGGAATGGCAACGCCGTGATCATCGCCGCAGTCGCGCGGGTCGTCCGCCTGTCGACCCGCTACGCCTGGCTCGTCATCCCGGCCTTCCTCGCCTCGGCGATCCTCTCCGCCGGCTATCTCTCGCGCCATATCGCCATCAACACCGACAGCAGCACGCTGCTGTCGAGTTCTCTGCCCTGGCGCCAACAGGAGATCAGGCTTAATCAGGAGTTCCCCCAGCGGACCGATCGGATCATTGCGGTCATCGACGCGACGACGCCGGAAGCAGCCGACGAGGCGGGGGCCGCGTTGGTCGATGCGCTGACGCCTCGGTCAGACGTGATCCGCACGATCAGCCGGCCCGACGGCGGCGCGTTCTTCGCCCGCAACGGCATCCTCTTTGAGACCGTCGACGAAGTGCGGCGCGACGCCGCCGACCTGATCAAGGCGCAGCCCTTCCTCGGGACGCTCGCCGCCGATCCGACGCTGCGCGGCGTGCTTGGCGCGCTGTCGCAGTCGATCGAGGGCGTGCGTCTGAAAAAAACCACGCTCGAAGATCTGAGGCCGGCGGTCGCCGCCATCGCCGACGCCCTGGATCGCATCACAGAGGGAAAGCACCCCGCCTTCTCCTGGCGTCGGCTGATCACGGGACGCGCGCCTGAGCCGTCGGAGCTTCGGCGCTTCGTGAACATCCAGCCCGTCCTCGATTTCCACGAACTCCAGCCCGGAGACAAGGCGACGCAGGCCATCCGCAACACCATTGCGCAGCTGGGCTTGACGCCGGACAGGGGCGTCAGGGTGCGCCTCACGGGACCCGTGGCCCTTTCGGATGAGGAGTTCGCTACGATAGCCGACGGCGCCGCCCTCAACGGCGTCGTGACGATTCTCGTCGTTCTCCTGGTGCTGCGGCTCGCCCTGAAACAGGCCCGCATCATCCTGGCGGTCCTCGTCAACCTCGCCGTGGGCTTAAGCTTCACCGCCGCCATCGGCCTCTGGATGGTCGGCGCGTTGAACCTCATCTCCGTCGCCTTCGCCGTGCTGTTCGTGGGGCTTGGCGTCGATTTCGGCATCCAGTTCAGCGTCCGCTACCGCGCCGAGCGGTACGCGGACCGCGATCTCCACGAGGCTCTTCAAGCCACGGCGCGCGGCGTGGCGGGGCCTCTTCTGCTCGCGGCCGCCTCGATCGCAGCCGCGTTCTATTCGTTCCTGCCGACTGCATATGTGGGTCTCTCCGAACTCGGACTGATCGCCGGAACCGGCATGATCGTGGCGTTCGCGACGACCGTCACCCTGCTTCCGGCGCTGCTCTCCGTGCTCAAGCCGGCCGGCGAGCCGGCGCCGATCGGTTGGGCCGCGCTCGCGCCTGTCGACCGCTTTCTGGACAGGTGGCGCAATTGGGTCGTCGGCGCGACTCTGACGGCCGTCGTTCTTGGCCTGCCGCTGCTTGCGGGCTTGCGCTTCGACTTCAACCCGCTCGATCTACGCTCTAAGAATGCCGAATCGGTCTCGACGCTCCTCGATCTGATGCGCGATCCCGACACGAGTCCCAACGAGATCGATATCCTCGAGAGTGATCTCGCTCACGCCTCCGCCCTTGCCGAAAGGCTGCGCCTGCTGCCGGAAGTCGCCAAAGTTCGGACGCTGCTAAGCTTCGTTCCGGAGGATCAGGACGAGAAGCTCGCCATCATCGACGACGCCAGTTTCTTCCTGGGAAATACCCTCAACCCCGACCAGATCGACGCCGCGCCAACCCCGGCAGAAACCCTGCAGGCGATCAACAAGACGGCCGGCGACCTTTGGGGCGCGGCCGGCGACCTCGACAGCCCGGCCGCCATGCAGGCGCGCCGCCTGGCGAGCCTGCTCACGGGCTTAGCCAAGGCGCCCCAGGCGGCGAGAGACGAAGCGGAGCGCGTTCTGGTCACGCCGCTGATGACGACGCTTCGCCAGGTGAGAGATCTCCTGACCGCCGACCATGTGACGATCGATGCGCTTCCGCCTTCGCTGAGAAGCGACTGGGTCTCGGCCGATGGCGAGGTCAGGATCGAAGTCGCGCCCAAAGGAGATGGAAACGACAACTCCGTCCTGCAAGGCTTCGTCGGAGCGGTCCGCAACGCGGCGCCCCAGGCCAGTGGAACGCCGATCTTCGTCGTCGAGGCCGCGGCGACCGTGGTCAAGGCGTTTCTTGAGGCCGCCGTCTGGTCGCTGGCGTCGATCGCGCTGATCCTTTTCGTGGCGCTGCGCCGCTGGACCGATGTCGCGCTGACGCTCGTGCCTCTGCTGGTCGCCATTGTCGTCACGCTCGAGATCTGCGTGGCGATCGGGCTGCAGTTGAATTTCGCCAACATTATTGCGCTGCCGCTTCTGCTGGGAGTCGGCGTCGCCTTTAAAATCTACTACGTCATGGCATGGCGGGCGGGAGAGACGAACTTCCTGCAATCGAGCCTGACGCGGGCCGTTGTCTTCAGCGCCTGCACGACGGCCACCGCCTTCGGCAGCCTGTGGTTTTCTCACCATCCGGGCACATCGAGCATGGGCAAGCTGATGGCCCTGTCGCTGGTGACGACCCTCTCCGCCGCCGTGCTCTTCCAGCCCGCCTTGCTGGCGACGCAGCGCAAGACCACTCCCGAAGGCTTGCCCGGCCACGCTGAAAAGGGCGGGGGTGTGGCAAAACGGTGACAGCCGTCAACGCGCGGCTCTGCTAGTGTGATGAGGGGCTTGGGTCTGATCCCTCAAGAAGCGGAGCTGATCGTCCCCCGCCAGTCCTTTGTCGGACTTGCGCGCGGAACCTATGTGTCGCGCGGATATTCGAGAGGAATTGACAATGCGCGGCGCCGAACGTCGGGTCAGAGGTTCGATCGCGTGGGGGTTGGCGGCGCTCCTCAGCGCGTGCGCCGGAGTCCCGCGCGACCCATCGCTGCCGATCGACGACCCCAACGAGCAATTTAACCGCCGAATCCTGGCGGTGAACCAGGTCGTGCTCGACCCGGTCGCCAATGTCGTCAAGGCGGCGACGCCGCCGCCCGTGCTCAACCGTTTGCGCGATTTGGATGACAACCTCCAGGAGCCGCGCATTCTCGCCAATGACATCCTGCAAGGCCGTATTGGCGCGGCCGGTGTGACTTTGGGCCGCTTTGTCTTCAATTCGACCTTCGGCCTCGGCGGTCTGTTCGACGTCGCCACTCCGGGTGGGCTGCCGAAGCAAAGCGGCGATTTTGGCCAGACCCTGTTCGTCTGGGGCGTCACCGCGGGCCCCTTTGTGGAGCGACCCTATTTCGGACCGGCGACGCTGCGCGATTCGTCGGGGAGTACGTCGACCTAGCGGGCGATCCGGTCGGCTGGGCGCTGGGCTTGGCGTGGGGGTGGCCGGCGGTCGCCGGCGAAACAGGCCTGGACGCCGAGGTGCACCTCGCCCAATGGAAGGAAGCCGAGAATGCTTCAATCGACTTCTACACCTTCCTGCGGTCGGACTATTACCAGGCGCGCCGGGCGCAGTTGCGCGAGGCGCTCGGTCTGCCCGCCGTCGTCGAGTCGCCGGCTGTCGGGTCGTCGAGATAGAGGGGAGGCGCCAACCCCTCTCTCCACGGGAGAGCGGCAGGGGTGAGGGGACCGCCCTGTCGAGGAAGATCGATGGCCTCTGATCGGCGCGCGTTCGCTCGTGCCGAGCGCAAGCATCAGACCCGGCCGGAAGAGGCGCTTTGGGAACGCTTGCGCGGCTCGCGCTTTCATGGCGCGAAATTCCGGCGGCAAGTCCCATTCGATCGCTTCGTCGTGGATTTCTATTGCCACGCCGCGAAGCTCGTGGTCGAGCTCGACGGCAAGCAACACGAATGGTTTTCTGTTTACGGTGCTGGGCGGACCGAGACTCTCGAGCGGCTCCCATGCGCATTGTGCGCTTTAGAAACGAGGAAGTCTCGGATGATCTCGATTTCGTGCGGGCGGGACTCGCGGAATTGCGGCTGTCTTTCGAGATCCCGGCAATCGTTGGCGAACCTCTTGGCGACGTCGATCCGTATCCCCTTCTTGATATTGTGCAAAATTTGCTGGCCCGATGACTGGCCCGATGAACAGATTAGAGCGCTCCGGTGAACTGGCTGTCTCTATTTTGCATCACTGGGAGCGTTCTTGGCTGCGCCTATGCTATTGTCGCGGCCTGGGCTGCGCGCTGGTTTGTCCGACCGGCGGTGCCTATAACCCCAACCACATGGCCCGATATTTCCATCCTGAAGCCGCTCTCGGGTCTGGAGCCGCAACTCCAGGAAAACATCGAATCTTTCGTGAAGCAAGATTATCCGGGAAAGCTACAAGTCATATTCGGCGTACAAGATCCGTACGACAGTGTCATTGCGGTGGTCAAATCGCTGATGCGAAAATACCCCCAAGTCGATCTTCAGCTTGTCGTGAACACCGCCATCCATGGCGCCAACCGCAAGGTCTCCAACCTCATCAATATGGCGCCCGAGATTCGCCATCCTCTCATTATTCTGGCCGACAGCGACGTAGTGGTCGGGCCGGACTACCTCCGCACATTGGCCACCGCCCTGGCCGAGCCGGGCGTTGGGGCGGTCACCTGTCTCTATCTCGGCCTGGAGATTGGCGGCTTCTGGTCGCGGCTGGCCGCCATGGCGGTACACGATCATTTCCTACCAGGCGTAACCGTCGGGCTTGCGCTGGGCCTTGCCCGACCCTGCTTTGGCCAGACCATCGCTCTATCCCGAGATACATTGGCGCAGATCGGCGGCTTCGAGGCCGTCGCCAACCGCTTGGCCGACGATTATGCGCTCGGCGAAGCGGTGCGGCGGGCCGGCTTCAAAGTCGTCGTTTCACGGATGCTGGTCGCCACTCTGTTCCCGGAGAAGTCGATTTCGCGAGTTGGCGCTGCATGAGCTGCGCTGGGCGCGGACGAATTTCCTGGTCAGTCCGGCCGGATATGTCGGGAGCGTCATCACTCACGCCTTGCCCCTGTCGCTGATCGGGGCGGCCCTTCGGTGTTTCGACGGTTGGGGACTGGCGGCGGTATTGGTCGCGTTCGCGTCCAGACTCTTCTTGAAATATCGCCTCGCGCGGGAATTCAGGTTGCCAACTCCAAACTACGGTCTCACATTTGCTCGGGACATCGTCTCGTTTGCGGTTTATTTGGTCTCTTTCTGGCCAAGCCGCGTTAGCTGGCGAGGGCGGCATTTCACCGTCAAGCGTGACGGGACGATTGTGGCGACGGCCGAGCGGCGAACCGATTCCGCGAAGTATGGAAAGGCCATCCGATAACCACAATTCCCGAACAAAACTCGGGCCGCGCGTGACGCTGACCGATTTTGCGGCCTGCGGCGGCTTCGAGGGTCACGATCGGGTCTTGTCGGTCACCTCCTCGTCTTCGCCTTCGCGCAAGGCGAGTCTCGTGGGAATCGCATGCAACCGGCGCGAAGTCTTGTCGGTCTCAACCGCGCGCGGGTCATCATCGCCGCGGCATCGGAGGCGGCCGGTCATGACCTCCGGGCTGGGAAACGGACGGTTTTGGTTCATCCGGCCGGTCCGTGCGCCAGCGCCCGGACCCGTCGCCGGGCGTCGAGGATCGTCGCCAGCGCTTGCGCTCCGCCGCCGACGCGAATGATCAACTGGCGGGCATGGCTGACGACGCGTCCAGGCAGGCCGATCAGGTGGAACCGCAGCGCCTTCATGCGCTTTTCCGCCCAGCTTTCGCCGAGCGCCAAGCGCTTCAACGCCGCGTTCAGATTGAACGCCAGGATCGCCAGCGCCCACCAGGCGGCGTTGGCGCCGAACAGCCCTGACGGCATCTGTCCGCCGGCCAGATCGGATTTCATCGCCGAATGCGCCTCCTCGCTCTTGCCGCAACGCTCCCGCAACCACCAGATCACCCCGTCGCCCGGACCCTGCCGGTTGGTCACCACGCCGAACAGCTTGTGGAGGCCCTTGCGGCCGAACGCCTGGGTGGGAAACGGCAGCTCCTTCTCGTCCCCCAGCTCCAATTGGCGCAGCGGCTCGCGGATCGCCAGGAAACGATAATCGGCGCGCTTGCGACTGTGTCCGGCCCAATCGGGGACGTAGACGACATCGGCCCATTGCTGATCGGTCGCGTAGGACTTGCCGTCGACAATCCGGATCAGCGGCCGCCACTCGCTCTCCGGCGTCGCCAGCGCGGCGGCGCGGAAAGCCTCGCTCACATCGGCCCCGATCGCAAAGTCGATCACGCCGAAACGCGAGTCCTTTCCCTCGCCGCAATAGAGCAGCAATTCTTCCTGGTAGCCCGCCGTGTCGGAGCGCAACGCAACCTTCTTCACGCTCTCCGGCAGATGGCGAAGGCTCTCTTTCAGCACCCGCAGTTGCTCGTGTCCGGCCGGCACGTTGCCGTCGCGGAACTCCGAATACAGCATCGCGCCCTGTTCCGCCCACCAGCAGTTCAGCGGTTGATAGGCCTTGAACTTCTTGTAGCAGTACAGCGCATCGCGCTTGTGGGTCTCGATCAGCGTCGCGTCCATGTCCAGCGTCGCCGACCTCGCCGGCTGGTGTTGGTGCAGGAACGCCAGCAGCGCCTGGTTCACCCGCCACAGGCCCTCGAGCTCTTCCGTCACCGCCGGAATGAACGCCGCTCCCGCCGCCGCCTTAGGCGAGCTCGGATCATGAAACCGCTCCAGCCAACCTGACAGCGCCGACGGCGAGGGCGTCGCCCGCTCGCGTTCGCGCCGAAAGCGGCTCTTCAACGACCGCCGTTCCGCGCGCGACAGCAAATCCTTCTCGATCGCGCGCAGGATCGCGGAAAATCCACTGTCGCGCTCCAACCGCTCGATGTCCTCGACGCAATCGCCGCCCGCGAGGTTCAGCAAGATCACCGCCAGGGCCATCTGAATGTCGAGCCAGCCGCGGCCGCCCGCCGCCCGCACATGCCGCCGGATCGCCGCGCCGAGCCCGCTGGCCTTTATCAGGTCGAGATACAGCGCAAGACCGGCAAAAGAGGTGACCCCATGGCTCGACGAATCCGCCTCATACTGGAAATCGAGCAGCCCCTGTGCCACCATCGCGCACCCCGTTGGTGATGGTTTTCGAATCGCAACCCAAGACTATCCTCCTGATGAATCAGGACCAACGGGGAACCAAAGTTTTTCTTGAGGCGGAATCCAGGATAATGCGGACGCTGTTCCTTCAAGCCCCTTCAGGCGTTTCCTCAGGTCAAGGAGTTCTTCTTCGACGACGACACATTCAGTGACGATCTGCTTCGCGCCGAGGCGATCGCGCGGGAGCTTGGCAAGCTCGGCGTCGTCTGGTCCTGTGACGCCTAGGCTTAGATAGATGGCGCCGTCGGTCGTCGGGGCGTCGAGCTCGCCTTGTCCTCGTCGCGGCGCATGAGATAATGCCCTTCGACCCACTGCCAAACAATGAGCCCCGGCACGCCCAAGCCCAACTCGCGAACCCGTTTGGTAAGGGAAATGGCCAGCGCAATGTCCGCCGGCAGTCCGAACAGCGCCCCGAACAGAACAAAACCACCCTCGCGGGCGCCCAGCGCTCCGGGCGCCATGAACGCCGCCAATTCGACGCCGGAGCCGAGGCTCTCGAGCACGAACGCGTCGGTCACGCTGAAAGGCCTGCTCAGGAAATGCATCACCAGCCAGATCTCGCCCGCGCTGGCGGCCCATCCGACGAGGCGCAACAGGCCGGCGCGCGGGACGGCGAAGCCGCGACGGTAGACGGCCACGACGGCGACGTCGATCGCCGACGCGCTGCCCGTGAAGCCAGACAGCCATTTCTCGGGCGCGACCCGGTGCGCCAGCCTGGCGAACACGACGAACATGTTGTTATGTTGAACCAGCACGAATGTCGCGATCGCGGCCACGAACACGGCTATGCCCGTCAGCATCGCCCACGCCACCGGGACCGCCGCGTGCGCATTCGATCGGGTCGCCAACAGCGTCACCCCGGATAGGATGAAGATGAGCTGGGTCGCAACTCCGACCGTGATGTCGACGACCATGGCCGCCGCCGCCTTCGCGCCCGGAACGCCCCGCCGATGGACGAGCCGCGCGCTGGCGATGTCGCCGCCCACCCCGGCGACCGGCAAGAGCGCGTTGACCAATTCGCGGATCCAGCGCATCCAGATAACGCTGAAGACGTCGGGCCTGCTCGAGGCCGGCAACAGCTGCCGCCACGCTTGCGCGTCAAGAGAGAGAGGGACGAGACGAAACAGCGTTATCGGCAACAGCCACCAGCCGAGGACCAGCATGGCGCGCGCCACCTCTGCGGCCCCGCTGTCGACGATCAGGACGACGACAACCAAGAAGCCGCAAATCCCAGCGACGATCAGTGGTGTTGGAATGACATGGCTCCCTGTCCGCGCGCGGGCTCGCGCCGAAGCGTCGAGAAATACGGTCGCTGCGCCAAGTCGTCTATGACGAGAACGGCTTTCGATCAAACCGGAACGCCGCCGTCATTGCGACCCCGAGCGCCGCGACGGGGAACCTGCAGCACCTGGACCCGAGCCAGGTTTCGACCTTCGGCGCGATTCCGCAGACCGCCCGCCTGTTCGGGGCGCAAATCGGCGCGGCCTTCGTTCGGGTGCAGGCCAACGTGCTGGCCTATATCGACGGCTTCATGATCACCGGCTTCGCCGTCATCGGCATGCTGCTCCTGATGCTGCTCCTCCGCACGCCGCCGGCGCAATCTGACGCCCCAGACCGCGCGGCGGCCGCGCCGGCGTAAAGGAAGGCAGTTTTCGCAGGCTTGGCCGAAGTCGCGGATGATTGCTTTCCCTGACAATTTTCTCGGCCGCGACGGCCGGCTTATCGCCGCCCCAAACGCCCCCTACTCCGTCTTCACCGTCGCCATATCCTCGATCGGCCGCACGGTCTGGCGGCCATCGGCCTCGTGGCCGACGGCGATGAAGTCGCGCCAGGCGTTGGGGCCGATCTCGGCGCTGATGAGCGCGCCCGTCGCGGCGGCGCG
The DNA here is from genome assembly GCA_963768555.1 of uncultured Alphaproteobacteria bacterium. Lineage (GTDB taxonomy): Bacteria > Pseudomonadota > Alphaproteobacteria > Rhizobiales > Beijerinckiaceae > Roseiarcus. The sequence continues at coordinate 123,744 of CAVYIZ010000093.1, forward strand.
CTTCGTCTCGACGAAGCTGCCGGCATAGGCGGGGTTTAATGCGAAATGGCGCATCGTCACGACGCCCCGCCCGGCGACGAGCGCCGCGAGCGAGGCGGCGTCGATCGACTGCGCAAGCCAGCCGTGCGCGAGCAGGCCCCCGCCGGTCGCGCCCGAGGCGAAGAGAACGCCGCCCAAATAGGTGTCGATGCTCGCCAGCATCTGCCCGGTTCGCGGGTCCCACAGGCGGACAGTGTGATCGAATGAGCCTGAGGCGAGGGCGAGGCTGCCGTCGATTTCGAGCGCGGCCAGGCTCATGACAAATTCTTTGTGCCCTTCGAGGACGCGCAAGGCCTTGCCGGTTCGCGGGTTCCACAGGCGGATGGTGTTGTCATCTGAGCCCGAGGCGAGGGCGAGGCTGCCGTCGATATCGAGCGCGGCGAGGCTCGTGACAGAGCCTTTGTGCCCTTCGAGGACGCGCAAGGCCTTTCCGGTTCGCGGGTTCCACAGGCGGATGGTGTTGTCGAATGAGCCTGAGGCGAGGGCGAGGCTGCCGTCGATTTCGAGCGCGGCCAGGCTCATGACAAATTCTTTATGCCCTTCGAGGACGCGCAAGGTCTTGCCGGTTCGCGGGTCCCACAGGCGGACAGTGTTATCATCTGAGCCCGAGGCGAGGGCGAGGCTGCCGTCGATTTCAAGCGCGGCGAGGCTCGCGACCCAGTTCGTATGCCCTTCGAGGACGCGCAAGGCCTTTCCGGTTCGCGAGTTCCACAGGCGGATGGTGTTGTCATCTGAGCCCGAGGCGAGGGCGACGCTGCCGTCGATTTCGAGCGCGGCGAGGCTCGTGACGGCGTCCTTATGCCCTTCGACGACGCGCAAGGCCTTGCCGGTTCGCGGGTCCCACAGGCGGATCGTGTTGTCATCTGAGCCCGAGGCGAGGGCGACGCTGCCGTCGATTTCGAGCGCGGCGAGGCTCGTGACGGCGTCCTTATGCCCTTCGACGACGCGCAAGGCCTTGCCGGTTCGCGGGTCCCACAGGCGGATCGTGTTGTCCCATGAGCCCGAGGCGAGGGCGAGGCTGCCGTCGATTTCGAGCGCGGCGAGGCTCGTGACGATGCCTTCATGCCCTTTGAGGACGCGCAAGGTCTTGCCGGTTCGCGGGTTCCACAGGCGGATGGTGTTGTCGTATGAGCCTGAAGCGAGGGCGATGCTGCCGTCGATTTCGAGCGCGGCGAGGCTCATGACGGCGTCCTTATGCCCTTCGAGGACGCGCAAGGCCTTGCCGGTTCGCGGGTTCCACAGGCGGATGGTGTTGTCGTATGAGCCTGAGGCGAGGGCGAGGCTGCCGTCGATTTCGAGCGCGGCGAGGCTCGCGACCCAGTTCGTATGCCCTTCGAGGACGCGCAAGGTCTTGCCGGTTCGCGGGTTCCACAGGCGGACATGAGCCTGAGGCGAGGGCGAGGCTGCCGTCGATTTCGAGCGCGGCGAGGCTCGCGAGGATGCCTTCATGCCCTTTGAGGACGCGCAAGGTCTTGCCGGTTCGCGGGTCCCACAGGCGAATGGTGCTGTCGGCTGATCCGGAGGCGAGCGCAACGGCGCCGTCGAGGATGAGGCTGACGATTGGCCCCTGAGGCGGCGCATTTCTGTCGCAAAGCGTGTCGCATTCTTCGAGGGGTGAGGCGAGGCCTTGCCGACAGCCGACCCCCACCGCAAAGATCGTCTTCGTACTGGCCTCAAACGGCGCCAGCGCCCGGCATCGCCGCAATTCCGCCGCCGAGAGATCGAGACCCTCGGTCGTCGCGCCGAAGAAATCGCAATCGATCCAGAAACTCGACGAGGCGTCGGCGCCCAAGAAATCCTGGCCACTCAGTGCCAGTCCAAAGAACATTGCGCCATGGAGCCGCGCGCTGCGCCAGATCCCCCGCGGCGGAATTTCGCGCGCGCCCGCCTCGTCGAGGCCGGGCGCCGCGAAAACGAAATTCGTGAGATCGAAGTCGGAAAAATCGGCAATTTCAGGCCAAAGCAAGTCTTCACCGGCCCGCCAAACGAGCTTCGCGGCGAACCAACGCAATTCCTTGTCGCGGCCCGGGTCCAGCAGCCGAGGAAATTGCTCGCGAAAGCGCCGCGCGTCCGGTTCCGACGCGCCGTTGCGCTGTCGCGCGATGAGAAAATCGATCGTCTCGTCCGTGACCGTCTGCCCACCCAACGCTTCGAGCCGGCCCTCGCGAATATGCCGGTGCAGCGCCTCGGCGAGAAAAAATTCGCGCACCGAAGTATGGCCGAAGCGAAAGTCCTTTTCGCCTGGCCGCACCAGCAGCGTCGCATTGCGAAGATCCTGCAGGAACAATTCGAACCGCGTCAGTGCGGCGTCGCCCGCCGCGCCCCATTTCAGCTTACTCAAAGCCCGCTCGGCCTCGATCTCGCGCGTGAGCCATTCGTCGAGGTCGTTATTGGCGATATCGTTTAGCCCTTCGATATGAAAATGCAGCGCGAGCTCGCCGAGCAGAAGCTTCTTCTCGAGTAGCGGGATGACGTGCTTCAATCCGTCGCGCGCGAGCGTTTGGTCGACGAATTTTTCGTAGAGTTTGCCGATGTCGATGGTCGCGCCCTTGAGCTTTTCCTCCTCCAGCTCGCGAAACGTCTCGGAGAAGAACCTCAGCAGGATCGGCCGCGTCGAGAGTTCTTCCAGGTTGTAGGTTTCGCCGATCATCTCCAGCGCCCGGGCGCCGTCCGCTCCGCCGAGATTCTGCCGGAGATAGCTCTCGACCTGCTGTTTGTTGAACGGCAGCATGAACCAGATTTCGACGTCCGCGCTCGCATCTAGACCCGCGCGATCCTTGTCGACGAGGAACGCACGCTGGGTCGCAATGTCGGGGAAGTAGTGCGTGCGGCACGACACCAGCAGCAGCGGGCCTTTGCGCGGTTTGGACTGCGCTCGCCCGTCATCGCGAGCGGAGCGAAGCGATCCAGCGCCGTTCGCTGCACGAAGGGTGGATTGCATCCCCCTCGCTTCGCTCGGGGTCGCAATGACGGCGGAGGCCGCAGACGTCCGCCGCGCCTCGCGGTCGGCGGCCCAATCCTCGGCAGGCACGATGCGCAGGATCGTGCGATAGAGCGCCTCCGCCTCGCCCCGGCTCAACTTGTTGGTCACTTCGTCGAGCCCGTCGAAAATGACGAGCGCGCCGGTTTCGCGGGCATAGCGGATGACTTGCCGTGGATCGAGCGGCGCCTCCCCGACCCGCCGCAGCATGTCGGCCATTAACAATTCCAAGTCCGCCGCGCCCGCAGCCTTAGCGTCGCGAATCTCGCGCAGGTCGACGTAGATCGGCAGCGGCGTGCGTCTTCGGTCGGCCTTCCGCCGCTCCAGCAGCCGCTGCGTCAGCATCTGGCACGTCACCGTCTTGCCCATGCCGAAATCGCCAAGCAGCGCCGTCATGCGCGGCCCGTCTCGCCGCTCGGTCCAATCGGTGAGATGCTTGAGGATGTCAGCCCCCTCGCCCTCGCCGCCCAATGACGCTTCGGGTACGAAGATCTTAGCGCCCCGCGCGCCCGTGCGGGCGCGCGGGGTCACGAACTTGTCGAGGAGCATCGGCGCGCCGCGGCGCGAGATGTAATCTTCTACGAGGTCGGGTCCCCCGACGCCCACTTTTTCGATCGCAGCGACCATCCCTGCGCCGTTCGGGCGCCCGGCCCCTTCGCCACCGAGATAGCGCGTCGCCGCGAGCCAGATTTGCGTCGCGATCCTCTTTGCGAAGGCGTCCTTAGCGGCCTCGCCGCGCCGGATGCCTTGAACGAGCGTCCGGCCTTCGTCGTCGATCCACAGCCGCAGACCGTCGGAAAATCGTCGATCGGCTTCGTCGCGTTTGCAATTGACGGCGACGACAATCGCCGCCTTGCCCGGAAGGTTTTCGCCTTTGACGTCGACGAATCTCTCGAACTCCATCATGCAGCCGGGGCTAACCGGATATTTTCGCGACATCATCACCAGAGCGAGAAACGCGCGGTCGCACGCGACCTCGATCTGAGCCTTAGCGCCATGTGCGTTTTCGAGCCGTTCCTCGTCACGCCAGAGCTCGATCTTAGGCAGCCAGGCGAAGTCCGGCGGCTTGTTTTCGTTCAGGATATGCTTGACTCTCTCATAAAGATCGAGTTGCGCCCGGTGCTGCGCCTCGACCGGCTGCCAGCCATAGGAAAACAGCACCCAGAGCGTTTCGGGCATGCCGCGCGGCGGCTCGCGGCCGACGCCCTCGCGCAGGGTCTCCTTGCGCGACCGCTCGGCGAGCCGCGCCTCCAACTCCGGCGTCCGATCGACCATCGTCAACTCGCAGCGCTCGCAGGCGCTCCGCAGAGCCGGTGCGCCTTGCGTGATTTCGCGCACTCCTCGCTGTCGAGGAAGCATGGAGCCCCGCCGGGCGGGGGTCAAGGACTAACTGTCACACGACGTACTATCATGTCTGTTTCGAGCAAAGGGTCATGGCATATATACATATTATTACTGTTATATGTGCGACGGTCGAAGCGCCGCCGAAGGCAAAAAATCGGGACGACGCTAAACGGGGTCGTAAGCGCCTGGAAATCTTGGGGGCCGACGCTAAGTTGGCGCTAAAGCGGCGCCTTAGCCGCCGACCGGGCCGGACGCCCCGGACCGCTCCGCCCGGCGGGCCCCGAGGGAGAGGCCGAGATCGGGCCGATCGGACCCCCTACGGCTTCACCCACTTGCCGTTGGCCTTGGACGATTTCACCGCCGCCTCGACGAAGGCGAGGCCTTTCACCCCGTCGTCGATGGTCGGGAAGTGCACGCCCTTCGGCGGCTTCTTGCCCGTCCGCGCCGCCATGATCGCCGCCGCGACCTCCTTGTAGATGTTGGCGAAGCCTTCCAGATAGCCCTCCGGGTGCCCCGAGGGCACGCGCGTCACCCGCGCCGCCGCCTCGCCGGAATCCGGCCCGCCGCGGGTCACGATGCGGGTCGACTTCTCGAACGGGGTCCAGAACATATAGTTCGGGTTGTCCTGCCTCCAGCGGACGCCGCCCTTCGTCCCGTAGACCCTCAGCATGAGGCCGTTCTCGTTGCCCGGCGCGACCTGGCTCGCCCACAAGGACCCGCGCGCGCCGTTGCCGTAGCGCAGCATGATCTGCACGTTGTCGTCGAGCTGGCGTCCGGGGACAAACGTGGTCAGATCGGCTGCGAGCTCGGCGAGCTCGAGGCCGGTGACATAGTCGGCGAGGTTGTAGGCGTGGGTGCCGATGTCGCCGAGCGAGCCGCCCGCGCCGGCGCGCTTGGGATCGGTGCGCCATTCGGCCTGCTTGTTGCCGGTCGTCTCGGTCGGGCCGGTCAGCCAGTCCTGCGGATATTCGACCTGGACAAGCCGGATCTCGCCGAGATCGCCGTCCCGCACCATCTCGCGCATGCGGCGCACCAGCGGATAGCCGGTATAGTTGTGGGCGAGGGCGAAGATGCGGCCCGAGTTGTCGACCGCGTCCTTCATCTTCTTCGCCTCCGCGAGCGACACCGTCAGCGGCTTGTCGCAGATCACGTGGACGCCGGCCTTGAGGAAGGCGTAGGTCGGGCCGGCGTGGACGTTGTTCGGCGTGACGATCGAGACCGCCTCGATCCCGTCCGGCCGCTTGGCCTCCGCCTTCGCCATGCTCTCGTAGTCGTCGTAGATGCGGTCCTCGGCGAGCCCGAGCGCCTCGCCCGAGCGGCGCGCCTTGTCCGGCGTCGACGACAGGGCGCCGGCGACGAGTTCGTACTGGTCGTCGATGCGCGAGGCGATGCGATGGACCGCGCCGATGAAGGCCCCCTCGCCCCCGCCCACCATGCCGAGCCTGATCCTGCCGCCGCTCCTGGCGTCGCTGCGTCCCTCGATGGCCATGTCCTCTCCCCTCACTCCAGTCCAAGCGCGCGCTTGATCTGCTCCTTGTCGACCGCGCTGGCCGCAAAATCGTCGAACGCCTTCTCGGTCACGCGGATCATGTGATGCTCAATGAATTCGGCGCCTTCGCGCGCGCCGTCCTCCGGGTGCTTCAGGCAGCATTCCCATTCGAGCACCGCCCAGGACGAATAGCCGTACTGCGCCATCTTGGAGAAGATGCCGCCGAAGTCGACCTGGCCGTCGCCGAGCGACCGGAAGCGTCCCGCCCGCTCGATCCACGGCGCATAGCCCGAATAGACGCCCTGGCGCCCGGTCGGATTGAACTCGGCGTCCTTGACGTGGAACGCCTTGATCCGCTCGTGGTAGATGTCGATGAATTCGAGATAGTCGAGCTGCTGCAGCACGAAGTGCGACGGGTCGTAGTTGATCGCGCAGCGCTTGTGGCCCTTGACCGCGTCGAGGAAGCGCTCGAATGTCGTCCCGTCGAACAGGTCCTCGCCGGGATGCAGCTCGTAGCAGACGTCGCACCCGGCGTCGTCGAACGCGTCGAGGATCGGCTTCCAGCGGTTGGCGAGCTCTTCGAAGGCCGCCTCGATCAATCCCGGCGCGCGCTGCGGCCAGGGATAGACGAACGGCCAGGCGAGCGCGCCGGAGAACGTCGGGTGCGCCGTCAGGCTGAGGCGCTTCGACGCTTTCGCGCACTTCATCAGATGCTCGACCGCCCATCTCTGCCGCTCGGCCGGATGGCCGCGAACCTCCTTCGGCGCGAAGGCGTCGAAGGCCTCGTCGTAGGCCGGGTTCACCGCGACGAGTTGAGCGGGCAAGTGACTGGCGAGCTCGGTGATCGCCAAGCCATGGGCCTTCGCGGTTCGTGCCAGCTCATCGCAATAGGTTTGCGACTTCGCAGCCTTGCCGATATCGATAAGGCTCTCAACCCAGGTCGGAACCTGAACGCCCTTGTAGCCGAGCGAGGCGGCCCACCCGCACATGCCGTCAAACGAGTTGAACGGCGGCGTGTCGCCGACGAACTGAGTCAGGAAAATCGCTGGACCCTTGACCGTGGCAGCCATGATCCCCTCCTTATCCTTCTTGCGCGTTCTTCAAGCGTGTCGTCTTGAACCTCGGAACAAGGGGAAGCGCGCGGACGCTCCTCCCGGTTTCGCCTTGCTTCGCCTCAGAACGGCGAATCCTTGAAATAGAAGTCCTTCGCGTTGTCCTTGGTGATTAGCGACGCCTTGAGGATGTACTCGCCTCGCACCGGAATCTTTTCCTCGAGGCCGAGCGCGGTCAAGTCCATCGCCACCGCGACCATGGTCGGCGAATAGAGGACGTCGACCGGCATCATCGGATCGCCGTCCATCACCCGCTTCACCATGTCCTTGCGCCGGCGCCCGCCACGACGAACTTGATGTCGGTGCGCTTCGCCTGCGCGATCGCCTCGAACACGCCGATGGCCATGTCGTCGTCCTGGCACCAGACGGCGTCGATCTTCGGATGCTTGGTCAGGAAGTCCTGCATCACCTTGAACGCGTCGTCGCGGCTCCAGTTGCCGAACTGGCTGTCGAGCACGTTGATCTTGGTGCCCTTGATGCCCGCGTTGAAGGCGTCGACGCGCATCGCGTCGATCGGGATCGGCAGGCCGCGGATCACGACGATGTCGCCTCCGTTGGGCATCTTCTGCTTGAAGAAGGCCGCGGCCGCCGCGCCGAGGCCGGGGTTGTCGCCGCCGACGTAGAGATCGTAGATCGAGCGGTCGTCCGCGATGCGATCGACGACGGTGACGAACGGCCCCTTGCTTTTCACCTTGCGAATCGGGTCCGTCAGTACGTTGGGATCATGCGGCAGCACGACCAGGGCGTCGATGCCCTGTGTCGAGAGATCCTCGAGCGCGTTCGCCTGGGCGGCCGGATCCGGCGACGTCTTCACGATCACCTTGAGCCCCGGGTATTTCTTTTCGAGGGCCTTCGCCTCCTCCATCGCGTGGAACACCACGCCGCCCGTCCAGCCATGGTCGGCGGTCGGAACAGAAACCGCCATTGTCTTGTTCTCTTGCGCCTGCGCCGCGCCGACCATCAGGCCGAGGACCGCCAGATTGACCAGAATACGCTTCATGCTTCCGTCTCCCGCTTTTTGAGAAGCTCCGGGCGGTCGCCCAGGCCGCTCGGTTTTCCTCACCGGCTTGCGGACATGCCGCGCTGGGCCAGCATCGCGACGATGATGATCGCGCCCTGAACCGCGCCGATGAGGTATTCGCTAACCAGATTCGACAACAGCATGATGTTGCCGATGACTTCGAGAATGAGCGCGCCGGCGATCGTCCCCCAGATGTGGCCGACGCCGCCCTTGAGCCGCGTGCCGCCGACAACGACGGCGGTGATCGCCGTCAGCTCCCAGCCGAGCCCCGTCGCCGCGCTGGCCGAACTGAGACGCGGCACGTAAACAATCACTGCGAGCGCAACGCACAGGCCCTGCAGCACATAGGTGAGGGTGCGCACGCGGGCGACATTGATGCCCGAATAGCGCGCGACGTCCTCGTTCGAGCCGACCGCGCGCACATGGCGTCCATAGGCGGTGGCGTAAAGAATGAAAGCGCCGGCGACCGCCACGCCGAGAATGACCAGCACCGGATAGGGCACGCCGAACAGGTCGCCGAAATAGACCCGGCGGTAGGCCGCGCGGACATCGTTGTTCCTGATGGTGATCGACCCGCCCTGCGCCAGCCAGGTGAGCAGCGAGCGGAAGATGCCCATCGTGCCGAGGGTCACGATGAACGGCTCGATCTTGCCGACCGTCGCGGTCAGGCCGTTGAACAGGCCGCACAGCGCGCCGACCGCGAGCGATAAGGCCATCGCCGAGACGATCAGCAGCGGCATGTTCTCGATGAGCCCCGCGTTGAGGAACAGGATGACCAGACCCGCAATGAAAGCCGCCATCGCGCCGACAGAAAGGTCCAGCCCGCCTCCGGTGATGACGAGCGTCTGCCCGACCGCGATCGTCGCGATGAAGGTACTCCGCGCCAGCACGTTGGTGATATTGTCGAAGCTCAGGAACCGCGGATTGGCCAGCGCGCCGAGCGCGCAGATCAGCGCGAGCGCGGCGAACGGCGCCACCGCTGCGACATTCACGCGTCGGCGCGGAGCGGCGACCGGAGTTTCGCGCACCGCCTGCGTCATGCCCGGGCTCCCTCCACGCTCGTATGAACGCCGGTCGCGAGCACGACGATCGCGTGCTCGTTCATCGCTTCGCCCGCCACTTCGCCGACGATGCGGCCGTTCCGCATGACGATGATGCGGTGGCAGATTCCGATCAGCTCCGCCATTTCCGACGAGATCACGATCACCGAACGGCCCTCCGCCGCGAGCGCGGCGATGAACCGATAGATCTGCTGCTTGGCGCCGATGTCGATTCCGCGGGTAGGTTCGTCGATGACGACGACGCGCGGATCGAGCTGCATCATTTTCGCCAGAAGAAGTTTCTGCTGGTTGCCGCCCGACATCTGTCCGGCGAGGAGACTCTTGTCGCCGACCCGGATGTCGAAGCGCTGGATCGCCTCGTCGAGCGCATGGGCTTCCTTGGCGCGGTCGACCAGCGGGCCGCGCTGGAACTTGTCGAGCGCGGCGAGCGTCAGGTTGATCGCGATGGTCTCCTCGAGCAGCAGGCCCTTGCTCTTGCGGTCCTCGGTCAGATAGACGGCCCCGGCGCGCATGCCGGCGCTCGCGTCGCGCCACTGTTGTGGCGCGCCGTTCAGGCGGATCTCGCCGCCGCCCTTGCGAAGGCCGAACAGCGCCTCGAAAAGCTCGGTCCGCCCCGCCCCGACCAATCCGGAGAAACCGAGGATTTCGCCCGGCCGCACGCTGAAGCTCGCGTCCTCGGCGAAGTCCGCGGCGCCGAAATGCACGACTTCGAACGCCGGCTCTCCGGTCGGGGCGGGCGTGCGCGGCGGATAGAGGGCCAGGAGATCGCGTCCGACCATCAGGCGCGCCATGTCGAGCGGTTCGAGCTCGGCCGCCGGCCTCGTCGCCACCCGCTTGCCGTCGCGCAGCACCGTCACCACGTCGGCGACGGATTTGACCTCTTCGAGGCGGTGCGAAATGTAGAGAACGGCGACGCCCTTCGCCTTGAGCTCCCGGATGAGGTTGAGGAGCGCAGTCGTCTCGACAGGGGTCAGCGAGGCGGTCGGTTCGTCGAAAATCGCAATCCGGTGCGGAACGGCGAGCGCCCGGGCGATCTGCGCGAGCTGACGTTGCGCGATGGACAATTGTTGCACCGGCGCGGTCACCGTCGCCTCGACGCCGAACATGCGCATCGCCCGGGCCGCCCGGCGGTTCATCTCCGCGTCGTCGAGCGTCAGCCCCCGCCACAGCTCGCGCCCGAGAAACATGTTCTCGGCGATCGACAGGTCCGGCGCCAGCATGATCTCCTGGTGAACCAGAACGATGCCGCGCCGCTCCGCATCGACCGGCCCCCTCAATTCTACGGCCAAGCCGTCGAGCTTGATCGCGCCGCGACTGGGCGCGAGATGGCCGCTGAGAATTTTCATCAGCGTCGACTTGCCCGCGCCGTTCTCGCCGATGATCGCATGGACCTCGCCGGGGCGCACGCCGATCGACACGTCGCTCAGGACCTCGATCGGACCGAACGAGCGCGACAACGCCACCGCCTCGAGAACGGGCTTGGTCGAAAGCGAGGTGTTCTTGAGTTCTTCCGCGACGGCCTGCGACTGACCTGCGCCGGGTTGTGGCGTCATACCTCCCCCTCGTCGGCCTTGGGCCGGCGAAACCATCGTCGGCCTCGCGACCGACGGTAGCATGTTAGTTTCAGGCTAACCCGGGAAGACCGATCCGTAAAGCTCCGGCGTTGCGGCTTACCGCCGCATTTGCGAACCGGTTGCGCGTTTTGAAGCAAGAGGCGAAACTCGCGCGTCCAAAGATCCAATCGGCATTCAGCGTGAACCGACTGTCAAAGGGCCGCCTCGAATTGCTGCCAAGCGACGTCGCGCGTCCTCGCTACGATCTCGATGCCCTCAGCGTCGGCATCGTCCACCTTGGCGTAGGCGCGTTTCACCGCGCGCATCAGGCGGTCTTTTTCGACGACCGGCTCTCGGCGGGCGAAACGGGCTGGGCGATCTGCGGAGCAAGCCTGCGGTCCGCCGACACGCGCGACGCGCTGCAGCCGCAGGACGGGCTCTATACGGTCGCCGTGAGGGCCCCGAACGGGAGGATCTCCGCGTCATCGGGGCGCTTCGCGCGCTCTTCGTCGCGCCGGAAGACCCGCAGCGCCTGCTTGCGGCGATGGGCGAACCGAACGTCAGGATCGTCAGTCTGACGGTCACTGAGAAGGGCTACTGTCATGATCCGGCGCGCTGCGAGCTCATTGAAACGCACCCGGACATCAAGCACGATCTCGCGCATCCGGAAGCGCCCAGCAGCGCTCCCGGATTTATCGTCGAAGCATTGCAGCGCAGGCGCGCCGCTGGCGTTCCGCCCTTCACGGTTTTGAGTTGCGACAATCTGCCGAGCAACGGCGCGACCGTGCGTCGCGTGCTGCAGCGGATGGCCGAGCTGCGGGACCCCGATCTCGGACGATGGTTCGCCGAGGCGGTTTCCTGCCCTTGCGCCATGGTCGACCGCATCGTTCCCGCGACACGGAGGAGGACCGGCGGCGCGTCGGGGAGCAGCTCGGCTCGTTCGACGGGTAGCCGGCCGTGACGGAGCCGTTCAGTCAGTGGGTGATCGAGGGCCGCTTCGGCGCCGGCCGGCCGCGCCTCGAAGAGAGCGGCGCGACGATGGTCGCCGACGTCGCGCCCTACGAACTAGCGAAGCTCAGACTGCTGAACGGCGCCCATTCGGCGCTCACCTATCTCGGCTATCTCGCCGGCTACGAGACGATCGCGGACGCGATGGCCAACACTGCTTTCGCGCGTTTCGCGCGCGGCCTGATGGATGAAGAGGCGGGGCCGACGCTGGCGGCGCACGGCGTCGGCGATCTCGCCGACTACAAGCGGCGGCTCATCGCTCGGTTCGAGAACCCGGGGCTGCGTCACCGCACCTGGCAGATCGCGATGGACGGCTCGCAGAAGCTGCCCCAGCGGCTGCTCGGGACGGCGCGCGAACGCTTGGCGGCGGGCGCTCCGATTCCGCGCCTCGCGCTCGCCGTAGCCGGCTGGATGCGCTACGTGACGGGCGTCGACGACCGGGGCCGGGCGATCGACGTGCGCGATCCGCTCGCCGTTCGCCTGAAAGCGATCGCCGACGACGCAGGTCCGGTCCCTATGCGGCTCGCGCCCGCTCTGCTCGCGGTTCAGGAAATCTTCGGCCGCGACCTCGCCGCCGATCGGCGCTTCGTCAGCACCGTCACGCGCGCGCTGGACGCGCTTTATGCGCGGGGAGCGCGGCGGGCGGTCAACGAGTTCGAGATCTGGTCGGCCGACGCCGCAGCTGCGGATCCAAACGTCAATCGATGAATGCGGCGGCGGCGGCCCGCGGCGAGGACCGCTTGGCGCGTTTTGCGTGGCCGAGGGGGAAGTCGCGCAGGACCTCGAATTCGCCGTCCGATTCCCTCTCGCCGAACAGAGCGATCGAATCGACCCGCAAGGCTGGCGAGGCGACCCGCAAACGGAACTCCCGCTCCAAAGCCTTCGTCACTCGGGCCACTTGTTCGGCTTCGATCGGATTCGTCAGGGTGAAATGGGGGCGGAACTCGTCGATCACGTAAGGGTAGCCCCACGCGTCGAGGTAGTAGCGTTGGCAGGGTGTCAGGCGACCCACGTTCCGGCGGCCGCGTTCGACGTCGGTCAGCGGAGCCCGCAGCGCGTCCAGCGCGCGCACTGTGCTCTCCTCCAACGAATGAAGCTCTGTCGAGCGGCCCTCGGGCTTCAACACGGCGAACGCGCGGCCCTCGCCCGCGGACATATGGCCGACATGCAAACTCCCGGCGTCGAAGGGCCTGCGCTCGCGGGCGAAGCCGGCGACGGCGTCGATCAAATCGAGGACGTCGAGGTCGGCCCGGAGGCGGAAGGGCGCTTTCAGCGTCGCGTGAAAGCCGTAGCGGCGGGGCTCGCTGGTCAGTTTCCGCCAGGCCTCGAGTTCCTGCCCTTCCGGCGCGAACCCGTCGACGGATTGGCCGGTCCAGGCGTCGCGGCCGATGACGTCGCAACCGAAGCGCCACAGGTCGCCGTCCTGGGGCGGCGCGAGATAAAGCGCATACCGACTATGAGACATGTTGGACCTCGTCCCCCGTCAAAGTTGTCGCAGTCACAGACCGGCGGGCAAGTATCCACTCGGACGCCTTGACCGACACTACGGCGCCAATTGGACCGTCCTTAGAACTGCAGTCGCCTCGCTCCACAGACGCTCGGTCAGGCGGCCGGCGTCTTCGGCTCGCGCGAGGGCCGCAGCCTGCCCTGCCCAGAGCGGCGAATAGTCGCCCGAGCCCAGCATTTCGTATTGGGCGCGCAGCAGAGCGACGGCGCCGGTCGCAAACGGGAAAGGCGGCGCCCGCCGATTTATCGGGCCGTGGTCGCGCATGAACCGGTTGAGAAGTCCCCGTGCGGGCCGGCCGGTGAAAATATTGGCGAGCCGGGTGGCGTTGTCGCGCGCGTCGGCGAGGGCGGCGCGATGCACGGCCGATGTCGTCGCCTGCGGCGTGAGCAGATAGGCTGTGCCGATCTGCGCGGCGCGGGCGCCGAGGGCGAACGCCGCCGCGATTGCGCGTCCGTCGGCGATTCCGCCCGTGGCGATCACTGGGACCTTGACCGCGTCGACGACCTGCGGAAGCAGGGCGAAAAGACCGGGCTGGGCGTCCACATCGTCGGTCAGAAACATGCCGCGATGGCCGCCCGCTTCGGCGCCCTGAGCAATGACGGCGTCGATTCCGAGCGCGTCGAGCCATCGCGCCTCCTCGACGCTGGTGGCGGAGGAATAGATCTTCGCGCCCGTGCGCCTCACCCGCTCGAGCAACGCCGCGTGCGGCAGGCCAAAATGGAAGCTGACGACCGGCGGCCTCGTTTCCTCGACGACTTCGGCCATCGCCTCGTCGAACGGCGCCCGGCCCGGGCTCGTCGCCGCGGCGGGCGGCTCGAGGCCGGCTTCGGCGTAGTCCGGCGCGAGCTCCGCAACCCAGCGCGCTGCTCTCTCCGGGTCCGGCTCCGGCGGGACGTGGCAAAAGAAGTTGACGTTGAACGGCGCCATGGTTCGGGCGCGAACGGCGCCAATCTGGTCGCGAAGCGCGGCCGGCGTCAGCATTGCGCTCGGCAGCGAGCCCAAGCCCCCCGCCTCGCAAACCGCGACGCAAAGATCGACGCCTTGCGAGCCGGCCATCGGCGCCTGGATGATCGGCAACCGCGAAGGCAGGAATTCGATCGCCATGGACGCGCTTCTCCCTCTCGTCCGCCCCGTTGGGCCCTTCATAACCCCGTCAGTCTCGCCTGCCGCGCGCCGGGCCGCTCCGCGTCGCGACGCCCATTCGAAAGCCTCTGCAGCCAGCGCGCCGAAAGATTTCGGCGAGCTCGGCGCTCGGCACAGACGGATAGGCGGCCAGCGCTTGTCGGGCGGCCGCCGCGATCATGAGGTCGACGAGCGCGCGCGACACGAGCCGCTGATCGAGTCCGTCCGCCGGACGGCTTCCTCGACCGCGGAGACGAGGTCGCGGATCGCGTCGTCGACTTCGACGAGGCGACCGCGTTCGGGCGCGGCGATGACGAGCGTCTCGGCGAGCGTGAGGACCGGCATCGGGGACCTGCGGGGTTGCGCTTACGCTCTTATCCAAGGCGCGCCGCGCTGTAAACGCGCCCTCGAGGCCGAGGCTGGTTACAAAGTAGCAACTTCAGCGCGTTAGAATGAGCTCTGGTAACTGGGGCAGCCCCCCGGGCGCCTCCTTCACCGCCATGGTCGGGCTCGTCCCGGCCATCCACGCGCTTGCGCTGCAGAAACTGCATCTCGTTGTATGCCTTCTCTGCAATCGATCGAAAACATGGATCTGTCCTCGGGCTCGGGGCGCCTGCTTCGGATGGGAGGCGCGGAACCGCGTGGGTGGCCGGGTGACGTTCCCCCCTTTGCCCGGGCTCTGGTAACCGAGGCGGCCTGATGGCGAAGTTCGACCGCGCGGGCGAAGCGTTCCTGCGGGCGCTCGACGAAGCGGGTCGCAGCATGCCCGCGGAGACCGAGGCCCATCCGCCTCCGCCGAGAGCGGAGGCGCCCGCATCCGTCGGCTTGAGCCCCGGAGAGGGCGGCGGGGGCGAAGCGCGCTGGGACTTCGCGATGCGTTGGACCGACGAATGGGCTCCGCCGCTCGCGCCTGCGTCCGGTCCGTCCGGCAAAGCCGAAGTCTCCCGGTCCGAGGCGGCGGCGATCGCAGAGGAGCTCGGCCTCGGGACCGCCCTTACGCCGCGCCAACTGGCCGCCCGCTGGCGCAACTTCATCTGGCGCAACCACCCGGACCGGCAGCCGGCGCACGAACGCAGTCGCGCCGGCGCCGAGTTGCGATCGCCAACGCCCTCTACGACGAGGCGCGGCGGGAGCTGGGGAAGAGGCGATGACGCGCGGAGCTTCAGAGGCTTTTGAGAGATTGCGCAAGACGCGAAAAGGCCGCCCGGAGGCGGCCCCTTGGTTCCATAACGCACGTTCCGCGAAAGCCAAGAGGCTACGAATTTTGCGCGTTGAAGGCCTGCTCTCACCGGAGCGGACGGTCGATGCGGTGCAGGAAATCAAGAATTCCGCACCCCGGTTTCGAGGCCGAAACTCGAGGAGATTTGAGAGGACGCGCGGCGAGTGCGGCGCGTGAAGGCGGGCCGTTTTCGCGGTCAATCGGAGTGAAATGCGAAGTATGTAACGCTCAGTTGACTGATATCAATGCGCCGACGCTGTATTCCTGACATCCGTATGGTTCTACTTATTCTCTTCGGCAATCGAGGAGGGGCTAGAATATGGAAGCACTCCTCAAACCCGTGGCAGTAGAACCGGCTGAGACACTGGCAAAGGGGGCCGCGCGCAAGCGCAGCTTCGCCCAACAGCTTCGTGAGAACGCTGCTCTCATGCCTCCGGAGGTTGGGGCCGACTATCTCGCCTGGGCGGCGCAGGCGGACGACGAAGCCGATATAATTCATACTTGTGCGGTCGCTTCAGCAGTAGCCGCAGGAGCATGGGCTGTCATACCCGTTGTTGGTTCTCTTGGCATCGTTTTTGGATTGGATACCGCGTTTCTTACTCCAATGACGTTAGGAATGGTGATTTACATTGGAAAACTACATGGTCATTCATACACATTCTTTCCCGGGTATTACCGGGTAGGCCTTAACATGGTAATTATGCATGATCGCGGTAGGGACGTCCATTACTGGACGCCCCCCGCGGTCGGGTGGGATCAAGGCGCGGACCGGGCTTCGAATGATGCCGACGTTTCCTTGATCCCCCCTATCATTCCGTACGGCGGGTTTTCCCCAGTACGGCTGAAAGGCCGGCTTTCGGGCGATGCCTTCCCGATCCGTCCGTCAGTTTAAGTCTGCTCCCGACATACGCAGACGTCCGTTCGGTTTGCCTTCGTCCTTCGTGCATCGCGACATGCCTGCGATAGTCCCGCACGGTGTCGGGTCGCCCACTCGCCAATGCACCGCCATGGAGGATGGGTCGTCCTCCGCCCCAGGGGTCCTCGCTCGGGTTCGGGTTATGCTGTCCCGATCCGTCTTCACTTAATCGACCCCATGCGTCCCACTCGCAGGCACATCGCGATTTCGTCGCTTGGCGGCTTATACGCGATGCCTTCGCTGTGCGGGAGCGCCTAGCGACCCACGAGTGGTTCCGAGCTTTCGCTGTCCATTCTTTCCCGACATGCCGCCCTCTATGACCCCGGGGAGTTTCGTCATCGTCATGGTCCAGTTCTCCGATGCCGAACATGGCCTTCGCCAGGTTCTGAGCAGCTCGGCACTCCCGTGTTTCCTGCAATCCGTTTCACGCAGGGCACGCCTTTCGGGGCTTCCCGATTTACTTCCGCTACGGCCTGTCGGTTTGCTCGCCCTCCTGTGACGGATCGGACCAGGTCTCCCCGGCCCCAGAGGACTTTTACTTCCAGGCTTCCGGCAGGTCGGTCGCCCTTCCTGCCGCTGGATATGACTACAACAGTGGCCTGAACTCCTTCTGTTGGCGGGACTCTCCACCCGCTAGACAGCGGAAGTTCATCGTTACAGACGGCATTTTTAGTATGGATGGGGACATAGCTCCGCTAGAAGCAATTGTGGGTCTGGCAAGGGAGTACAATGCGTTTGTAATCGTTGACGAGGCCCACGCAATTGGTGCTTACGGTCCTGCTGGGCGAGGCACCGTTGCTCATTTCGGTTTGCAGAGAGAAGTAGATGTTATAACGGGTGTTCTGAGCAAGGCTCTACCAGGAATAGGCGGGTTCGCGGCTGGTCCAAAAAGAACGATAGACCTCCTCCGCTACTCCTCGACAGGTTACATTTTTTCGACTGCTCTCCCTCCTTCAATTGTTGCAGGTCTTATTGAAGCTATCGATATTTTGGAGAACGACATTTCAATACAGGAGCGCCTCCACAACAATGCAACGCGGCTGCGCGTTGGTCTTGTTGATCTGGGTCTTGACGTCCTCAACAGCGAGTTCGGCAGTCGTACCAGTTCTTATGCCCGATCTGCAGTCCACGATTTTGTTTACTCGTACGTTGCATGAACGCGGCGTTTTCGTAAATTTTGCCTGTTATCCAGTCGTCAGTCCCTTAACTCCTCGCCTGAGACTAAGTGCTACATCAAAGCTGAGCAAGGAAGAGATTGATCGTGCCCTGGCGGTTATCGGGCAAACAGCGAGTGAACTGTTAATTTCAAAACCGCCACAAGGTTTTTGAGAACGGCCGGTGTCGTCGACCCTGTTTGCAAGCACTTGCTAGTCAAACATCACTGTATAACGTTCTAAACACGGATGCTAGCGGACGACGCAGAGAAATGTCTACCAGGAATGACATCTCGTTAACTTACAACTTTTCAAACGAGTTCTTTCGATTGTGGCTGGATTCCACAATGAGCTACTCCTGCGGTTTATTTTATGACGATGAAACCACTCTGGAGCAAGCTCAAGTAAACAAAATGACGTGGTTTTACACGGAGATAGGCTTGACACCCGCGTCCAGAGTTCTTGACCTCGGATGCGGTTGGGGAGGTTTACTGAATTATTTGCATTCCAAGGGTCTCAAGGACGTGACAAGTGTCACGTTATCAGAAGCACAATACGATGAATTACAACTCATTCGTCAGCTTGGAATAAAGAGTCATCTGCTCTCCTACAAGGATTTTCAACCTGATGATACATTTGATGCGGTGCTCAGCATCGGTATGTTTGAGCATTTGGCCTCTCCGACTCAAGCACGTCAGGGGACCGCAGTTGAGATATATCGAGACTACTTCCAGCAAGTTTGGCGATGGACGAGACCATTTGGCCGATTTGGCCTGCAATCTGTAATAACTTTGCGCATTCCGCGCGATAAATGGGCGTTAAAAGAAATTGGTTGGACATCTAGACGTATCTTCCCAGGCGCGAGTTCCCCCCGTGTTGAGACGATCATCAGCTCGGCGTCACCGTATTGGGAGGTGACCAAGCTTTACTCGCGACGTGAACACTACCAAAGGACCGCCTCAGAATGATTGCGTCGACTGCTCTACAGTCGAGACATGATATGCAGCGTATGGGGTGCTGAGTTATTTGCCGATTATGAGAGGTATCTTCGCTCGACCGTAATGGCGTTTGAACATGGTTATCAGTCTTTAGCCCAAATCATATTCGCCAGAGTGGATCACCTGGATATCCCCCGCACAAGGTGAAGAGAGGTTCGAACGCGACCATGGAACTTGTTGAACTCGGCTCTCTCATCGCGAGTATTTGCTCCGAAGACCCGGAGGTTTCTAACGTTTTTCGTGACGGCATAATTTTGGACAAGACCTTCGCGGAGCTAGGGATAAACTCGATCAAAGCGTTGGAGCTTGCGGCCCTAATTGAGGAGCGCCTTGGTGTGCAGTTTCCGGATAGCGAGCTAAGTGGAGTCGTTGACTTCAGAGGGTTTGCCGAGCTGCTGCAACGATCGATCCGTACGAAAGGAGAATGACATGGGTGTGTCGGAATCGCTTCGTGAACAGGTCTACAGGGCATACATGGAGTTTTTTGCTATCGCAAAGCGCACAAGGAGATGGTCAATTTTTGATGACATACCTTGGGACAATGTTGATCCTGGTCTAAACACCGAGGAACAAGCAATTTGCTTGGAAACCTTCTGCGGTGTCGAAATGTATGTCCCAGATTACACTAGCAATGGCTTCAATCTAACCAGGCCTATTTTTGGGCAAGCATGGTTCCAAGCCTGCTGGGGCTATGAAGAATCAAAGCATGCTCTTGTCTTTCGAGAGTACCTACTGCGCTCCGGAATGCGAACTCAAGAGCAATACGCGGAGTTTGAGGCCAAGGTTTTCTCCAAGAGATGGACGCTGCCATTTCAGACGCGGCGCCAAATGACCTGCTATGGCGCTCTTCAGGAGATGGCAACTCATTTGATCTATGCAACACAGCGTGAAAAGTGCGAAAGAAGTCAGAACCGCGTATTAGGTAAGATTTTCTCTCTGGTTGGAACCGATGAGGCAGCGCATTACGGTTTCTATAAGAAGGTTCTTAAGCTTGAGCTTGATGAAGATCGGCAAGGCACACTTGAAGACCTTGCGCTGGTTTTGTTCAATTTCCGAATGCCCGGCGTCGATTTAATACCGGAGTACGATGGCCGTCTGGGAATTGAGGGTGTCGGCCTCTCCACGCGAACATTTCTAAAATCGTGTGTTTTCCCAACCCTGCGCAGCCTAGGGACCAGCCGGGTAGAGCTCATCAAGGCGCTTCGAGAAAAAAAGCAAAGGCTTCCGAGTTCCGCATCACTTGAGGAAGCATCGAGCGGATAATACTATGCGCACAACCCCTAGGCATCTCTGCACGGTGTACGACGCGATTGAGCGTATTAGCGGCATTCGTGAGCGAGGTTTTCGTTTTCTTGAAAGCGAGGATGTTGGTGAATTTGTGTCTTTTGCAACTTTAGTAGAACTCTCACGCCAAACGCAAGGCAAACTGCAGACCTTGGGTTTCACCAAGGGAGACCACGTAGTCATAATGATCCAGGACTATAAGGACTTCATTACTTTTTTCATCGCTATGGTGCTTGCTGGAATAACTCCTGTTCCTATGATGCCGATGCCTGTTCTCGGAAGCCATAGGGAATACGGAAGAAAGTAGGTTACCTATTACCGATGCTGAATGCCAAAGCCGTGGTCTGCTCTCCGAATTCAAAAAATCGGCCGCTGATTGACCTCGAATATACCAATACGCCAGTCTTGTTGACTAACGACGTCCTCGACGAAATTGCTGTGGATCCAGTGCCTGTCAAGATTGAGCCGGATGACATTTGTTTTTTGCAACTGACGTCGGGATCGACGGCAAGTCCCAAGGCGGTGATTGTGTCTCATCAATGTATCGCCGAAAACGCAGAGGCGATATTAAACGCAGCCCTGTCGGTCGATGCTGACCGAGATATTGTAGTGAGCTGGTTACCCCTACATCACGACATGGGACTGGTGGGCAATGTTTTGGCTGCTCTGATTTCTGCGGTCCAAGTGATCTATCTACCCACGAAGTTATTTGTCAAACGGCCACAGGCCTGGATGAGGTGTGTAGATAGATATCGAGGTACAATCACTTTCGGAACCAGTTCGTCTCTTGGATTGGTCTGTAAATCGGCTGGCGAAAGTTATCCTAAGGGTCTGGATTTGAGTTGCCTTCGAGTATTGGGATGTGGTGCCGAACCAATTGATAGAAGTGTCGTGGATCGTTTCACGACGCTTCACCTCGCGGTTGGGTTCAGACCCGAGGCTTTGATGCCCTGTTATGGCATGGCGGAAGCAACTCTCGGCGTCACTTTCGGCCCAAGGAATCGACAACCGCGTTTCGAGCATGTAGAGCGGCCAACATTTGAATACCACGCTCAACCAGGCGTCACCCCAGATCACATTGGACTCGAACGTCTGGATGTGGTCTCCTGCGGTCGAACTTTCGCCGGCCACACGATACGTATTCTGGCTACTGACGGGACTGTTCTTCCTGACGGGAAGATCGGGGAGATTTGTTTACGTGGCCCGAGCGTGACGCTTGGATATTATAACGCGACAGCGGAGACGAAAGAAAAATTCAGGGATGAATGGTTATACACAGGAGATCTTGGTTTCGTGAAAGACCAGGAGTTATTCGTAGTTGGAAGGACAGTAGAGACGATTTTTCTAAACGGAAGGAAGTACCTGTCCGCAGTTTTTGAACAAACTGTTGAAGAAGTTGACGGAACGGTAGTCCGACGTAGCGCGGCGTTTTCAGTTCGCAGACCGACGAGGGAAGCTCTGGTGATAGTCGTCGAGGTTAAGGCATCGACCAACGACTTTTTCGCGTTTCGCGTCCGCGAGACCATAATGGCGAGATTCGGGTTATCAGCAGATGTGGTACTCGTGCCACCTGGTTGGATGCCGATGACACCTAGCGGGAAAATTAAGAGGCATGAATGCAAGGCATTATATGAGCAAAAACTGATGGCGTCTGACGTTCGTCTTGCGAAGTCGCATTTCAATTTAGCTAACGTAGCCAAACAATAGACCAGGTCGAACCATTGTGTTGATACGGAATGAGGCGTCAGCAGTAAAGGACTTGGCAGTGAAGGCGGTGATGAGCACGTCGGATCGCGCCGCATTTGTGTCGTGGCCTTATCAAGTCCATGGCAACCACCGCTTTTGGATACCTCCGCTGCGCCGAGATGTGTACGCTCTTCTTTCTGAACAAAGCAACCCATTCTTCAAGTTCGGCAGCATTAAGTGCTTCCTGGCTAGACGGGGTCCACGAGTGGTTGGCCGGATTGCCGCAGTAGAAAATCGGCTTCACAATGAGGTCCATCAAGACCGGCTCGGCTTCTTTGGTTTCTTCGAGTGTGAAGACAATGTTAACACCGCTGCCGCTCTCTTTGAAGCGGCGGGGTCCTGGCTACACGAACGCGGGCTGACCGGAATGCGCGGCCCTGCAAGCCTGTCCACGAATTACGAGTGCGGGCTATTGGTGGACGGCTTTGATACCCAACCGACCCTACTGATGCCCCATAACCCACCGTATTATAAACAACTGGTGGAGGCGTTTGGCTTCCATAAGGAAAAAGACTTGCTGGTGTATCAAACCAAAGACGTGCAACCGCGGCAGCGACTTGTAGACGGGGCGTCAGCTGCGGCCCGTCGTCATAATATCACCCTGCGTTCTTTGGACATAAGTCGCTTCAAAGCAGAACTGGCGCTGGTTAAATTTCTATTTAACGCGTCCTGGGAGCGAAACTGGGGGTTCCTGCCTCTTTCGGACGCCGAGATCGAAAATCTGGGAATGCACCTTCGGGCAATTGTTGTCCCGGAGTTAGTGGTTTTTGCGCACCATCAAGAAACGCCTATCGGGATGGTGGTGGCGTTGCCAGACCTCAACGTGGCCCTCGCCCGCAATCCTTCGGGACGTCTAATCCCTGGTCTTTTCAAGTTACTCTGGGCCGCGCGCCACATCACCCGCCTCCGCGTGATTCTCCTTGGAACGATACCTCAATGGCGGCATCGAGGTGTTGAGACAATGCTGTGTAACAGGCTGTGGAGCGAGGGGACGCGAAAGGGGTATAGTTGGGCAGAGGCCGGGTGGGTTTATGAAGACAATTACCCTATGATTAATAGTTTGGTTAGGCTAGGCTTTTATGCTTACAAGACCTACCGGATTTACGACCTCTCCCTTTGAGCAGCTGCAGCCAGTTCGATGAAAGTAGGGATAAACTCGACCGGCTCCTCTCCATCTTCAGCATCCTTTTCCGCTCGAATTACGAAGTCTTCGATCGTGACGGCCACGAGATTTGTCCTGCCTTGAGGAGAATTGTCGCTCGTAAGAGTGAATTTTGTCGCTCATCGTGCCCTCACCTTCTTCCGACGTCATTCGAGAGGTTGTGTAGCCGATTAGCAATCTGCTTGCGGACGGCGTGTGAAGAACTGTCGACGCCTGAATTCAGCGCCTTCCTCAGCGCGGTCCTTGAGATCCGCAATTCCAATGCTGCGGCTCGTTCCCCAAGATCGTGAACCAGTTCGCGAAGCTGCGCGTCCAAACGGCTTTCATCGGAGCCTACCCCATACTCGATTTCCGCCTCATCATCCTCGCCAAGGAAATATCTTTCCTCCCACTTGTTCGCTTCCTTGCCGATATGAATGATTTCCGACGCAACGACATGCCGTCGCTCTGTCCGTCCTCTGTCACAAAAATCGCCATTGAGGAATTTTGCTTCAGGCCGAAGATGGTATTGAACGAGCGCTTCGGCGTAGGTCTTGAGTTCGCTCGCTGGAATTGGCTTGCCGGTTTCGCGGTCGAATGCGCCCTTTGCAGCCTCGCGAATATTCCGATTGAAGGCGGCAATCGGCTTCACGTCCAACTGCTTCCGCGGCCTTCCCCGCTTGGGCTTCGCCCATTGCTCAACATCCGACAATTCAAATTGCGGCCGAGCATGATACGCATTCAAGAAATTGAAGGGCTTGACCTGGTCGGGAATTCGCGCTTGCAATTGAGGGCGTCGAACCATTTCAAGAGGGCGGGCGTCGTCGCGCCATACCGGCTCACCGCCGGCCGGTTGAGGTTGTCGTGATACGCTAGGTTCACCTGGTCGGGATGCCCGTCCAGGGCCGCCAGAACGATCTTGTACCAGAGGTCGTATTGCCAGCGCTCAACGCCAATGTCGTTCAATTCGACCGCAGGGGGCGGAATGGATGGCGCGTCGTCGGCTTCATATGGGGGAAGGAATTGCCCAAGCCCGTGCGCCGACGCCTTGCGAATTATGATTTCCCCGGAATTTCCGAGATTGAATAATGCGTATCGCTTCGCTGAAATGCAGAAGCAGTAAAGCGGCTCGAATTTCCGCCCGTCCCCGGAAGCCGCAACTGGAAAATTCGCGTCTTCGATTTTGAATATTGAGCCTTTTTTCTCATAGGGGTTCAGCGGCGAAAACCAACCGCAAATCGAGCGCGCCCGCTCGAAAAATTCAGCTTCGCCTACTCCGTCGGGCTTGGCGATTGCGAGGCTATCGGTGTCGCAAAAGGCCCAATCCAACCCTTTCTCAATGCAAAGGCGCTCAGCAATTCCGAGCATGAGCCGTGCTGCCCCGGTGATCAGAGTTGCGAGCAACGGGTGAAAATATCGGCCAGCCTCCTCGACCTTTTTGGACTCGACCGGGAATCCCTCGCCGCTTGGGCCGTAGCAAATGAGCTTTTCCGGGGTGTCCACTTCGCCGACGATCATTTCGACGAAAATTCCGTAGCTGGTCGAATTCGCCAATATTTTTAGTGCTTGCTGGTCGCTATTCAGCGCCTCCGCGTCGAGAGCGGAGGAATTTTTCAATCCCGATTTTATCGAGGTTCGGAGGTCGATCAACCGCTTGAAAAAATCGTCTGTCGCCGGATTGACGCGGCAATTCGAATTTCCGCGGATCGAAATTGCTCGTAATTCGGCCTGTGGCTCCTTCGGCGAAAAGGTGATCGCCTCCAAGATTTCCGGGGATTTTCCGCCCAGCAATTTCGCCGCGATCACGTCGGCGAGGGTGAACCAAAGCGGGTTTTCGCTGGACAGATAATTCAGACCAATGGTCTGCGATTTCCTGTCGTATTTGGCGCGGACCGGGAGTATGTCGGCTTGCGGCTTGACCCGGACAAGCGTCGTCAGCCGGGGCCAAAATTCGGGGCGCTGCAATTCCTCCAGCGTTATTGAATTCACCAGCGCCCGAATTTCCGCGGTCGAATCCCGCCATTCCATTCCTTGGGCAATGACAAACTGCCATAGCCCCATAAGCGTGCAGACCGTCGGATACATGGAAAGGAAATCGCAATAGAGCACCTGGCGAATTTCGCGCCGCCAACGCACTTCGGCTCGCCCGCCGAAATAGGCGCTCATAATTTTCCCGGTGAGATGAGCCGGAAAATCGGGCTGGACGGCTGAGAATGGCCGCACGCCCATTTGCTTGAGGTAAGCCTTTCCAAGGCTCGCCTCGCTGAGAATTTTGCTCATCGGGGTTTCCTCAAGCGCGTGCAACGCGTAGCGATCGCGAAGGGCTTGGTAGCATTCCCACGTCGCCTGGACGTCGTCGATGGCGTAGCCGAGATATTTTGCCGTCAGTTGCTTTCCATGCCCGCCGCTTTCGGCTTTCCGGGTCGGCGTCTTGAGGAAGTCGGCGAGCGACGCGAGATTGAAAGATCGGCTTAGCAAAGCGGCGGCAATCGTCTTCAAATCAATGAACGATCCGCGCCGTTCGCGTGGGGGAATCTTGCGTTTCGTATGCCCTCGCGGATTGCGCGGCTTCGGCGGGTGCGTGAATTGGATAAGCGACGCGCGCGCATTGAGATGGCGTATTTGAATTGCCGGCCGCCAACGGCGCTGAGACAGCTTGAATGTGAATCCGCCGCGCATCGCTTTGCCGCGAGCTGCGCCATGCTGGATTGCGAGCCTCGAAATATCGAAGGGCAGATTGAAGCCGACGATCGAAGCGCGAAGATCATAGGCGCGACCGAAGAGCACTTCGTCGACGAACTCGGCCACGGTTCGGAGCTTGAGCTTGCATTCGGTAGCGAAGCGGCGGAGCAGCGTCACCTCGGCAGCGCTGAGCGCGGCCGGATCGTAAAAGAACCCGGCTTCATCCAGTTCGTCGCCCTTGCGGAATTGATAGTCTCCGATGCGAAGCCGTTGCGATGCGTCGACGGTGGTTTCCGTGTCGAAGACTAGAGTGTACTCGGACGCAGGCGCAGGCTTCCCGGTACGCTTTTTGTGGGTCGGCTTTTCCTCCGCCTTCGGCGGCGGGGCGAACGCCCGCACGGCGATGGGCAAGCGATCGGGAGCGGGTGAAGCGAAGCCACCTTCCGCCTTGTCGCTCATGGCCGCGCCGCTCATGGTTGCGCCTCCCCATCGGTTGAGGGTCCAGGCTCAAGGGCGAGAAGCTTCCCCGCGAACTCGCGGAGGCGCTTGACCAGCATTTCGAACAGGTCCGCCAAGCCCTCGAGGAAGTGGGCGATCCGTTGGAACTCGCTCGGCGGACGGTCCAGCTGGGGCGCGTGATCCTTCTGCCAGTCGCTCAGCTGACGATGACAGTTGCGGCAGACCGGGACCAATTTGCCGTCGAAGGCCCGGCCGGCGATATGATGCAGCTCCAGCGCCAAAGGGTCGTCATGGCCGCAAATGACGCAGCGCGGATTGTTGCTTCCCAACCGTTCAAGAGCCCGCTGCTTGCGGCGCTCGCGGTTCAGATCACGTTCATTCATAGTTCTGGTCCTTTTCAAACGACGATGCGGTAGATGTGCTCGAAGCTCTGGTCGTGAGCGGATGCGAGGCGGTAGAGGGCGTTTGGCCTGGTCTCGAAGGGGTGCGCCTTTCCCGCCACGTCGATGACGCTCGCGCCTTCGAACTCCCGGAGCCCGGCAGGCTTGTTTGTCCGCAGAAACTCGCCTACCGCGGACATGTAGCGGCCGATTTTCGACGCGGCGTCGAAGTCGCCGACGACAACCTGAAGCGTTCTTCCTTCTGAAAAGAGCAGCATCCGGCGAGGCAGCTCCTGCCGGACGGCCCAACGTCGACCCTGCCTCTCGATGATATGCCGTTCAGAGGCGTAGCGACGGAGGCGCTCCGGTGAGACCTTGGCCGCGCGAGCTGCGGCAGTGAGGCTCTTTTCTTGGCGGAGCGCCTTCAGAGCGACTTGCAGCCTATCGTCCTCAAGAGGCTTGGCAGGTCGCTTGGTGCTGACTGCGGCCTCGCTCGCCTTCGGATGGCCACGGCCTTGACTTCGGGAAAGGCCCCTCGCCGCGGCCCTCGCCATGCGGCGAACGTACTCCGCTCGAAAATCTCGTGTTCCTTTTGCCATCATGCGCTCCCGTGATTCGCGCGCTTTCGATGGCCGCAACGATGGAATCTCAAATTCCGCGAGAATCTGCGTTCTGCGCGGGGCTCTAGGAGGATGGGTGAGTGTCCGAGACAACCGGCTGGGAGACACGGGCTGACATAGAGAGGGAGGCGAAAGCGAAAGGACTTGCGCCGCCATCCTCGGACCAGCTCGAACGCTGGCGGGGCAAGCATTTGCTTAAGCCAGCAAAGCAGACCGCTGACTACAAAGGCAGCGTTGTGGAGTTCCCTGCCGGTACGGCCAAGCAGGCAGTCCGTTTGATGGAATTGCTTCGGATCAAAGAAAAATTCGACTACGCCGGCTGGGAGTTATGGTGGGAGGGATACGACGTTGGCGACGAGTGGTGGAGACCGTGGCTTCAAAGTGCCGCGGAGAGGGGGGACACGGCACTCAAGCTGGTGAAGCGGTTGTTTACGCGGTGGAGTTCGGGTGGATCTGACGCAGATGAGGAAACCGAGTTCGATAAGCTGGAGCGTGAAACGCCAGGCAATGCGCTGGGCTGGCAAATTGCGCGTCGATTAAAAGTTGGCGAAACCGCAACCTACCTGAGAATTCTCAGTTCGGTTGCTTCAGGCAAGTTTTCTGGCCTCGAAGACGATGCCAGGAGAAGCGATGGATCCGACTACGACATTGCAGTCCGAGCGCTGGATCTTGAGCAATCAGGCGGCTACCCCGGAGACGCCAAGGAAGACGGTGAGGTCAGCCGCATCTTCGGACGTGACCTGAATTTAGTTTCCGCGCTTCGTTATGTGCTGCGGGACATGAGCGGCGCGCTTCGGAAGCACTCGCTGTCGGATGTACTGACCTTTCCAATCGACGAAGTGAAAACTGCTCGCGATGACGTTAGGAGCGCTCTGGAGATCGGGAGGAATCTCTACGAGTGCGGTGGGTGGGTTTTCGGCCCTGGGGCCTTCGGTCTTCGGATCGTGCCGTGGCTTTCACGAAGGCCGGCCCACCAACGTGCGACTGTGATCTTGTGCTTTGCGCTCTTGAGGCGAAGCAAACATCCGTTGCTCACTTCGACACAGATTGAGATTCTGAGCGTGCAATCTGCACAGGCAAGGAGCGATCTGGCAAAGCTCAGACGGTTGGCCGACGAAAGCCCAGAATTCGCGAGGGTGATCACGGCAAAAGCCTTGGGGCGAGCATTTTGGAGCGTCGACGAATTTGAACAATTCAAAGAGCGACTCGCTACTGTTAGGCTGGAGATATCGGCAGCAGCCGCGGACGCAAAACGATGACCGATAAAAAATCGTCTACGTGGGGAGGCCGCCCAGAACCGCTCTTGATGGCAGCGCAAGCGCACCGGGATGATGACGAGTGGCTCCTCCGCTCTCAGCATTGGAGTCAACGGTCGAACGGTCGGAAGGACAGGAGAGTAAGGCGACAGCCTTCACGTAATCCTTTGATCCTGGCCGGACACGGCGTCTCGCTCCGGATCGAAGCCGGAACGCTGCTCATACGAAACGGCTTCACTCACTATCCGCAGAAGCAGGAGACCTACCGCTACTTCAAAGGCGACGTCGACCTTCCGCCTCGGATCATCATGCTGGATGGCAGCGGCAGCATCACGTTCGACGTGCTGACGTGGCTCAATGAGCAAAAAGTGCCGCTCGTCAAAGTCGATTGGACCGGCAACGTCGTGACCGTCGCCAGCGGTGAGAGCTTTGCGGCAAATCGAGAGCGTGTCGCTTGGCAGGCTGAGACGCGATCGGACCGGCGCAAGCGCATGGAGTTCTGCAACGCTCTCATTTCCAGGAAGATTGAAGGCTGCATTCAGACCTTGGAGACCTCGCTTCGTCGGTCCTTCGCATGGGACAGGGCCATGAAGCGAGCCCGCGATGACCTCGCTCGGCTGGCAAACGATCCGCCGAAAACGGTTGACGAACTGCGCCTATTGGAAGCCGAAGCGCGGTAGCCTATTTTCGCGCTTGGCATGCGACCTCGCTGCTATGGCGAGCGTCCGCACGCCATCCTATTCCCGACGAATGGCGAACGGTTGGGCCGCGCTTTACTCGGGTCTATGCCACTGGAAGCCGCAACGCGTCGCATCCGGTCAACGCCATCCTGAACTACGCCTACGCGGTCCTGCAGAGCCAGGTGCAAATCAAGCTCGTTGCCGAGGGGTATGATCCGATGGTCGGAATCATGCACTATGATCGCAACGGCGCGCCGGCCTTCGTCTTCGATATGATGGAGCCGGAGCGGC
The DNA here is from genome assembly GCA_963768555.1 of uncultured Alphaproteobacteria bacterium. GTDB lineage: Bacteria > Pseudomonadota > Alphaproteobacteria > Rhizobiales > Beijerinckiaceae > Roseiarcus. Next base: position 152,806 of record CAVYIZ010000093.1, read on the forward strand.
CGAAGGTGGATCGGGCGGTGCTTGCGTTTCTCAAGTCCGAGGCGCTGCATCCGGCGGATTTCACGATTCGCGAGGATGGGGTGGTGAGGCTTAATCCGGAGTTGGCGAGAAGGGTGGCGGCGGTGGCGATGTAGTCCGCAATCCCCAAGCAGAGTCGGTCAGCCTACGGACCGTGTGATAAGATGCTTTGTCACGTACGTAATGAGTGATTCGGATGATCACAGTCACAGGGTTCGATCAACTCGCCCAGCAGTTGGATGACGCGCAGAAGGCGCTTGCGGCTCTCGGCGACGAACTCGGCACAGTAAGTTTCGACCCCAATGATCCTACCAGTATCGAGACCGCCATCCTGAATATGGAGGCTACGATCGACGATCGGATTGGAGAATACGCCTCCAACCCAATCATTGCGCCCCTAGCGAAGCAATTGAAGGAGAAGTATCGCGAGGGGATTATCGAGCGCGCAGCTGTTGCGCGTCTGAAGGCTGACGGAGAGCAATGACCGCGGACACAGATCTCTTCAAACAAATCAACAACGCAGTACTGGACCTTCAGGCGTCGCATCCTCAGACCTTCGAGCGTCCGTTGAAAGCTCTTTCGCGTTTGTTGCACCATGAGAATTTGGAGGCAATCAATCGGTCTCTAACCGAGATCGTCGATTTTGACGCGTTCATGAATGAAAGTGAGAGTACTGGGCGAAGCATGCATGGCTCCCATAAACTAGTTTGGCCTGAGGACGACAAGCAGCGGCTGGGCCTCACTCTGGTTTTGATCGATAAATTGGCCTCTGACACTGATTATGCAGTTAACATAGGCCATCGATATTTCTATTCAGGCAACAACAGCATCATATCCGGGGTTCACGCCTTAACTAGACAAGTCATAATTCCGTTTGTGCGGGATTATAAGGATTACGTTTTGAAGCATGCAAATGGGAAGCCTATGGGGATTGTAACCAAATCCAATAAGGTTTTCATTGTTCACGGGCATGACAATGATGTAAAGAACGAGGTCGCTAGATTTCTCGGTAAGATCGGTCTTGAGGAAATCATCCTCCACGAACGGCCAAATATCGGTAGGCACCTGCTAACGAAATTCCAAGATGAGTCAGAAGGCGCGAGCTTTGCGGTGGTTCTGATGACGCCGGACGACGAAGGCGGAGTGCCCGGCAGTCCGCCGCGAAAGCGTGCGAGGCAAAATGTGGTGTTCGAGCTGGGGTTCTTTATTGGAAAGTTAGGAGCGTCGCATGTTGCGGCCTTAGTAAAGGGTGACGTTAAAAAACCCTCAGATTTTGATGGTGTCGCGTACATCCCCCTCGATCCCGCGGGCGGGTGGAAAGCACTTTTGGCGCGTGAACTTAAGGCCGCAAAGGTGCCCTTTGACCACGCCAAAGTCATCGACGCATGAAACAGTCATTGTCCGTTCCCGCGCAGGGTGCTCCGATTTCCGTGCTTGCCTCGGTCGAGTTCACGTTGAAGACCCCCGCCACAATCGCGATTCCGCTAGCCAGGCGCGCCATGTGATGATTTGTCCTCTTAGCAGATGACGGAGGAACCATGAGGGACGACCACACGTGCGCGGCGGAGTTGAAAATAGGAAACGCTTCGGTAGAGGTTTCTGGCACTAGCGCATCAGAAGTCTTAGAGGTGAGCCGCGAGCTTAGTTCCCACATTAATGACCAAGGTGAAAATATCGTTCCGCAGCTCATCCGATCGCCCGAAATTTCGAAGCGGATATTTATTGTCCACGGACATGACGAGGGCCCATTACAAGGGTAGCGCGCTTTCTTGAACGGTTGGGCTTCAGGCCCGTCATTCTTCGTCAGCAAGCTAACAGGGGACGAGCGATAATCACGAAATTTCGTGATGAAGCCGCTCACGTTGGTTTTGCGGTCGTTCTTTTGACACCGGACGATCACGGGGCGACAGCCGGCTCTGACACGAAGCCTAGAGCGCGCCAAAATGTTGTTTTCGAATTGGGATTTTTCATCGGCGCACTTGGACCTGAGCGGGTCGCGGCTCTTGTGAAAGGGACAGTTGAACGGCCGTCAGATTTCGAGTTTAGCCTATATTTCACTCGACACCGAGTGGAAGATTGAACTTGGAAGAGAACTTCAAGCCGCCGGTTTCGAAATTAACTGGAATATTGTGATGGGATCATGATTAGCTCGCAACGCCTACTCCTCAAACCGTGCTTTTGACTATTTATCCAAACGGGGACAGAGTTGCTGCCGCCGTCCGCTCAGGAGGTTCGCAATGCCGCCGCCAATGTCCCTTGAACGCCGAAGGCATATCCTGGCCTCAACTTCCATACTAAAGGCACTCGGCCATGCGGGATTTGACCGCACGCTCCTTGAACTCGGCGTGCCGGAGGATGTCGGAACCGGCACGGGCCTTGCGGCGCGTGCGAACTCGCTGGCTCGGTACCTTCTCAGCAATCCGGACGCTAAGGCTGTCGACGGTAGTTTGGTCGGCGATGCAGTAAGAAAACGCGCTCGCAGTCTTGTTGATCGTGGAGTGGTGAGCACTTCAGGTAACGTCACTCCCCAAGAGCAGTCGGAATACGAAGACTCTTTTGCGAACGATATTGGGGACAACGGCAAAGTGGTCCAGGTGCCGGAACAACGCTCACGGACTACAAGCCCGCCATCCTCTAGCGTTTACAACCGAAGCAGGAAGCTTGGAAGCACAAGGACTGATTCGTCCGTTCAGAGAAAGCCGCGACGTAAAGTATTTATAGTTCATGGGCGCGACGCAGGCCCGAGAGAATATGTGGCTAGATTTCTCGAACGACTGGATTTTGAGCCCGTTATATTGCATGAGCGTCCGAACAGAGGCCGCACGATCATTACGAAGTTTCAAGAGGAGGCGGCTGACGTTGGGTTCGCAGTTGTCTTGATGACGCCCGACGATGGCGGGGGTCCCGAACCTAATTTACCGGCAAAACTGGAGCCAAGAGCACGGCAAAATGTCATATTCGAACTTGGCTTTTTCATTGGAGTGCTTGGCCCCGAACAAGTCGTCGCGCTACTAAATGGCGATGTGGAAAAACCATCGGACTTTGATGGTGTTGTCTATATCAGCCTCGATGCTGGTGGCGCATGGAAATCAACTCTCGCCCGAGAACTCCAAGCGGCCGGCTTCGCGGTAGACATGAACAAGCTGCTGGGGTTGTGAAACCAGCTCGAACCAAACGCCAAAGCAGTCCCCGACCGCGGCCACCGCTCCAGACCATTACGTCCGGCTAACGACGAATTGACAAGAACGCGGATCGCGTCGCTCGCCGGGCGCAACATCGCCAGCGGCGGCAGCTTCGAGAAATCACGAGAAAAATTGTGTGAAACTGGTATTTTTTCCAGAGATCACTTTACCCCGGTCCCGGCAGACTTGGACCCACAATATCTGGCGCAGGGGCGCGCGGCGACCGTCGGCCCGAAGAATCCTCGCCGCCTCTCGCCGAATGGCCGAGGTGACGAGCGAGGGGCGCGGCGCGCATGTTTCGGCGGGGCAACCGCAAGTCGCCGAAAGTTGCCGCCTAAGACGTTGAAGTCGCTCGCGCGCCTATCGACATTGCACGTTTGCTCGGATGAGATCGAGACGCCGCGCGCCACGTCATCGTGAGTAGCGAAGCGGCATGGCCCTCGCTTCGCTCGCAATGAGACGTTCGTCAGGGTGCCGGCTTGGCAGTTGCAGTCGCCCGGAA
>CAVYIZ010000094.1:0-75445 GCA_963768555.1 uncultured Alphaproteobacteria bacterium
TTACGTTAACAGACAGCCCGCTCGGCGGGCTCCGAGCCGCGGTTCGCATACCTGTCTGACGAAATTCCAGTCCAATCCTCGAGGGGCATTCTCGGAATTTCCACACGGTATACGAGCCCGAAGACCACGATCCCGCCCACGACGTTCGTTAAAGTGCAGGCGTCTTCAACCGGGAGGAGCCAATGACAGAAGCGCAGAAAGCCGATCTTGGCGTGCTTGGATTGGCGGTCATGGGCGCCAATCTGGCGCGCAACGCCGCCGGCCACGGGTTCGGCGTGGCGCTGTTCAACCGCCATGCGCGAACGTACCGATGCGCTGATCCGCGACCACGGCGGCGAGGGGCGTTTCGTTCCGGCGAAGAGCCATCGCCGAATTCGTCGCCGCGCTCAAAACGCCGCGGATCGTCATCGTCATGGTCCAGGCGGGCAAGCCGGTCGACGACATCATCGACGAGCTCGCGCCCCATCTCGAGCCGGACGACATTCTGATCGACGCCGGCAATTCGCTGTTCTCGGACACGATCCGGCGGGCCAGATCGTGCGAGGCGAAGCGGATCCGCTTCGTCGGCATGGGCGTTTCCGGCGGCGAGGAGGGCGCGCTCGCGGCCCGAGCATGATGCCGGGCGGCGACCGCGCGGCCTATGAGCGGATCGCGCCGTTCCTGACGAAAATGGCGGCGCAGGCGTGCGGGCCGCCCGTGCTGCGCCTATATCGGCCCCGACGGCGCCGGCCACTACGTCAAGATGGTGCACAACGGCATCGAATACGCCGACATGCAGCTCATCGCCGAGGCCTACGACATCCTGAAGACGGTCTACGGCCTGTCGGCGCCGGCGATCGGCGACGTGTTCGCCGGCTGGAAGTCGAGCGCGCTCGATTCCTATCTCATCGACATCACCGCCGAAGTGCTGCGCAAGACGGACGCGAGCGGCGCGCCGCTGGTCGACCGCATCCTCGACGAAGCCGAGCAGAAGGGCACCGGGACGCTGGACCGCCCAGTCGGCGCTCGATCTCGGCGTGCCGATCACGGCGATCACCGAGGCGGTCTACGCCCGCGCCCTGTCGGGCCGGCGGGAGCCTGCGCGCCAAGGCGGAGAGCCGTCTTCCCGCATCCGCAGCTCTCGCCGCGCAAGGCCGGCCCGGCGGACATCGACGCCATCCGCGACGCGCTCTACGCCTCCAAGATCGTCGCCTACGCGCAGGGCTTCGAGCAGATGAGCGCGGCGAGCGCGCAATACGGCTGGCGCCTGAACCTCGGCGAGATCGCCGTCGATCTGGCGCGCCGGCTGCATCATCCGCGCCCGCATGCTCGACCGGATCATGGAGGCCTATGAGCGCGAGCCCGCTCTTGCCAACCTCCTGCTCGCTGACCATTTCCGCGACGCGGTCGTCGGCGCCGAAGCCGCCTGGCGGAAGGTCGTCGGGCTCGCGATCGCGCACGGCGTCGCCGACGCCGGCGTTCTCGTCGACGCTCGCCTATTACGACGGCTTGCGCCGCGCCCGCGGGCCCGCCAACCTGCTGCAGGGCCTGCGCGACTATTTCGGCGCCCACACCTATCGCCGCCTCGACAAGCCGGGCGTCTTCCATACCCGCTGGAGCCAGGACGGCGCCGAGGTCAAGCGTCGACTGAGGCGCTGCGGCCGGCCGGTCCGGCGCGGCTGAGCCTCCCCCGGAGAAGGAGAATGGAAACCGACCTCCAACCTGTCATCGAAGTGGGATCGGGGCGGGCGACGCTCCGAGCTGGGAGAAATAGGCAGATCGCCTGTCTTGACCCCCTCCGAGGGTAACCGTTCGCTTGTCGCCATCCCCGCGGGCGGGCATCCTTTGGCAAAATTGCGCGGGAGCCTTCAGCGGAGAGGCTATACAAGAGTTCGAGCCGAGGACGGACATGAGCATGGGGGTGAGACCGGGTTAGTGCCCGTCGATCCGGCGGCGATCCCGCAAAGGAGACTCTATACCGGCGCGACCATGCCGGCCGTTGGGCTCGGCACGTTGGCTCCGACCACGTCGGCGCCGAACAAGGTCGCGGCGGCGGTCAGGGGCGCGGCGGCGGTCGGCTACCGGCATTTCGACTGCGCCTCCGTCTATGGAAACGAGGCCGCAGTCGGCGCGTCGCTGAAAGAGATCATCCGCGCCGGGATGAAGCGGGAGGAGCTCTGGATCACCTCGAAACTATGGAACGACATGCACGGCGAAAAGGACGTGATCGCCTCGTGCCGGAGGTCGCTCGCCGACCTGCGCCTCGACACTCTCGACCTGTACCTGGTGCACTGGCCCTTTCCGAACTTTCATCCGCCCGGCTGCGACGTGACGTCGCGCAGCCCGGACGCCAGGCCCTACATCCATGCGAACTACATGAAGACCTGGCGCGCGATGGAGGAGCTGGTCGAGCGAAGCTCGTCCGGCACATCGGCACGTCGAACATGACGATCCCCAAGCTGAAGCTCGTTCTGCGCGACGCGCGGATCAAGCCGGCGGTGAACGAAATGGAGCTTCATCCGCATTTCCAGCAGCCGGAACTCTTCCGGTTCGTGCTCGACAACGGAATCCAGCCGATCGGCTATTGTCCGCTCGGCTCCCCCGGACGCCCCGAACGCGACCGCACGCCCGAAGACACGGCGCCCATCGAAGATCCGGTCATCGTCCGGATCGCCGAACGGCATGGCGTTCATCCCGGCGCGATCTGCATCAAATGGGCGGTGCAGCGCGGCCAGTCGCCGATCCCGTTCTCCGTCAGCCCGCGCAATTACATGGCGAACCTCAGGGCGGCCGCCGAAGACCCGCTGACCGGCAAAGAGATGCGGGAGATCGCCGGCATCGACCGCAACTGCCGCCTGATCAAAGGCCAGGTCTTTTTGTGGAAAGACGGGCAGAGCTGGCAGGACCTTTGGGACATGAACGGAGAAATCACTCCGCCATAATAGCGCACATGGCCTGGCAGCCGAGCCATTGCCTCCGGCTGACGCCTTGTTGCGGTACGGCGTTCGAGACCGGTCGCAATGGTTTTTTCGAACGAAGCGTTCGGCCTTCTCCGGAAAGAAAGTCGGGGCCTAACGAGGCATATAACTCGCCCTCCCCTCAGCGCGCCCGTCCCATCCGCCGTCCTCGCCCTCGCGCCAGTAGCTCAGCGCCCGGCCTTCGTCCTTGAGCCGCTTCCATTCGCGCCGCGCCTCGGCGAGCGCTTCCTCGTCGCGGCCGTCAAACAGCCGCACGACCTGGTCGAACACCTCGTCGTCCGGATCTCGTCTCTGCCCCGGCGAGCAGGACCAGCATGGTCGCGGCGTTGGGATTCTCCACTTTCGCCGTCAGGAAAATCGGCTCTGTGATCGGGTCGCCGTCGCCGGCTGCGCCGTGCGGCAGAAAGCTCGCGTCGTCGTAGGTCCACAATCGATTGTTCAGCGCCTCGACCATCTCCTGCGACGAGGCGCGCACGACGACGCGCCGGCCCTCGTCGTAGGCGTGCTCGAGAAGTGCGGGCAGCGCTTGATCGACCCGCCGGCGCTCGAGGTGATGAAAGCGGAATTCACCCAAGGCGGGCGCTTGCCTATTGGGCCGCCGGACCGACGATTACGAAGGTGCGGTCCGAATCGGTCGCCATCAGGCCGAGGCTGACGCCGCCCGGCTCGTGCTCTTCGGTCTTGCCGGCGATGTAGACGTCGCCGCGTTGGCGCGAGGCGTCGAGATATTCGCGCGCGTCGGTGGTCATGCCCTTGAGCACGCCGCGGCTCTTCCCCGTCCCATCCAAGCGCAGCCTTGAGCGCCGCAGTCTGAAAGCGCTCGAAATTCGTGGTCGTTCGGGCGTTGGCCGGGTCGCTGATCCGCGCCTCGAAACGCAGGAAGGTGTCGCCGTGGCAGCTAAGCGTCGCATCGACGTCTACCTTGGTCGTGACGTCGAACACGTTGGCGTCGGAGCGTGTCCGCGACACGACGATGGCGTGGGAGAATTCAACCCCGAGGTCGCTCGCGCTTGCACGGAGGGCGGCGGAAAAGGCCTCGCAGCCGACAAACGCCCACGCCGTCCGGCCGCCTGCGCTCCACGCCGCGATCGCGAGCGCCAACACCGTGGGTCCCAGCCGCATCCTAGTCTCCCAGCCCCTGATTCTTGGAAGGGTATCTAATCCTCGTAGGAGTCGGCAATGAGACGGTTCAAGAGCCGCACGCCCCAGCCCGAACCCCACGACGGATTGATGTCCGACGATGGCGATCCTATGGCAACTCCGGCGACGTCGATATGAGCCCAGGGCACATCCCTAACAAACCGTTGCAAGAACTGCGCGGCGGTGATCGAGCCGCCGTGGCGTCCGCCGGTGTTCTTCATGTCGGCGATCTTGGAATCGATCAACTTGTCATAGGCTTGTGCGAGCGGCATGCGCCACGCCTTCTCCCCGGTCGCCTCCCCCGCGGCGATGAGCCGCTGCGCCAACTCGTCGTCGTTGGAGAAGAGGCCTGCGTATTCCTGCCCGAGCGCGACGATGATTGCGCCGGTGAGGGTGGCGAGATCGATCATAGCCCGCGGTGAAAAGGTCTGCTGGGCGTACCAAAGCGCGTCCGCAAGCACGAGCCTGCCCTCGGCGTCCGTGTTGACGACCTCGATCGTTTGCCCGGACATCGAGGTGAGAACGTCGCCCGGCCGGATCGCTTCTCCATCGGGCATGTTCTCGACGAGTCCGATGATGCCAACGACATGCGCCTTGGCCTTGCAAGTCGCCAGCGCATGCATGAGGCCGACGACACAGGCCGCCCCGCCCATGTCCCCCTTCATGTCCTCCATGCCGGCTGAGGGCTTGATCGAGATCCCGCCCGAAATCGAAGCAAACGCCCTTGCCGATCACGACGATGGGCTTTGTCCGCTTCGAGCGGGCGCCGTTCCAGCGCAGGGTCACGAGGCGGCTGTCGCGCGCCGACCCCCGCCCGACCCCGAGCAGCGCGTTCATCCCGAGCTTGCCCATCGCCTTCTCGTCGAGAACGTTTGCTTCTACCCCGAGCTTTTCGAGCGCTGCAGCGCGATCCGCGAATTCAGCGGGAAAGAGCACGTTCGGAGGCTCATTAACGAGATTGCGGGCGATTTCTACGCCGTCGGCGACGGCAGAACGCTCTTGCCAAGCGGCCCGCGCCGGGGCCGCGTGGCTCGAGCCAATGACGAACTCAGGCAGCGCGGCGTTCTCCTCGTCCGTCTCCTTCTTGCGTGTCTTGTACTTGTCGAAACGATAACCGCGAAGCCTGAGGCCGAGAGCGAAATCCGCCGCCGCCGCGGCGTCCCAGGTCCCTGCCGGCGCCTCGAAGGCCACCTCGACCTTCTGCGCGCCGCTAACCTTGCCGAATACGAAGCCGCCGAGCATCGCCATGTCCGTCGGGGCGTTGTCCTTGCCCGGCGCGACGCCGACGACTATCAATCGCGACGCGTCGAGACCCGAAGGGGCGAGAATGTCGAGGGCAGTTCGCCGTGCGCCCTTGAAATTGGAGGCTTTGGCGGCGGCGCGGATCAGGGGTTCGAGATCCCCGAATTGCGGGGCCACTGCAGGCGCCGGCTTCATGTCGGCGCCCACAAAAAGCACGAGCGCGTTGCCTTTTGGCGCGGACAGAGGTCCAAAGGCGATTTTGACGGCTACGCTCATGCGACAGGCATTCCATGTCCGGATAAGGAACCGCCGCGTGCGGATCGCACGGGGGTCAAGGGGCCGAGATATCGGGGCTTTGCCGCGGCCGTCAATAAGATGCCGTGATTCCTCGGCATGAAATTCCGGATCAAGGGCCCTTACGGGCAACGGGGGCGCCTCGTCTTGAAATACACGGCGGTCGGGGACAGGCCCTCGCTGCAATCGGGTTGGCGCGGCGAACCAAGCCGGCGCCTGCGACGCGGGCGCACATGAGTCGTATTGAACGTTACCTGCTGAGGACCGCCGCGACGGCGTTTTTGACGGGCCTCGTCGTGCTTACGGGCGTCATATGGATCACCCAGGCCTTGCGTCAGATCGACCTCCTGACCAGCAAAGGCCAGACGATCATCATTTTCCTCATGATGACCGGCTTAGCGTTGCCCTCGCTCGTGGCGGTCATTGCGCCTGTCGCGCTGTTTGCTGGAATTCTGTACACTCTCAACAAACTCAACGGCGACAGCGAACTGGTCGTCATGGCGGCCGCGGGCGTGTCCCCAGCGCGGTTGCTGAGGCCGCTGGCGTTGCTCTCGGTCGCGGTGTTTGCCATCGTCGCGACCGTCTATGTGCAGCTCCTCCCTTGGAGCTTCGGGGCGATCGAGAACCTGACCACGTTCATCCGCGCCGACTTTATTTCCAACTTCGCCAGGCCCGGCGCTTTTTCCACTCTTGAGCTGGGCTTCGTCTTTCACTACCGGGAGCGAACCCCAGACGGCGCATTGCGAGGGGTCTTCATGCAGGACCGCCGCGACCTTGCCCACCCCTCGACCTACATTGCAGAGGCCGGAAAGACGTTCGACAAGGACGGCGCCAGCTATCTTCAGCTGTCGAAAGGCGTTCTCCTGCGCCCGCAGTCGGCCGGCGACACCGCAATGGTGACCTTCGACGACTATACTATCGACCTCTCCCAGTTCGCTCACGCCATCAGCGGGGTCAAGCGGCCCCGGCAACGGAGCACGGCCGAACTGATGGCGCCGGACCCCAAGGACCAAGCCGATCCGGCCATGGCCGGCCATATCCGTAGCGAGCTGCTCGACCGCCTCGCTAGCCCGCTCTATGCGCTGGTCGCCGGACTGATCGCCTTCGCTTCGCTCGGCGAGGCGCGCACGACGCGACAGGGACGCGGTCTCGCGATCGGGGGAGCGATTCTTGCGTTTGTCCTCGTTCGAATGCTCGGCATTGCGGCGACAACGCTGACGGTCGGCGTTCCATCCGCCGTGTTCTTCGTCTGGGCCATTCCGATCGGCGCCATCTTCGGCGCCTTGGCGATGATCTTTCGACGCCAGCTGTTTCCTGCCTCCCTGCGTCGCATCTCAGCAAGTTCGACATGATCGGCCGAACGCTTTCGCTTTATCTCGCCGGCCGTTTTGTGCGCACCGTGATCGCCGTCTTTCTTTTCGTATTCTTCCTCATCTACACAGTCGACGTTGTGGAGATGCTCCGCCGCTCCGGCGACGCGCCGAAGGCGACCGGCTTTCTCATGGCGGCGTTGTCGTTCCTTCGGACGCCGACCCTCGCGGAGCAGGCGCTCCCCTTCGCCGTACTGTTCGGCTCGATGATCGCCTTCCTCAATCTGTCCCGGAAAATGGAGCTCGTGGTCGCGCGCGCTGCCGGCGTTTCGGTCTGGCAGATCTTGGCGCCCCCTATCATCGTGATCGTCCTGGTCGGAGTTCTATCGGTGGTCGCCTACAATCCGGCGTCGACATGGATGAAGGATAAGTCTGACGAAATCGAGACTTCCGTTTTCGGCGGCCAGTCGAACCCCTGGGGCGACCTGTGGCTACGGCAAAAGAGCGTCGACGGACAGGCCATCATCCACGCCCGCGGCAAGGGGGCGGACGGCGCCAATATCAGCGGCGTCGAGGTCTTTAACTTTGACGACAAGGGGAATTTCATCGAGCGCGTCGACGCCGCCTCCGGAGAGCTCCACGAGGGCTACTGGGAACTGCGCGACGCCAAGGTGGTGACGCCCGAGTTCGAGACCCTTCCCGCCTCGACCTATTTGCTCGCGACGACCCTTAGTCGCCGCGAGGTCACTCAGGCGTTTGTGTCGCCGGAAACAGTGTCCTTTTGGAGCCTTCCCGGCCTCGCCGAACAGACGGCTCAAGCGGGGCTGGACGCGACGCCCTACCGATTGCGGTATCAAGAGCTGCTGGCTCGGCCGCTGCTGCTCGCGGCGATGGTGTTGGTCGCGGCTTGCTTTTCGTTAAATTTTTCCGAATGGGCGGCGTCGAGTATATGGTTTCAGGTGGCGTCACGGCTGGCTTCATGCTCTATGTGGCGACCAAAGTGGTCAACGATCTGGGCGAGGCCGGGTTCATCAGCGCGCCGGTCGCGGGATGGTCGCCTGGTTTGGTCGGGTGTTTGTTTGGCGTTTATGTCTTGTTGCAGCAAGAGGATGGTTGATGGGATCGTCCGTCAGCTCCTCCTTTGAGTCGAGTTCTCGTATTCAAGCCGCGAGAGCGACGCTGCCGACGCTGACGTGGGCGGCCTTCGCCACGCTCATCTTGTGGCTCGGCTTTGCCCCGCCGGCGAGCGCGGCGCAGGCGTCGCCGGCCCAACCGAGCGCAGAGGCGGCAAAGACCCCGGACAAGCTCGTCATCGAGGCTGACGAACTCGTCTACGACAAGGACAAGAACACCGTTTCGGCTGTCGGGTCCGTCCAGCTTTTCTACCAGGGCCGCGTTCTTCAGGCCGATCGTGTGGTCTACAATCGCGCCACCAAGCGGGTCTACGCCGAGGGCCACGCGAAGATGACGGACGAGCATGGCGACGTCGTTTACGGTAGCCGGTTTGAGCTCAGCGACAATTTCCGGGACGGCTTCATCGACAGCGTCCAGGTGCTGACCTCCGACAAGACGCGCTTCACATCGCCGCGGGTGGAGCGATCGAACGGCGACATCACTATTCTGAACAAGGGCGCTTACACGGCCTGCGAACCTTGTAAGGATCATCCCGAGCGGCCGCCCTTCTGGCAGGTGCGCGCGACTCGGATCATCGAGAACCAGGAGACCCATACAATCTACTACGAGGACGCGCAGATGCTCGTCTGGGGCGTCCCGGTCTTCTACATGCCCTATTTCTCCTCGCCGGATTCGACCGTCAACAAGCAGACCGGGGTTCTGGCGCCTTCGTTCGTTTCCGGCAGCAATCTCGGCTACGGCCTGAGCCTGCCCTACTTCATCAACCTGGCGCCAAGTTACGACCTGACGCTTATTCCGACGTACCTGTCGAAACAGGGATTCCTCGGAGAGGTCGACTGGCGGCAGCGCCTGTCGAACGGCCAGTACAGCATTCGCGCGACCGGGATCGACGAGCAAGAACCCAATCTGTTTCCCTCGTATCCCTACGGCGCCGGAGACCAACGACTGCGCGGCTCGATCGAAACCAAGGGCAACTTTTTCCTGAACCAGGATTGGCAGTTCGGCTGGAACGCAACCTGGCTGTCGGACAAGTTCTTCGCCAACGACTACAGGCTTCAGGGCATCGACTTCAGCAACTATTACTTTCAGGACGTCGTTTCGTCGATCTACCTGCGCGGCCAGGCCGACCATAGCTTCTTTGACCTGAGCGCTTACCACTTCGAGGGCACGACCGCCAACGACGACAACCGCACCCTGCCCGTCGCCGCGCCGGTGTTGGACTACAACCGCGTCTTCGCCGTGCCGGAGGACCGCAGCAACGGTATCGGCGGCGAAGCGACGATCGACATCAACGTCGCCAATATCAACCAGACCAACGCCGCGTTCCAGTCCACGGGCCTCGAGACTTTCGACAACGCCTATCATCTCTACAACGTTTGCGAGAAGTCGTCGCCGGCCAATACGTCAACACCTACTATCCGGGCGCCTGCATGCTGCGCAGCATCGCCGGCGACTACGCCCGAGCAACTGGGCAGGTCTCCTGGCAGCGCAGCTATATCGACCCGATCGGAGAGGTGTGGAAGCCATTCGTCTTCGGCCGCCTCGACGGCGAATCGACCGAGCTCAACGAGACCGGCTCGATCACCTACGCGAGCTCGATCGGGTCGAGCACGGTGGCGAACTCGAGCCAGGCTGCGTTCTTCTCCGGAGGCAATCAAGGCTCGTTCGCACGCGGCATGGCGGGCGTCGGCGTCGAATACCGTTATCCCTTCACCATGAGCTCCTGGTGGGGAACACAAACGATCACGCCGATCGGGCAGTTCATCGTCCGGCCGAGCGAAGTCATTCCCGGTATCCAGCCCAATGAGGACGCCCAGAGCCTCGTGTTCGACGAGACGAACCTGTTCGCCTGGAACAAGTTCTCCGGCTACGACCGGATCGAGGGCGGCACGCGGCTCAACTACGGCGTCCAGTACACGGCCAATTTCGCCAACGGCGGCCATGCCGACGTCATCGGCGGGGAGTCGATCCAGGTCGCCGGGCAAAACTCCTACACGCTCTTCGACGTCGCCAACACGGGCCTCGAATCCGGCCTCGACCGGAAATTCTCCAACTTCGTCGCCGGCGAGACGCTCCAGCCGACCTCGGCCCCGATTTCGCTGATCAGCAAGCAGCAGTTCGACAGCACGACGTTCCAGCTCGAGCGGTTCGACGCCATCGCCAAGGCGAACATCGCCGGGGTCAACACCAGTCTCGACTATGCGCTCTATGCCGCGCAGCCGGCGCTCGGCTTGGAATTTCCGCGCGAAGGCCTGACCGGCAGCGCGTCCTATAATTTCCTCGATCGCTGGTCGGTCAACGGATCGCTCGTGCTCGACATGTCGCGCCACTATTACGACACGGCCGGTCAGGAGACCCCGATCTTCTACCCGGTCGGCTATTCGTTCGGGTTCGGCTACAAGGACGATTGCACCACCTTTACCCTGAAGTATTCGTCGAACCTGAGCGCCCCGGCCGCCTTTCCCATCTACGCCGGCGGCCCCGTCATCTACAATCCGGCCGTGCGCGAGCAGGTGCTGATGTTCCAGCTCACTCTGCGCACCATCGGCGACATCAAGGGGAACGTCGGCCTGTGACGGCCTGACCCGACCCAGGCGCGGAGCCCTTTGCATGACTGCCGAGAAGCCGCCTTTTGCGATGACGATGGGGGATCCGGCCGGGATCGGTCCCGAGATCGCGCTCGCGGCCTGGCGGGCAAGGGAGGCGGGCGACCCGCCCTTCTTCGTCCTCGCCGCCCCGGCGCTGCTCACCGCCGCCGCGAAGCGGGCGAGCTTCGAGGCGCCGATCGTCGAAACCGAGCCCGACCGCGTCGCGGAAGTCGTCAACCAGGGCTTGCCGGTCGTCCCGCTGGAGCACGGGGTGGATGCCGAACCTGGGCGCCCCGACGCGCGCAACGCCGCAGCGACGATCGAAATCGATCGCCCGCGCCGTCCAGGCGGTGCGCGACGGCGCAGCGCGCGCCGTCGTCACCAACCCGATCGCCAAGGCCGTGCTTTACGACGCCGGGTTCCGCTTCCCCGGTCACACGGAATATCTGGGCGAACTCGCCAAGGCCTGGGGCCAGGCGGCTTTTCCGGTCATGATGATCTGGTCGGAGACGTTGGCTGTCGTGCCGGTCACCATTCATATCCCGCTCTCTGAAGCGCCGAAGGCGCTGAGCGCGGAGCTCATCGCGAAGACGGCGCGGGTGGTCGACCACGATCTGCGCGCTCGCTTCGGTCTCGCCCGACCCCAACTCGCTGTCGCCGGCCTCAATCCGCATGCCGGTGAAGGCGGCGCGATGGGAAGCGAGGAGTCGACGATCATCGCTCCGGCGCTCGAGATCCTGCGCGCGGAGGGGATCGACGTCATCGGCCCTTTGCCAGCCGACACGATGTTCCACGCGGACGCTCGGGCGCGGTACGACGTCGCGCTGACCATGTACCACGATCAGGGCCTGATCCCGGTCAAGACGCTCGCGTTCGACGAAGGCGTCAACGTCACCCTCGGCCTGCCCTTCGTGCGCACCTCGCCCGACCACGGCACGGCGTTCGATATCGCCGGCAAGGGAATCGCCAATCCTTCGAGCCTCATCGCGGCGCTGAAGCTTGCCGACCGGCTGACGCGATGACGGTCGCAGCCGACGGACTGCCGCCTCTGCGCGAGATCGTGGCGCGGCACGGGCTCGACGCCCGCAAGGCGCTCGGCCAGAACTTCCTGTTCGACCTCAACCTCACAGCAAAGATCGCCCGCGCGGCGGGCCCGCTCGCCGGCGTGGCCGTCGTCGAGGTCGGACCCGGGCCCGGCGGCCTGACTCGCGCCCTCCTGTCGGAAGGCGCGAGGAAGGTGATCGCGATCGAGCGCGACGAGCGCGCCCTGCCCGCGCTCGCCGAGATCGGCGCGCGCTGGCCGGGCCGCCTCGAGGTGATTTCCGCCGATGCGCTGACGGTCAAGCCCGAGACGCTGGTCGGCAAGGCCGATGGGGCGCCGATCCGGATCTGCGCCAACCTCCCCTACAATGTCGCGACGCCGCTACTCACGCGCTGGCTCGAATGCGAACCCTGGCCGCCGTTCTACGATCGTCTGATTCTCATGTTCCAGCGCGAGGTCGCGCTGCGGATCGTCGCGACGCCGGCGGAGCGCGCCGACTACGGCCGCCTCGGGGTGCTGGCGGGATGGCGCGCGGAGGCCAAAATCCTGTTCGACGTGCCGCCCGCCGCCTTCACCCCGCCGCCGAAAGTGACCTCGAGCGTCGTCGAACTGATTCCGCGGGCCGCACCCGACCCTTGCGACGCCGGCGTGCTGTCGGCCGCGACGTTCGCCGCCTTCGGGCAGCGCCGCAAGATGCTGCGTCAGTCGCTCAAAGCCTTCGCCGCATCGCGCGGCCTCGACCTCGCCGCGCTGGTTGCGGAGGCGGGGCTCAATCCGACGGTGCGCGCGGAGGAGGTGGACGTCGCAGGCTTCGCGGCCCTTGCACGGGCGGCGAACGGCGGACGCGGGACCCTGCGATGAGATAGGCCACTCGGCGGTCCCGGCTCAATTCCATTCGCTCAGGCAGGCTTTTCAAACGGATAGGCGCCAAAATCTGTCCCGGCGGCGAGCGCTGCGTAGGCCGGATCGATCCAACGGCGGCTACTGATCAGCCGGAGCGTAAAGCAATTGAACATTTCTAATTAGAAATAGTGCTAGTCATCAGCTAAGCAGAAGGCTGGCAGTTTGAAAGTTTGGCTCCAATCTCTCGAAGCGCTTGGCGATCCTTGCACTATCGTTGTCGTTGCGCCGCGGCGATAACGCGCGCGTTCCGCGCGTCCTTCCAAGAAGCGTCTGCGCGCGGGCCGGAGCACATTTTCGGCGCGCAAGAGGGACGAAATTTCTACACCCAGAATTCGGATTTATCAAGGCGTTATAGACGATCGACCCACCCACCAAAATTCTTTTTTGTCCCCCTCTGCCGGGCTAATCTCAGTCTCGATCCACAATTCCGCCTGTTGAGCTTCCCTCGGCCGACATTTCTGTTTTTCCATCCTCCATCCCCGCCCCTCCGGCTTCCGCGTCTGCTTTCCGCGAACCTGGACGGTAACACAAGTCTCTAGAACCCGGAAGAAAATGTGGGTCTCTGCTGCGTTAACCTTAATCGATCAGATGGATCGATCCCGAGTCCGCTGTCGAAAGCGACCTTCGCAGGTCGGCGTTCGCGCGGACTATGTCGATGGCGGGCGGCCTCTGGCCGCGCTTGTCGCCAGAGCCCAGAGCACCCGGGCCGCGAACAGCCTGGTCAAACGGGGGCGGGCGCGCACGTTTGCGCTTGCGGCCTGAATTGCAGGCAGCCCTCGCGCGATCGCTTCGGACGTCCAGGCTACAGACTGTCCGGAAAGCGTCCGACGGGCGGAGGGCGGCAATTTGACGAACGACGGCAGACGCGAAGCGTCGGGCGGCTGCGATCGATCCATCTCCAGCCGCAATCGATGCAGCAGCATGAGCTGCGCAATCAGGCGAGCCATCAGTTGTTCGCCCTCGCCACCCTCGTTGAAGAACTGGGCGGCGGAGGCCGCCGCTCCCCGAAGGTCGCCGGTTAGCGAATGATCGATTACTTGCTCGAGCTTCGACGGCGCCGCCCCCGACACGATCGCTTCCAGGTCCTCGACCTCTATTCGTGGTCGCCCCATCGCGTAGAGCATCAATTTGGCGATCTCTCCTCTCGTCGTCTCTCGATCCGCCCCAAGCAAGGTCAGGAGCGCGGTTCGGGCATCGGGCGCGATTGCAATCCCAGCCGCCTTGGCCTCGCTATCCAGTAGCCGCGTGAGGCTCGCCTGCTCGTCCGGGTAGCATTCGATTGACGCGCCGTTGATCATCTTTTCGAAGGCCTGTCGAAGCGCGCTGTCCTTCTTTAATTGCCCCGCTTTGGCGATGATCGTGCAGTTGTGCGGCGGCTTGCCGAATAACGGGCCCAAAGCGCGAAGGAGATCGTGCCTCTGGACGTCGATCCAGATGACCCGATGACCCCCGAACATCGAGATCGCATAAGCCTCGTCGGCAAGCGCGCCCGGTTCGCGCGCAACCATGTCCCCGTCGAGACGCAAAAGGCTCAAGGGGTTTTCGTCGCCGCCAAGGACCTTGCGAGCGATCGCCCTGCTCCGCTCATGCGTCAGTCCCTCGTCGGGCCCGTGCACGAGGTGGAATGGGTATCGCTCGGCCTCTCGGCCGATGAAGCTGTCAGCCGCCGCACTGCTGATGACGCTCATCGCGAACCGGCCGAGATCGAGGTTCTTATCACGGGAAACTCAATTTTCAACAGATCCTGGAGCGTTCATGATCTGATGTCGTCCGGCCGCGGCATGGAGAGGATATGGTAGCCCGCGTCCACGAAATGCACTTCCCCCGTCACGCCCTCGGACAGGTTCGAGAGCAGATATAGCGCCGAGCCGCCGATATTCTCGATTGTCATGCTGCGCCTGAGCGGGGCGTGGGCGCGCTGGAAATTGAGCATGAACCGCGCGTCAGCGACGCCCGCGCCGGCCAGGGTGCGGACCGGCCCGGCGGAAATGGCGTTCACCCGGATGTTGTCGGGGCCGAAATCGGCCGCGAGATACCGCACGCTCGCCTCGAGCGCGGCCTTCGCGACGCCCATGACGTTGTAGTTCGGCGCGACCCAAGTCGAGCCGCCGAAAGTAAGGGTCAACAGTGCGCCGCCCGACGGCATGAAGGCGGCCGAGCGCCGGGCGAGCTCCGTGAAGGAGAACGCCGAAATCACCATCGTGCGGATGAAATTCTCCCGGCTCGTGTCGGCATAGCGCCCCTTCAGTTCGTTTTTGTCGGAAAACCCTATGCAATGAACGAGGAAATCGAGCGATCCCCAGGCGGAAGCGATGGTTGAGAAAACCGCATCGACCGAGCCGACATCCTCGACGTCGCAGGGGAGGATGAGTTCCGAGCCCAGGCTCTTCGCGAGGGGCGCGACGCGCTTCCCGAGGGCCTCGCCCTGGTAGGTGAAAGCGAGCTTCGCCCCCTCGGCGGCGAGCGCCTTGGCTATGCCCCAGGCAATCGAGTGGTCGTTGGCCACGCCCATGACCAACCCACGCTTTCCGTGCATCAAGCCAGACGTCATCGCTCACTCTTCCAAAAACACGATTGGTTAGGATCAGGACTGCCGGCGCACACAAGTCGTGACCGCAGAATGCGATCAAGCGTCGACGTGCTTGAAGACGAGCGTCGCGTTGGTTCCGCCGAAGCCGAAGGAGTTGGAAAGCACGGC
The DNA here is from genome assembly GCA_963768555.1 of uncultured Alphaproteobacteria bacterium. Classification (GTDB taxonomy): domain Bacteria; phylum Pseudomonadota; class Alphaproteobacteria; order Rhizobiales; family Beijerinckiaceae; genus Roseiarcus. The sequence continues at coordinate 15,309 of CAVYIZ010000094.1, forward strand.
GCGCAAACTGACGTTGTCCCGCCGCGACCGGACGATTGGCATGTCGGCGAATGCGGGATCAATCTCTTCGATATGGGCGCTTTCGCAAATGAACCCGTTGCGCATCATCAGCAGCGAATAGATTGCCTCGTGCACGCCAGTCGCTCCCTGCGAATGCCCGGTCAGCGACTTGGTGGCGGAGATCGGGGGGCACTTCTCGCCGGAGCCGAACACTTCGCGTAAAGCCTCAATCTCCTTGAGATCTCCGACCTGTGTCGAGGTGGCGTGGGCATTGACGTAGTCGATTGGCGTTTTCACGGTCGCCAGGGCCTGGCGCATGCAGCGCGACGCGCCCTCGCCCGACGGCGCCACCATGTCGTGGCCGTCGGAGGTCGCGCCGTAGCCGACAATCTCGCCATAAATCTTCGCTCCGCGACTCTTGGCTCTGCCATATTCCTCGAGAACAAGCACGCCAGCGCCGGCCGAGATCACAAAGCCGTCGCGGTTTCGATCGTAGGCGCGGGACGCCCGCGCTGGCGTGTCGTTATAGGCCGAAGACATCGCGCCCATCGCGTCAAACAGGACAGAGAGCGTCCAGTCGAGCTCCTCGCAGCCGCCGGCGAACATCACGTCCTGCTTCCCCATAACGATATGCTCGGATGCCGCGCCGATGCAGTGGTTCGACGTCGCGCAGGCCGATGAGATCGAATAGCTGACGCCCTTGATTTTGAACCAGGTCGACAGGGTCGCCGATGCTGTCGAGCACATCGACTTGGGGACGGCGAACGGCCCGACTCGCTTCGGGCCCTTAGCGCGGGTGACGTCCGCCGCCTCGACGATGGCGCGCGTCGACGGTCCACCCGACCCCATAATGATGCCGGTCCGTTCGTTCGAGACTTCGTCGGGCGCAAGGCCGCTGTCGACGATCGCTTGATCCATCGCGACATGATTCCAGGCCGTGCCTCCGCCGTGGAAGCGCATCGCTCTCCGATCGACGACCTCTTCGGCATTGAGCATCGGGGCGCCCTGCACTTGCGAGCGGAAACCGAGCTCGGCGAACTTCTCGGCGCGGGTGACGCCGGACTTGCCGCCATGCAGGCTCGCCGTGACTTCCAGCGTGTTCGAGCCGATCGAGGACACGATGCCCATCCCCGTGACCACGACGCGTCTCATTTTAACCTCTCCGTGATTCGCGGCCTTCGCCGCATCCAGCCTTCAGGCTGGGGTCCAGCGGGCTGAACAGGCCTACGCGCATATCCTTCACGTCATATATGCGCTTGCCGTCCGCCTCCAGCCATCCGTCGGAAATGCCGAGGACCAATTTGCCCCTGAAGACGCGTTTCATGTCGACGCCGTAAACGATCTTCTTGACTGTCGGGAGCACTTGGTCCGCAAATTTCACTTCTCCGACGCCGAGCGCGCGACCTCGACCGGGCAGGCCGAGCCACCCGAGAAAGAAACCGGTCAGCTGCCAAAGCGCGTCGAGACCCAGACAACCCGGCATGACGGGATCGCCTTTGAAGTGGCAATCGAAGAACCACAGTGTGGGCCTGACGTCGAGCTCGGCGCGAACTTCGCCTTTACTGTTCGCGCCGCCAGTCTCGGAAATCTCGGAAATGCGATCGAACATCAGCATCGGAGGCAAGGGCAGTTGAGCGTTGCCCGCGCCAAACAGTTCGCCTCTGCCGCAAGCGAGGAGTTCTTCGTAGTTGAAACTGCTTCGCCGCTCTGTCATCGCGCCGTCTGCCCATCGTCCACGGCGGCGAGGCGCGCGGACCCTTCCAGCCGGTCTCGTAACACAAGCGCCTCGCGATCGAAAGCGCGGCGCCCGGCCCGGACCCCGCGGTCCGATTGACGTGTCGCGGCCGGCAGAGCAAGGGCGCCGTTTGCCACAGGCGTCGAAGACATCGCCGAATTCCGGCCTGCAGGGACCGACCAAAGTTGTAAAGAGTGACCCGCGGAGTCGATCAGACCACGACCGGTAATCCGGGCTCGGCTACGCCGCAGCGGCTGCGTCGGATCGGATCCGGTCGATCATGGCGCGTACGCCATTCGATCGCTGAGGGGTCAGATGCTGCTCGAGGCCGAGCGCGCGAAACGTCCCCATCGCATCGACGGCGAGAATTTGTTGCGGCGCGTGATCCGAGAAGAGAGCAATGGCGATCGCGATCAGCCCGCGAACGAGGTGCGAGTCGCTGTCGCCGCGGTAGTGAAGGGTCGTCACGCCGCCAGCGTCGATCCGCGGCTCTTTTTCAAGCCAGACCTGGCTGACGCACCCGCGCACCTTGTTCGCGACATTATGCGCGGCCTCGCTCAGGGGCTCGAGGTCGTTGCCGAGCTCGATCAGATAGCGATAGCGGTCCTCCCACTCGTCAAGCGAGGCGAAATCTTCGCGAATGGTCTCAAACGCAGTCACTGCAACATCCCGTTTCTTCTATATAGGGATGAGGAGGGGTCGAAGGCTAGCGCCGGAGTTATCGCCCGGGGCTTCACCGGCGAAGCGTCGCCTTGAGACTCGGCCTCCTCCGCCGGTTCAGCCGGCGGCGAGAGGCTGACGAACCATGCTCCGCCATACCAGATCTTGGAGCGTCGACGCCTTCAGCGCCATCGCGTCCCTCGGCGCGAATTCAACCATTTGCTCGGCTCGTCTCATACCCTTCACTATGATTAAATCCCGCGGCTAGGAGCCTGTCCGAGTAAACGGATTTTTGAAGGAAGTGTACTATAAACAGCACACGTTATCGCTCCGTAATACTATATCTTGTGCCCGAAGCTCAACTTTTTGTATTACTCGGACAGGCTCCTAGGCTCGAACCATCCGTAAGGGAGGATAGGCCTCGGCGGCAGAGTGGGGCCGCAACAGCGCAAGTCGGCGCTTGGCGACGGCGCGCGCTCCGACGGGCCGCTGGATTTGCTTTATCGCCTCCACAACGTGCACCCCGGCAAATGGAAAGCCCAGGGCGGCCCCGAGTCGTTCAATCGCTGGAGCGGAGCGAATGACATGGTTCTTTTTTATCGGCGGAAAATACAGGGCTTCACCCCAGAAAATCGGCGAGAGAATTGCGCGGTTGAGCAGTTCGCGCAGCTGGCCCTTGGAGTATGGGGTGCCCTGACCGAACGGCGTCCCGTCGGCGCGCGCCCATATCCCTCGCCGAGAAGGGACGACAATGATCACGCGCCCCTCCGGGACAATGACGCGCCAAGCCTCTTCCAGCAGCGTCTCCGGTCGCTCGACCGCCTCGAGGGCGTGCGCCACGAGGAGACGATCAACGGAGGCGTCTGGCAGCGGCAGCATGTCCGCCCACACGAGCGCCGACGCGCATCCTTCCGGCTCCGGCCATACCACAACTCCTTGCTGTGATGGCATCAAGACGAAGGAGCGGCGGGAACGGCCACGGTATCCTTCCAGATATGGGAGTCCATATCCCAACGCAGCGACAGTCAGACTCGTTGTATTCTCCCATCGTGCGCGTATGACGCGGCCGATGAACCTTCTCGATAGTTCTCCGAGAGGGGAACTGTAGAAGTCTCGCAGGGTTTGGACGTCGAGAATCGTCACAACGCGCCGATCCAATTTCCGAGCCTTGGACGACCACGGTGACTTTCGCAGCGAAGTGAAGAACCTAGGCCCTCTTTGGCAGTGGCCGCAGCGACACGATTACAAAGCCACGCGCTGACCTATAGTTTCCGCCGACCAAAAGCACAACCTTGGGACGAGCCTTGGTTGGCGGAGCATACACGGATTTCCGAATCCTTTCGCGTCAACGCTTGCTATTTGAAATCTCGCTGCGGCGCGTCGCTGTCGCAAGCCAACGGCGCGTCGCGCCGTCGACCAGAGGCGACAAGGTCTTACGCACTCGGGCATGATAATCGTCAAGCCACTTGATCTCCTCTGGATCCATCAGTTTCCAGTCGATGAGCCGCAAGTCGATCGGCGCAAGCGAAAGCGTTTCAAATCCGAGTATATCCATGTCAGAGTCGGGGATTGCCCGGAGCTCGACAACCACAAGGTTTTCGATCCGAATGCCTAATTCGCCCGCCAGATAATAGCCGGGCTCGTTGGACAGGATCATGCCCGGAACAAGCGCCGTCTCGGCTTTCTTGGAGATGCGATGCGGCCCCTCGTGCACGGAAAGATACGAGCCGACGCCGTGCCCGGTGCCGTGATCGAAATCCAACCCGACCCGCCATAGCGGGAGGCGGGCCAGCGCATCGATCTGCCCTCCGCTGGTTCCCTTCGGGAACACCGCCCGGGCAATCGCGATGTGGCCCTTCAAGACGCGCGTGAAACGGTCCCGCATAAGGCGCGTCGGCCGCCCGACCGCAATCGTCCGGGTTATGTCAGTCGTGCCATCCTCATATTGTCCGCCGCTGTCAATAAGGAATATTCCGCTCCCAATTGTCGAGTTTGACGCCAGCGTGACGCGGTAATGCGGCAGAGCGGAATTCGGTCCCGCCGCGGCGATCGTGGGAAACGAAATATCCTTCAGCGCGCCAGTCGCTCGCCGGAACTCCTCCAACGCGTTGACCGCATCGATTTCCGTAAGTTTTCTGCGAGCTGCTTCTGCGTCGAACCAAGCCAGAAACCGCGCCATCGCGGCCCCGTCACGTTGATGCGCCGCCCTCGCTCCCGCCAGCTCGGCCTTGTTCTTTGCAGCCTTCATGAGCGCGATGGGGTCCTTGCCGATGTCCGCCTTCCCGCCCGCCTTCTGCAGAGCTTGCGTGAGAAAGGCGGGTGCCGTGACGGCGTCGAAGACGACATGCGCGCCATCCTGGCCGAGCTGTCGGACGAACGGCTCTAGGGCGTCGGGCTCAAGCCGTTCCGCGAGTTCGCCGAGACTCTCCTGGACGGTGTCTGAAAGCTTTCGCGAGTCGAGAAACAGGACCGGCCGGCCCTCGGCTCGAACGTAGGCAAAGCCAAGAGGCAGCGGCGTATGAGACACGTCGCTGCCGCGAATATTGAACAGCCACGCCAGATTGTGCGGGTCGCTTACAAGCAGCCCGTCAACGCCGTTGAGCGCCTTTCGAACGCCGGCGATCTTGGCCGCGGCGCTCTCTCCGGCAAAACGCATCTCGTGCTGCGTGATAGCGCCCAACGGGGGCGGCGGGCGGTCTCTCCAGATCGCGTCGATCGGGTTGACGTCGACGCTGACAAGTTCTGCTTGCGCCTTCCTGCATGCCGAGGCAAATCTCGACGCCGAATCCGGAGTCAGAAGGCGCGGGTCATAGCCAAGCCTGTCCCCGGGTCGGAGGTTTCGCTCGATCCATTCGAACGGCGGGTCATCGACTGCATGGCGCAGTTCGAAAAGGGAGCCGTCCACCTGCAATTTCGCCTGCTCGGTATAACGCCCGTCGACAAACAAGGCGGCTTTGTCTTTGAGTACGACGGCGATTCCCGCTGATCCGCTGAAGCCCGTCAACCAAAGCAGCCGCTCGGCGTTTGCCGGAACGTACTCGTTCTGATGTTCGTCCGCCCGAGGAACGACGAATCCCTGTATGCCGAGCTTTTCCAATTCTAGGCGCAGTTCGGCCACCCGCCCATCACGGTCTCCTGTGCCTGCCGGTTCGGCGAAGGACTGAAATCGACTTTCAAACACCGAAGTCTCCCCATATCCCTGCGCTTCCTGGGCGCGCCACTCATGAAACGCGCCACAGTGAGCGAGCCGAACCCTTGTGAGCGCATATGGAAGTTTGCCGTGGCGTGAACAGCGTCTGCGCTGCAGGGCGCGTCGCGTCGGTCGATCTGCTCGTCGGCTGAAAGCTTGTCCACAATCCTGTCCGCCCGCAAGCGCAGATATGACGTCCTTCTGTGCTCCGAACGCATGCGCGCTCGCGCTGGCGTTCGCCCAGAATCATAGCTAAAGCCGCACGAAACGGGTACGGCTCCGCCATCATACGGGGATCGCGTTGTTGAGCTTTGAAAACGTCGGTTTGCGCTATGGGATGGGGCCGGAGGTCGTCAGCGACCTCAATTTCTCCATCGCGCCGCAAAGCTTTCAGTTCGTGACAGGTCCGTCCGGCGCCGGCAAGACAACTCTTCTGAGACTGATGCTGTTGTCCTTGCGGCCGACGCGAGGAAAGATCCATATTTTCGGGCATGACGCTGCAGCCTTAAGCAAGGAGCAGGTCACGGCGCTGCGCAGACGCATCGGCGTGGTATTCCAGGATTTCAGGCTGCTCGACCACCTGACGACTTATGAAAATGTCGCGCTTCCGCTCCGCGCGATGGGACGGGCGGAGTCGGACTACCGCGCCGAGGTCATCGAATTGTTGCGCTGGGTCGGTCTCGGCGACCGCATCAACGCCTCGCCGGTCGTCCTGTCCGGGGGCGAAAAGCAGCGCGCGGCGATCGCGCGAGCGCTCATCGTCCGCCCCGAGCTGCTTCTCGCCGACGAGCCGACCGGAAATGTTGATCCCGGGCTCGCGCGCCGGCTCCTGCGACTGTTCATCGAGCTGCATCGGCTCGGAACGGCAGTCGTCATTGCGACCCACGACTTGCCGCTCATGGATCAATTCGGTTTCGCCCGACGTCTCGTCGTTGGGAATGGAAAGGTTGTCACGTTCGACGGCGTTCCGACATGAAGGAGATTCACGACAGGCAGATCGCGCTCGCGCCGCAAGCGGCTCTGAACCGGCGCATGCCGCTCATTCCGCGAGAATTAGTCGCCGGACGCGCTTTGGCGGCCGTCATCGCCATCATGACCTTCCTGGCGTGTCTGACCGCCGGCGGCGCATTGCTTTTGGCGCAAGCCTCGCAGGGCTGGCGGTCCGACGTTCTGCGGGAAGTGACGATCCAGGTGAAGCCCGACGCAAGGGACGACGTCGAAAGCCTCGTCGCCAAGGTCGTCCTGATCGCAGGGCAAGCGCGGGGCGTCAAACACGTCCGCGTCTATTCCGCCGCCGAATCAGGCAGGCTGCTGCAGCCATGGCTCGGCGATGGACTCGATCTCAGCTTGTTGCCCGTTCCTCGGATCCTTGTCGTCGACATGGAGGGCGCGACGGAAGGGGACCTTGCCGGGCTGCGTGCGGCTCTGGCGCGTTCGGCTCCTCAGGCCACCCTGAGCGATCAACGGACATGGGCCGCCCGGATCGGGACCATGGCCAACGCCGTCGTCGTTCTCGCCGTTGCCACTTTCGCCCTCATGATCGTGACTATGGCCATTGCGATCGGTTTCGCGACGCGCGCCGCAGTCGCCGCCAATCGGGAGATTATTGAGGTGCTCCATCTCGTCGGGGCTTCCGACAGTTTCATCGCCCGAGAATTTGAAACCCACTTCCGCAACATCGGCTTGCGGGGAGCTCTGGTTGGCGGTTTGTCGGCGATGGCGTTCTTTATGGCCGGGGCGGCCCTTTCCCATTGGTTGACGGACTCGGCAGGCGGCGCACAAATCGCCGCCTTGTTCGGGGCTTTTGCGCTTGGCCCGACCGGTTACGCCGCGCTAATCGTCATCGGCGCCGTCGTAACCGTGCTTACCGGGTTGGTCTCTCGAGCAATCGTTCTCCGTCATCTCCGTGGCCTCCAGTGACGACAAACTCCCCCCTCCGCTCCGAAGGGCCGACGGCGACAATGGTCGCCGTTCGATCCGTGGCGTTCAACCTTCTCTTTTACATAACCCTCGTCGTGCTGATGATCGTCGGTCTGCCGATGATGTTGGGCGGTCGGCGAGCGGTATTTGCGCTTGCTTCGGCCTGGCGAGCCGTTTCGGTCTGGCTGCTTGAGCACATTTGCGGCCTCAAGGTGGAATACCGCGGCATCGAGAACATTCCGCCGGGCGGCGTTCTGATCGCGGCCAAGCATCAGTCCTTCCTCGAGACATTCGCTCTTCTCAAATACGCTCCCGACTTTGCCATCATACTCAAGCGGCAACTGACCTACATCCCGCTATTTGGCCTCTATCTCATCGTCTCGAAGCAGATCGCAATCGATCGGACTCGGGGCCTGCAAGCGTTGCAGCAGATCGCCGCCGCCGCGCGGCCCGTTCTCGCCGGCGGCCGGCAGATCTTCATCTATCCCGAAGGCACCCGGCGTCCGCCTGGCGCGCCGCCCAGGTATAAGCAGGGCGTCGCCGCCATCTACGCCGAGACGGGAGCGACGTGCTTGCCGGTTGCGGTGAATACAGGGCTCTTTTGGAGAAGAAGGGGATTCATCCGCCGGCCGGGGCTCGCCGTGATCGAGTATCTCCCTCCGATCGCGCCAGGCCTCGATCGGAAAGAATTCGCGGCTCGGCTGCAAACAGCGATAGAAACGGCCTGCGCGCGGCTCAATGCGGAAGCCGTCGCGCGCGATCCCTCTCTTGCGGCGGTCATCGCGGAAGGCGCAAAGTATGACAACGCGTCCCCCGGAACATCGTGACGCCGATGCCTGCCCGCCGGGCCCCTGGGCCTTCAGAGGCGTACTGCGCCTGACGGCCGAGATCGACCCGCATCGGCTGACGCGGCTTGCGTCTTCCGTGCGGGCGGCCGGCTAGATGCGCCTGCGGTCCGACATGTGGGTCGCCGCCTATCTGCGGCGCTGCGGCGCGGAGGGGGCGCCTGCGGTGTTGCGGCGCCGGGGCGCGCGGGACGCCGGAGCGATCTTCGTCAAGATCGACGGTCTGGACGGGCGATCGGCGCTTTACGGGCCCGCCCCGCAGTCGCTCGGCCTCGACCCCGAGCGCGGCGTCGAGAGAGTCTTCATCCGAATGCACGACCCTGAATGGATCGATGACCAGAGCGCGGAAAAGAGGCTCGGGCGGGAGCTGTCGTTCGATCCCGACATCTGGATCGTCGAGGTCGAGGATCGGGAGGGACAGCCGCGACTCGACCTGGCGCCCCGAAGGGTCTGGCGAACACCGCCGCGCGTGAACTCGAGCGCCGGTCGGCGAACCACGGCTCTCGTTCTTATCCGCCGCTGGCTGGACCGCGGCGCAATGCGAATGTCAGCGGTTCGGATCGCGTTAACCCAGCCGAAAGCAGTCACGGCTAGTTATGCCTCACAAATCCAAAGAACTCAACCTGCATAATCGCGGCTGCTGATGACCATACAAGTTCATGCCACTCAATCGCGCAGTTACCTACAGGAAGGACTAGCTCCTCTGAATCTCGTGTTTTGCTGTGCTGGCGCTTCAGAATATAATTGATGGCTCTCGCTCCATTCGTTTCCTTGATATTTCCTGGGCTGATGGTCCTGTCGGCCTCGATGGACCTTCTGACGATGAGGATCCCGAACGGGATCCCGGCCGCGCTGACGCTCGGCTACTTCGTGCTGGCGGCGGGATGCCTGCCGCCGCAGGCGATTCTGTACGATGTCTCCTGTGGTCTCGCGATCCTGGTCATGACTTTCGCCATGTTCCTGCTCCGCTGGATCGGAGGGGGCGACGCCAAGCTCGCAGCGGCGACGGCCCTGTGGATGGGGTGGGGCTCGATTCTCGACTACGGAGTGACGGCATCGATCTGCGGAGGTCTCCTCACCCTGGGCCTGTTGACGGCGCGAGCGAGACCGCTCCCGGCGATCCTGGCCCAGCACGCCGGGATCGCGCGGCTGCACGATCGGGAAACCGGCGTGCCCTATGGGATCGCCTTGGCCGTCGCCGGACTGCATTGAATATCCCCACACCCCGATCTGGTCCGCAGCCTTTCGTTGAAGGCAATTCGGCCATTCGCCCGGCGAGTCTCTATCAATTACATTCTGATCTTCATCCGAGACCAAGACACTGCCTTTATCAGGTTAGCGCTTCCCCAACGGAACAACAGATTGCCTCTATATTACGTTGCTAGCTGTCGTCTTGAGAACTGAACCATCGGATTAACCATGTTTTGATAAACTGCCGGCTATGAAGACTCAATACCGGTCGGTTGGTCGGGGATTCGGCGTCTGATGAATCAAAGACTGCTCATAGCCGGCGCCATCGCCGTCGTGGCTTTTGGAGGCGCATACGCGCTTTTCGCGACCGGCCAGAGCGCCAGGCCCTCGCAGCCGCTGGCGCAGGCCGCCCCCGCGGTCGACGTCGATCAGGTGTTGGTCGCCGAGCAGGACCTGCCGATGGGAATCGCCGTCAACGAAAGTGCGGTCGCTTGGCGAACCTGGCCAAAGGCGGACCTGAACGATTTGATGGATCACCAAATCGGCCGACGCGAACGCCATGCAGGACGTCAAAGGTTCGATGACGCGCGTCGGGTTCCTTCGCGGCGAGCCGATCCGACGCGACAAGCTGGTCAAGGCGGGCGCCGGCGGCTTCATGTCCGCCATCCTGCCGAGCGGCATGCGAGCGGTCGCGATCAAGATCGACAACAGCGGAGATTCCTCGGCCGGCGGGTTCATCCTGCCCGACGATCGCGTCGACGTGGTCAGCATCATGCGCGACGACGAAGCGACGAAGGCGCGCGGGGTCGAGGTTCTTACTTCGCAAACCATTCTCGACCAATGTCCGCGTGCTTGCGATCGGGCAGAACGACGAGGAGCAGAACGGCAAGAAAGTCGTGACCGGCGCCAACGCCACCCTGGAATTGGACCCCGACCAGGCCAATCTGATCATTCTCGCCCAGCATTCGGGCAACGCAACTCTCCATCTCGTCCTCCGCAGCCTGGCCGACAGCGGAGGCCCGGCGGAAACGGTCGTCGGCGGAAACGGCGGCTCGAAGGGCGAATTGACGGTCGTCCGCTTCGGCGCAGCGCAGCAGGCCGTTCGATGAACCCGCTTCGATTCGCCCTTCGCGCCGCGCTCGCGCTGAATGTCGTCGCGGCGCGACGATCGCCAGCCCCGTGGCGGCTGAGCCCGACCTGTCCCAACTGATGACGAACGTGAGCGGGCAGCTTGGTCAAGAACCTGCAGCTCGGAGTGGGCAAGTCCGTCATCGTCGACCTGCCGGAAGAAGCCGCGGAAATCTATGTGGGCGACCCGAGGATCGCCAACGCCATCGTCCGCTCGGCAAAGCGAATCTATGTCTCCGCTATCGCGAACGGGCAAACCACCATCTTTGCTCTCGGCAGGGACGGGCGAAAGATTGCAATTGTCGAGGTGTCGGTCGGACGCGACGTCGGGCAGCTGTCGAACCTCCTCAATGCGGCAATTCCCGGCAACGACATTCACGTGCGCACCGTCGCCGATTCGATCATCCTGACCGGATCGGTCGCGTCGGCCGGGGACGCCCAGAAGGCCAGCGACATCGCCTCCGGCTTCATCGCGGACGCCGGGGGCTCGTTCTCGTTCGGCGCCGCCGGCATCTCCGCTTCGGGCGGTTCGACCGGGAAGGTCATCAATTCATTGACCATACGCGGGCTCGATCAGGTGAGCCTCAGGGTCACGGTCGCCGAAATTCGCCGTGAGATCGTCAAGCAGCTCGGGGTCACCATGAGCGGCAGCGGTCCCAACGGCAGCCTCACGCTCGATAACCCTTTCGCGATCAACGGCGCGCTTCCGCGACCCAGGCGACGTTGAACTGGACGAAGGGGAGCTGGAAGCTTCAGCGCCACCCTACAGGCCTTCGAGCGCCAGGGCGTCGCGCATACGCTCGCCGAGCCGACGGTCACGGCGGTGTCGGGCGAAAGCGCGAAGTTCATGGCCGGCGGGACGATTCCCATCGCCAACAGCCAATCCTGCACGGGCGGACTCTGTCAGGTCGGGTTCATCCAGCAGCCTTACGGCGTGACCCTGAATTTCACGCCGGTCGTGCTGTCGCAGGGGCGCATCCAGCTCCGCATCGCGACCGAAGTCACCGATGTCGACTATTCCAACCAGGTCACCTTCAGCGGCGTTTCAATTCCCGGATTCCGCACCCGCAACAACGTCACCACCGTCGAACTGCCGTCGGGCGGATCGATCGCCACCGCAGGCCTGATTTCAACGCAATCCCAGCAAGCCATCAACGGATTGCCGGCATTGATGAACCTGCCGGTCCTCGGCGCGCTGTTTCGTTCGCGCGACTATCAGCGCAACGAGACCGAGCTCATGATCATTGTGACGCCCTACATCGTCCACGCCATCGATCCAAGTCAGGTCGTCAGGCCGGACCAGAACTTTGAAGATTCGAGCGACCCGCAGGCCGTGCTGCTCGGCCGCGTGAACCGGATCTATTCCACGTCGGGATCGCTTCGACCTTTGCCCGGCTACGCGGGCAAGATCGGATTCATTACTCAATAGGGTGAGCAACGCCATGACCACCGACGAACAGCTCAGGGCGGCGCGCGCGGCCTTTCTTTCCGGTTGGGCGAACGCGCTCGCGAGGCGCAGCGCCACCCTCGGACTTTTGGCGTGTCTTGTGCCTGCAGTCGGGCTGCACGACCGATTATGCTTCATCCGACCCCGCCTTCCCCGGCGATTTCCAAATGCGCCATCCGATCGTCCTCGCCTCGGCGCCGACGCGAATGGATGTCTACCCCGTCCGCGGGGCGCTCGATGCGCGCACGGTCGCAAATCTGCGGGCCTTCGCCGAACGATACCGCGAGTTCGGCTCGGGCGAAATTATGATCTTGACCCCGAGCCAGCAGGGACTCGGACGCAAGAGCCGTCAACGAAATCCGCAAGGTCCTCGCAAGCGCCGGTTTGCGCGGCAGGGTCGGCGCGGGCTCTTACGCCCCTTCCGAGCCCGGCAGCGCAGCGCCGATCCGAGTGGCCTTCATGGGCCTCAAAGCGGAAGTCAGGACGCCCTGCGGATCATGGCCGGAGGACCTCGCTTCCGGATCGTCTCTCGAAGGCTGGAAGAACGAGCCATACGCCAATTTCGGATGCGCGACCCAATCCGTCGTCGCCGCTCAGGTCGACGACCCGCGCGATTTCGTCCAGGCGCGGACTCTCGGCCCGTCCGACGTCGCCATGCGCACGCGCGCGATCCAGGATGTCCGCAACGGCCAGGATCCGGCCACGGCCTGGTCCACCAACCTCACGCCGATTGGCGGGAGTAGCCAATGACCGCCGCTGAGGTTCGCGAGGACGCGGCGAGCCGCGCCGCCCACCCTCCGATCGAACCGGCGCCGCGCGTCTCAATTCAAGCTTTCTGCGAGACGGCCGAGGTCGCCGCCTTGATCGGCGCCGCAGCCTCGGATCGAAGGATGGCCAAGGCGCAGGTCAGGCAGAATATGGGAGGCGCGTCGGCCGCGATCGAGGTCTATCAAAATGCGTCGACGCCGAACGTCATCGTCCTGGAGGCGCCGCTCGACGAAAGGAATCTCATCGAGCGGCTCGACGAGCTCGCGCACCTCTGCGACGCCGGGACGAAGGTCGTGGTCCTCGGCAGGACGAACGACATCGTTCTTTATCGCCAACTCGTGGCGCGCGGCGTCAACGAGTATCTCGTGGCGCCGTTCGAAGTCGTCGATTTCCTGCGCGCGATCTCCCACCTCTTCCGCGCGCCCGGCGCCAAGCCGTTGGGCCGGCTGATCGGAGTGGTGGGCGCGAAGGGCGGCGTCGGCGCTTCGACGATCGCGCACAACCTGGCGTGGTCCCTTGCGTCGATCACCGAGATGGCCACGATCATCGCCGATTTCGATCTGGCCTTCGGGACCGCCGCGCTCAATTACAATCAGGATCCGCCGCAAGGCGTTGCGGACGCCGTATTCGACCCCGAACGGGTCGACGCCATGCTCGTGGACCGGGTGCTGTCCAAGTGCGGCGACCGCCTCAGTCTGCTGGCCGCGCCGGCGACCCTCGATCGCATCCTCGATTTTTCGGAAACGTCGTTTGATACGCTGCTTGACGCGATGCGCGCCGCGGCGCCGTGGACCGTGCTCGACATCCCGCATGTCTGGAGCGGATGGGCGCGACGCACCCTCGTCGCCGCCGACGAGATCGCGGTGGTCGCCAATCCGGATCTCGCAAATCTGCGCAACGCGAAAAATCTGATCGACTTCCTCAAGGGCGCACGCCCGCATGACCATCCGCCACGGCTCGTCCTCAACGCCGTGGGGATGATGAAGCGGCCGGAAATCGCGACGGCCGAGTTCGCCAAGACGGTGGAGACAGCCCCGGTGGCCGTCATTCCCCACGACGCGAAATTGTTCGGATCCGCGGCCAACAACGGCCAGATGATCGCCGAAATCGAGCCAAAGGGAAAAGCCGCGCAAATCTTCGTCGACCTCGCCTCGGCGGTCGCGGGACGTCGGGAGCAGGCAAAGAACAGGAAAGGCTTTCTTGATCCGCTTGTCGGAAGATTCGGGCGCATGCGGGCGTAGGAGTCGTTGGCGCGTTCCGCCTCGCGGCGCCGCAGCCAAGAAGGAAGTGAGAGATGTTCGGCAAGCGCGGAAATCCGGCTCCTGGCGTTCCGCCTGTTCCCGCGGGCGTCCTGATCGCGAGCGCGGCCGCGGAGCCTGTCAAGCCGCAGACCCACGCGAGCACGCCGGCCGAACGGAAGTCCGACGCCTATTATCAGACCAAGGCGCTGATCTTCAGCGCTTTGATCGAAGCAATTGATCTCGCCGCGCTGTCCAAGCTCGACACCGAAGCCGCGCGCGAGGAGATTCGCGACATTGTGCATGAGATCGTCACGATCAAGAATCTCGTGCTGTCGATCGCCGAGCAGGAAGACCTGCTCGATGACATTTGCAACGACGTCCTCGGCTTTGGCCCGCTCGAGCCGCTGCTCGCCCGTGACGACATCGCCGACATCATGGTCAACGGCCCGACGCGATGCTTCATCGAGGTCGCCGGAAAGATCCAGCTCACGAGCGTCCGTTTTCGCGACAATGCGCAGCTGATGAACATCTGCCAGCGGATCGTCAGCCAGGTCGGAAGGCGCGTCGACGAAGCGTCGCCGATTTGCGACGCGCGCCTTCTCGACGGCTCCCGCGTCAACGTCATCGCGCCGCCTCTGGCGATCGACGGGGTTGCGCTCACGATTCGAAAGTTCAGGAAGGATAAGCTGACGCTGGACCAGCTCGTTCGGTTCGGCGCCATCTCTCCGGCCGGGGCCGAGATTCTGAAAATCATCGGCCGAGTGCGTTGCAATGTCATCATTTCCGGCGGAACGGGGTCGGGCAAAACGACGCTCCTGAACTGCCTGACGAATTTCATCGACGTCGACGAGCGCGTCATCACATGCGAGGACGCAGCGGAGCTGCAGCTTCAGCAGCCTCACGTGGTGCGGCTCGAGACCCGGCCGCCCAATCTCGAAGGCGCGGGCCAGATCACGATGCGCGACCTCGTCAGGAACTGCCTGCGTATGCGTCCCGAGCGGATCATCGTCGGCGAGGTGCGCGGTCCCGAGGCGTTCGACCTGCTCCAGGCGATGAACACCGGCCACGACGGCTCCATGGGCACGTTGCACGCGAATTCGCCGCGCGAGGCCCTCAGCCGAATGGAATCCATGATCACCATGGGCGGCTACGCTCTGCCGTCCAAGACGATACGCGAAATGATCTCGTCTTCGATCGACGTGGTGATCCAGGCGGCGCGCTTGCGCGACGGGTCGCGGCGGATCACGCACATCACCGAAATCGCCGGCATGGAAGGCGACGTCGTCATCACTCAGGATCTCCTCGTCTACGACATTCTGGGCGAAGACGCGCAGGGGAGGCTGAAGGGCCAGCATCGCTCGACTGGAATCGGCCGGCCGCGGTTCTGGGACCGGGCGCGCATCTTTGGCGAGGAAAAGCGCCTCGCGGCGGCTTTGGACGCATCCGAAGTCGGCGAGGCGCGCTGACGCAGCGGGAATGGGGCTGGGATCGGCATGATCAATCCGATGGCGGTCGCAGGGTCCTTGGCGCTGGGGCTTGGCGCCCTCGCGCTTCTCCTGGTCGGAGGCAAGTCGCGCGCGAAAAAGCGGCGCGCATCGGTCGGACGGGCAACCGCCAGGACGGTCGCCGTCTCCGCCCAGGACGAGAGAGCAACGCGCAAGAAGCAGATCGCGGAGGGCCTGCGCGACCTCGAGAGGGCGAATCGAAAGCGGCACAACTTGCAGGCCAAGATCGAACAAGCGGGGCTCTCGATGAGCCGAGGGCGATTCGTCACGCTCTGCCTCGTGTTTGGCCTCCTGCTCGGCGCCGCGACCTGGATCGAATCGAAGAACGCGCTGCTCGCTGCGATGGTCTCCGTTATCGGCTCGGCGGGGTTGCCGCGGCTCTTGCTTGAACGGCTCCGCCGGCGGCGGATCGCGAAATTCGTCGCCAACTTCCCCAACGCGATCGACATCATCGTCCGCGGCGTCAAGTCCGGCCTCCCGCTCGGCGACACGATCCGCATCGCAGCGAACGAGGGCGCCGAACCGGTCAGGTCCGAGTTCGTGAAAGTGGTGGAATCGCTGTCGCTCGGACTGACGCTGCCCGAGGCGGTCGAGCGGATGGCGCAGCGAATTCCCGTCGCCGAAACGAACTTCTTCTCGATCGTCATATCGATCCAGGGGCAGGCAGGCGGCAATCTTTCCGAGGCGATCGGCAATCTTTCCCGCGTCCTGCGCGAGCGCAAAAAAATGAAAGGAAAGATCGGCGCGATGTCGATGGAAGCGAAGGCCTCGGCCGTTATCATCGGCGCGGTGCCGTTCCTCGTCGTGGGCGCCCTTTACGTCTCTTCGCCCGCCTACGTCTCATTGCTCTGGATAACGACCCACGGCCGAATGATTGGCGGGATCGCACTCTGCTGGATGGCCATCGGCGTCGCGATGATGAAAAAGATGATCGCTTTCGACATCTGAGCGGAGCCGCTGCCTTGTGGGATCTCGTCGAATCGAAAATAACGGACCCGCGCGCCCTGGCTTTTGTGCTCGCGGCCGCCGGGTCAGTCCTGACAGTCGTCGCGGTCGCGACGCCGTGGCTGCAATCCGATGCGCTTTCGCGTCGAATCAGGGCTGTCAGCACGGAGCGTGAGCGCATCCGCGCCCGAGAGCGCGAAAGGCTGCGCTCGGCGCAGACGAAGTCGGCGTTGCGGGTAAAGCCGAGCGGGATCGTCAAACAGCTTGTCGAAACGCTCAATCTCTCGAGCTGGCTCAGCACCGAAACCGCCAAGAAGCAACTGGCCATGGCCGGATACCGCGGGGTGGGCGCCGAGTACGTCTTCCTCGCGTTTCGCCTGATCGCGCCGATCGCCTTCTTTCTGATCGCGGCTGTCTATTCCATCTTCATCGTCAACTGGGATCGGCCGTTGATCGTCAAGATCGGGGTCGCAGTCGCCGCCGCCTATGCCGGAATCAAGGCCCCCGAGCTGTTTCTGCGCAACACGATCGCCAAGAGAAGCAAGGAACTGGAGAGGGCCTATCCGAATACGCTCGACCTTCTGCTGATTTGCGTCGAATCCGGGATGTCGATCGAACTCGCCGTGCGCAAGGTCAGCCAGGAAATCGGCGTCGAAAGCCTCGCCATGGCCGAGGAAATGGCGCTGCTGGCCGCGGAGCTGTCGTTTCTGGAAGAGCGGCGAACCGCTTTCGAGAATCTCGGGGCTCGGACGGGCCTCGAATCCATTCGCTCGCTGATCACCGTTCTCTCGCAGTCGGAGCGCTATGGCACGCCGCTCGGCGCGGCGCTGCGGGTCCTCGCCCAGGAGAGCCGCGATCAGCGCATGACCGCCGCGGAAAAGAAGGCTGCTGCACTACCTCCCACCCTGACGGTGCCGATGATCCTGTTCTTTCTCCCCGGCCTTTTCGCCGCGATCCTGGGTCCGGCAGCTGTCCAGATCAACCACTGGACCTAGATGCCGCCGCATCGGCTGCTGTCGTCCTTGCGATCACCGGCCTCGGCCGTCCAAAATCGTCGACGGCGACGCAGGTGAAGGTCGCATCCGTCACCTTCTCCCGATGATGGGTGCGAAAGCGCTGCGCCCAAGCTTCAATGTGAACTCTTATCGAGGTGCGTCCGACGTGATCGACCGCCGTGTAAACGCACAGCACGTCGCCCACCCTGACCGGACGGATGAAGCTCATCGCGTCGATGGCGACCGTGACGACGCGCCCGTGCGCCGTTTCGGCCGCCGCTATTCCGCCCGCCTGATCCATCTGGCTCAACACCCAGCCGCCGAAGATGTCGCCGTTGGCGTTTGTGTCGCCGGGCATGGCGATCAGGCGGACCGTCAGCTCGCCGCGCGGCTCGAGTTCAACGGACGGCGACCCGTTCATCGCGATCGCTCCCTTCAGGAATTGGTCCCAGCGGGGCTTGCGCCGCCACAACGCGCTCGACGCCGGCGAGGTCCCTCCAGGTTGCTCCGTCAAGAAAGCCTGCTCCGGCCGCAATTGCAAGGACAGCGCGCGCCTGCCCCGCGCCGACTTCGACGAGAAGGCGGCCGTCCGGCGAAATGAGCCGGGCCGAGCACGGAATGATCGCCCGGTAGGCTTCCAGCCCGTCGGCGCCGCCGTCGAGGGCAAGCCGCGGATCGAAATCGCGCACTTCGCGGGGGAGACCCGCGATATCCGAACTCGGGATATAGGGCGGATTCGAGACGATCAGATGAAACGGCCCCGCGACGCCGACCGTCCAATCGCCGACCCGAATCTCGGCGCGCCCGGCGAGGCCGCAGGCCTCGAGGTTGGTGCGGGCGACTCTGACTGCGCCTTCAGACCGGTCGACGCCGAGCGCTTGCGCGGCGGGGAACTCGCTGAGCAGTGCACAAAGGAGCGCGCCCGAGCCGACCCCGAGATCGAGGATGCGCAAAGGCTCGCGCCGCCGGCCGGCGAGCAGCGCGACGGCCGCCTCGATGATCGTCTCCGTTTCGGGACGCGGATCGAGCACGTCCCGCGACACCGAGAGCGTAAGACCCCAAAACTCGCGCTTGCCGACGATTTTCGACAAAGGCTCTCCGGCTGTCCGCCGGAGGACGAATTCGCCAAGCAGCGGCGCCGCGATGCCGAGCGGCGCATTGGGAGCGGCGATGACGGCCGCCGGCGAGAGCCCGCAGGCCGCGCAGAGCGTCAGACGCGATTCACGCGCCGGCTCTTCGAATTCGGAGCGGAAAACCTCGACGAGCTGACGGAGCGCTTCGGCGCGGGTCGTCGACGCGCTGAACCCATTGCTTTCGCTCAAGCGACCTGCCCGTGACAGTGCTTGAACTTCTTGCCCGATCCGCACGGGCAGGATTCGTTCCGGCCGACCTTTCCCCAGGTGGCGGGGTTCTTCGGATCGCGTTCGGCGACCGCGACCCCGGACATCGCGGCGGTCAGACCGACGGCGATCGGCTCGTTGACCGCGCCGAACGGGTACTCGTTCTCGCCCGTCGCCGGATCGAGATGCTGGAACTGCATCGGCGGCGGCGGCTCGGGCTCCTGGAAGCGCACCTCGACGCGCGACATCTGGGCGATGACCGCTTCGTGCCATTGCGCGATCAGCTGCTGGAAGAGTTCGAACGCCTCGGACTTGTATTCGTTGAGCGGGTCGCGCTGGGCCATGCCGCGCCAGCCGATCACCTGCCGCAGATGGTCGAGCGTCACCAGATGGTCGCGCCACAGGTGATCGAGCGATTGCAGGATCACCTGCTTCTCGACATAGCGCATGGCTTCGGGCGTGTTGCGCTGAACGCGCTCGGCGTAGGACTCGGCGGTCGCTTTGTGGAGGCGGGCGGCCACTTCCTCCTCGGCGATGCCTTCCTCTTTCGCCCATGCGTCGACCGGCAGGTCGAGGTTGAGCTTGGCGAGAACCTCCTGCTTCAGCGCTGCAATGTCCCAGGCCTCCGGATAGGCGTCGTGCGGGATGTGCTTGGTGACGAGGTCGTCAATGACGCCCACGCGCATATCCTCGATCGTCTCCTCGAGCGACTCGGACGCGATCATCTTGCGCCGGTCCTCGAAGATGACCTTGCGCTGATCGTTCATCACGTTGTCGAACTTGAGGATGTTCTTGCGAATGTCGAAGTTGCGCGCCTCGACCTTCTGCTGCGCCTTCTCCAGCGCCTTGTTGATCCAAGGATGGACGATCGCCTCGTCCTCCTTGAGGCCGAGCCGCTTGAGCATGGCGTCCATGCGCTCGGCGCCGAAAATGCGCATGAGGTCGTCCTGCAGCGACAGGAAGAACTTCGACCGGCCTGGGTCGCCCTGGCGGCCGGAGCGCCCGCGCAGCTGGTTGTCGATGCGCCGGCTCTCATGACGCTCGGTGCCGATGATATAGAGCCCGCCGGCGTCGATCGCTTTTTGCCGGAAGGCCGCGACTTCCGCCCGGATCGCCGCCTCCTGAGCGGCGCGCTCTTCCTCCGAGGCGTTCGGATCGACTTCCTGCTTCACACGCATCTCGACGTTGCCGCCGAGCTGGATGTCGGTGCCTCGGCCGGCCATGTTGGTGGCGATGGTGATCGCGCCCGGAACGCCGGCTTCGGCGACGACCGAGGCCTCCTGTTCGTGGAAGCGCGCGTTGAGGATGGCGAAACACTTCGACGGTTTGCCCGCGTGCGCCGCGGCGTAGAGCGCTTTCAGCGCGTCGGGCTTGGTGAAGTCGATCTTCTTGTAGCCATGCCGCTCGAACACTTCGCCGAGCACCTCGGACTTCTCGATCGACGTCGTGCCGACCAGCATCGGCTGCATCTTGGCGTTCGCGGCCTCGATCTCCCGCACGACCGCGCGCATCTTCTCTTCCGTCGTGCGATAGACCTCGTCGTCCTCGTCGGCGCGCGCGATCGGTTGATTCGTGGGAATTTCGACCACGATCAGCTTGTAGATTTCGGCGAACTCGTCCGCCTCCGTCGCGGCCGTGCCGGTCATGCCCGCCAGCTTCCTGTGGAGGCGGAAATAATTCTGGAACGTGATCGAGGCGAGCGTCACGTTTTCGGGCTGGACCGTGACTCCCTCCTTCGCCTCGAGCGCCTGATGCAGGCCCTCCGAATAGCGCCGGCCCGGCATCATGCGTCCGGTGAACTCGTCGACGATGACGACCTCTCCATTGCGGACGATGTAGTCCTTGTCGCGCTGAAAAAGCTTGTGGGCGCGCAACGCCTGATTGACGTGATGGACGAGAGTCGCGTTGCCCGCCTCGTAGAGCGACCCTTCCTTCATCACGCCGATCGTCCGCAGGAGCTCCTCGGCGTGCTCGTTGCCGGCTTCGGTCAGATTGACGGTGCGCTGCTTTTCGTCGAGCTCGTAATCCTCGCGCGCCAGCTGCGGGATGATCTTGTCGACGGCGGCGTAAAGTCCCGACCGGTCCTCGGACGGACCCGAGATGATGAGCGGGGTGCGCGCCTCATCGACCAGGATCGAAGTCGACTTCGTCGACGATGGCGAAGGCGTGGCCGCGCTGGACCATCTGCGCCATGTCATATTTCATATTGTCGCGCAGATAGTCGAACCCGAACTCGTTGTTCGTGCCATAGGTGACGTCGGCGGCGTAGGCTTGGCGGCGCTCGTTGTCGTCGAGCCCGTGCACGATCACGCCGACAGTCATGCCGAGGAACCTGTAGATCTGCCCCATCCACTCGGCGTCGCGGCGGGCAAGATAATCGTTGACGGTGACGACGTGGACGCCTTCGCCGGCGAGCGCATTCAGATACACGGCCGTCGTGGCGACGAGGGTTTTGCCCTCGCCGGTCCGCATTTCGGCGATCGCGCCTTCATGGAGCACGAGACCGCCGATCAACTGGACGTCGAAATGGCGCTGCCTGAGGGTCCGCTTCGCCGCTTCGCGAACGGTTGCGAAGGCGGGCTCCAGAATGTCTTCGAGCGTCTTGCCGGACGCGAGCTCGGCCCGGAATTCGTCGGTCTTCGCCCTCAGCTGCTCGTCGCTCAGCGCCTCGAATTCGGGCTCGAGCGCGTTGATGGCGGCGACCCTCGGCCGATAGCCCTTGAGGCGACGGTCATTGGACGAACCGAACACCCTCTTCATCACCGAGTCGAACTTCAGGGCGCCGAGCATTATCGACCTTTCCAGTGTCGCGCCGCAGGGTTTCTTCCCGCTCCGTTCCCAGGAAGCGTCAAGGGCTGCTGGCGGGGACAGCCGCAACAAAAAGCGCGAAACAAGGCAAAACGCCCGTTTTCGCGCCGCTGAACAGGGTTGGCGGGGAGATAGGAGCCGCGCCCGTCCTTGTCAATGACAACGCGGCGTTCCACCGGAAGCAAGCCGGCTCGGTCGGCCGCGTCGAGCCATGGCATTACCGCGCTCCGGGCGAGCTCCGCCCCTGTCGCGGAGAGACCGCAAATAACAATAGGCAATTGACGACCCGAAGTCCGCCGAATTCGGCGCGCCTCCGAACGGAGGGAAAAAGGCGGGCGGAGGCTTTCGTCCCAGGCGAAAATCGTTTACCGATCAACTTTTCCCCCCTTTCTTCCCGCCGATAGTGATAGCGATGACGACCTACAAACTCCTGTTACTGCCTGGCGACGGCATCGGCCCCGAGGTGATGGCCGAACTCGAAAAGATCATCGCCTGTTTCGACAGCGAGGGAATTGCGCGGTTCGAGGTCGAAAAAGGCCTCGTCGGGGGCTGCGCCTACGACGCTCATGGGAGCGCGATCAGCGAGGCCGACATGGACCTCGCTCATGCCGCAGACGCTGTCTTTCTCGCAGCCGTCGGCGGACCGAAATGGAACGACGTGCCGTACGAGGTTCGGCCGGAAGCGGGCCTTCTGAGGCTGCGGAAGGACCTGGGACTGTACGCAAACCTCCGACCGGCGATCTGCTACCCGGCGCTCGCCTCTTCTTCCTCGCTGAAACCGGAGCTGGTCGAAGGTCTCGACATCATGATCGTGCGCGAGCTCACCGGCGGCGTTTATTTCGGCGAGCCGAAGCAAATCCTCGAGCTGGGCAACGGCCAGAAACGCGCTATCGACACGCAGGTTTATGACACCTACGAAATTGAAAGGATTGCTCGCGTCGCTTTCGAGCTCGCCCGCCGTCGCGGCAAGAAGGTGACGTCCAGCGAAAAGCACAACGTCATGAAATCGGGGGTGTTGTGGCGCGAAGTCGTCACCGCTGTCCACGCTCGCGAATATTCAGACGTTCAACTCGACCACATGCTCGCGGATGCGCTCGGAATGCAGCTTGTCCGACGGCCGAAGCAATTCGACGTCATTGTCACCGATAATTTGTTCGGCGACATGCTGTCCGACGTCGCCGCCATGCTGACCGGTTCGCTTGGAATGTTGCCTTCGGCTTCGCTTGGCGACACGGACCAGAGCGTCGGACGCCGCAAGGCGCTCTACGAGCCGGTTCACGGTTCGGCGCCCGACATCGCCGGGAAGGGACTGGCGAATCCGATCGCGATGATCGGCTCATTCGGCATGGCTCTGCGATATTCGTTCGGGTTCCCGGACGCCGCAGACCGGCTGGAGGCGTCGATCGCCGAGGTTCTGGCGGCCGGCTTGCGCACATCCGACATCGCCGCCGACGGCTCCCAGGTCGTTTCGACGAAAGAGATGGGCGACGCGATCATCTCGGCTCTGGCGACGAGCCGTCGCTAGGAGCCTGTCCGAGTAATAGCGGATTTTTGTGGCGGCCTGGGCGCGAATCGGATTCTGCTTGCTTATGAGCAAGACTTTCCGCCCGTGGACGATCGATCAACCGCTGCTGCTGCCGGCGAGCGTGCAAGACTTCGTGGGGAAGGACCACCTGGCGCGCTTTGTGCTGGCGCTTGTGGTCGGGCATCTTGAACTTTGTGAGATCGAGGGAACCTATGGGAGCGCGCGCGGACAGCCTCCGTTTGATCCGACGATGATGACGGCGCTGTTGCTTTACGCTTATTGCAACGGGGTCTACTCGTCGCGCCGGATCGCCAAGGCGGCGCGCGAACGGGTCGACTTCATGAGCATCGTCGGCCTCGACGCACCGGATTTCCGCACCATCTCGGATTTCCGCAAGCGACACCTGAAGGCGCTCGCCGGCCTGTTCGCCCAGGTTCTGAAGCTGTGCGAACGGGCCGGGCTGGCGAAGCTCGGGCATGTCGCGCTCGACGGCACGAAGATCAAGGCGAACGCCTCGAAACACAAGGCGATGAGCTACGAGCGCATGGCCAAGCGGGCGGCGGAACTCGACGCCGAGGTCGCCCAGTGGATGAGCGCCGCCGAAGCGGCGGACGCGCGGGAGGACGAGGCGTTCGGCCGCGACAAGAGCGGCGATGAGATGCCGGACTGGGTCGCCGACAAGAAGAAGCGGGCCGAGAAGATCCGGGCGGCGCAGGCCGAATTGGAGGCCGAGGCGAAAGCGGCCGCCGCGGCGGAGGCCAGAGCGCGGGCCGAGGCCGAGGAGAAGCGAAAAGCCGAAGGGCGCAAGAAACCGGGAAAGCCAGCCGCCACACCCTCCGAGGAACCCGATCCCAAAGCGCAAAAGAACTTCACCGACCCCGAAAGCCGCATCATGAAGACCAAGGACGGGTTCATTCAGGGCTACAACGCGCAAGCGGCGGTGGACTCGACGGCGCAGGTGATCGTCGCCCATGCCCTCGACGCCAGGCAGAGCGACCAGCATCAACTGGCGCCGATCGCCGACGCGATCGAAGCCAACCTGGGCCGCAAGCCGGCGCAGCTGTCGGCGGACGCCGGCTATTGCTCCGACGCCAACCTCGCGGCGTTGGAGGAACGCGAAATCGACGGGTACATCGCGCCGGGGCGGGCCAAGCACGCCAGCGCAGGAGAAGGGGGCAGCGCACGCATCGCCGCCATGCGAGAGAAAATCAAGGCTGGCGGCCACGCCAGCCCCTATCGGTTGAGGAAGCAGCTGCCCGAACCGGTGTTCGGCCAGATCAAGCAAGCGCGCGGCTTTCGTCAGTTCCTGCTGCGCGGCGTCGAAAAGGTGGCTTCCGAATGGGGATTCGTCTGCGTCGCCCACAATATTCTGAAGCTCGCCCAAGGGTGGACTCTGCCCGAAGTCCGCCTCGCAGCCGGATGAACCCGGCAAGCCGACCAACGCAGCATACCGGGCGCCGCAAACTCCGCTTCCATGTTTCAAATGCCCATCGCATCAGGACTAAGCAGACAGGCTCCTAGGGGGCCAAAATCCAACGCTTTGACGCAAAAGGGCGGACAGCGGACATCTAGAATGGCTAGAAAGCATCCGTTCGCCAAGCGTCAGGCTATCTGCTCACTGCGACCGGTTCGTCGGTTCAACTGCTTCTCAAATGCTTTTGGGCCATTTCGGGCGCGACACTCGCGGCGATGAGCGTGATGAAGGCGAATGCGATCAGGTAGATCGAGATCGGCCACGTGGCCCCTCCGGTCCAAGCTAGGAGAGTTGCCGCCACAAAGGGCGTAAGTCCCCCGCTGATCGCCGCGCCGATCTGGAAGCCGAGGGAAGCGCCGCTGTAGCGCACCGGGGCGGCAAACAGTTCCGAATACCACGGGGCCCCAACCGCGAACCCGATCATCTGCCCGAAGACGATCGCAGCGACGATCGAGAGTGTTATGATCAGCGGGTCCTTCGTGTCCAGCAGCCAGAAAAACGGGAAGGCAAAGGCCATCGCAAAGAGCGAACTCGCGTAGAACATCGTCTTGCGCCCGATCCGGTCGGAGAGCCAGCCGAAGAAGGGGATCGCGATCAGGGCGACAACGGAGGAGACGAAGACCGCATTCAGAATCACGCTGCGCGGCATGGCGAGTTTCACTGTCACATAGTTGATCGCGAAAATGCCTGCGATCAGAGCGTAGCTGATCTCCGACAGTTTCAGCCCGATGGCCGTGAAGAACGCGCCGGTTTCTTTGGTCAGAACTTCGACTAACGGAAGTTTTGCTATCTTTTTCTCGGCTTGCAGCTGGCGGAACGCCGGCGTCTCCTCGAGTTGCAGACGGATGTACAGTCCGACGCCGGCAAGAAGGATGCTGATTAGGAAAGGGACGCGCCATGCCCAAGCGAGGAACACCGGCTCCGGCGCGAGCCAAAGGAGCGCGAATATGCCGGTCGCAGCGAGGGTCCCGAATGGATATCCGAGTTGGACCGTCGAGCCGAGAAGCCCGCGGTTCCGTGTTGGAGCATTCTCGACCACCATGAGCACCGCGCCGCCCCATTCGCCGCCAAGCCCCACGCCCTGAAACAGGCGCAAGAGGACGAGCAGAACAGGCGCTGCGACGCCGATTTGGTCGTAGGCGGGGAGAAGGCCGATAAGGAAGGTGCCAAGCCCCATGATGACGATTGTCATCGCGAGCATGGCCTTACGGCCAAACCTGTCGCCGAAATGCCCGAAGAGCGCTGCGCCCAGCGGTCGCGCGAAATAGCCGACGCCAAGCGTGCCG
Source organism: uncultured Alphaproteobacteria bacterium (assembly GCA_963768555.1). Lineage (GTDB taxonomy): Bacteria > Pseudomonadota > Alphaproteobacteria > Rhizobiales > Beijerinckiaceae > Roseiarcus. The sequence continues at coordinate 41,312 of CAVYIZ010000094.1, forward strand.
AAGGACGCGATGGCGCTCAGGCTCGGGTTGGAGGAGGGAAAGAACAGCTTGGTAAAGACAAGGGCGCTCGCCGTGCCGTAGATCAGAAAATCGTACCACTCGACCGCCGTGCCAATGACGCTCGAGACGACGACTTTCTTCATCTCCGCCGTCCGAACGTCGACCACTTCGCGGCCTCGGGCCTGTTCCACTGTGCTCATAACGTCCCCTCCGCCTTGTGCCCATGCGTTAGCCGTTCCCCGCAAGGGGCAGTGAAAGACCTTCCCAAAGGACTGTCAATTTTCGCCTAATCGCAGGGGTGCGAACCAAAGTGGTGCAATTAGGCGGCGAGATTTTGTGAGTTTTGGGGGCTGTTCTGGTTGGCTACGGGGACGGCGGTTCGGCCGAGGTTTTTCCAATAGGCGTCCCAGTCGCCGTTTATTCGGGTTATCCGCAAAGCGAGCATGTATTCCGCGTGCTCGACGCGCCACCAGGCGCCGGGCCGCTTGAGACGTTGTTGGGCGACGTAGCGATGCGCGCTTTCGATTTCGCCCGATCCGATCGGCAGTCCCTCGGCCAGCGCCTGTCGATAGTTCAACTGGTTCTTGCGGCTGCTCAAATAACGATGGCATCGGCGCACCGGCGCTTGTTCGTCGTCGACTTCAGGCGCTTCGCAATGACCGACGAGCGACCGCAATGTCATCGAGATGCCCGTCTCGAGCGCGTCCTTCTGCGCCTCGATCCAGGTTTCCCGCGCGGCGGCGTCGGGCGCGATCGCTTCGGCGGCGGCGCTCAAATACTCGCAAACATGATAGAAATCGATCAGGTAGCTGCCTTGATCGCCAAATTGCTCCTCGACTTGGCCCACAATCCATGGCGCGCCATCGCCGACCGCGTGGACCCGCGAGTTCGCCCCGAAGCCGGCGCGAACCGCGCAGGCCAGCAGTTGCCGCCCGGCCGCCTCCGCGCCGCCCTCGATCGAGCCGGCGTAGACCGGCGTCCGGCTCCCCTGGGCGTGCGCCAGCGAAAGCTTCGCCTCTCGCCACGACAGGTTCTTGCCCTTGCGTTTGTCTTTCTCATCCCGACCCGGCTCGACGATCGGAACCATGCCGCCGTCAGTTTCCACGACGATCGGCTTACTGAGGCCTGGACCTTCCGGAAATTCCAAATCCGCTCGACCGGCTTCGAACATCGACTGGGCATGGGCGAACGTGATCCGCTGGATCGTGCTCTCCCCAATCTCGAAGCCGTAATGCTCCCGCAGCTTGCTTCGAACTTGCGCGAAGGGTTGATCGGCGGCGAAGTCGACGATGACGCGTTGCAAGGGGCGCGAACAGCCCGAGGGGCTGACTTTCGCGCTGCGCAGAAACGGGCGCACACGCTCGTTCTTGAACCGATATTGCGGCTCCTGGACCTCTATCTCGCCGAATTTCGTATGCCAGCGGACTTTTTTTCACCTTGGCGATGCATCTGAGGTTGCTGACGAATTTCCCTCTCCGTCACCTCCGCCTGCCTCTCCGCCCAGCCCAGCAGCGCTTCGCGTCCCAAACGCCGCGTCTCCTCGACCAACCGCTCTTCCGCAGCGTCCGCCTCCTTCAAATCGCCTTCGCTATTCTCTACCGTCAGGGCTATCGACGCGACACGGTTTCGAACATCAGGATGGCTGCGCAAAAAGGCAAACAGCGCTTCATCGCTCAAATCCGCGCCCGTCATCAGCTTCGTCCTCCCAAATCACCTCCGACAAAGCTTACTCCCCATCGAGTTGAAATCGCACCCTAATCGCAGCGCCAGGCGGTCCGAGATCGAGCTGGAAGCCGAGGTCTGGTGTTCCGAACGCCGCGCCAATGTCCCCTGCAAGCCCGCTCGCCCGGCCCAGCCTAAGCAGAGATTCGTGGCATGGCCAACGGATCGGCGATGCGCTCGCGGTTGAGATCGATGAAGGCGTCATGCATGGCTTGGTCGAGCGCGGCGATGTCTGTGAAGGTCCGGTGGGCGAGCGAAAACCTATCCGTTGGTTAGCCAAACGGAATCTGCTTAGCCTGTCTCAATCGTAGAGCTTGCGTTAGAAGCAATTCTGAACGCCGACCCTGGATGTGATGCTCCACATCGCCAACGGGATGAGGGGAATCGGACGATTCATCGAGGTGGCGCCAATGGGAACTCGTCGCGTCATTGTTCTCGCCGGTCTATCGCTCGCGGCGGGCGCCGCGCTTGCCGACGATGGCGTTCGCCTTGGCCCGGCTGCATATGGCGACTGGCGCGCCGACGCGCCGGGCGTACGGCGACTTATTACTCCGAACGACCTCCCGGCGCCCTACGCGACGCAATCGGCGGCGAACCCGTCCCGGGGCGCGCCACGTCCGCCCGCGATGCTGCCCAAGGCTCCCGACGGCTTTGCGGTCGACCTTTTTGCCGACGGGCTCAAAACGCCGCGCGTGATCCGCACGGCCCCCAACGGGGATGAATTTGTCGCTGAGACCGGCGCCGACCGCGTGCGGGTCTTTCGCTCCCCCGGCATGAATGCGCCGCCGGCGCCGTCCGGAGTCTTCGCCGAGGGCTTGGAGGGCGTCTTCGGCATCGCATTTTTCCCCTCAGGCCCCGATCCGCGTTGGGTCTACGTTGCGACAACCGGCTCGGTCGTGCGCTTTCCTTATCGAAGCGGCGATCTGACGACGTCGGACGCGCCCGAAATCGTTGTGCCGAAATTGCCGACCGGCGGCGCCCATGGGACCCGCGACATCGCCTTTTCGCCCGACGACAGGACGATGTTCGTCTCGGTCGGTTCCGCGACCAACGACGCCACAGGCATACGGGTCTTTGCCTCGCGTCTGCTCGGCCCGTCGTGGGACGTGGAGCGTGGCCGCGCCGATGTGCTGGCCTTCGATCCCGACGGCGGACACAAGCGAATCTACGCGACGGGCCTTCGCAACTGCTCTGGCCTGACGATTTAACCGGCCAGCGGCGCTCTGTGGTGCGCCGTTAACGAGCGCGACGGCCTTGGCGACGACCTGCCCCCAGATTTCGCGACGCGTGTCGCCGAAGGCGGGTTTTTCGGCTGGCCCTGGTTCTACATCGGCGCGCACGAAGACCCGCGCCATAAGGGCGAGCGTCCCGACCTAACCGGACGGGTGACCGTCCCCGACGTTTTGTTCCAGCCTCACTCGGCGCCGCTTGGGATCGTGTTCTACGAGAGCGGACAGTTTCCGGCAGAATTCAAGGGCGATGCGTTTGTGTCGCTCCACGGCTCATGGAACCGGGCGAAGCGCACCGGCTATAAGGTCGTGCGCCTGCTGATGAAGGACGGCAAGCCGACGGGCGTCTACGAAGATTTCCTGACCGGCTTCGTCGCCGACGACGCGAGCGTGTGGGGCCGCCCCGTCGACGTCGCAGTGACGAAAGACGGCGCGCTCCTTGTGACCGACGACGAAGGGGGCGCGATCTGGCGGGTGACCTATCGGGGGAAGTGACGAGCGCCGATACATTGCCGCGAAATACGACTTAACGCAGCGGCGGCGCGAGCCTCTGTCGACCTATCGACCCCTAAACGCCTGAGGTCGCACTCGAAGCAAGCCGTCCATATCGTTTGAGAAGAGCCGCCCCGATGCGTTCGTTCTGCATTTCCGTCGTCCCGTCGACAATGGCCGCGATGCGCGCTGACGTCAGAAGACGGTCGAAGCCATACTTCGGGAGAAGGCCCACTCCGCCCATCGCTTGCATGCAAGCCGCCACGCTTACCGTGGCCGTCTCGGCGGAAATCTTCTTTGCAAGCGCCGCCTCGACCTGCGCGTCCTCGCCGCGGGCCACAATATGAACCGCCTGGAGAATCACCAGTCTGGCGGCCTCGAGATTGGCCGCGACGTCAACCAGACTCCATCGCAGGCCTTGATGATCAAGAAGGCGGCGTCCGAAGCTCCGCCGCTCGGCGGCGTACGCCACGGCGGTTCTGAGGGCGGTTTCAACGAGCGCGCACGTCATTGCCGCGACATGCGTGCGTGCGGCGGAGATGCTTTGCAGGGCTCTCTTGAACGCCTGACCTGGCGGAGCAAAGAGATCGCGGTCGGCGACCTTTACGCGATCAAGGCGAACGCCGGCTGCGCCGATCGCCGCCCCTCCGACCAGTCGGCAAGGCGGCAACCTTTCGATCCCAGGCGAGTCGAAGATCAACGATGAAGCTCGCGATGCCTTTGCCGCCGGTGCCGGGCTCTGTCTGGGCATACATCACGAGGAGATTGGCGATAGCGCCATTCGTGATCCAAGCTTTCTCGCCAGTCACCTCCCAACCGCCCGGAACTTTGGTCGCGAGCGTCCGGATTGCTGCAAAGTCGCTCCCAGCCTCGGGTTCGGTGAGAGACGGCGCGCAAACAAGGGAGCCGTTCATCAGGCCAGGCAAATAGCGCGCGATCTGTTCGGCCGTTCCCTCCCGCTCGATCCGGGTTACGGCGCCTTGCAAATTAATCAGAGCAAAGGCGCACGGAAAGCAAGAGCGCGCGATCGTCTCTGCAACGGCGATCTTCGCAAAGAAGCTCGCTCCCGCTCCGCCGCGCTCAGACGAAATCTGCATTCCATTAAGGCCGCGGTTGATCCATTCGGTAACAACGGCCGCAGGGAGCGGGGATCGTCTTGCTCGAGCCTCTCAGCGATTGGCGCGATCGTGTCCTCGGCGAACTTCTCGGCGACATCGACAAGCGCGCGCTCGGCGCGAGTCAAAGGCAGCTCGAGGCTGCGCGTGCCTCCCTGAGGGTGCAAGGCTTCTCCCACGACCTAGTTCGCCGCCTCCTCACGTTCAGATCGATCGCTCGGCCCTAATGATTAAGGCGGCGGTCGCGGGCATCATGGCACAGAGCGAGCCGGCACGCAGAACCAAAGCGCGCCCATGCTGGCCAGGAAGAGGGAAGCCAGGACCGCGATCGCTCCAAAAAGGCTTCCGGTCAGCACTTGCGTCCAACCGACGAAGGCCGGGCTCAGCGCCGAGCCGGAAGCGCCGATCGAGCTGACAAGGGCGATGCCGCCCGCTCGCGCGCCTTTCCCGAGCACCGCCGTCGGCACGGTCCAGAACAGCGCCAGGTAGGCAAAGATAGTCACCGAGGCCGTCGCCAGGATGAGGGTCGTCCCATTGGGACTTCTCGCCGAAAGCGGAAGCAGAAAGAAGGCTGCGCTGGCGACGGCTCCGCAGCCAAGAAGGTGCCATCGGCGCTCTTGCTTGCGGTCGGAACTCCACCCGATCGTCGCCATCCCAACGGCGCCCGCCACGAAGATCAGCGACGTCCGCCAACCGATCTCGCCGAGATCGCGGATGCCGGTGTTGCGCAGGAGCGTCGGAATCCACAGCAGGAGGATGCTCTGCGTCGAATAAAAGGCAAAATAGACGAGCGCGAGAACATAAACCCGGGGGTTCCGCAGAGCCCTCCCAAACGAGCCGCTTCCCGCGTCGCCTCCAGCTTTTTTCTCGAGATCGCGCTCGATCGCCGTCCTTTCGTTCGCAGAAAGAAAGCGCGCGCCGGCAGGCCGGTCCGGCAGGTAAAAATAGGCGATGACGCCGAGGCAAATCGCCGGCGCGCCCTCGATCAGGAAAAGCCATTGCCAGCCGCGCAAGCCGGCGAGGCCGGCCATGTGCGTCATGATCCAGCTTGACATTGGTCCGGCAATGACGCCCGACACGGGAACGCCGATCGCGAACATCGAAACGATGCGCGCGCGCCAGCTGTTGGGAAACCACAGCGTGAGATAGAAGAGTATGCCCGGGAAAAAGCCCGCTTCCCCTACGCCGATCATGAACCGGATCGCATAGAAGCCCCAACGGTTTGTCGCAAAGGCCATCGCCATCACGAAGACGCCCCACAGCGTCATGATGCGCAAGAGTGTAAGCCTGAGGCCCACACGTTCGAGCATTAGGTTGCTCGGCACTTCAAACAGGATGTAACCGACGTAAAGGATTCCCGCGGCCATGCCGAACACGGCTTCGTCGAAATGCAGGTCCGCCATGAATTGGAGCTTTGCGTAGCCCACATTGAGGCGGTCGATCATCGCGACGATGTAGCAGAGCAGAAGAAACGGGAGCAGGTTCGCCGCCGCGCGACGATAAACGATCGTTGTCGTCATAAGAGGCGTGTCAGCGCCGGCCCATCGTTCGACCCGATCGATGTTTTGCACTAGGCTTTACCTCGTCCAAATATCGCCGTGTCGATAACGCTCGAGATGACGACTTTCTTCATCTCCACCGTCCGAACGACTACCGCTTCGCCGCCTCGGCCTGCTCTACTGTGCCATAACGCCCCATCCCGCCGTCGGCGTCCTCCGCGCGGGGAGGCAGTGAAACGCTTTTCCCAAACGACTGTCAACTTCAGACAATCGGAGACCAAAGCCGGGTTCAGCCGCCCCTTCGCTTCGTCGAGCGCGGGAGTCGCAGCGGGCCAAAATGACTGCTTTGGTGAAGGGTTTCGGACGCCGGCCCCTTGCGGGACGGTCGTGCGGGTTGTGGGGCCGGCGTTCGAAAGCCTCCCAAGGAGGAAACCGCGGGCAGGAAGGGGCGCTGTTTGGTCGGGCGCGACCTATGGAGATTTTAGGATCGCGGACGGCTGGTGTGTGTCGGGGCGGGGCCGGTGGCGCGCAATCTTGGCGGCGGAAACGATGATGACGAGCGCGTTCGGTCGCGAGGATGGGCGGGCGTGGCGCGGGTACGGCGGTCGGAGGAGGACTGACGACTTGATGAGGACATCGGCTTGCTGCTCCGGCGCGCGGGTGGGGGCGAAGGCGATAGGTGGTTCAAGGTGGGAAGCACAGCGATGATCATGAGGTGTCGATCCTGATCCGGCGCGGCGATGAAGGTCGCGCAGGGCGAACGCCGTCGAATGTCTCGATGATGATCATCCGGCCGCCGCAACACGGACATCGATGGGCGAGCGCAGCGCTGTCGGCGTCGCTGCGGTCGTCGGCCGGCGAGCGTTCAGGCGCAGTCTCGGGCGTAGCCAGCAACTGGCGGACACGCTCGATGTTGCGGGCTCGAACCGTGCCGGCGAACAGGCCGTAATGTCGGATGCGATGGAAACCGCTCGGCAGGACGTGCAGGAGAAAGCGGCGGATGAACTCGGCGGCGTCGAGCGTCATGGTTTTGAGCCGGTCGCGGCCTTTGATCCGGTAGTCCTTCCATTTGAAGGTCACGCCCGCCTCGTCGAGCGCGATCAGCCGGGCGTTCGAGATCGCGACGCGGTGGGTGTAGCGGGAGAGATAGGCGAGCACGGCTTGCGGTCCGGCGAAGGGTCTTTTGGCGAAGACGACCCACTTGGATCGGCGCAGAGGCGCAAGCGCGGCGTCGAAGGCGCGTTGGTCGGCGAGCGGGGCGAGATCGCCGAAGAGGGTCAGGCGACCGGTCTGATGCAGGGCTGCGAGCCCTTCGAGGAAGAGGCGGCGGAACAGGCGCGACAGCACGCGCACGGGGAGGAAGAAGCCGGGCCTGCAGGCGATCCAGCGCGTGCCGTCCGGCGACAGGCCGCCGCCGGGAACGATGACGTGGACATGGGGATGATGGGTGAGCGCCGAGCCCCAGGTGTGGAGGACGGCGGTGAGGCCGATGCGCGCGCCCAGATGCTTCGGGTCGGCGGCGATGGTGGTGAGCGTGTCGGCCGCGGTCCTGAACAGGAGGTCGTAGACGCCGGCCTTGTTCTGGAACGCGATCGCGCCGATCGCCGCCGGCAGGGTGAAGACGACGTGATAATAGGGAACCGGCAGAAGCTCGGCCTCGCGCTCGGCGAGCCACTGCCGCGCCGCCGCAGCCTGACACTTCGGGCAGTGCCGGTTGCGGCAGGAGTTGTAGGCGACGCGTTCGTGCGCGCAGTCCTCGCAGCGCTCGACGTGGCCGCCGAGCGCGGCGGTGCGACAGGTCTCGATCGCCGACATGACCTTCAATTGGCCGAGGCTCGCATGACCGGCGTTGGCCTTGCGCCAGGCCGCCCCATGGGCGCGAAAGATGTCGGCGACCTCCAGACTGCGATCCGGGGGCCGCGCCATGCGGCGCCCCTCAGGCGGGCGGCGGTCGCTTCGTCAGGTTGAGGCCGAGCCGCTCCAGCGGGCTGGTCACGTCGCGGATCGTGTTGACGGCGACGCGGGTGTAGAGCGCCGTCGTCTCCAGCTTGGCGTGGCCGAGCAGCACCTGGATCACACGAATATCGACGTTCTGTTCGAGCAGATGGGTGGCGAAGCTGTGCCGCAACGTATGCGGCGACACGCGCTTGGCGATCCCCGCCGCCTGCGCCGCGGCGTGAACGGCGCGGTCAAGCTGACGGGCGGTCATCGGGTTGACCGGGTTCTGTCCCGGGAAGAGCCAGGCCTGCGGCCGTGCCGCCTGCCACCAATCGCGCAACAGTTCGAGCAGTTGCGGCGAGAGCATCACGGTGCGATCCCGCTGCCCCTTGCCCTGTTCGACCCGCAACGTCATGCGCTGGCTGTCGATGTCGGACACCTTCAGCGCCGCGACCTCGGACACGCGCAGGCCCGCTCCGTAGGCGACGCCGAACGCGGCCTTGTACTTGAGACCGGGAGCGGCTTCGAGAAGACGGACCACTTCCTCCTGGCTCAAAACGACCGGCGCCTTGCGCGGCTTGTGTATGCTCGTCAGAGGACGAACGAGGTCAGGCCGTTCGAGCGTCACGTTGAAGAAGAACCGCAGCGCGGCGATCGCGGCGTTGATGGTCGGAACACCGATCTGCTGCCGCGCCATGTGGACCTGAAAGCGGCGAAGGTCTTCGCTTGTCGCGGTATCCGGCGAGCGGCCGAGAAACGCCGCGAAGGTCCTCACGTGCCGGATGTAGTCCTTCTGCACCTTCTCCTTGAAACGGCGCGCCGTCATGTCGTCGATCATGCGCTGACGCAACGGGCTGATGGGCTTGTCGATCATCGCGAAGGCTCCTGTCTCGCATGGGTTGAAACCCAACGATCTTGAGACACGTTTGAGCCTTCGCTCTCGCCTTCAGCCCTTCAGAAACGACTGCGTCCCTCGCCGCCCCTACCGCGAGAGCGGTTTAGTCCTTGGGTCGAGTGCGGCCATCTTGCGGCCGACCAAGCAGGGTAACAAGTGCCAGACTCCTTCCACCAGCGCGTTGCGGATTTACGAAGACGCATAGCCGCCGCTTAGGCTGGGCAACCGCGCAGCAAGCCATGCGGATTGCGCAGCCCTGGCCGACGATCCTGCGCGATTCCGGACCGCCCTGAAAACTCCCTGTTCCGCGTCAAACGCCCCCTGATAAGCGCAAATGATCTCCCTGTTGGGGCTCCCTGTTCTTGAAAATCAGATTTTTTTTGCCCAACCTTCTCGAATCATTGATCTTTCTCGGAGGGTCGGGGCCGAAAACGGGCAAAAAACTCCCTGTTTTTCCGCATGAACAGGGAGCGCGGCGCCCAAACAGGCGTCGGACGCGGTCTTGACCCATGCGCCAGCAGCGGAGCTCCTTGCGTTTCGGACAGATTTCGCAGCCCCAACGGCTGACCCCGTCGCGGCGGAAACGGCGCTACTTCTGGCATTCCGGACAATAGAAGGTCGACCGGCCGGATTGGGCAAGGCGGGCGACGGTTCCGCGGCAGCGGGGCCGCGGACAGCGCAGGCCTTCCCGGTCGTAGACCGAGAATCCGTGCTGGAAATAGCCGAGTTCGCCGTCGGCGCGGCGATGGTCGCGCAAGGTCGAGCCGCCCGCCTCGATCGCCTCTTCGAGCACGGCGCGGATGGCTTTGGCCAGGGCATGCGCGGCGCGGGTCGGATTTCCGGCCGCGTCCGCCAGGGTTGCGGCCGGCCGCAGCGGGGAAAGGCGGGCGCGAAAAAGCGATTCACATACGTATATGTTGCCGAGACCGGCGATCCGCTTCTGGTCGAGCAGGGCGCTCTTGAGCGGCGCGCGCGAGCCGGCGAACAGCTCTGCAAGGCGCCTTCCGTCGAACTCCGGGGCCAGCGGCTCTTCGCCGAGTTCGATCAGCCGGGGATGGGTTTCGAGCGCCTCGCTCGCGACGAGATCCATGAAGCCGAAGCGCCGCGGATCGTTGTAGGTGACGATCTTGCCGTTATCGAGATGCAGCACGACGTGGTCGTGCTTCGGGTCCTTGGAGCGTTTGTGATGAAACCCGCCGGGCGTCGTCTCCGCGGCCTCGACTCGGAACGAGCCCGACATCCCGAGATGGGCGATCAGCGTCTCGCCGTCGTCGAGCCGGAACAGGAGATATTTCGCCCGCCGCGCCAGCGCGGCGATCCGCCGTCCCGTCAGGCGCTCGCGGAAGCGGGGCGGGAACGGGAAACGGATGTCCTTCCGCCGCAATTCAACCTTCTCGATGCGGGCACCGACCATCGCCGGCTCGAGGCCGCGCCGGACGGTCTCGACCTCCGGCAGTTCAGGCATTCTCGTGGTCCCGAATGACGGCGAGAAACGCCGCCCCGTATTTCTGCAGCTTGACCGCGCCGACGCCGTGCAGGCGGGAGAGGCCGTCGAGCGTATCCGGCCGCGCCTTCGCCATTTCGATCAGCGTCCGGTCGGGAAAGATGACGTAGGCCGGCTGCTTCTGCGTCGCCGCGATCGCGCCGCGCAGCCCCTTCAGCGCCGCAAGCAGCGCGGCGTCCGCCTCGTGTGGCTCGGCGGCGGCGCGCTTCGCCCGCCGCGCTTTGGCGGTGACGACGTCCTCGCGCAGGGCGAAGGGCGCTTCGCCCCGCAGCACGCGCCGGCCCTCTTCGGTCACGATCAGGCGGTCGCGGTCGTCCTCGTCGCGCGCGATCAGCTTCGCCGACTGCAGCTGTCGCAGGACGCCGCGCCAGTCGGCCGGAGTCCGGTCCCTGCCCACGCCGAAGGTCTTGAGCTGTCCGTGTCCGTGCCGCTCCACCGCCTCCGTGGTCTTGCCCGCCAGGATGTTGGCGAGATGGCCGAAGAAGAATCGCCCTGACGTGCGCAGGACCGCCGACAGAGCCTTCTGCGCCTCGATCCGCCCATCGATCAGCCGGACCGCGCCTTTGCAGACGTCGCAACGGCCGCAGGGGCCGGACTCTTCGCCGAACATGCCGAGCAGCGTCTGGCGGCGGCAGCGCGCCGTCTCGCACAACGCCACGAGGTCGTCGAGCTTGGCCATCTCGACCTGCTTGCGCGCGTCCGGGGCGCCGCTCTCCAGAATCTGCCGGCGGCGCAATTCGACGTCGCCGGCGCTGTAGAGGGTGAAGGCGTCCGCCGGCAGTCCGTCCCGCCCGGCCCGGCCGATTTCCTGATAATAGGCCTCGATCGACGAGGGCATGTCGGCGTGAAAGACGAAGCGCACGTCCGGCTTGTCGATTCCCATGCCGAAGGCGATGGTCGCGCAGACGACGCAGTCGTCCTCGCGCAGGAAGGCGTCGTGATTGGAAGCGCGCACGGCATGATCGAGCCCGGCGTGATAGGGCAGCGCGCGCCGGCCGCGGCGGCCAAGCTCGTCGGCCAGCTCTTCGGCGCGGCGGCGCGAGGCGCAATAGATGATCCCGCTCTCCCGGCGATGGGCGTCGAGCCGCTCGACGAGCTGGCGCGTCGCGTTGGTTTTCGGCCGCATCGCGAGAAAGAGATTTGGCCGGTCGAACGAACGCACGAACACCTGCGGCGGACGGACGAACAGTTTCGAGACGATTTCCGCACGGGTCGGCTCGTCGGCCGTGGCGGTCACGGCGACGGTCTGAAGGCCGCCGAGCGCCTCGATGGCGGCGCGCAGCCGCAGGTATTCGGGCCGGAAGTCGTGACCCCACTGAGAGACGCAATGGGCCTCATCGACGGCGACGCAATCGATCGACGCGTCGCGCAGATAAGCGTTCGCCTCGTCGCGCAGCAATCTCTCGGGCGCAATGTAGAGCAGGCGCAGCGTCCGTTCGCGCACGCCTCGCGCGATTCGGCGGCGCTCCTCGACCTCGGTGGACGAATTGAGGCTCCCCGCCTCGACGCCAAGCTCCCGCAGCTGGGCGACCTGGTCGCGCATGAGCGCGATGAGCGGCGACACGACCAGCGTCAGGCCTTCGCGGACAATGGGCGGAAGCTGAAAGCAGAGCGATTTGCCGCTGCCGGTCGGCATCACGGCAAGAACATCCTTCCCCTGCAGAATGGCCGCCAGGATCTCCTCCTGACCCGGTCGGAAGGCGGAGAAGCCGTAGACGCTCGCGAGCGCTTCGCGAGCCTTGGGCATGAGCGCCGGCTCTTCCTTCATGCGGGGGTCCCGGGGTCGAAGACGGGAGTCCACTGAACGGCGTCGATTCGCTCCGCGCCGGTCGCCAGCATCACAAGACGGTCGAAGCCGAGCGCCGCCCCGCACGCGTCGGGCATCTGGCTGAGCGCGTGGAGAAAGTCCTCGTCGATCGGGGAGGACGTCCCATAGATGCGCTCCTGCTCGGCCATGTCGGCTTCGAACCGCCGCCGCTGCTCGTCCGCGTCGAGCAGTTCATGGAACGCGTTGGCGAGCTCCACGCCGCAGCAATAGAGCTCGAAACGTTCGGCTACGCGCCGATCGTCGGCGCTCACCTGCGCAAGCGCGGCTTCGCTCGCAGGATAGCCGTAAAGGATCGTCGCCCGACCTGCTCCGAGCTTGGGCTCGACACGCTCGCTGAGAAGGCGGCTGAAAATGTCCGACCATGTGTCGTCCGCCGCGACCCGGACGCCGGCTTTGATCGCCTGACGGGCGAGAAGCGCCGTGTCGGGATCCTTGCCGGCCGAGAGGCTTTCGTAGAGATCGATCCCCGCATGGCGTTGGAACGCCTCGCGCACCGTGAGGTCGCTCCGGCGGCTCGAACGGACTCGCCTCCCGGCCGCGGAATAGGAACGATTTCGCGCCCGCCACATGGGCGGCGAGCGCGAGGAGGGCCGCGCAGTCGTCCATCAGCCGCGCGAGCGGCGCCCCGACCCGATACCATTCAAGCATCGTAAATTCTGGCGCATGCAAGCGCGGTCCGCTCGCGATTGCGAAAAACATGGGACAGGGAAAAGATTCGCGTCTCGCCGGCGGCAAGCAGCTTCTTCATCGCGAATTCCGGCGACGTATGCAGCCAGGCCTCGCTCGCCGAGCCGTCCGGCCGGACGAGCGCCGTACGAAATCCGTGCAGATGGGTCTCGTTGCCGGGCGAAGCCTGGAGGGCGGCGGTATCGACTTCGACGAAGCCGTTCGCGTCGAACCACCGCCGCACGAAATCCGCAATGCGCGTCCGCGTCAACAGCCGGTCGCGGCGTTCGGCGTGGCGATCGCGGCTCCAGAAAGGCTGGGAGGCGGGCAGACTCACGGGACTCCAACGGCTCCTGACACGATTCGGCCGTCCCTGCTGGCCTTCGCCGCCAAAATCAGTATAAAGCGCGCCTCAATCGCGAACCCGGCGCTTGAAAAGAAGCGATCCGTCGCGCAAAAGCGGCGCACGCCAGATTTCGAGGACAAAGACGTGAGAGTTATCGCAAGCGCGATCCGCAAGGGCAACATCATCGAACGAGAGGACGGTCAGCTTTGCGTCGTTCTTTCCGCCGAGAGCTTCCATCCAGGCAAGGGCACGCCGACGACCCAGATCGACATGCGCCGTCTGTCCGACGGCGTCAAGGTGACGGACCGCTTCAAGACGACCGAGCAAGTCGAGCGCGCCTTCGTCGAGGACAAGAACTTCGACTTCCTCTACGCCGACGGCGACGGCTACCATTTCATGAATGCCGACACTTATGACCAGCTGACTGTCCCGGCCGAGGTCATCGGCGACCAGGCGCAGTGGCTCCAGGAAGGCATGAAGGTCATCCTGTCCATCTTCAACGAGACGCCGGTCGCGATCCAGCTGCCGCCGCGGGTCACCCTGGAAGTGGTCGAGACGGAGCCGGCGATGAAGGGCCAGACCGCCTCGTCGTCCTACAAGCCGGCCAAGCTCTCGAACGGCGCCCGCGTCATGGTGCCGCCCCACATCAGCCCAGGGACGCGCATCGTCCTGCAGACCGAGGACGGCAGCTACGTCGAGCGCGCGAAGGACTGAAGGACGGCTTGGTCTGCCGGCCGTGGCGGCGTGACGCCTATCCCGTGAACTTCGACATGATGGGCGCGCCCTCTGGGATGACCGGAGAGAATTCGCGCGCATCCGCGAGGGCGGCGGCGAAGGCGGGGCGCGTCCTCAGCGACTTCAGGTAGCGCCGGAACGTTTCGTCCTGGCAAAGCCCGTAACCTCTCGCCCAGGACACATTGTAGCCGATGATGCAATCCGCGGCGGTGAACGTATCGCCGCAGACATAGGGCGACGCCTCGAGTCGGCGGGCGAGTTGGGGCTCGACCTCCTCGAGGAATTTCTTTCGATAGCGCACGACCATCCGGGGGTCGCGTTCCGACTGCGGCAGCATGTGCTCGTGAATGCGCACCTGCAAGAGCATCATGTCCATCGAGGTCGATCCGAACTGGATCATCTGAAGATAATCCGCGCGCTCGCGCGAGGCGCCGGGGGGCGGAGCGAGGCCTCTCTCTGGATAGGCGTCCGCGAGGAACGCGACCATCGCGGCGCTCTCGATCATCACCTGGCTGTGGCCGTCGTCCCACTGGATCTCCAGCACGGGAACGCAATGGTTGGGATTGAGCGAGGTGAACTCGGCGCTGTACTGCGCGGCGTCGTAGAGTTGGATCTTTTCGACCTCGAATGCGTCGCCGACCACTTCATGCAACGCCCACTTGACCCGGACGCTCCTGGAAGCGGGAGCATGGTAGAGCTTGAAGCCTGCGATTTTCATCGGTTGACCCGCCTGGCGCCGCAAAGGTTTCCGAAACTTCTGGGAACGACGCCAACGTACCCGCCAATTTGAGCGCGCTCAAGGTCGGAGCAGCGCGGCGCAGGCGGCCCCGAGCTCGTCGAAGTGCGAGATCACCCTGTCCGGGCCAAGCTCGGACACGGGCACGTCGGTATAGCCGAAGTCCACGCAGATCACCGGCAGGCCTGCGGCGCGGGCCGTCTTGATGTCGGTGACCGAATCGCCGACCGCGACCGCGCGGTCGCTGACCCCGCCCGCGGCGGCGATCGTGCCGATGAGAGGCTTCGGGTCGGGCTTGCCGACGCCGAACGTGTCCTGGCCGCAGATGAACGCGAATCGGCTTGCGACGCCCAGCTTCTCCATCAGGAGTTTCGCCGAGCCTTCCATCTTGTTGGTGCAGATGGCCTGAAGCCAGCCTTGTCGCGCAAACGCGTTCAACACCGCTTCGACGCCGGGGTAAAGCCGCGTTTGGTCCGCTATGTGGCTGTTGTAGTGGGCGAGGAAGTCGCCGAACAGCGCCTCGAGCTTCAGCGGCGCAAGCTCCCGCCCCGACGCCGCAAAGCCCCGCTCGAGCAGCGCGCGGCCCCCCGCGCCCAACATCGAGCGGGCGTTTTCGACCGGCAGGGGCGTAAGGCCTTCCTGGGTCAGCACCGCGTTCAGCGCGCCCATCAGGTCGCCCGCCGTGTCGGCGAGGGTGCCGTCGAGATCGTAGACGATGGTCGGAGCGGTCATCGGCGCTTCATCCCCAGAAATCCGGCGCGGCGGCATTCAGGAGGCCGCCGATCCGCACCGGGGCAATGGCTTTGGCGAGCCCCTGAGGGCCAATTTCGACCGCCACGCCGCAGAGCGTCGCCGGCCCGAGCGCCGGCTCGAACCGGCCGGAGGGAATGCGGCGGGTGAAGCGCCTCAAAGGCTCGTCCTTCTCCATGCCGATCACCGAATCATAGTCGCCCGTCATGCCGACGTCGGTGACGAAGCCCGTGCCGCCGGAGAGAATGCGATGGTCGGCGCTCGGCACATGCGTGTGGGTGCCGACGACAAGGCTCGCCCGTCCGTCGGCGAAGTGGCCGAGCGCCCATTTCTCGCTGGTCGCTTCGGCGTGCACGTCGACGACGACGGCATGGCATCCGTTCCCGAGGGGATGGCCGGCGAGCTCCCGGTCCAGCGCGGCGAACGGATCGTCGAGCGCGTCCATGAAGATGCGGCCAAGCAGGTTGACGATGAGGAGGCGCGCGCCTTCAGAATTCTCGATAATCGCAGAGCCGCGCCCGGGCGTGCCGGGGGGGTAATTGGCCGGGCGTATGAGGCGCGGCTGTCGCTCGATGAAGACCAGCGCTTCGCGCTGATCGAAGGCGTGATTACCGAGCGTCACCGCATCGACGCCCGCCTCCAGGAACTCTTCGAAAATCGACTCGGTGAGGCCGAACCCGCCGGCCGCGTTCTCGCCGTTGACGATGACGAAGTCGAGGCTCCAGCGCGCACGCAGAAGCGGGACCTGCTGAATGACCGCCGCGCGCCCGGAGCGCCCGACAACGTCGCCAATGAAAAGGAGGCGCATTCAGCGCTCTCTGATGAAAATGGTCTCGTGCTCCGTCACGATGGCGTCCAGGCTTTGGTCATGCGCCTCATAAGGCGCCGCCGCAACTTCGCAAACCCCGTAAGCGACTCCGACCGCATGAATTCTCTTGGCCGCTCTCAGCCGCGCCAGGCTGCGGTCGTAGTAGCCCGCGCCGTACCCGATGCGATGGCCTCGCCGGTCGAAGCAGGCGAGCGGCACGAACAGGAGATCCGGGTCGACGCCGGGCGCCGAGTCGAGCGGCTCGGGAATGCCCACTCCGCCCGGAAGCGTCGGCTCACCGGGTCGCCAAAGGCGAAAGGTCAAAGGAGATCCGCGGCCGACGACCGCTGGCAATGCGGTCGCGTAGCCCTCCGTCGCCAGCGCGTCGAGGAGCGCGAGGGTGTCGGGCTCCTCGCGGATCGGGTGGAAGGCGGAAACCACCGCGGGCCGCCAGAGCCGCGCCAGACGCACCCCTTCCATCGCCAGCCGCTCGGCGAGGCGCGTCCGCGCGTCCGGCGCAACCTCCTTCCGCCGCGCAAGCGCCTGCCGGCGGAGAAGAGCTTTCGGACTGGCGTCGGTCGAACTCAAGGCGTTCCGCCAATCCGTAATAAAACCAGCGCGGAGCCGAGACGGCCGTTGGACGGTGATCCCGGGCGCCTACGTAAGTAGGTGGGCGCCGTGTGCCAAAGCCCACGAGCGAGGGCAGGGACAGCTCCCATAGGGATCGTACGGCCCCGAGGAATGTTGTCCTGACGCGCCACCCAGCTCCGCAGGTCGATAATGTAGGGCGTCGGCGAGCGGTTGGCTAGGCCGAGGCTGTTTTCAGACCATCGTCTTTTTCGCATCTCTCGACTCCAGTGGTGTGTCCCGTCAAAGTGAAAGAGGCGACCATACACGAAAGCACCGTGTAAGTCCCGCGAATGCTGGAATCCAGGGCGCTGCGTGACATGGCAGGGCGGCCGAGCGGGCGGCCGGACCCGTGGATCCGGCCGGCTCCTTGGATGTCGGACCGGCAAGCGCCTCGCCGCCATCCCTCGTTGCACTCAACTCGGCGCGTGATCCGCCGGCCTACGCGATCTAACCCAACTTGCGCAGAATCGGGGAGCCTAGCCCGCATTTCTCAAACCATGCTTTTCCCTGGGTATCGCCGTTCACAGGCGGCGTGTCGAGTTTTTGCGGCCGGCTACGGGCGCGGGTTATCATCCAGCCTGGGGCTGGACGCTGGGTCCTGCTTGGCGGGGCATGAGGTTTGAGAGTCTCCGGTGGGCCGAGGGTTTGTCAGGCGGCTTTAGTTGAGCGCCGCCCAAGCCGTTGCGTAGGCATCGGTGCAGGGGAGGGCCGAGGCCATCGAGAACAGGACGCGCCGGACGGGTGCGATTCAACTCGATGCGGAGTAAGCTTTGTCGGAGGTGATTTGGGAGGACGAAGCTGATGACGGGCGCGGATTTGAGCGATGAAGCGCTGTTTGCCTTTTTGCGCAGCCATCCTGATGTTCGAAACCGTGTCGCGTCGATAGCCCTGACGGTAGAGAATAGCGAAGGCGATTTGAAGGAGGCGGACGCTGCGGAAGAGCGGTTGGTCGAGGAGACGCGGCGTTTGGGACGCGAAGCGCTGCTGGGCTGGGCGGAGAGGCAGGCGGAGGTGACGGAGAGGGAAATTCGTCAGCAACCTCAGATGCATCGCCAAGGTGAAAAAAGTCCGCTGGCATACGAAATTCGGCGAGATAGAGGTCCAGGAGCCGCAATATCGGTTCAAGAACGAGCGTGTGCGCCCGTTTCTGCGCAGCGCGAAAGTCAGCCCCTCGGGCTGTTCGCGCCCCTTGCAACGCGTCATCGTCGACTTCGCCGCCGATCAACCCTTCGCGCAAGTTCGAAGCAAGCTGCGGGAGCATTACGGCTTCGAGATTGGGGAGAGCACGATCCAGCGGATCACGTTGGCCCATGGCCAGTCGATGTTCGAAGCCGGTCGAGCGGATTTGGAATTTCCGGAAGGTCCAGGCCTCAGTAAGCCGATCGTCGTGGAAACTGACGGCGGCATGGTTCCGATCGTCGAGCCGGGTCGGGATGAGAAAGACAAACGCAAGGGCAAGAACCTGTCGTGGCGAGAGGCGAAGCTTTCGCTGGCGCACGCCCAGGGGAGCCGGACGCCGGTCTACGCCGGCTCGATCGAGGGCGGCGCGGAGGCGGCCGGGCGGCAACTGCTGGCCTGCGCGGTTCGCGCCGGCTTCGGGGCGAACTCGCGGGTCCACGCGGTCGGCGATGGCGCGCCATGGATTGTGGGCCAAGTCGAGGAGCAATTTGGCGATCAAGGCCGCTACCTGATCGATTTCTATCATGTTTGCGAGTATTTGAGCGCCGCCGCGGAAGCGATCGCGCCCGACGCCGCCGCTCGGGAAACCTGGATCGAGGCGCAGAAGGACGCGCTCAGAGACGGGCGTCTGGAGATGACATTGCGGTCGCTCGTCGGTCATTGCGAAGCGCCTGAAGTCGACGACGAACAAGCGCCGGTGCGCCGATGCCATCGTTATTTGAGCAGCCGCAAGAACCAGTTGAACTATCGACAGGCGCTGGCCGAGGGACTGCCGATCGGATCGGGCGAAATCGAAAGCGCGCATCGCTACGTCGCCCAACAACGTCTCAAGCGGCCCGGCGCCTGGTGGCGCGTCGAGCACGCGGAATACATGCTCGCTTTGCGGATAACCCGAATAAACGGCGACTGGGACGCCGATTGGAAAAACCTCGGCCGAACCGCCGTCCCCGTAGCAAACCGGAACAGCCCCCAAAACTCACAAAATCTCGCCGCCTAATTGCACCACTTTGGTTCGCACCCCTGGAGCGCGCCAAGGCGCTGGGCAAGACGCTAGGAAGGCCACCAATCGAAGCCGAAAAGGAGGTGGCCATCAGGGCGGGCTTTGCGGGCCGGGCGGGCGGGATTGCAAAGCTCGCGGGCCTGCATGGGGTGGGCGTGGGGACCGTGCAGCGGATCAAGGCGGCGCTGGCGGGCTAACGGCGGGCGATTGGGCGCAATCCGCTTCTACGGCCCTGGGAGAGTCCTAGGCGGCCTTGAGCGCCTTCCGGCGGACACCCGTCGATGCCAGTCCTGAGTCAACTGTGAGTCACCTGTGGGGCATCGGCCGGCTCTCACGGCACATCTACCGTGCGCAGGGCGATCCCGCTCGGATCAGCGAGCGAGGGGAAGAAGGCATGACCGAATGGACCCTGTCCGCCCGCGAACTGGCCGGGGGTATTGCGCAGAAAGACTTTTCATGCACTGAGGTCGTCGAAGCGCATCTGCGCCGCATCAATGCTGTCAATCCGGGCCTCAACGCGATTGCGAAAACACTCGCCGAGGAAGCGCGACGCGACGCAGCCGAAGCGGATCGCAAGGTCGCGACGGGTCAGGCGCTCGGGCCGCTGCACGGCGTTCCTTTTACAATCAAAGAGAACATCGACGTCGCCGGCTTCCCGACGTGGAGCAGGAATATTTCGCCGACGGCATCTCGGAAGACATCATTACCGCCCTGTCGAAGCTCGCGCAGCTCTTCGTCATCGCTCGCAATTCCTCGTTCACGTTCAAGGGCAGGAACGTCCACATCGGCGAGGTCGGCAAGAGCCTCGGCGTGCGCTATGTCCTGGAAGGCAGCGTGCGCAAATCGGGCGGGAGGGTCAGGATCACCGCGCAGCTCATCCACGCCACGACCGGCGGCCACCTGTGGGCGGAGCGGTTCGACAGGGACCTGACCGACATTTTCGCCGTTCAGGACGACGTGACGACCCAGATCGTCGCCGCGCTCGCGCTCAATCTCAGCGCGGGCGACCGGCAAAGCATCGCCGCCGAGCATACCGACAATCTGGAAGCCTACGATTGCTTCCTGCGCGGACGCGAGCTGTTTTGGCTGCTCACGAAGAAGGAAGCCAACCGCGAAGGACAGATGTTGCTGCGGCGCGCCATTGAACTCGATCCCCGCTTTGCCCCCGCATACGCCTACCTCGCGGCGGCGTTCGTGGTCGACTACTCGAACAATTGGAGCGCCTCGCCCGCGCTGGCCCTGGAAGAGGCTGAGAAAACCGCGCGACAGGCGGTGCAACTTGATGAACGACACCCTCATGCGCTTTGGGCACTCGCTATGACCGTCTTTGGGCTCGCCGCTACGACGAGGCGGTGAGCGCGGCCGAGAAAGTGATTGCGTTCAATCCAAACTCCGCCGACGGGCACAATATGCTCGGCGTCATCCTGTACTATGTCGGCCGGTCCGAAGAGGCTCTCAAATGTTTCGAGCGCGCGGTCGCCCTTGACCCCTATTTCCCCGACATATGGCTGCACTACCAGGCCCGGGCGGCCTACCTTTTTGGAGCGCTATCCCGAGGCTGTCGGCTTGCTGAAGCGGCGCATCCTGCGCAACCCCGACACCGATATGTCTCGCGGCCTGCTCGCCGCAAGCTACGGCGAGCTGGGCCTCGTCGAGGAGGCCCGCGAAGCGTGCCGAGAATTGCTGCGCGTCAACCCGAACTACTCCATCGAACAGCGTCGCAAGGTGCTCCCCTACAAGAACCCTGAGGATTTCGAGCGGTTCGTCGAGGGCCTGCGGAAGGCGGGCCTGGCCCAGTAACGACCGCCGCCTCGCCGCGAGGTTCGGTGGTGATCCGCCTCGGCGGGAGCTCGATGGTGCAGTTGATTGCACGACTGTTCCCGTGCGCTTCACGCCAACTGCTGCTGCTCCGCCGAGCGCCACAGCCCAGGGAAGTGCGCGACGAGCCGCGCCATGTCATGTTCAGGACGTTCCACGAGGAGACGCAAAACATGTCCCAGCCTGCAGGATCGTCCAGTTCCGCAATCCCGGCCGACGACCGTGACCGCAAGCTGACGGTCACCGATCCGGAAGCCTCCGACGTCCCGCATGTCGCGGTCGCGGGCGGCGTCTACAGCATCCTGGTCTCCGGCGACCAAACCGCCGGACGCTATTGCCTGATTGACATGGTCGTGCCCGACGGCGGCGGCCCGCCTCCGCATCGCCACGATTTCGAGGAGATGTTCACGCTGCTCGAAGGCGAGCTTGAGTTCACCTTTCGCGGCGAGACCACGATCGTCCGGGCCGGATCGACCGTGAATATCCCTGCCAATGCGCCGCACAGGTTCACAAATTCATCTGGCGGCACGGCGCATATGCTCTGCATGTGCACGCCGGCGGGGCAGGAGGAATTCTTTCTCGCGGTTGGCGATCCGCTGGAGAGCCGCTCGTCGCCGCCCCCAGGCTCGACAAGGATCAAGTGGAAGAGCGGATGAAGAGGGCCAAGGCGCTCGCTCCGAAGTACCGCACCGAATTGCTGACCCCGTGAAACGCCACGGTCCCTCCGCCAGGTCAGTCGCCCTTTGGGTTCGTCAGCTGGCTTGATGTCGCGAATTTCGAAGCAGGCTCATCCAAGTTCAGACGAGCCAGTGGTTTCGCGATAGTCGCGCCGGCATGGGTGCGCACTGACATGGGCGGCCCCCGCTCGCCCCGTGGCGTTGAGGACAGCATCCCCAGCTCTGTCAGGCGGCAAACGTCCTGGCCTCACGTTGTGAGGAGCACCGCGCGGCCCCAAGTCTCACGGCGGCAAGCGATCAGAAAGCGCCTCGACCCGTCTGCGTGTGCACACTTTGGTCGAGTGCCCCGAGAAGTGCTCAACCTACACCAGGCCCTGCGCTTGAAGGCTTCTGGCGGTATCGAGGATGGTCTCTGAGACCGGCCGCGTCGCCCACCCCAACATTCGGCGCGCCTTTTCCGATTAGACTTGTCGCGCCTTCCCCAGCTCGTACAGCCGCCCCCGCGCAACCGGGTCGAAGACCGCAGTCACGCGGAACAAAAAATCTGGGACAGAAATGGACGGGACTTTCCGCGCCTTGTCTCCCAAGCCCTGTTTGAGGATTTCGGCAATGTCGGCCACACAGTAGTAATCGCACGAGCCGATAAAGCGTTGCCCCGCAGCCGAGGGCGTGGTCATCCCCAACAATTGAAGCACCGCGATGTCGCGCACGTCGACCAGCGAAAAGCCAAAGCGTGGCAACGCGGGTATCGAGCCGTCCAAGAGCTTCCTGACCAACTCAAGCGAAGCGGAAAAATCTGACCCGAGAACTGGGCCGAGAACCAGGCCGGGGTTGACGGTAACGAGTTCGAGCCCCCCGCCTTCAGCTTTGTGCCATGCCCACGCTGCGCGCTCCGCGATAGTCTTTGCCCGATCATAGGGCGATGTGTCGTTGCGGTTCGTCTCGTCAGTCCAATCCGCCTCTGTGAAAGGCTTCTCACGAACTCCCCTGCCGTAGATGATCGCCGAGAACGAGGAGGTCATGACTACCCGCTTCACTCCCGCGTCGCGCGAAGCCTTGAGTACGCGAAGGGTTCCGTCGCGCGCCGGACGAACCAGTTCGTCGTCGCTTTTCGGGTCGACCGCCGGGACAGGAGACGCCACATGGAGCACGTAATCAGCCCCTGCGACCGCGTTGGCCCAGCCATCATCTGAGTTGAGATCGGCTACCACGAATTCGATTGCTCCCGCGTTCGCCGCAATCCTGCCGATCATCGCGCGCACTTCCTCGGCCCGTATAATATTCCTCACAGTCGTGCGAACGCGCCAGCCATCGCTGAGAAGCTGAGCGATGCAGTAGCCGGCGATGTAGCCGGACCCGCCAGTGACAACGACGAGGCCGCGCGGGATCGTGGGTCTGATGGTAGGCTTTGTCATGACGCTTCCCCGCTGTTGCGCGCCCCGAATGAGCCCGGAGACATATTCAATATACCGCAGACGCGGCGTCCGCTAACGCGCGGGTAGCACGCCAGAGTGACAACTTGCCCGGCCGCGCCCGTCATTCCGCCCGCCAAATCGCTTCGGAAGGCCAGCTCCGATTGACGAGGTACGGTGATCCCGCTTCGGACCGAAGGCCGCTTCGGCCCGCCGTGAGCATCCCGGGCGTCGTCGACGCGATCGCCAGCCAGGTCGGAAAGTCCGGGCTGTGGTTTCTGGACCGCGCCGGGCGCAAGGTTCGATGGTGATCCCCCTCGGGGCGCGGAAGAGTCTGTGCAGGCGTCTGCATGTACGAGCCGCCGTGTGCGTCGACTTCAAGAGACCGTCCGCCGTCCTGAATGGAGTCAAGTCGCCGACCGTGGTATGCGGAACCGAACTTCTAGCCGCCAGTTTTCAAACTCGTCCGATGACGCTGATGCAGCTTCGAATCCACCATCACTTGCCCACATTGCGGTCATCAGGCGACGCAAACGATGCCGACCGATGCCTGCCAGTTCTTTTACGAATGCAGGAGCTGCGGAGCGCTTCTCAAACCCAAATCCGGCGATTGCTGCGTTTTCTGCTCTTACCGACGTACCGTGCCCACCTATTCAGGAAGCGCGAGAGACCGGACAAGGGACCGGATTTTGCTCCGGCGCGCGGAACGAAGCGCCAGCCGCATAACCCCTTTATCTGCAGCAGTCATTAGCTGCGCAGGCGCCGTCCCGTCCCGGTCAGGGCGTCGCATGGCGTTAACTCGCGTCCGCGAGACGAGCGCGTTGGCCCGCCGATAAGAGGTTCGACAAATCGCTACTGATCGCTACCGCCGTACGTCCGGTTAGGCTCGCGCTTCGCCCAATGCTCCATCGCTACCCGTCACGTCTGATAGCCCGTAGGGGTGTGCACCACGTGACAGGTGTCCTTGGGGTGGGACCATCGCATCTTGTCGAAGATGCCGTCCGCTGTCTTCCAGATTGGGTTGCAACAACTCGGCGTGTCGATTGGTGTCGTCGTCTGCGCCGGAGCCCGGGTCGTGCAGACGCCTGCACGACAGGTTTCTTGATCTTGCCGACCTTCTTGAGCCACGCATCCAGCTTCTCCTCCCCCCTCGTCCGGCCGCTCCTGCTCGGCTGCCTTGGCCTTGGCCTTGATGTCGAGCGCGATCGTCTGAGCGTTGGACACCTCGGGCCTGAGGTGGTTCACCTTGAGGGGCTTGCCGGACTTGAGCTTGGTGAGGTCCGCCTGGGCCTTCTCCTCTAGCGTAAGCGGGAGACCCCCCGGCTATGCCGGGGTGGCAGTAGCAGATTGACGTTTCGCGCGGTCTCTCTTGATGCGTGCCAGTTCTAAACCGAGGGAAGGGGCAAAACTGAATTGCAAGATAGGATCTGCCCCATCAACCGAGGGCGTCGCTTGGTCTCGTGCGGCGCTTGGCGAAACGGCAATCTCGGATTTTGCCGTTCCGCAGGAACAGAGCTATCCGTCGCCCCCCTCCCGTTGAAGCCGCGTCAGCGGCGTCTTCAGCCGCTTTGAGCGGCTCACATCCTAAAGCCCCCGGCTTTGCCGGGGGATACTTACTGCCCATCCCGGCAGATCGTACAGGGCCACCATCCCGAACTTTGAAGCAGACGACTGCACGACGGGGGCCACTTGATGGGAGGCCGGCGGGATGTGCTTGATGTCCCATCGGTCATGGGGGTGGGGTCCCTTCTCTCCGCTTGCGCCGCTTGCGGGGAGAAGGTGGCGCGAAGCGCCGGATGAGGGGCGACGCGGACCACCGCTGTTCGGCGTAGCCCCTCACCCCGACCCTCTCCCCGCAAGCGCGACGAGAGGGTGTACGATCCGGTAAGATCGCTGACGGATTGGACCGGATACATCGTTGACAGGTCTATTGCACGGCGAGGAGGGCCCCGCCGATGCCTTGGAGTGAGACCTGCGCGATGGACGAGCGGATGCGATTTGTGATTGCGGCGAGTGAGGACGAGGCGGTGATGACGGAGGTTTGCGCCGCGTTCGGGATCAGCCGCCAGACCGGCTACAAATGGCTGGCGCGCTATGCGGCGGAAGGCGCGGAGGGGTTGAAGGAGCGCAGCCGCGCGCCGATCCGCCATGGGCGGGCGCGCGACGAGGAGCTGGTGGCGGCGGCGCTGGCGCTGCGCGAGCGGCATCCGACCTGGGGTCCCAAGAAGCTGCGCAGGACGCTCGCCGACCGCTTGCCGGATGTCGCGCCGCCGGCGCTCAGCACGATCGGCGACTGGCTGCGCAAGGAGGGGCTGACCCAATCGCGTCGGCCGCGCAGGCGGTGTCCGCCCTTTTCTTCGCCGTTCCTGGCCGCCGACGGGCCCAACGCGGTGTGGTGCGCCGACTTCAAGGGCTGGTTTATGACGGGCGACCGCCAGCGCTGCGATCCGCTGACGATCAGCGACGCGATGAGCCGCTATCTCTTGCGCTGCCAGGCGGTGGCGCAGACCGACGGGGAGCACGTGCGCCCGGTGTTCGACGCGGCGTTCTGCGAGTTCGGGTTGCCGCTTGCGATCCGCTCGGACAATGGGCCGCCGTTCGCGTCGGTCGGCGCAGGCGGGCTGTCGCGGCTTGCGGTGTGGTGGATCAAGCTCGGCGTGCGCCCCGAACGGATCGAGCCGGGCAAACCGACGCAGAACGGCCGCCACGAGCGCATGCACCGGACCCTGAAGGCGGACGCCGCCGACCCGCCGGCGGCCACGCTCGCCGAGCAGCAGCGCCGCTTCGACGAGTTCCGCGCCGTCTACAACCACGAACGGCCGCACGAGGCCTTGGATTTCGAGACGCCGGCGGCGCTCTATCGCGCCTCCGATCGCGCTTATCCTTGCGCCCTGCGCGAGCCCGATTATCCGGACGACTGCGCCGTGCGGCGCGTGCGCTCGAACGGCGTGATCAAATGGGCCGGCGACCTGATCTTCGTCAGCGAGGCCCTGGTCGGCGAGCCCGTGGCGATCGAGGAGACCGAGGCGGGCGAATTGCGGGTTCGCTACGCCGACGTCGAACTCGGATTCCTCGACAAAAGCGGCCGCCTTCGCCGCCGGAAATTGTCGCGGCCGCCCGCCTGTGGACTTGTGGACAACGCTGAGGCGTTGCCCACAATCCCACAGGAAGAGCAGCAGCAACAGCCGGCCGCGTAAGTGGCCAAAAGTGTCAACCATGTATCCGGTCCAAAGTGTCAACCATCAATCCGGTTGCACAAGGGAAATCAAGCGCTTTCAGTGCACAGGCGCGAGCGGCGGCTTGTCCAAAATCATGTCGGCCGCCCTCTCCGCGATCATGATCGTCGGGGCGTTGGTGTTTCCGCCGATCAGGGTCGGAAAGACCGAGGCGTCGACGACGCGCAGCCCCTCGAGGCCGCGCACGCGCAATTGCAGGTCGACGACCGCCCCGTCGTCGATCCCCATCCTGCATGTTCCGACGGGGTGATACGCCGTATCGCCCCGCGCGCGCATATGGCTTTCCCATTCGGCGTCGGTCATGCCGTCTTTCGTGTAGAGCTCCTTGTGCCGGTATTTGGCCAGGGCCGGCGCTTCGAGAATGGCCCGGGTCATCTTCGCGCCCTTCACCAGCACCTGGAGATCGTCAGGATCGGACAGGAATTTTGGATCGATGCCCGGCGCGGCCATCGGATCGGGGCTCTGAAGGAATACTTCGCCAAAGGATTTCGGCCGCAGCACGCAGACGTGACAGGAGAACCCATACCCGGAATGGAGCTTGCGCACGTGGTCGTCGATGATCGACACGACGAAATGAAGCTGGATGTCGGGCCTCGGGAGAGACGTGTCGGTTTTCAGAAAGCCGCCGGCCTCGGCCCCCGGGGACGCGATCAGGCCGGTCCCATCCTTCCGCCACCGGAGAATGTCTTTCACCAGTTTGACGGCCCCCACGGGGCCGAGGCCGAGCAGGTCGGTGTCTTTCGATTTATAGGCAAGGATGAAATCGGGATGGTCGCGCAGGTTCTGACCGACGCCGTTCAGTTCATGCACGACTTCGATGCCCTGACGGCGCAGATCTTCCGGCCGGCCCACGCCTGACAATTGCAGAAGCTGGGGCGAGTTGAAGACGCCGCAAAGGATGATCTCGCGGTTCACCGCGACGCTCTGCTCGTTCCCCCAGATCCGATATCGGACGCTTTTGGCCCGCTTGCCCTCGAATTCGACCTTTGTCGCGTGCGCCCCGGTCACGATGGTCAAATTGGCGCGACCTTCATTGGGATGAAGATAGGCGGCCGCAGCCGAGCAGCGCTCGCCGGCTTTCTCGGGGCTGTGAAACTGGGTCACCTGATAGAGGCCGACCCCCTCCTGATCCGGGCCATTGAAATCGGGGTTCGTCCGAATCTGGAGTTCGCCCGCCGCGAGGATGAAGGCGTCCGTGATCGCGCGCGGGCTTCTCTGGTTGGAGACTTGGAGCGGGCCGGAATCCCCGTGCCACGCGTCGGCCCCGTTCTGGTTGGCTTCCGCGCGCAGGAAATAAGGCAGGACGTCGCGATAGGACCAGCCCTTGCATCCGGGCCCGGCCCAGTCGTCGTAGTCGGAGCGATGCCCCCGGATATACAGCATGACGTTGATGGCGCTGGACCCGCCGAGCGCCTTGCCGCGCGGCTGATAGCCTCGCCTGCCGTTGAGACCGGCCTGCGGGACAGTCTCGAAAGCCCAGTTGTTGATTTTTTTCGGCCGCCCCGGAAGCATGAGCGCAGTGCCGGCCGGAGCGCGGATCAGCACGCCCTTGCCGTCGCCGCCCGCCTCGAGCAGACAGACCGTCACCGAGGGTTGCGTGCAAAGGCGCAAACGGCATGCCCCGCAGCCACAGCCTGCGCTACGAATTCCCGCCCCTGCGGGCCGGTGGAACCGATGACAAGGATTTTCATGATCCAAAGCCTATTTGCCTACCCGACAGTCCTCAAATCCCTTGCTCGTGGACCGCACGGGCCGCGACGTTCGGTGGTGATCCGCCTCTCGGCGGAGAGTTAGTGCAGTTGACTGCAAGAATTGCCTCCGCCGAGAGCCACAGCCAAGCCGCGCCATGTTATGTTCAGGACGTTTAGGCGGGGCGCGCCTGGCCACCCCACGTGTTATCGAGAACGCTCCATTCGCCCAGGGAGGACCGAAATGAAAAACCGCCAGTGGCTGTTCGCGCGCCGTCCGCACGGAGCGATCCATGACAGTGACTTCCAATTCGTCGAGACCGACGCTCCCGCGCCCCGCGAGGGCGAAGTGCTTGTGCGCACGCTTATGCTCTCCTGCGATCCCGCGTAGCGAATGTGGCTCGCCACGGACACGTATGTGCCGGCAGTCAAGATCGGCGAGGTCGTCCGCTCGGGCGGCGCGGGCCGGATCGCGGCGTCGAACGCGCCCTGCTTCGCTGTTGGCAACATCGTTTTCAGCACGACTGGCTGGCAGGACTACGCCGTGCTGAACCCCAAGCTGATCTTCTACAGTTGGAGCGTGCGTCGTATGCGTAAGGTATTGATATAACTACTGCCAATAGGTGCCAGGCTCGAAAATGTAGTGCCACGTTTTCATTTGAGTCCATTGATTTTATTGTTGTTTAAGCGGATGATGCGCGCACCAAGATTGAGTCGGTGCCGGATTCGCATGTATTTCGGCACGGAGGGCCTCGGCCGGGCGCACCGCGGCGTCCTCGTGCCGGCTCGGACGACCTGTAGATCGTCCACGTCCGCTTGCGTCGGACCGAAAAAGCCTAATCCACGCTAAGATTCGGTAGTGTAGTGCCACGTCATCGGCACAGGGATCCTTTTGCGCTCGATTTCAGAGGCTTAGTTTTTCCAACTGTTGAAGATCAGCCAAGGGCCTAAACAAGCTGTCCCCCGAGACGCCGCTGGAGCTGGCGATGAGCGTGCTCGGCACAAACGGCGTCACCACGTATTTCGGCCTGGACGTCGGCCGTCCTGTAGCAGGCGAAACCGTCGTTGTCTCCGGTCCGGCCGGCGCGACGGGCTCGGTCGTCGGTCAGATCGCGAAGATCAAGGAGTGCCGCGCGATCGGCATCGCGGGCGGGACGGAGAAATGCCGCTGGCTGACCGAAACTCGGCTTCGACGCGGCGGCCGACTACAAGTCGGAGGACGTGAAAGCGCGGCTGAAGAGCTTTGCCCCAACGGGATCGACATCAATTTCGACAACGTCGGCGGCGACATCCTCGACGCGGCGCTGGCTCGGCTCGCGATGCGAGGGCGGGTGGTGCTCTGCGGCGCGATCGCGACTTAGGCGACGCCCAAAAACTATCGCATCAGGTCGAATTTCTCGGCGCGATAGCGTAGTTCCATTCGGGATGAAAGGGATCACGGGTTATGTTGAGGGTCGCCATTTCCTCGTCGGAGACTTTGATGCCTTTTGGATAGGCGTGGGCATCGAGTTCGCAGCGGATCGTCAGGCCGGTCTTGGTTGTGGTGTTCGCGATCAGTTCGATCGCGACGATAACGCTTGTGAGCGGCGTTCCACGCCAGTTCTGGGTGATGTGGCAGAACATCCGGTGCTCGATCTTGTTCCACTTGGAAGTGCCGGGCGGATAATGGCAGACGTGTAAGGTCAGGCCTGTTTCGTCGGCGAGTTGTTGAAGGGCCACCTTCCAGAGCCGAAGCCGCGAACCATTCGAACCCCCTCCATCGGCCGCAATCATCAATCGGGTCATCGCGGTATAACGTCCGCGGCCCATCCGATCCAACCAGAGGCGAACGCCGTTGACGGCGAACTGTCCGGTGTCATGGTTGATCCCCAAACTGACATAGCCCTCGTTGGCGCCGATGTCGTAAACTCCAAAGGGGATGACCTTGCCCAGTTCCGCATCCTCGAAGTCGTGAGTGTTGACCTCGATCGGCTTGCCCTGGGGCCCATAGTCGCTGCCGCCATTCTTGAATTCGCCGATCAACTCTTTCTTCTTCGTGTCGACGGAAATCACGGGTTGATCGGCGGCCTGGAACGCTTTCACCTTGGCGTTGATGTATTCGAACTGGGCGTCGCGATCGGCATGGCTGCTCCCTTCCTTGGTCTTGCGGTTGAAATGGCGACAATATTTCAGCTCCGCCAGAAGTTTGGGAATGCTCAAGGAACTCACTTTGTGACCCATCCCGCGAAGCACCGTCGCCAACTTCTCATGGCTCTTGGAGACCCATCGCCACGGTCGCATCGGATCACCCATCGTCGCGGGCTCGAGCAATCCTTGAAGGTCTTCCAAAAGAGTCGGGTCCTTGGTCGTCAACCGAGGACTGCCCCGCCCGCGCGACGTATCTTCCCGGTCAACGAAGCGGGATCGCGCAGGTCTTTCAGACCGCGTCCGATCGTACTTCGCGCGACCTTCGTCGCGCGCGCGGTCGCCGCGATCCCGCCGTAACCCGCCGCCTTCGCCTCCGCCGCGGCGGCCAAACGTCGACCTCGCTCATCCAGCGAGGAACGAACGGCTTCATACCGGATACGAACGGGTAATTCGTCTATCATTTACCAAACATAACCGATGTCCTCGCGAACATAAATCCATCAACGCGACAGTCCAGTTAAACATCGAATCCGGATTCACGTATTTCTGGGCGTCGCCTTACAACGCGACCGAGCCGCCGCAAGGCCGAAGAACTACATCTACATCAACCTGATCTCGCGGCGCGGGCGCATGGAGGGCTTCATCGTGTTCGATACATGAAGTGCACGCCAGAGGCGATCAGTGCGCTCGCCGGCTGGGTGCAGGCGGGCAAGATCAAGAGCCGGGTCGACGTGCAGCATGGCCTGGAGAGCGCGCCGGCGACGCTGCGGCGGCTGTTTGAAGGTCGCAACGAGGGCAAGCGGCTCCTGCACGTCGCCGAGTAAATCGCGCCCCCCTTGGGGCCGCGTCGACGACTGTCTGATCTGAGGCCGCTGAAGCCGTCGCGCGCCAGGTCGAGGGTTCGCTGGTTGGCAGCGGGTTTCAATTAACCTCGCACAAAACCTTCATCTGGCCGCAATCTTGGTTGCGTAGGGCTACGTAGCCGGCACGCGAAGCGGCCGCGTACTCACTTTTAAGCTGTTATTTGGACCGACCCCCGGTGCGGGTCCGGCTGAGGACGGGGTAGCCATGGGTGCCTATGATTTCGAAGTGCTGAAGGACGGCGCGATCATTGCGGCGGAGCAAGCGATTGCTTTGCCTGACGCCAGTGCGGCCTGGCCGAAGATCGCCGAACTGGCGAAGACGTTTGACGAGCCGGGCCACAAAATCCGTGTTAGGGATGAAGCGGGCGGTATTGTCATCCTCATCGGCGTCGCCGCGCTTCGAGGCTGCGCCCTACGCGGTCTCATCTGACGTTTTCCAGCACTTGCAGGTGGGTGTGTCTGGCACCATTTCAGAAACGCGATGATCAACGGTCCCGAAAACAGACTTATTTGAAGAATGTCGACGTGCACGGCGACGTTGCGCCCCCTCACGTCCACGATCCCATGACAATGGTGCTGCGTGAGAACGCCATCCAAGGCCATCTGATGCGCTGGGACGATGCGCCAAGGCTCGTCGCCGCGCGAAGCTCCCATGACTTCGCCTGCTGCGCGCGCGCGACTTCGAGCGCGCGTTCGAAATGCGTTTCCGCCTTCGCGGCGTCCCGTTCGGGCGACATCCATTCGATCTCGCCGGCGACGCGATGGAGCTCCGCCTCGAACCACCTTTCCCCGGACGTCTCCGTCGCCGTCATCGCTTCGCCAATGCAACGCCGCGCGTCGTCGAATTGTCCGAGGTCCGCATGAGCCTTCGCCAAATACGATAGATACACCGGCACCCATAGCGTTGCTCCCGTTGACCGGTACGCGGTGACCCCGGAGGTGATCATGTGGACTGCGTCCGAGGCGGTCAAGGCTAATGCGCAACCTTGGAGCGCGATTCCGCCCGCCTTCCAGAACGGGGCGTCTTTTTCATTCGCCAACCCGACAACTTCATCGGCGTGCGCGGTTGCTGTCGCGTAATCTCTGCAGTGGATATTGGTCATCGACGCGAAGATAAGCGCATACATCAAAGTGACGGCGCGGCCGATTTCGCGCGCATCCTTGAGCGCGAATTCAGCGTCCGCGAGAGCGGCCCCAGGATAGCCGAGCATCCACAAAGCCTGCGACCGATAGCTCAAGTTTTGCGCGCGAACATCTACGCCAAATCGCGTCGCCTTTGGACGATGCTCAATAGGGTCGTAGAGCCCGATCGCGCGATCGAGATGCGCTCGTCCTTCCGAGAGGTCGCCGGAATACACCAATGAAAAGCCAAGCATGCGATGCCCCATCGCGAGCGGGACTGCCGCTCCCTGCTTCTCCGCCAGCGACAGGATCTGCGCCGCGAGCTCACGCACCGCATCGGCCTTGAACGCCACCGCGTTTGCGAGCCAGAAGCCATAAATGACCGAAAACGGCGCTAACGGGTCTTCCGGGGCCTCGCCCAACGCCTCAGCGCGCTCGATCAACGTGCGCGCTTGTTCGAACGCGTCCTTTGTTTCGATTGCCGCGTAACCCTTGGTGTACATGAGGGCGTTCGCCAGCCCGATCTGGAGCTTGATCTCTCCTGCGCGCTTTCCCGCACCGTCCAGTAGGCGCGCGTCGGCGCGGCGACGCCCTTGAGGTTTTGGAGACCGAGGTCCACGAGTTCGAACAGGTCGCCCAGCAACTTGCGCGTGCCCTCGGCGATCACGACGTTGTCGGGCTGGGCGATACCCTGAAGCCGCGCCGCGAGGTTCGGTGTATCCCCCACGACCCCGCGCTCCTGCGCCTCTCCAGAACCCAGGAGATCGCCGACGACGACGATCCCGGTCGCGATCCCCACTCGCACATGCAGCGGCGCGCCGGCGGCCGTCTCCAGCCGGCGAGCTCGACGATCGCAAGTCCGGCTCGCACCGCACGCTCGCCGTCATGTTCGTGCGCCTGGGGATAGCCGAAATAGGCCAGCGCGCCGTCGCCCATGTACTTCGCGACGAAGCCACCGTTTTGCTCGATCAGGCTCGCGCAGCACTTGTGATAGGCGGCGATGATCGCCCGCATGTCCTCGGGATCGAGCCGCGCCGACATCGCGGTCGAGCCCACGAGATCGCAGAACATCACGGTAAGCTGACAGCGCTCGGCCGCGTCGTGAGGCTTCGGCTCGGGCTTGGCGGCTGGCCGACCCGACACCGGCTCGCCAGCTACGCTGCTTAACCCAGCTATCGCTTTGAGCAGCCGCTTGCGGTGCCCCAGGAGGACGCCGAGCTTTTCGAGATCGGCGTCGGTCAGGTCAGGCAGGACTTCGGCGTCAACCCCGTTCTCGTGGAACGACGTTTCATATTGGCCAAGCCCCAGGCCGCGCAGCCACTCGCCGAGGTCCATGATCGCATCCCCCGCCGGCTCCGCGAAAATAATCGACCAGACCAGACGTACTGTCCATAACCGGGTGCACGCCGTCATGGGCGGTCCGAACGCCCCTGGGTGTTGACGACAGTATTCCTGGCGTCGTCGACGCCATCGCCAGCCACCGGAAAGTCCGGTCCGCGGTTTTTTGGCTCGTCGCTATTTCAAATGGGTGAATTAGCGAGCACGTCACCGGCGATGAGGTAGACGATGGCTTTGAGGTTTCGTTTGGTTCGGTAGCCCTTGGCCTTGCGCTTGGCGGCCTGGACATTGCCGTTGATCGCCTCCAGGGGGCCATTGGAAAGGCCGGTGGCGATCGATCTGAGGATGCCTTCCGACTTGGCTGATCGTCTTGGCCAGCTTCTTCATCGGCGCGAGGTCGCAGACTCGGAACCCAGGCGTTCCAGCGGTCGAGGAAACGGCGAGCCCATTTGAGGCTCATCGTGAACAGCTGTTGCAGGTTCATGCGGATCTGCATCGCTTGGATGGTGTCCAGGTTCTGCGCTTCCAACCGAGACAGCGCCTCCTTTTCCTCCTGCGTCAGACGATCGTCGTTCTTCAGGAAGATGTAGCGCCGGCCCTTGATCTGGAAGTTGTTCCGCGCCTCCTCGCGCCGCACCTGGTCGACGGCCTCGTTGGCGAGTTCGATGACGTGAAATTTGTCGAACGTGATCTCGGCGTTCGGCAAGTTCTCTTTGATCCCCGCCTCGAATGCGGCCCCCATGTCGATGCTGGCGTCGGTCACCGCCTCGCGCCGGCCGCC
>CAVYIZ010000095.1:0-48868 GCA_963768555.1 uncultured Alphaproteobacteria bacterium
TGGTTTCCATCGGTGAGATCGTGGACCGTGTGGGACACGTAGTTCTCGAGATCGGATATCGAGATGACCTTGCTGCCGGAACGAGCAGCCGCGCCTCTCATTCCGTCAACGACCGCCTTGGTGAAGGCGCCGTTGCTCAGCTCAGGGATCTCGCGGGAGAATTCATCGCCCGTAGAGGAGGCGAACACAACGACGCCGTTCTTTGCCGCGTGGAACTCGTTGGCAAATTTGTCCACGTCGGGCTTACTATCTGAACCTTTACCGGACAGGACGTTTCCTGAGAAGCAAGTATCAAAGAAGAACAGCGTCTTGCCGCCGATCTTCGAAATATATTGTTGTAATTCATAGTCTGAAATCGTTGTCCGATCAATGCGATCCGGATCATAATCGTACGGGAGGAAATGATAGTGCTGATCGGTAGTGTTGATCCCGTGTCCTGACAGGAAGATCATCGCAACGTCGCTTGAATTCTCCACCGCGCGGCGAATCCAGTCGAGGCCGTCCAGAATCGCATCGTGCGTCGCATTCTCGTCCTCCAGACTTGGATATTTATACAGGACGACCTTGCCGTAAAGCGGCCCGCCTGCCTCCGCTTTCGCCAATTCGACGAAGTCGTGGGCGTCCTTCGCAGGGAAGTGAACCTCCGGCAGCCCAGACGCCTTGCAACGGGTGACGCTGATCGCCAGCACGTAAAGCGTGACTTTGTCCTCCCGCCCCGGCCCGCGCCAGAGAACCTGCACCGAGGCCGGTTGGCTCGGGCCATTTTTGTTGTACGCGATGACGGATATCTTCGCGTCGCAAAACGGCAAGGTCAGACGAAGGTTTCCGACCCGCTTGTCGTCTTGCGTCAGGAGCTCATGATCTTCGGACTTGACGGGCACCCCATCCAACAACGCCTCGACCTTATCAATGGGGTCGGGTGTCGTCATCCGCGCGACGTAGGAAAGAGACAGCTGCCGGCTCGTCTGCTCGCTGTTCGGCGCCGGGTCCTTGATCTCGACGACCGGCGTCAGGGCCGACGCTGCGAGGGGGGCAGCCTTGGCGGCGGGCGCGCCGGCCGCTTCGTTGGCCGCCGCGAGGGCCTTGTCGACGTCGAGCGTGTCGAGGACGCGGGCGATCACGTCGCGGCGGTTGAAGCGCTGCTGGAACTGCGACACGGGGAAGAAATCGGGCGCCTGGTCGTAGCCGTGGTTGACCTGCCAGCCGATCAGGTCGTCGGCGCCGGCCGAGGCGTCGTAGTAGCCCTGCGGCGTCCAGGCGATCCAGCGCTGGCCGTCCGGGTGGATGAACAGAGCCAGCAGTTCCTCGCCGTCGCTCGCCCGATGCCAGCGGATCGTGCCGTCGCCATAGGCAGCGACGACCAGTTTACCGTCAGCCGAGGCGTTCACGCCCCAGACTACGGCGGGGACGGCGCGCGCGACCAGACTTGGTTGCCTTGCGAGTCGAACAGCCGCAGGGACCAGTCGGCGCCAAGGACAGACCGGTCGGTTCCGGGCACCAGCGCGGCGCTGCGGCTCCTTTCATTCTTGCCAAGAACGAGAGGCAAGCCATTCAGCTTCGGAGAGATGTTGTTTTCCCACTCGCTCAGCCTGATCCTATCGGACTCGGTAGTCGGCTTCGGCAGCTTGGCGCTCGGGCTTGGGTCGAGGGCCACGGCGCGGCGCGCGAGGTCAAAACGAAACAAGTGTTTGGAGAGGTTGTCGACGATCTGGACGGTTCGCGTGTCCGTGCTGACAAGAAGCGTCTCGACTGCGCTTGGCCGGCGGACATCGATGCTTCCCAAATCCTGCAGCCGGGCGGCCTTGCCGGCGCCGTTGATCACGCCGAAACCTGCCGCGTCGGCGAACAGCATTCGTTGGCCGCTCAGAGAAACGAACTGCATCACAGTGTCGCGCGCGCCGGCCATGTCGACAGACTTGCCGGAACCCGCCTTGTCCCAGCGGCGGGCCAGCCGGTCCGCATGTCCTGCGGCGTGGTAACCCCCGGCGAACAAGCTCTGGCCATCCTTCGACCACGCGACCTTGAGGCCGGTGTCACTGAAGCCGGCGACCGACGGAAACAGTTCCGGCGTCAGATCGCGGGCGCGCAGGATGGCGACGGTCGCGCTGTCGTGATCGCCAACGGCGACGTGCTGTCCATCAGGCGAGAATGCGACGGAACGCGGTCGGGCAATCCCCTTCACCCTCGCCTTGGGGACAGCCGGCCTGTCATAATGGCCCGCCGCGTAAAGCCGCACGAATCCGTCATCACTCGCTGAAACCAGGCGTCCGTCGCCGGCGAAATCGACCCAGTAGCTGTCGTCGCCGTAGTCGCTGTCGGATGGAAGGGGCCGATAGCTGTCGCCGGCGTCGAAAACGCGAATGCCGTTCGCGCCCCAGACCGCGGCGACGAGACGTCGGCCGTCAGGGGAAAAGGCCAAGTGGAGGACGACGTTGGGCAGGCCGGACAACCGCTGGAGCAACGCTCCGGAGGCGCGGTCGAACAAGTAGATGTTTCCATCAAGACCGCTCGTCGCCGTCCACCCGCCGACGGCGATCGTCGCGCCGTCTGGCGACAGCGCCGCGGCATAGGCCTTGCCCAGATCGCCATCCCCGCTCGGCAGCCAGGTCGTCCGCTCGAGCTTCCCGTCCGGCAACGACCACACCCGCACCGTCTTGTCGTCCGAGGCCGTGACCGCGAACCGCTCCTTCGCGTCCGTCGCGATCCTTTTGATTTGAGCGATGTGTCTCTGCGCGTCGATGCGCAGCATCGGCTCGGCCGGCAGGTCGTCGGCCTGCGCCGAAGCCGTCCCCGCCAACAGCACCAGGAGTTCCAACCGCGAGCGACAGCCATCGCCGGATCGGCATCGACGTCTCCTCAATTCTCCTTCGGCGCCAGATCGGCGAAGGCCTTCCACCTTAGCTTGTCGATGGCTCGTCGCTATTTCAAATGGGTGAATTAGCGAGCACGTCACCGGCGATGAGGTAGACGATGGCTTTGAGGTTTCGTTTGGTTCGGTAGCCCTTGGCCTTGCGCTTGGCGGCCTGGACAATGCCGTTGATCGCCTCCAGGACGCCATTGGAAAGGCCGGTGGCGATCGATCTGAGGATGCCTTCCGACTTGGCGGTGATCGTCTTGGCCAGCTTCTTCATCGGCGCGAGGTCGCAGACTTGAACCCAGACGTTCCAGCGGTCGAGGAAACGCCGAGCCGATTTGACGCTCATCGTGAACAGCTGTTGCAGGTTCATGCGGATCTGCATCGCTTGGATGGTGTCCAGGTTCTGCGCTTCCAACTGAGACAGCGCCTCCTTCTCCTCCTGCGTCAGACGATCGACGTTCTTCAGGAAGATGTAGCGCCGGCCCTTGATCTGGAAGTTGTTCCGCGCCTCCTCGCGCCGCACCTGGTCGACGGCCTCGTTGGCGAGTTTGATGACGTGAAATTTGTCGAACGTGATCTCGGCGTTCGGGAAGTTCTCTTTGATCCCCGCCTCGAATGCAGCCCCCATGTCGATGCTGGCGTCGGTCACCGCCTCGCGCCGGCCGCCATGCGCCTCGAGGAAATCCGCGAATTCCTTCACGGTCGCCGCGTCCTTGCCGTCGGCGACGTAGACGACTTTGCGCCGCGCCATGTCAACGAACAGGCTGATGTAGTCGTGGCCGCGCCGCGCCGAAGTCTCGTCGGCGGCGATGCGCCGCACCCGCGACAAATCCAGCTTCTCCACCGCCCGCCAGACGTAGTGTTCGACGATGCGCCACAAGCGCGTGTCGTGCTCGCCGAGCCGCTCGGCCGCATTGGCGATCGGCATCGTCTTGGCCAGCGCCAGCACATAGGCCTCAAACAGCAACGTGAAACCCGATCCCGCGCGAGCCCACGGCGTCGCCACCTTGCGCACGCCGCACTCCGGACACCTCACCCTCGGCGTGCGCGCGTGCAACAGCGTGCAATGCTGGAAGAAATCCAGATGCCGCCAAGTCTCCTCCTTCGTGTCATGAACCGCGCACCCGTCGCGCCCACACTGCGCACAGGCGAACCGACTCCCCCGCGGAAAATCAACGTGTAAATCGAGCCGACCGTCCACCGCGTCGAACTCGCTGCGCGTCACCGTCCACGGCGACGAAAGACCAAGGGCCAATTGGGAAAGATCGGTATCCTGCATCCCCTCAAATTAAACGCGATCCGCCCGAGCGATCGCTAACCCGCCCCCAAATTCCGACTTACCCACTCCTTTCAGCGAGGAGCCTTGTCGATCTCGGCCAGAATGGCGTCGCGACGCTCCTTGCTCGCCTTCCCGTAAGCATCCCAGATTTTGACGCCGGCGTCTGTGATCGCCGTCACCAGATCGGGGACGACCTTCACGACATCGATGAGCCCCGGCTTCGCGCCCTCGGTCTTCCCCACCACCTCGTCGGTCACGAAATTGGTGAAGGCGATGCGGCTCTTCGCGGCCGAATCCAGCGCTGCGGCAAATTTCGTGGACTTCGTGGGGTCGTGGCCCTCGATGAGGTCGAAGCGGAGTTGGGAGATCAGTCCGTCGAAGTCGGACTTTGCGTCTGCATAAAGCTTGATGCCGCGCACATAAGCGTCGACGTTCTTGCGGCCGACCGTGGCGAGGATCACGGCATACTGCTCCGCCGCCGACCGCTCCTTCTCCAGGACGCCGACCGCGTCGGAGAGTGAGGGCGTGCTGCCCGTGGCCCTGGCATCCGTTTGAGGAAGCAGGGTTGCGCCGCAGATGACCGCAGTCGAGATGATGAGCGACCGACGGGTAAGCGCAGCCTGACGTGAAGGCGTCTGAGCGAGATCAATATCGCCTGGCCACACGCGACCCAATTCTCCCTCCCGGGCAAGGTCTCGTTATGCTTATTCAACACAGAAGGCCTTGCAAGTGTAATTTCGCAGTGAAGCGCTGCATGGGGTGGACCGCAAATCCCTTGCTTCCGCGCGGGGCCCGATATCTAAGTCGCCCATGCTCGAAGGTCTGCCCCCCAACAACGCCGCCCACCGGCTGACGCTGGTCAGCGACGAAAAGCGCGCGCGCGCCGTGGCCGACCTCATCGTCGAGAGCTTCGAGCCGGCCGAGGCAGCGTCGACCGTCTTCGAGACTGACGAGCGCTGGCCCAACGGCGGCAAGGCGTGGCTGGTGGAAGCCTATTTCGGTTTCGAGCCCGACGAGGAGGAGATCCGGGCGCTGATCGCGGTCGCGGCGGACGAGGAGACGGCGCGCTCGGCGACCTTCGGGGTCACGGAGAAGCGCGACTGGGTCGCCAATGCGCTCGCCGGTCTCGCCCCGGTGCGCGCCGGACGCTTTCTCGTTCACGG
Source organism: uncultured Alphaproteobacteria bacterium (assembly GCA_963768555.1). Taxonomy (GTDB): domain Bacteria; phylum Pseudomonadota; class Alphaproteobacteria; order Rhizobiales; family Beijerinckiaceae; genus Roseiarcus. The sequence goes on from CAVYIZ010000095.1 coordinate 5,300, forward strand.
CGCGCACGACCGCGCGCGATTGCAAGCCAACGACGTCGGAATCGAGATCGAGGCGGGTCTCGCCTTCGGCACCGGCCATCACGGCACGACGCGCGGCTGCCTCCTGCACTTCGATCGCCTCCTGAAGCGACGCCGACCGCAGAGGGTGCTCGACGTCGGCTGCGGCGCAGGCGTGCTGGCGATCGCGGCGGCGAAGGTCCTCGAGCGGAAGGTCTGGCTCGGCGACATCGATCCCGTCGCGGTCGAGGTCGCCAACGCCAACGCGCGCCTGAACGGGGTCGGCCGATTTTGCAAGGCGATCGTCTCACGCGGGGTCGAGAACAGGCGCTTACGCGAGGGCGCGCCCTACGACGTCGTCTTCGCCAACATTCTGACGAAGTCCTCTGCGGCTGCTTGCGCCGTCCCTTGCCGCCGTCACGACGCCGGACGGCGACGCGATCGCCTCAGGCCTGCTCGTCGCCGACGTCCCGGGCGTGCTCGCCTCGTGGCGGACGCAGGGATTCTTCCTCGCCGAGCGGATCGATCTCGAGGGCTGGGCGAGCCTCAGGCTCAGGCGTTAACGGGGTCGGCCAATGGCGCTTGCCAGCGTCGCGTTCCTGTCGCACGACTGTCGCGTTGACCACGGCAGATTGGGTCGACCGAAGAAGGGGCGACGGGGAGAGGCGCGATGTCAAAGATACCGGCCGGGGTCGGCCCCAAGCTGCCGCAGGTTGTCGTGGTGTTCGGCGCGACGGGCGACCTGTCGCAGCGCAAGCTGCTTCCAGGCCTGTTTCATCTCGCGGCCGCGGGCTTCATCCCGAGGTGCCGCATCATCGGCGTGTCGCTCGACGACATCGACGGCGAAGCCTTCCGCGCCCTCGCCCATCACGCGATCGAAAAATATCACGACCGGAAACCTTTGGATGGGGCGTGGCCGGCGTTCGCCTCGGCGCTTGATTACGTGCCGCTCGCGGCCGGCTCCGGCGCGCTGAAGGCGGCGGTCGAGCGGGCCGCGCAGGCTTTCGGCGGCGAGCGCCAGCTGGTCAATTTTCTCAGCGTGCCGCCGAACGCCGCGCTATCGGCGGTCCGCATGCTCGACGAGGCGGGTCTCGCGGCGGGATCGCACGTCATAATGGAAAAGCCGTTCGGCACGGATCTCGAGAGCGCGATCGACCTCAACGCCGAATTGCACAAGGTCTTTTCGGAAGATCAGATTTTCCGCATCGACCATTTCCTCGGCAAGGAGCCGGCGCAAAACCTTCTGGCCTTTCGCTTCGGCAACGGTCTCTTCGAGCCGATCTGGAACCGCAGCTTCATCGATCACGTGCAGATCGACGTTCCCGAGACGCTGGATATCGGCAATCGCATCGCGTTCTACGAACAGACCGGCGCCTACCGCGACATGGTCGTCACCCACCTCTTCCAGATCCTCGCCTTCATGGCGATGGAGCCGCCGACCGCGCTGGCGCCTGGGCCGATCAGCGAGGAAAAGAACAAGGTGTTCCGCTCGCTTCTGCCGATCGACCCGGCGGACGTCGTGCGTGGCCAGTACATCGGCTATCGGCGGGAGAAAGGCGTCGACCCGGAATCGGACACAGAGACCTTCGTCGCCCTCAAATGCCGCATCGACAATTGGCGGTGGGCGGGGGTCCCATTCTATCTGCGGACGGGCAAGCGAATGGCGGAGGGTCAGCGGATCATCTCGATCGCCTTCCGCGAGCCGCCGCGCAGCATGTTCCCCGAGGATTCCGGCATCGGCTCTGCAGGGGCCGGACCATCTCACCTTCGATCTCGCCGACCAGTCGAGAGTGTCGCTCTCCTTCTACGGCAAGAAGCCCGGCCCCGGCATGCGGCTCTCCAAGCAGAGCCTGCAGTTCGCGCTCCACGACACCGGACTCGCCGGCGACGTGCTCGAGGCCTACGAGCGGCTGATCCTCGACGCCATGCGGGGCGACCACACGCTCTTCTGCACGGCCGACGGCATCGAACGGCTGTGGGAGATTTCGACCCGGCTTCTCGACAACCCTCCGGCGGTCCGGATCTACGCGCCCGGCTCCTGGGGTCCCCAGTCGATCTACCAATTGATCGCCCCGCATTCCTGGCGGCTGCCGTTCGAGCGCGCCTGGCGTGATCCCAACCTGCTCGGCGCCTGACCGGATTCCGCAAATCTGCGCCGCGTGCTAAAGTGTCCGTTCCGAAAGTTGTTGAGTCCCAATGAATCGGTTGTGATTTCGATAGAAGGCGGACTGATTCGGGGCCGCCATGTGGACGAACGAGAAACGAGCGAAATACAAGCGGGATCATTTGCGATACCCGAGCGACCTGACGGATGAGGAGTGGGCGCATGTCGAACCGCTCATTCCTCCGGCGAGGCGAGGAGGCCGCAGGCGCGAAACAGACATGCGAGAGGCGCTCAACGCCGTCATGTACGTGCTGAGCACGGGATGCCAATGGCGTTACCTTCCCAAGGATTTTCCGCCGCGCAGCACCGTCTATCGATACTTCTGCGATTGGGGCATTGATGGCGTGTTGGATCGCATCCATGACGCGCTCTACGAAAAGTGTCGTGAGCAGGCCGAACGCGAGGCCAGCCCAACCGCCGCCATCATCGACAGCCAGAGCGTGAGAAGCGCGGAAAAGGGGGGGCCTCGATCGATCCGCACGGGTTCGATGCGGGAAAGAAGATCAAGGGCAAGAAGCGACATGTTCTCGTCGACACCCAAGGGCTGCTGATGCAGGCCATCGTTCATTCCGCCGACGTCCAGGACCGCGACGGCGGCGTTTTGCTGCTGGCGACGCTGTTTGGCCGGTTCCCCTATCTCGAAAAACTGTTCGCCGACAGCGCCTATCAAGGGCCGATCTTCGCCGACGCGCTCGCCAAAATGCTGTCTCGGGTCAAGATCGAGATCGTCAAACGATCCGATCAGGCGAAAGGCTTCGTCACGCTGCCCAAGCGCTGGATCGTCGAGCGAACGATCGCCTGGCTCAACCGCTGCCGAAGACTGGCCAAGGACTGGGAGAACCTCAACGTTACAGCCCTCATGTTCCTTCGCTTCGCGTCCATCCGCCTCATGTTGCGAAGACTCTGCAATCCCGCATAAACTTTCGAGTCGAACTCTAAGGCGCGGGCGATGTTCGACCTTCCGCTTGTCATCGAACCCGAAACGCCCGACGACGCCGAGGACATTGGGCGGCTGAACGAGCGGGTGTTCGGCCCCGGCCGGTTCGCACGCACCGCCTATCGCATCCGCGAGAGAGCGGAACCCGTGCCGTCGCTGAGTTTCGTGGCCCGCGTCGGAACCCTGCTGGTCGGCGCCAATTCCGATGACGCCGATCGACATCGGAGGGACTGCCGGCGCTCCTCCTCGGACCGCTCATCGTCGAGCCCGTTTTCCGCAGCCAAGGCATCGGCGAAGCGCTGGTGACGCGCTCGCTCGAGGCGGCGAAAGCGGCGGGCTGGAAGCTCGTGATCCTGGTCGGCGACGAGCCCTACTACTCCCGCATGGGCTTCCGGCCGGTTCCTCCCGGGCGCATTACCCTGCCTGGCCCGGTCGATCCCGCTCGCCTGCTCTATTGCGAACTCGAGCCGGGAACGCTCGATGCGGCGGAGGGCCAGGCGCGCGGCGCCTGACGCAAGGCGAGACAATCTTATCTGTGCGAAAAGAAAATATTCCATGATTACGCTGGTTCACCATATTGCGGTTTCCCCGAAATCGTGGTTTTTTGAAGCCAATTCGGGGGCGAGTACGGGAAACTCCCCGGATCACGGAGACCGGGTTGGACATCGTCGAGCTTCCGCCGCTGGGCCGTCGGATCGAATGGCCTACGATTGCGCTCGCGGTTGTCATCTACGGTTTGTGGATCCTGGCGACCTTTTTTTGGCGCGAATTGCCGTGGCCGGCGCTGGCGGCGGCCGGCGCCTGGATCATCGCCTGGCAGATGAACCTGCAGCACGAAGTCATTCACGGCCATCCGACGCCGAGCCGTCTGGCGAACGACGCCATCGGCATATGGCCGCTCTCGCTGTGGCTGCCTTTTTCGATCTATCACACGACCCATCTGCGTCATCATCAGGACGCCAATCTGACGGACCCGTTCGAGGATCCGGAAAGCTACTATTGGACCTCGGCAGGATGGCGCGACCTCGGGGCCTTCGGCCGCGCGACGGCGCGGGCCCGATCGACGCTTCTAGGCCGCGTTGTTCTTGGCCCCGCCTGGATGATTGCGGGAACCGTCGCGGCGACGTTTCGCGACGCGTGGAGCGGCAAGCCGGGGGCGCGCGCCGTGCTCCTTCGGCATTGCGCCGAGTGCGCCCCGGTGCTCGTCTGGATCGTCGGCGTCTGCGGCATGCCGGTCTGGGTCTACGTCGCCTGTTTCGTCTATCCCGGCATGAGTCTGGCGATGGTGCGCTCCTTCGCCGAGCATCGCTCGGCCCCCGAGCAGGAGAAGCGCACCGCGATCGTCGAGAATGCGCGCATTCTCGGGCCGCTGTTTCTCTACAATAACCTGCACGTCGCCCATCATTTGCGCGGCGGGTTGCCGTGGTATCAGATTCCGACCTTCTACCGGCTCAATCGCGCTGCGCTGATCGACCACAACGGGGGCCTGGTCTATCGCTCATATTTCGACGTCGCGCGGCGCTACCTGCTGACGCCGCACGACCGCACGGTCCATCCCGACTGGGACGGCCGCGCCGCATGAGCGGCGGCCCGCCGGTCGCAGCGCTGCCGATGTACGACTTGCCGGAGATCGCCGCAGCCAATGACGCGCTTTGGGCCTCTATCGCGGCTTCCCTGCGCGCCCAGGGGGTCGAGGCGCCGGAGAGACTTGCGCGCGGCGGCGACCTCGCGGTTCTTTGGCGCAATCCCGGGCTTCTGCTCGGCCAGACCTGCGGCTACCCCTACGCGAAGGATTTGCGCGACGCGGTCGTCCTGATCGCGACGCCCGAATATTCCTTCGCCGGCTGCGATGGCGCGTGGCGCCGCAGCTTCGTCGTCTGCGCGGTGCGCGATGAGCGCCGCGACCTCGGGGCGTTCCGCGGCGCCGTCGCGGCGGTCAACGGCTGGGACAGCGACAGCGGCATGAACCTCTTTCGCGCGACCATCGCTCCGATCGCCCGCCGGGCCCGGTTCTTCACCGCAGTCATCGTCACGGGCTCGCACCACGCGAGCCTCGAGGCGGTCGCCGATGGACGCGCGGAACTCGCCGCAATCGACTGCGTGACGTTCGGGCTCATGAAACGTTTTCGCCCCGGCCTCGTCGAGCGCGTCGCGGTCGTCGCGGAAAGCGTGCCGTCGCCCGGTCTGCCGTTCATCGCCACGGCCCGGCTGCCGGACCGGACGGTCGCCGCCGTACGGAACGCGCTCTTCGCGGCGCTGGCGGACCCTGGCCTCGCAGAGCCCCTCGACGCGCTCGGCCTTAAGGGCGCTCGCCTGACGACGCCGGCCGACTACGAGCGGGTCCTTGAAATCGAGCGGGAAGCAGAGGCGGCCGGCTATCGGCGGCTCGGCTAGCAGCCTGTCGAACTTAGCGAGGCGCCTGCGATTGATTCGTGGCATGGCCAACGGATCGGCGATGCGCTCGCGGTTGAGATCGATGAAGGCGTCATGCATGGCTTGGTCGAGCGCGGCGATGTCTGTGAAGGTCCGGTGGGCGAGTGAAAACCTATCGGTTGGTTAGCCAAACGGAATCTGCTTAAATCAGGCATTGATTCGGCAGGGCGGCGAGCGGTTTTTGATGAGCAATTTTCGCACGATCGATCGCGAGACGGGGTTCTTGCTGTTTCCCTCGATTGACGAATGGCTTCAGGAGAAGCATCTGGCGCGGTTTGTCGTGGAGGTTGTCGACGGGCTCGATCTTCGGGCGATGAGCGGCAGTTATCGCGGTTCCGGGTCGGCGTCGTATCATCCGCGCATGCTGGGCCTTCTGGTTTACGGCTATGCGACGGGCGTATTTTCGAGCCGCAAGCTGGAGCGTGCGACTTACAACTCGGTGGCGTTCCGGTTCATCGCGGCCAACGATCATCCCGACCACGACACGATCGCGACATTCAGGCGGCGCTTTCTCCAGGAGATCGAAGCGCTATTCGTTCGAGTGCTGCTGCTGGCGCGGGAGATGGGCGTTCTGAAGATGGGGACGGTGGCGCTGGACGGCACGAAGATCCACGTGATGAGGAGGTCGAACAGGGCGGGATCGCCGTCGAGCTTGCCGCGATAGTCACGATGAATCGCGGTCAGTATGCGTTCGAGCTTGTCGTGAGCCGGGTCGGCCCCGTCCGCGGCCTCGCGCAAGCGCGCCTCGAGCGGCCTCAGGCCGCTCGCCACGACTTCGTCGAGCAGGGCCGTCTTCGAGGGAAAGAAGCGGTAGACGTTGGCGTGTGTCATGCCGGCGTCCGCCGCCACACCGACCACCGTCGTCCGCGCATGGCCGTATTTGCGCACATGCGCCCGCGCGATCTCGACAAGGTGCGCTCCGTTGCTCTCGTTCGGCGCCGCGATCGCCACTCACGTCTCCGCGATGCCGCCGAGATCGCCCGACCGGGACCCTTCGCGCCCGTGCGGCAGGGCGAGGTAGTCTGCCGAGCGCATCTCGAAGAGCCGAGAGGCCGTGCGGGCGAACTCGAACGCTTCCGCGCCGTCCGCGCCGGCGAACAGCGCCTCCGGCTCCGCCGCCGCGGATGCGATCAGCTTGACCCGCATGTCGTAGAGCGCGTCGACGAGGATGATGAAGCGCTTGGCCTCGTTGCGCTCGGCCGCGGTAAGAACGGGGATGCGGTCGATGAAAACCGTATGGAAGCGCTCGGCGATTTCGAGATAGTCGGACGAGCCGAGCGGCTGCCGGCAGAGGCTGTCGAAGTCGAACCGCGCGACGCCGCCGACCGCCTGCGGCACGCCCAGGAATCGGCCGAGGAGCTCGATCTGCGTCGGCTGGCCCTCCCGGACGCCTGTGAGGGCGAAGAAAGCCGCATCGAGCGCTGCGTCCGCCTTCGGGCTCAAGGGGGTGTAGTAGACGGGCGCCCGGACGAGTTTTTCCAGCCGGTAGTCGGTGCGCGCGTCGAGCTCGACCACGTCGAGGCGCTCCTGCAGGAGAGCGATGAAGGGGAGGAACAGCGCGCGGTTGAGGCCGTCCTTGTAGAGATCGGCGGGAGCGACGTTGGACGTCGCGACGACGACGACGCCAGCCGAGAAGAGCGCGGTGAACAGCCGGCCGAGGATCATTGCGTCGGCGATGTCGCGCACCGCGAATTCGTCGAAGCAGAGGAGGGAAGCCTCGCGCGCCAGTTCCGCGGCGACCGGGGCGATCGGGTCTTCGCCCATGACTTCGCCCCTCTTGCGCGCCTGCCGCCACTGGTGCAGGCGCGCGTGCGCGTCTGCCATAAAGGAATGGAAATGCGTGCGGCGCTTCCGCGGGACGTCGGCAACGCCAAAGAAGAGGTCCATCAGCATCGTTTTCCCGCGCCCGACCGACCCGTGAACGTAAAGGCCGCGCGGCGGCTCCGCCGGCTTGATCCCCATGAAGCGCGCAAAGGCGCTGGGCCTCACGTCGGCCTTGTAGCCCGAAAGCTTCGAGCAGAGCGCGTCCAGCCTGTCGGCCAGCGCCGCCTGCGCCGGATCGAATTCGAAGTTTTGGTCGAGGACGAGTGCGCGGTAGCGCTCTACGATGGCGCTCATGGTGTGGTCATGTTGGCGGGAGCGCTAATGCGCCTCCTCCCAGTTCTGCGCCGCGCGGGCGTCGACCTGTAACGGAACGTGCAGGCGGAGCGCCGGCTCGGGCGCCTCGACCATCGCCCGCGTCACGACCGGAAGCGTCGCTTCGACCTCATCGTCCGGCGCCTCGAACACGAGTTCGTCGTGCACAGTGAGCAGCATGCGCGCCTGAAGCCCTGCGCGCGCCAGCGCCCCGTCCATTCGGATCATCGCCCGGCGGATGATGTCGGCCGCCGAGCCCTGGATCGGCGCGTTGATGGCGGCGCGCTCATTGAAGGCGCGCTCGGAGACGTTCGAGGCGTTGATGCGCGGGTAGTGGCACTTGCGGCCGAAGATCGTCGTCACATAGCCGTGGGCGCGCGCGGCTTTCTTGGCGGCGTCCATGTAGTCGCGGATGCCCGGGAAGCGCTCGAAGTACCTCTTGATGTATGCGCCCGCCTCCTCGCGCGCGATGCCGAGCTGGTTCGCAAGACCGAAGGCCGAGATGCCGTAGATGATGCCGAAATTGATCGCCTTGGCCCGCCGGCGGATCTCGCCGGGCATGCCCTGGATCGGAACGCCGAACATTTCGGACGCGGTCATGGCGTGAATGTCGAGCCCTTCGGCGAACGCCTTCTTCAGCGCCGGAATGTCGGCGATGTGCGCGAGCAGGCGCAGCTCGATCTGGCTGTAGTCGGCCGAGATCAGCTTGTGTCCCGGTCGAGCGACGAAAGCGCGGCGGATCTTGCGCCCCTCCTCGGTGCGCACCGGAATGTTCTGCAGATTGGGCTCGGAGGACGACAGCCGGCCCGTCGTCGTCGCGGCGAGCGCGTACGAGGTGTGCACCCGGCCGGTCGAGGGATTGATGAAACCCGGCAGCGCGTCGGCGTAAGTGGATTTGAGTTTGGAGACCTGGCGCCACTCGAGAACGCGCGCCGGCAGCTGGTGCCCCTCGGCGGCGAGGTCTTCGAGCACGCTGGCCGTGGTCGACCAGGCGCCCGTCGCCGTCCGCTTTCCGCCCGGCAGACCCATCTGGCCGAACAGGATGTCGCCGAGCTGTTTCGGCGAGCCGGGATTGAACGGAGCGCCGACCATTTTCGCGATCTCGTCCTCGAGCCGCGCCATGCTCTGGGCGAAGTCGCCCGCGAGCCTCGACAGCATCTGCCGGTCGACGGCGACGCCTTGCCGCTCCATTCGAGCGAGCACCGGGACCAAGGGACGCTCGAGCGTCTCGTAAACTGTCGTGACGCGCTCGGCGGCGAGACGCGGCTTCAGCGTACGCCACAGGCGCATGGTCACGTCGCCGTTTTCGGCCGCGTATTCAGCCGCCCTGTCAATCGTCACACGGGCAAAGTCGACGAGGTTGCGTCCGGATCCGGTGACTTCATTGAGCAGGATCGGCTTGTGGCCGAGGAACCGCTCCGACAGTTCGTCCAACCCGTGGACGCCGGCCAGTCCCCCGTCGAGCGCATAGGATATCAGCATCGTATCGTCGATCGGCGCCACGGCGACGCCGCGATGCGCGAACGCCTGCATGCCAAACTTGACGTCGTGGCCGATCTTGAGAACGCCCGGCGCCTCCATCAGCGGCTTCAAGAGCGCGAGCGCGTCCTCCTCGCGGATCTGGTCCGGCGCGAGGCCGCCCCCGCTGAAGAGATCGTCCGCGGTGAGGCGGTGTCCGAGGGGGACGTAGCAGGCCTGTCCTGGAGCCAGCGCGAGCGAGACGCCGACGAGATCCGCCTGAAGCGGGTCGAGCGAGGACAGCCGGACGTCGAAAGCGACATGGCCAGCCTCGTGCGCAAACGCGATGAAGGCGCTGAGCTCGTCGACCGTCCGCACCGTCCTGTAGAGCGCGCGGTCGATGGGCGACTTCGCATCGCTCACGCGCGCGGCGACCAGATCTGCGGGCGTCGTCACATTGGCCGCTGCGGGCGCCGCCGCGGGAGCGATCTGCGGCTGCGCCTCCTCCTGCGCTTTCGCCAGCGCGGCTTCGCCGTTGCGGCCCTGCCAGCCGGCTGGCCCGACGAAACGCGGGTCGGGTTCGATCGAGGACGCGTCGATCCCGCAGATTTCGGCGACCCGTCGGGTGATCGTGTTGAGATCCATCGCCTTAAAGAAGGCGATGAGCTCTCTGCCCTCCAGCTTCGGCGTGGCGAGCGCTTCGAGCGGCGTTTCGAGGGGCGCGTCGCGCACGAGCGTGACGAGCGCTTTCGAGATGCGGATACGCTCGACGTTTTCAGGCAGGGTCAGCGCCTCGCGCCGCTTTGGCTGCTTGATCTCGTTTGCGCGGGCGAGCAGCCTATCGAGATCGCCGAATTCGCCGATGAGCTGAGCGGCGGTCTTCACCCCGATGCCCGGCGCTCCGGGCACGTTGTCGGTCGAATCGCCGGCGAGCGCCTGGATGTCGATCACTTTGTCCGGCCCGGCGCCGAAATATTCCAGCACTTCGGCCTCGCCGATGCGGCGTTCCTCGCGGGAGCCTTTTGCGCCGGCTTCGCCCGAAGCCGGGTCGTACATCACCACCCCCGGCTCGATGAGCTGCATCAGATCCTTGTCCGCCGAGACGATCAGCACGTCCGCGCCCTTTTCGCGCGCCTGACGGGCGTAGGTGGCGATGAGGTCGTCCGCCTCGTAGCGGTCCTGCTCGACCGGGATCATGCCGAAGGCGCGGACGGTCGCGCGCAGCAGCGGAAACTGCGGGACCAGATCGGCCGGCGGATCCGGGCGATGGCTCTTGTAGGGCGGATAGATTTCGCGGCGGAATGAATTCTCGGACTTGTCGAAAATGATCGCCAGATGCGTGGGCTTGATCCCCGCCGCGCCTTCGCGGATGAACTGCAGCATCTTTGTGGCGAACAGGCGCACCGCGCCGATCGGCAGCCGGTCGGCTCGGTAATTGTACTTCTGGTCCTGCCGAATCGACTGGTAGTAGGCGCGGAAGACGAACGACGAACCGTCGACGAGAAAGACGTAGTCGCCGGGGCCGATCGGACGATGGGGCTGGGTCATGCAGGAAGAATAGGGGATGTGGCGCGAGAGCGCCATCGGCGCGGGCGCCGTCGGAACGAACCGCTCGACGATGCGTTATAGCTTCTTCTGTTCATCGTCCAGTCATCGCGTTTGGCGCATAAAAGCGCGGTAGAAGGGCGGGGTCGGATCGGCCAGCGGCAAAGGGGACCCGTCAGAATGCGCTTAAGGGGGTGGTTTGGCGCGTCAGCCTTGGCTTTAGCGGCGGTCGTCGGACCGGATTGCGCGCTGCAAACCGTGCAGTCTTTCACCATCCCGACCTCCTGCACGGACGCCGCGCAATGCGCCGCCTTCTGCCGCAGCGTCGTCGAGGAAGGCCGGACGGAGGGCGATTTCATCGCGCTCGCCGCCTACCAGCTCGGGCCGGAGAAGCCGATCGATCTGCCGCCGGCCAACATGTCGATGCCGGTGCCCGTCGATCCGAAGAACGTCTACGCGGGCACGGGCGCGGGCATGTTCAGCCCCGCCGTCGCCGGCCACCTGTACCGGGTCTATTCGCCCAACCTCATCACCGGCAAGGTCGACGTCATCGACCCCGAGACCTTCAAGGTGATCGAGAGCTTGCCCGCGATTCCGAGCCCCGAGCACATCGTGCCGTCGTGGGACCTGCAGACGCTCTGGGTGTCGGGCGACATCAGCTACCGCGGCGGCCACGCCGACGTGATGCCGATCGACCCGAGGACCGGCAAGCTCGGCAAGGCGATCGTCGTGCCCGACTCCTACAACCTCTATTTCACCCCCGACGGCAAGTCGGCGATCATGGTCGCCGAGGCGATGCGGCGGCTCGAATTCCGCGATCCGCAGAGCATGGCGCTGCAGGGCTACATTCCCACGCCCAAGTGCGCCGGCATCAACCACGCCGACTTCGCGGCCGACGGCTCCTACGCCATCTTCACCTGCGAGTACGACAACGCGCTCGCCAAGATCGACCTCGTCCACCACAGGCTCGCCGGCATGCTGCCGCTCTCGCCCGGCGGCATGCCGCAGGACATCCGGGTGTCGCCCGACGGCTCGGTGTTCTTCGTCGCGGACCTCCTGAAGGATGGCGTCGTCCTCGTCGCCGGCGATTTTTTCAAGCAGATCGGCTTCTTCCATACCGGCATCGGCGCGCACGGCCTCTATCCCAGCCGCGACGGAACAAAGCTCTATGTCACCAATCGCGGCACCCACAACCTCGCTGGCGTCAAGAGGGGGGAAGGCAGCGTCACCGTCCTCGACTTCGCCACAGCCAAGACTCTCGCCAACTGGACGATTCCCGGCGGCGGCAGTCCCGACATGGGCAACCTCAGCGCAGACGGCAAATGGCTTTGGCTTTCGGGCCGGTACGACGGCGTCATCTACGCCTTCAACACCGAGGACGGATCGGTGAAGACGACCCCCGTCGGCGGGATGCCGCATGGGCTCACGGTGTGGCCGCAGCCGGGCCGCTATTCGCTCGGGCACACGGGGAACATGCGGTAGGCGGCGCTCGCTTCCCGCCTCTCCGCGTTTGCCCTACTTCATCTCCGCGAGGAGATCCAGGGCGCCCGAGAAATCGACCTTGCCGGGGTCCGGCTCGACGTTGAGCAGCTTGACGACGCCGTCGACGACCAGCATCGAATAGCGCTTCGAGCGCAACCCGAGGCCGCCGGCCGAGAGATCGAGGTCGAGGCCGATCGCCTTGGCGAAGTCGCCGGCGCCGTCGGCGAGAAAGTCGACATGGCCTTCCGCGCCCGTCGCCTCCGCCCACGCCTTGAGCACATAATGGTCGTTGACCGCCGTCATGGCGATCTTGTCGACGCCCTTCGCCTTGAACCTCTCCTCGTTGTTAATGAACCCTGGGAGGTGATTCTTGTGGCAGGTCGGCGTGAAAGCGCCCGGCAGGCCGAACAGCACGACCGTCTTGCCCGCGAAGTAATCCTTCGTTTCGACCGGCTTCGGGCCGTCGGGCGTCAGAAGGCGGAGCGTGGCGTTGGGAAGATGTTCGCCGACTTTGATGGTCATGGGCAGTCCCTCTGGCTTGCGCCGCCCCGCGGCGGCTTCGGCGCGAGACTATGCGAAGGCGGCGCGGGAGGTAAAGGCGGTTCAGGCGCGTTCGCGCCCCTCGACTTTCGCGACAAAGTCGCCGATCGCCTTGAGGTAGACGCGCGCCGCCGATTCCGTGAAATCGTGGCCCATGCCGGGGACGATCAGGAGTTCGGCCGCGGGGATGCTTTTCGCCGTGTCCTCGCCATGGGCGGCAGGGATGACCGGATCGTCGGCGCCATGAATGACGAGCGCCGGAATGCGCAGCCTCGCGAGCGGGTCGTTGCGCGGCGGCGCCGCGACGGCCGCGGCCATTTGGCGCGCGGCCGCCGGCGGATCGAAGGGGGTCCGGTCGATGGCGCGCTCGAGATAGGCCCGCCGTTCCTCGTCGCTCGCCGCGAAAGCGAGGGCCGCCGATGGCCTTGACCGCCGCGAGCGCCATCGCAATGCGGTCCGCGCGGCTCGGGCTCGCCGGTAGCGCCATCAAAGCGCGCATGGCTTCCGGGTCGGGATGCGGAAGGCCGCGCCGCCCGGTGGTGGACATAATCGAAACGAAACTCTTTGTCTTGGTGGGATGGTTGATCGCGACAAGCTGCGCGATCATGCCCCCCCATCGACGCGCCGACCACCTGCGCCCGCGCGATTTCTAGCGCGTCGAGCAAAGCAGCCGCGTCCGCGGCCATGTCGTCGAGCGAATAGGGAGAGGCGACGGGCTCGCCGGACTGGAGCTTCGCCATCATGGCGGGCGCGTCCGGCGCACCGAGTTGCGCGAGGCGCCCCGAAAGGCCGATGTCGCGGTTGGCGGACCGAATGACGCGAAAGCCCTTCGCCGCAAGGCCGTAACAAAGCGAATCCGGCTAGCCGGTCAGCGGCGTGGCGAACCCGTGGATCAGGAGAATCGCCGGATCGGCATCGCGCCCGAGCCTTCCGTAGGCGATGTCGACGCCGTTGGCGCGCGTTTTGGGCATGGCGCGAGACTCCGAGTTCGAGCAAGGATACCGTCGCTGTGTTGCGGTTTGGCGGAACCATTGGCCGCTCAAGCCGCGCGCTCAGCCCGGAGAGCGCTCCCGCGCCTCGACCTTCGCGGCGAAATCCCCGATCGCCTTGATATAGACCGGCATGAGGGCTTCCGGGAAATCGTGGCCCATGCCCGGCGTCACGAGGAGTTCGGCGCCCGGGATGCTTCGGGCTGTGTCCTCGCCGCCGCTCACGGGAATGAGCGGATCGTCGGCGCCGTGAATGACCAGAGCCGGGCTCTTCATGGACTTCAGGCGCTCGTTGCGCGGCGGCGCCGAGATGATGGCCGCCATCTGGCGGGCGATCCCGGCCGGGTCGTAAGGCGCATAATCGACGCTGCGCTCAACAATGGCGCGGAGTTCCGCGTCGCTGGCGCGAAAGCCGGGGCTGCCGATCACGCGCCACACCTCGATCCCGCGGGCGATGCGATCTTCTCTGCCTGCGCTCGCCGGCGGCGCCATGATCGCCGCAAAGGCTTCGGCCTTGCCCTGCGGCAGATCGGGCCGCCCCGTGGTGGACATGATCGAGACGAGGCTCTTCACCCTCGACGGATGACTGATCGCGACGAGTTGGGCGATCATGCCGCCCATCGAGGCGCCGACGACATGCGCTCGATCGATCCCAAGCGCGGCGATGAGGCCCACCGCGTCGGCGGCCATGTCGTCGAGAGAATAAGGCGCGACAGGCATCTGGCCGGCCTGCCGCTTCGCGATCATGGCCGACAGGTCGGGCGCGCCAAGTTGCGCCAGATGGGTCGAGCACCCGATGTCCCGATTGTCGAAGCGGACGACGCGAAAACTCTTCGCCGCAAGTCCCTGACACAGCGAATCCCGCCAAAACGTCAGCGGTCCCGAAAAGCCCATGATGAGCAGTATGGCCGGATCGCCCTCGCGCCCGATGCTCTCGTATTCGATGTCGATGCCATTGGCCTGGACGCGCGGCATGAGCGTGAACCCCCAGTCACTGTTGTCGGAGACCATAACCGAGACGCTTGGAACCGCAAGGCGGGCGGTTCGGGAAGGACTAGACCTGGAAAGGCGGAGCATTCGAGACGCAGATTTTTCAGCCCGAGTTTGCTGGCGGGGCGAATTGGCGGAGCCGGACGCCAATGAACTGGAAGGGCGGCTCCATTCGCTGAATGGATCGGAGGAGCGGTTCGGAGCGGTTTCAGAGGCTCTGATTCTCCTTTCCCGGTCTCACCGGTCTCATGTCATGGCGCCTGCCTTCTATGTCGTTGTCGTTGTGGGTCGGGTGCGCCGAGACCGCGGTTAAGGTTAACAGAGAAAACTCCGACATTGCGACATTGTCTTCCTGGTTCTTATGACCCCGTGTTACGCTATCGGTCTGCAGAAGCAGAGCCGGAAAGCGACG
The DNA here is from genome assembly GCA_963768555.1 of uncultured Alphaproteobacteria bacterium. Taxonomy (GTDB): domain Bacteria; phylum Pseudomonadota; class Alphaproteobacteria; order Rhizobiales; family Beijerinckiaceae; genus Roseiarcus. The sequence goes on from CAVYIZ010000095.1 coordinate 20,383, forward strand.
TAGGAAGGAGGCGCGGGTGAAACTGAAAGCGGCCCCTGTCGCGAACAAGCGGCTGGCGATTTACGTCGACCTTTTTTTTGCGAGGCTGCGACCCTGACACGAATTCGACCTTCGTCCGGCGGAGGGGCAAAAAAGAATTTTCGGCGGTTCATCGGGTTCATCGTCGATAACCCACTGATAACTCCCGATTCGGCACCAGAAATGGAAGGATTTGGAAGGAGATTTCGGGCCTTTTGCGCCCCGGAAACGCGCTCTGGAAGCGCCCTAAGTGTCTGTTCCGAAACTTGTTGAGTTCCGTGAATCAGTTGTGATTTAAGGAAGGCGGACCGATTTGGGGGGCCGCCGATGTGGACGAACGAGAACCGAGCGAAATACAAGCGGGATCATTTGCGATACCCAAGCGATCTGACGGATGAGGAGTGGGCGCATGTCGAACCGCTCATTCCTCCGGCAAGGAGAGGAGGCCGCAAACGGGAAACGAACATGCGAGAGGCGCTCAACGCCGTCATGTACGTGCTGAGCACGGGATGCCAATGGCGTTACCTTCCCAAGGATTTTCCGCCGCGCAGCACCGTCTATAGATACTTTTGCGATTGGGGCATTGATGGCGCGTTGGATCGCATCCATGACGCGCTCTACGAAAAATGTCGCGCGCAGGCCGAACGCGAGGCCAGCCCGACCGCCGCCATCATCGACAGCCAGAGCGTGAGAAGCGCGGAAAAAGGGGGGCCTCGATCGATCCGCACGGGTTCGATGCGGGAAAGAAAAAATCAAGGGCAAGAAGCGGCACATCCTCGTCGATACGCAGGGCCTGCTGATGCAGGCCATCGTTCATTCCGCCGATGTTCAGGACCGCGACGGCGGCGTTTTGCTGCTGTCGAAGGCTGATGGGCCGGTTCCCCTATCTTGAAAAACTGTTCGCCGACAGCGCCTATCAAGGGCCGATCTTCGCCAATGGGCTCGCCAAAATCTTGGCGCGGGTCAAGATCGAGATCGTCAAACGATCCGATCAGGCGAAAGGCTTCGTCACGCTGCCCAAGCGCTGGATCGTCGAGCGATCGATCGCCTGGCTCAACCGCTGCCGAAGATTGGCCAAGGACTGGGAGAACCTCAACGTCACAGCCCTCATGTTCCTCCGTTTCGCCTCCATCCGCCTCATGTTGCGAAGGCTCTGCAATCCCGCATGAACTTTCGAGTCAAACTTTAAGCGCGTCTTGGAAGCGAGCGCGCGAACCCTGAACAGCGTTTCCATTTCCGCCTTGAAATGGTCGCGGGCCACGGGGCGGGGCCGGACCTCGCCATTGCGACAAGTTCAAATCCCTGCCTCTGCCTGCGCCTGGGTGTCGGCTTGGTCGTGGCCGCAATGGCCCCAACGTCCGCGCCAGGGGGTCTCAGGCACCGGGGTCAGGGGCGGATTGCCTTCCGACCAAGCTACGAGATTGGCCAGGACGCATTCCGCCATGGCGCGCCGCGTCTCCACCGACGCTGAGCCGACGTGCGGCAAAAGGACGGCGTTCTCGAGCGCGATCAACTCCGCCGGCACTTGCGGCTCGTTCTCGAACACGTCGAGACCGGCCGCCAGGATGGTCCCGCTCCTCAGCGCCTCGATCAGCGCCGTCTCGTCGACCAGCGTGCCGCGGGCGATGTTGACCAGCACGCCACGCGGGCCCAGCGCGCTCAACACCTGCGCGTTCACGACATGGCGCGTCTCGGGGCCGCCGGGCGCGGCGACCATCAGGATGTCGGAGGCTTCGGCCATTTCGATCAAGGACGAATAGAAGCGGTAGGGGACATCGGTTTGCGCCTGGCGTCCGTGATAGACGACTTCGAGTCCGAAGCTCTTCGCCCGTCTCGCGATCGCCTTGCCGATCCGCCCGAGACCCAGAATTCCCATCGTCCGTCCGCGCAGCGACGCGGTGAGGAGAAACGGGCCCTCCAGCCACTGGCCCGCGCGCAAGAACCGCTCGGCCTGCGGCAGACGGCGCACGGCCATGATCGTCAGGGCCATGGCAGTGTCGGCGACCTCGTCGTCGAGCACGCCGGGCGTATGGGTGACGATCACCCCGTGTGCGCCGGCCCGCCTCGTGTCGACGTGATCGTAGCCGACGCCGAAGCTGGCGACGATTTCGAGCTTGGGGAGCCGGCGCATGAAATCCGCGTCGATCGCAGGCTGGGGTCCGCTGACCGCTATCGCGCGGATCCGCGGTCCCCATTCGGCGAACCATGCGTCGGGGTCGGGCTCGAGCCACAGGCGGTGCAGCGGCAGCTTCTCGGCGATCAGATCGGCGATCATGCCCATGCCCTCGGCGGGCATCAGGACGTCGAGAGGCTTCATTTGTCTTCCTTTCCGCTTTCGCGCCCGCGCCGAACATGGCACATGCGGCAGCCATGGCCAGCCCCGAAGGCGTGTATCCCGCGCGGCGGCGCCCGCTGGTGCGCCGCCTCATGCTGCAGGATTTCCGCTCATACGCAACGCTCGATTTGGCGATCGACCGCCGTCTTGTCGTCCTATGCGGCGAGAATGGCGCGGGGAAGACCAATCTGCTCGAGGCCTTATCGCTGCTTTCTCCGGGTCGCGGTCTCCGACGGGCGGAATTCTCGCAGTGCGCGCGGAATAACGGCGCCGGCGGCTTTTCACTGTCGGTCGAGGTCGAGGAGGAGGGCGAGCGCCATCAGCTCGGCTCCGGCTGGGCCCCGCCCGACGGCGATGGCGGCGGGTCGCGGACGAACCGCATCGATCGCGCGCCGGTTTCCTCGTCGCGCGCCTTCAGCGATCATGTGCGCGTCGTCTGGCTGACGCCGTCGATGGATTCGCTTTTCTCGGGTCCGGCCAGCGAACGCCGCCGCCTCCTTGACCAATTCGTTCTCGCCATCGATCCGGGCCACGGCGCGAGGGTGGGTCAATTCGAGCGGGCGCTGCGCGGGCGCAATCGCCTCCTCGAGGAGGGCGCGCGCAATGCGCCGTGGCTGGACGCGATCGAACGCGAGGCCGCCGAACTCGGCGTCGCAGTGGCCGCGGCGCAACTCGAATGCGTGAGCCGCCTCGCAGCGCTGATCGCGGCCGAGCGGGACGACGCCTCGCCCTTTCCGTGGGCCAGGCTGGCGCTTGAAGGAGAGGTTGAAGCGCTCGTCGCGAATGGTCCTGCAATCGCGGCCGAGGACCGCTATCGCGGAATACTGCGCGACAACCGCGGCCGCGACGCAGCCGCGGGCCGGACGACGATCGGCCCCCATGTCGGCGATCTCGCCGTGTGGCACGGTCCGAAGGATGCGCTGGCGTCGAGCGCCTCGACCGGGGAGCAGAAGGCTCTGCTTCTCGAACTCGTGCTTGCCCATGCGCGGCTGGTCGCCGACATGTCCGGCATCGCGCCGATCGCGCTCCTGGACGAGATCGCGGCGCATTTCGATCCGCGTCGGCGGACCGCCCTGTTCGATGCGCTTGAGCGCCTCGGCGGACAGGTGTTCCTGACCGGCGCGGACCCGACCGCCTTCGCCGATCTCGAGAGGCGGGCGCAGACGTTTGAGGTTTCGTCCGACGCCGGGGGGATGTCAACTGAAGTCCAAGCCGGCTTAAGCGTGGCCTGCGTCAGAGGACAGCATGCCCAGGTGGACGCCGAGCTTCGCCAGCGCCCGATCGTACTTGTGGGCGTCATCCGTATCGAAGATAAGAGCAGGGTCGGCCGGGCAGGTGAGCCAGCCGTTGGCCAGGATCTCGCTTTCCAGCTGACCTGAGCTCCAGCCGGCGTAGCCGAGCGCCAGGACCGCCTGAGCGGGACCTGTCCCCCCGGCGATAGCGCGCAAGATGTCGATGGTCGCCGTCAGGCAGACGTCGTCGGTGATCTTGACCGTCGAATCGTTCGACCCGTAGTCAGGAGAATGAAGCACGAAGCCACGTCCGCTCTCGACCGGTCCGCCCCGGACCACCCGGACGGCTTCCGCACGCGGAGGGAGCCGGATCGCGTGATCGCCGGGAACAATGCCGAGTTGCACGAGCAGCTGGCCGAAATCGATTTCCTCGGCGCGCTGGTTGATGATCAGCCCCATCGCCCCGTCGTCGCGGTGGGCGCAAAGATAAACGACCGAGCGCGCGAAGGGTCCGCCCCGCAGCGACGGCATCGCGATCAGGAACTGGCCCTCCAGACTGGTTGAGGGCGGAGGATCTGCCCGTTTCATGCTCGCCTCCGGGGGCCGAGCCCGGCATGATGTCTTTTGTAATGTTAGTCGAATTCCGGGCGGGCGTATAGAGATGGACGATCACACCTAAGGGACCAGACGTGGACGAGGGTTGAGGCATGCGGATGCAGGTTATCCAGATTTCCGTCGTCGCATTTGGCGCGCTCGTGGCTTCCACTTGCTTTGCCGACGAATTTTCGACCGACTGGGCGGCGAGCGCGAAATCGAAGGCGCGCCTCGTCGCGGCGGACGATAGTCTCGCAGGTTTCGAGATACGGCTAGCGCCGGGCGCAATCACCTACTGGCGCGACCCGGGTGAGGCCGGCGTGCCGCCGACCTTCGATTTTTCCGGCTCGGACAACGTCGCAAAGGTCGAGCCTGTCTTTCCCGCCCCCAAAAGGATCGCCGAATCCGACGGCAGCGAGGCCTTTGGCTATGGAGACGGCGTCGTTCTCCCGCTGCGGATCGAGCGTCGCGACCACACAAAGACAGTAACGTTGGCGGTCCACGCCAATTACGCGGTGTGCGAGCGAATCTGCCTGCCGGCGGAAGCGCGCCTCAAGCTGACCCTGCCTGGCGCGGCCTCGCCTTATGCCGCCCTCATCGAGGCGACTCTCGCTTCAGCGCCGCGCCCGGTCCCGCCGAAAGAGTTCGGCGACCTCTCGTCCGATGGAGACGGCTGGCGTCTCTGCGCGCTGCACGAAGCGGGAAAATCACGCGATCTTTTCGTCGAGGCGCCGGAGGGCTGGCGGATCGCCGCCGAGCCGGCGCCGAACGACGCGAGCCGCGACTGCTTCAGGTTGACCTTGCTCGAAAAGCCGAAGGACGCCGGTCTCCCGGTCGCCCTGCGGATGACGATGACTGGCGGCCAAGGGCCGATCGAGACAATGATAGAAGCGGTGCGGCCGAGATAGGCGCATCTGAGATGCCGCATTTGGTGCTTGCGCGCGCCGGACGATCGGAAAGCAGTCGACAAAGCCAATTGCGCCGGTCAGGCTGCGAGCGCATGATTCGCGACATGGTCCATCAATCTGAGAGCAAGCGCGCCGAGGGTTTCCCGCTCGTGGGGCCGACGAACGAGCGTGCGCGCCGCGTTCCCGCTTACCTCGAGGGCCTCAACGAAGAGCAGCTCAACGCCGTCGAAACAGTCGAGGGGCCGGTTCTGGTGCTGGCCGGCGCCGGCGTCGGCAAGACGCGCGTCCTGACGACGCGGATCGCCCATCTGATCACGTCAGGTCGAGCGCGCGCCCACGAGATTCTCGCGGTCACCTTCACCAACAAGGCTGCGCGAGAGATGCGCGAGCGCGTAAGCCTCTTCACGGCGACCGCGCAGGGAATGCCGTGGCTCGGAACCTTTCATTCGATCTCCGTCAAGATCCTCCGTATGCACGCCGAACTCGTCGGCCTCCGACCGAACTTCACGATTCTGGATTCGGACGACCAGCTGAGACTGCTCAAGCAGATCTTGCAGGCGGAAAGTCTCGACGACACGCGCTGGCCCGCGCGATTGTTGGCGGGCATGATCGACGGTTGGAAGAATCGGGGGCTCGATCCGCAGCGCGCGCCCGCGGGCAAGTTGGCTTCCTTCGCCGGCGGCCGCGGGGCCGCGCTGTACGCGGCCTACGAGGCGCGCCTCAAATCGTTGAACGCCGTCGACTTCGGCGGCCTGCTGCTCGAATCGCTGCGGCTGTTTCGCGAGCACGGCGACGTCCTCGGGAGCTTCCAGCGACGATTCCGCTACATTCTGGTCGACGAGTACCAAGATACGAACGTGGTCCAGTATCTGTGGCTGCGCCTTCTCGCCCAAGCCAACGGCAATCTCTGCTGCGTTGGCGACGATGACCAGTCGATCTACGGCTGGCGCGGGGCGGACGTCGACAACATATTGCGGTTCGAGAAGGACTTTGCGGGAGCGAAGGTCATCCGGCTCGAGCGCAATTACCGCTCCGGCGGGCACATCCTCGCGGTCGCCTCGGGACTCATCGCGCACAATCAAAGCCGGTTGGGAAAGACGCTGTTCACGGACGCGCCGTTGGGCGAGCGCCCTACGGTTACAGGGGTCTGGGACAGCCAGGAGGAGGCCCGTGTGATCGGCGATGCGATCGAGTTGGCGCAAAGGGCCAGCGTATCGCTCGACGATATCGCGATCCTTGTGCGCGCCTCGTTCCAGATGCGCGAATTCGAGGAGCGCTTCATCGCTCTCGGCCTGCCCTACAAGGTGATCGGTGGCCCTCGCTTCTACGAAAGGGCCGAAATCCGCGACGCGCTCGCCTATCTGCGTTGCATCGCTCAGCCCGACGATGATCTGGCGTTCGAACGCATCTACAATCAACCCAAGCGCGGGCTCGGCGAAACCACCCTGACCATTCTGCACGAATACAGGCGCCGCGCCGACGTTTCCCTCATGCGCGCGGCGAAAGTGCTGGTGGAGACGGAGGAGTTGAAGGCTCGTCCGCGCCAGATCCTGCGCGACCTTCTGGCGCGATTCGATCGCTGGCGGACACGCGCGGCGGAAGTCACGCACGAAGAGTTGGCGCAACAAGTTCTCGAGGAAAGCGGCTACGTCGACATGTGGAAGGCGGAGCGGACGCCGGACGCCGCGGGCCGCCTCGATAATCTCAAGGAGCTCGTCCGTTCGATGGGCGACTTCCCCGACCTCGGGGCCTTCCTCGAGCACGTGTCGCTGGTGATGGACGTCGAAGGCCCACACGATGGCGCGCGCGTTTCGATCATGACGCTGCATGGGGCGAAGGGTCTGGAATTCGAAATCGTTTTCCTGCCTGGATGGGAGGAGGGGCTGTTTCCACATCAGCGGTCGCTCGACGACAATGGCCAAGCGGGTCTGGAGGAGGAAAGGAGGCTCGCCTACGTCGGACTGACGCGCGCGCGGCGGGAGGTGAAAATCTACTTCGCGGCGAACCGCCGCGTGCGCGGTCTTTGGCAAACGTCTCTGCCGTCGCGTTTCATTGCCGAGCTTCCAGCCGAGCACGTTGACTTCGAGGACCTAGCCGCATCCTCGGGATTCGGCGACTACGGAGCTTCTAGTTACCCGGCGTTTACGAGCGTACACGATTCTCGCTACGAGACGCCGGGCTGGCGGCGAGCCCAACAGAGTTCCGGTGACCACAAACCCGGTCGAGGGTACGCCGTCTCAACCTCGGAACGCGCGCTCGATTCGGCATCAGCACGACGAGAGCGGCCTCCTTCGGACTTGCGTTTCAGTCCCGGAGCTCGCGTGTTTCATCACAAATTCGGATCGGGAAGCGTCGTCGGAGCAGACGGCCAGAAATTGACTGTCGACTTCGACCACGCCGGCCGTAAGCTTGTGATGGAAAGCTTTGTAACCGCCGAGCGTTAGAACTGACTTGGGCATTGCGCAAAGCCGGCCGCTGCTCGACAGGGACGAGAGAGCCTTTGCCGCATTTGTCGAGCAAACAGCGCCCCGATTTCGCCTTCGGGAAGGCGTCCGCCAGATTCGCCAGTCCTCGTCGCTGAGCGCCGAGATCCGCCTTCGACATTTATGCTCCAGGCAGACCCGGAGTCGGAAATGCAAGGTTTTACCTGCGCCCCGCCGTTGACCAGGGTCCCCCCATTGGCATATCGCGGCGCCCCGCGGCCGTTCGCGGAAGAGAACGAGTTCCTTTTCGGGCCCTTTTCCGAGTGGTTGCTTTGGGGCAACCCGCCTGTTATTCGTGGATTGGGTTCGTTCCGTGAGTGAGCGCGGCGTGGATCAGCGAAACCATGACAGTATCGGGACCCTTCGATGTATGCGCCCTCTCTGAGGCGGGCTTTTTGGCCCCGGCGCGCCCGAGCTGCTTGTAGCGAAGGTCCTTAGGTACCTCAGAATATTCACCTATGAGCATCTCGATGTCGCCTAAAACCTTGAAAGCCGAACTCGCGCCGCGCATGCAGGGCGACGACGCCCCCATGTACGAATTGATCGAGCTATTTTTCTTTGCCTATCGCGACTTCGTCGGCGACGCGGATCGATTGCTGGAAGCCTATGGTTTTGGGCGGGCGCACCACCGCATCCTTTACTTTGTGAGCCGCAGACCCGGGCTAACAATCGCAGAGCTGCTGGAGATCCTGCGCATAACGAAACAAAGTCTCAATCGCGTGCTTCGCGAATTGGTGGACAAGAACTTCATCGAAGCTCGCGCGGGAGCGCTGGATCGGAGACGCAGGCAGCTCTATGCGACCCCCGAAGGCGAGCGCTTGGCGCTGAGGCTGGCGCAGGTCCAAACCCGGCGGTTTGCTTCGGCGCTAGACAAGTTGGGCGACTCCGGTCTCCAATTGGGGACAACGTTCCTGACGGCAATGATTGATCCGAGCGAGCAGGAGGCGAAGCCTTTCAGAGGAATGCCCGGAGAGCGCCGAATTTGACAGCGCCTGAAGACGACGCCGCACATGTGTTGGTTGTCGACGACGACCGCCGGCTGCGTGCGCTGCTGTCCAGCTACCTTGCCAAGCACGGGCATCGGGTGACGGCGACGGCGACGGCGGCGGAAGCGCGCGGCTTCCTAGACGGCCTGGCCTTCGACATCATTGTGCTCGACGTGATGATGCCAGGAGAGAGCGGTTTTGATTTCGCAGCCGACCTTCGCTCGCGCTCCCAGGTGCCAATTCTGATGCTTACCGCTCGCGGCGATCCTCAAGATCGCGTGAGAGGGCTCGAGATCGGCGTGGACGATTACCTCGCAAAACCGTTCGAGCCCCGCGAACTTCTGTTGCGGATTGCCTCGGTGCTTCGACGCGCCCGCGCGGCCCCAATGGGAAAGCGCGAAACGGCTGTCGTGCGCTTCGGTCCCTACGCGTTTTCGCTCGAGAGGGGCGAACTGCGTTCAGGCGAGGAGATCGTCAAAATCACCGATCGCGAACGAGAACTCCTGCGCCTTCTGTGCGCAAACGCGGGGTCGAGCGTTTCGCGGGAAGCGTTGTCGGAATCCGGCGGCGCGGCGCAAGAGCGGACGATCGATGTGCTCATTAACCGGCTGCGACGCAAGATTGAACAGGATCCGGCCAATCCCGCCTATCTGCAAACGGCGCGAGGAGCCGGCTATCGTCTGGTTGCGGACGGATGATGTTGCGATCGTCGATCAGGACTCTGCGCCTGTTCGCTCGCACCCGCAGTCTGTGGCGGCAGGTGGCGCGAGGCTTGGCGGAAGTGCTGCCGAAAGGCCTGTACAAACGCTCGTTGCTCATCGTCATATTGCCGATGGTTCTGTTGCAGACCGCAGTCACTTTCGCGTTCATGCAGCATCACTGGGAGTTGGTCACGCGACGCCTTTCCGAGGCGGTGGCCAGAGACATCGGCGCGCTGACCGATCTGTACGAGAAACTTCCGCCTGGCGAGGATGACGCTTTTCTGTCGAATCTCGCCTCCGAGAGATTCCGGATGGACGCCACGCTCCTGCCGGCGGGTCCGCTGCCTCCTGCAATGCCGAGGTCTTTCTTCGACGCGCTGGACCCGCTGACGCGCACGTTGCCGAGCGAGATCAAGACCCATCTCCGTGAGCCCTTTTGGCTCGACACGGTGGGCCGGTCTGGAATCATGGAGATTCGGGTCGACCTCGGCGACCGTGTGCTGCGGCTCGTGACGCGCCGCTCGCTTGCCTATGAGGCGAACGCGCATATTTTCGTCCTTTGGATGCTTGGCGCAATGATCGTTCTTTTGACGGTCGCGATCATCTTCCTGCGCAACCAGATCCGCCCGATTCTGAGGCTGGCTCAGGCTGCCGAGGATTTGGGAAAAGGTCGAGACGCCGACTTCAGCCCGCACGGCGCGCGCGAGGTCCGCCAGGCCGGGCGCGCTTTCATTGAGATGAAGCGTCGGATCGAGCGGGCGACTGAACAGCGCACCGCGATGCTCAACGGAGTCAGTCACGACCTGCGGACAATCCTGACCCGCTTCAAGCTTTCGGTTGCTTTGCTGGACAGTTCTGCCGACAGCGATTTGTTGCAAAAGGACGTCGACGAAATGGGACGAATGCTCGAGGGATATCTGGCCTTCGCGCGTGGCGACACCACCGAAGCCTCCACCGAGACCGACATAGGCGCTCTGCTCGAGGACTTGCGCGCCGACGCACAAAGGCATGGGGCCGCGGTGACCCTCGAGACCAACGGGAATCTCGCCATTCGGGTGCGCCCGATCGCGATGAAGCGTTGTGTGGGCAATCTCGTCGGCAACGCGCAGCGCCACGCCGACCACGTGCGAATCATGGCGAAACGCGAGTCCCGGTTCGTCTCGATCGTCGTCGACGACGACGGCATTGGCATTCCGCCTTCCCACCGCGAGGACGTATTTCGACCATTCTATCGCCTGGACGAGGCGCGCAATCAGGACGAAAGCGGAGCAGGCTTGGGTCTCGCCATCGCCAGGGACATCGCCCGATCGCATGGAGGCGATATTACGTTAACAGACAGCCCGCTCGGCGGGCTCCGAGCCGCGGTTCGCATACCTGTCTGACGAATCCGAGTCGACTCGAGGGGCATTCTCGGAATTTCCACACGGTATACGAGCCCGAAGACCACGATCCCGCCCACGACGTTCGTTAAAGTGCAGGCGTCTTCAACCCGGAGAGAGCCAGTGACAGAAGCGCAGAAGGCCGATCTTGGCGTCGTTGGACTGGCTGTTATGGGCGCCAATCTCGCGCGCAACGCAGCCCGCCGCGGGTTCGGCGTGGCGCTGTTCAATCGCCACGCCGAACGCACCGATGCGCTGGTCGGTGAGCACGGCGGCGAGGGGCGTTTCGTTCCGACGAAGAGCCCTGCCGAATTCATTGCCGCGCTCGAGACGCCGCGGATCGTCATTATCATGGTCCAGGCGGGCAAGCCGGTCGACGACATCATTGACGAGCTGACGCCCCATCTGGACCCGGACGACATTCTGATCGATGCCGGCAATTCCCTGTTCATCGACACGATCCGGCGGGCCAAATTGTGCGAGGCGAAGCGGATTCGCTTTGTCGGCATGGGCGTTTCCGGCGGCGAAGAGGGCGCGCTCGAGGGTCCCAGCATGATGCCGGGCGGCGATCGCGCCGCCTACGATCGGATCGCGCCATTCCTGACCAAAATGGCGGCGCAGGCGGCGGGCCGCCCTTGCTGCGCCTATATCGGCCCCGATGGAGCCGGCCACTACGTCAAGATGGTGCACAACGGCATCGAATATGCCGACATGCAGCTCATTGCCGAGACCTACGACCTCTTCAAGTCGGTCTACCGCCTGTCGGCGCGAGAGATCGCCGAGGCGTTCGCGGGCTGGAAGTCGAGCGCGCTCAATTCCTATCTCATCGACATCGCCGCCGAGGTGCTGCGCAAGACGGACGAGACAGGCGCGCCGCTGATCGACCGGATCCTCGACGAAGCCGAGCAGAAAGGAACGGGACGGTGGGCAGCGCAGTCGGCGCTCGAGCTTGGCGTGCCGATCACCGCGATCACCGAAGCGGTCTACGCCCGCGCCCTCTCGAGCCGGCGGGGCCTTCGCGCCAGGGCGGAAGCCCTGTTCCCGCATCCGCAGCTTTCGCCGCAACAGGCCGGCCCGCCGGACATCGACGCCATCCGCGACGCGCTCTACGCATCCAAGATCGTCGCTTACGCGCAGGGTTTCGAGCAGATGAGTGCGGCCAGCGCGCAATACGGCTGGCGCCTCGACCTCGGCGAGATCGCTGCGATCTGGCGCGCCGGCTGCATCATCCGCGCGCGCATGCTCGACCGCATCATGGAGGCTTATCAGCTCGAACCCGCCCTGGACAGCCTTCTCCTGGCCGAGCATTTCCGCGACGCGGTCGCCGGCGCCGAAGGCGCCTGGCGGAAGGTCGTCGGGCTCGCGATCGCGAACGGGGTTGCCACTCCTGCCTTCTCGTCGACCCTGGCCTACTACGACGGATTTCGCCGCGCCCGCGGGCCCGCCAACCTGTTGCAGGGGCTGCGCGACTATTTTGGCGCGCACACCTATCGCCGCCTCGACAAGCCGGGCGTATTTCACACGCGCTGGAGCCAGGACGGCGCCGAGGTCCGCGTCAGCTAAAGCGCAGCCGGCCGACCCGTCCGGCGCGGCGGTGAGCCTCCCTCGGAAGAAGCAAGAAAGGAAACCTACCCCTCCAACCTGTCATCGAAGTGCGGATCGGCCGCGGGCGACGCCCACGAGCAGGGAGAAAACAGGCAGAATCGCCTTGTTCTTGACCCCCTCCGAAGGGTAACCGCCTTCAGCGAGGTCGCCGATCCCCGCGACCGAGCCGCCTCGTGCGCGAAAATTTGCTCGGGCGCCTTCAGCGGAGAGGCTATACAAGAGTTCGATGCCGAGGAACGGACATGAGAATGGGTGTCGAGCCCGGAATTCGAGCCTGTCGATCCGGCGAGAATTCCACAAAGGCGACTGTATACCGGAGCGGCGATGCCGGGCGTCGGGCTCGGCACGTTTGGCTCTGACCACGCGGGGCCGAACGAGGTCGCGGCGGCGGTCAGGGGCGCGGCCGCGGTCGGCTACCGGCACTTCGACTGCGCCTCTGTCTATGGAAACCAGGACGCCGTCGGCGCCGCGCTGGAAGAGATCATCCGCGCCGGGATCAGCCGCGAGGAGCTCTGGGTCACCTCGAAACTCTGGAACGACATGCACGGCGAAAAGGACGTGATCGCCTCGTGCCGGAAGTCGCTCGCCGATCTGCGCCTCGACGCTCTGGACCTCTTCCTGGTGCACTGGCCGTTTCCGAACTTCCACCCGCCCGGCTGCGACGTGACCTCGCGCAGCCCCGACGCGAAGCCCTACATCCACGCGAACTACATGAAAACCTGGCGCGCGATGGAGGAGCTGGTCGAGCTGAAACTCGTCAGGCACATCGGCACGTCCAACATGACCATCCCTAAGCTGAAGCTGGTCCTGCGCGACGCGCGCATAAAACCCGCGGTGAACGAAATGGAGCTTCATCCCCATTTCCAGCAGTCTGAACTGTTCCTATTCCTGGTCGAGAATGGAATTCATCCGATCGGCTATTGTCCCCTGGGTTCTCCGGGACGCCCGGAGCGCGACCGCACGCCTGAAGACACGGTCCCTACCGAAGACCCCTTCATCGTCAGGATCGCCCGGCGTCACGGCATCCATCCTTCGGCCGTTTGCATCAAATGGGCGGTGCAGCGCGGCCAGACGCCGATCCCGTTCTCAGTCAACCCGGGCCATTACGCCGCCAATCTGCAGGCCGCCGCCCAAGACCCGCTGCGCGTCCAAGAGATGCAGGAAATCGCTCGCATCGATCGCAACTGTCGGCTGATTAAAGGTCAGGTCTTTTTGTGGAAAGATGGACAGAGCTGGGAGGACCTTTGGGACATGAACGGAGAAATCACTCCGCCATAAAAGCGCACATGGCCTGGCAGCCGCGCCATTGCCTCCGGCTGACGCCTTGTTGCGGCACGGCGTTCGCGACCGGTCGCAATGGTTTTTTCGAACGAAGCTTTCGGCCTTCTCCGGAAGAAAGTCGGGGCCTAACGAGGCATATAACTCGCCCTCCCCTCAGCGCGCCCTGTCCCATCCGCCGTCCTCGCCCTCGCGCCAGTAGCTGAGCGACCGGCCTTCGTCCTTGAGCCGCTTCCATTCGCGCCGCGCCTCGGCGAGCGCTTCCTCGTCGCGGCCGTCAAACAGCCGCACGACCTGGTCGAACACCTCGTCGTCCGGATTCGTCTCTGCCCCGGCGAGCAGGACCAGCATGGTCGCGGCGTTGGGATTCTCCACTTTCGCCGTCAGGAAAATCGGCTGCTGTCATCGGGTCGCCGTCGCCGGCTGCGCCGTGCGGCAGAAAGCTCGCGTCGTCGTAGGTCCACAATCGATCGTTCAGCGCCTCGACCATCTCCTGCGACGAGGCGCGCACGACGACGCGCCGGCCCTCGTCATAGGCGTGCTCGAGAAGTGCGGGCAGCGCTTGATCGACCCGCCGGCGCTCGAGGTGATGAAAGCGGAATTCACCCAAGGCGGGCGCTTGCCTATTGGGCCGCCGGACCGACGATGACGAAGGTGCGGTCCGAATCGGTCGCCATCAGGCCGAGGCTGACGCCGCCCGGCTCGTGCTCTTCGGTCTTGCCGGCGATGTAGACGTCGCCGCGTTGGCGCGAGGCGTCGAGATATTCGCGCGCGTCGGTGGTCATGCCCTTGAGCACGCCGCGGCTCTTCCCCACGTCCCATCCAAGCGCAGCCTTGAGCGCCGCAGTCTGGAAGCGCTCGAAATTCGTGGTCGTTCGGGCGTTGGCCGGGTCGCTGATCCGCGCCTCGAAACGCAGGAAGGTGTCGCCGTGGCAGCTAAGCGTCGCATCGACGTCTACTTTGGTCGTGACGTCGAACACGTTGGCGTCGGAGCGTGTCCGCGACACGACGATGGCGCGGGAGAATTCAACCCCGAGGTCGCTCGCGCTTGCACGAAGGGCGGCGGAAAAGGCGTCGCAGCCGGCAAACGCCCACGCCGTCCGGCCGCCTGCGCTCCACGCCGCGAGCGCGAGCGCCAACACCGTGGGTCCCAGCCGCATCCTAATCTCCCAGCCCTGATTCTTGAAAGGGTATCTAATCCTCGTAGGAGTCGGCAATGAGACGGTTCAAGAGCCGCACGCCCCAGCCCGAGCCCCACGACGGATTGATGTCCGACGATGGCGATCCTATGGCGACTCCGGCGACGTCGATATGAGCCCAGGGCATATCCCTAACAAACCGTTGCAGGAACTGCGCGGCGGTGATCGAGCCGCCGTGGCGTCCGCCGGTGTTCTTCATGTCGGCGATCTTGGAATCGATCAACTTGTCATAGGCTTGTGCGAGCGGCATGCGCCACGCCTTCTCCCCGGTCGCCTCGCCCGCGGCGATGAGCCGCTGCGCCAACTCGTCGTCGTTGGAGAAGAGGCCTGCGTATTCCTGCCCGAGCGCGACGATGATTGCGCCGGTGAGGGTGGCGAGATCGATCATAGCCCGCGGTGAAAAGGTCTGCTGGGCGTACCAAAGCGCGTCCGCAAGCACGAGCCTGCCCTCGGCGTCGGTGTTGACGACCTCGATCGTTTGCCCGGACATCGAGGTGAGAACGTCGCCCGGCCGGATCGCTTCTCCATCGGGCATGTTCTCGACGAGTCCGATGATGCCAACGACATGCGCCTTGGCCTTGCGAGTCGCCAGCGCATGCATGAGGCCGACGACACAGGCCGCCCCGCCCATGTCCCCCTTCATGTCCTCCATGCCGGCTGAGGGCTTGATCGAGATCCCGCCCGAATCGAAGCAAACGCCCTTGCCGATCACGACGATGGGCTTTGTCCGCTTCGAGCGGGCGCCGTTCCAGCGCAGGGTCACGAGGCGGCTGTCGCGCGCCGACCCCCGCCCGACCCCGAGCAGCGCGTTCATCCCGAGCTTGCCCATCGCCTTCTCGTCGAGAACGTTTGCTTCTACCCCGAGCTTTTCGAGCGCTGCAGCGCGATCCGCGAATTCAGCGGGAAAGAGCACGTTCGGAGGCTCATTAACGAGATTGCGGGCGATTTCTACGCCGTCGGCGACGGCAGAACGCTCTTGCCAAGCGGCCCGCGCCGCGGCCGCGTGGCTCGAGCCAATGACGAACTCAGGCAGCGCGGCGTTCTCCTCGTCCGTCTCCTTCTTGCGTGTCTTGTACTTGTCGAAACGATAACCGCGAAGCCTGAGGCCGAGAGCGAAATCCGCCGCCGCCGCAGCGTCCCAGGTCCCTGCCGGCGCCTCGAAGGCGACCTCGACCTTCTGCGCGCCGCTAACCTTGCCGAATACGAAGCCGCCGAGCATCGCCATGTCGATCGGGGCGTTGTCCTTGCCCGGCGCGACGCCGACGACTATCAATCGCGACGCGTCGAGACCCGAAGGGGCGAGAATGTCGAGGGCAGTTCGCTGAGCGCCCTTGAAATTGGAGGCTTTGGCGGCGGCGCGGATCAGGGGTTCGAGATCCCCGAATTGCGGGGCCACGGCAGGCGCCGGCTTCATGTCGGCGCCCACGAAAAGCACGAGCGCGCCGCCTTTTGGCGCGGACATAGGTCCAAAGGCGATTTTGACGGCTACGCTCATGCGACAGGCATTCCATGTCCGGATAAGGAACCGCCGCGTGCGGATCGCACGGGGGTCAAGGGGCCGAGATATCGGGGCTTTGCCGCGGCCGTCAATAAGATGCCGTGATTCCTCTGCATGAAATTCCGGATCAAGGGCCCTTACGGGCAACGGGGGCGCCTCGTCTTGAAATACATGGCGGTCGGGGACAGGCCCTCGCTGCAAGCGGGTTGGCGCGGCGAACCAAGCCGGCGCCTGCTACGCGGGCGCACATGAGTCGTATTGAACGTTACCTGCTGAGGACCGCCGCGACGGCGTTTTTGACGGGCCTCGTCGTGCTTACGGGCGTCATATGGATCACCCAGGCCTTGCGTCAGATCGACCTTCTGACCAGCAAAGGCCAGACGATCATCATTTTCCTCATGATGACCGGCTTAGCGTTGCCCTCGCTCGTGGCGGTCATCGCGCCTGTCGCGCTGTTTGCTGGAATTCTGTACACTCTCAACAAACTCAACGGCGACAGCGAACTGGTCGTCATGGCGGCCGCGGGCGTGTCGCCAGCGCGGTTGCTGAGGCCGCTGGCGTTGCTCTCGGTCGCGGTGTTTGCCATCGTCGCGACCGTCTATGTGCAGCTCCTCCCTTGGAGCTTCGGGGCGATCGAGAACCTGACCACGTTCATCCGCGCCGACTTTATTTCCAACTTCGCCAGGCCCGGCGCTTTTTCCACTCTTGAGCTGGGCTTCGTCTTTCACTACCGGGAGCGAACCCCAGACGGCGCATTGCGAGGGGTCTTCATGCAGGACCGCCGCGACCTTGCCCACCCCTCGACCTACATTGCAGAGGCCGGAAAGACGTTCGACAAGGACGGCGCCAGCTATCTTCAGCTGTCGAAAGGCGTTCTCCTGCGCCCGCAGTCGGCCGGCGACACCGCAATGGTGACCTTCGACGACTATACTATCGACCTCTCCCAGTTCGCTCACGCCATCAGCGGGGTCAAGCGGCCGCGGCAACGAAGCACGGCCGAACTGATGGCGCCGGACCCCAAGGACCAAGCCGATCCGGCCATGGCCGGCCATATCCGTAGCGAGCTGCTCGACCGCCTCGCTAGCCCGCTCTATGCGCTGGTCGCCGGACTGATCGCCTTCGCTTCGCTCGGCGAGGCGCGCACGACGCGACAGGGACGCGGTCTCGCGATCGGGGGAGCGATTCTTGCGTTTGTCCTCGTTCGAATGCTCGGCATCGCGGCGACAACGCTGACGGTCGGCGTTCCATCCGCCGTGTTCTTCGTCTGGGCCATTCCGATCGGCGCCATCTTCGGCGCCTTGGCGATGATCTTTCGACGCCAGCTGTTTCCTGCCTCCCTGCGTCGCATCTCGGCAAGTTCGACATGATCGGCCGAACGCTTTCGCTTTATCTCGCCGGCCGTTTTGCGCGCACCGTGATCGCCGTCTTTCTTTTCGTATTCTTCCTCATCTACACCGTCGACGTTGTGGAGATGCTCCGCCGCTCCGGCGACGCGCCGAAGGCGACCGGCTTTCTCATGGCGGCGTTGTCGTTCCTTCGGACGCCGACCGTCGCGGAGCAGGCGCTCCCCTTCGCCGTACTGTTCGGCTCGATGATCGCCTTCCTCAATCTGTCCCGGAAAATGGAGCTCGTGGTCGCGCGCGCTGCCGGCGTTTCGGTCTGGCAGATCTTGGCGCCCCCTATCATCGTGATCGTCCTGATCGGAGTTCTATCGGTCGTCGCGTACAATCCGGCGTCGACATGGATGAAGGATAAGTCTGACGAAATCGAGACCTCCGTTTTCGGCGGCCAGTCGAACCCCTGGGGCGACCTGTGGCTACGGCAAAAGAGCGTCGACGGACAGGCCATCATCCACGCCCGCGGCAAGGAGGCGGACGGCGCCAATATCAGCGGCGTCGAGGTCTTTAACTTTGACGACAAGGGGAATTTCATCGAGCGCGTCGACGCCGCCTCCGGAGAGCTCCACGAGGGCTACTGGGAACTGCACGACGCCAAAGTGGTGACGCCCGGATTCGAGACCCTTCCCGCCTCGACCTATTTGCTCGCGACGACCCTTACTCGCCGCGAGGTCACTCAGGCCTTTGTGTCGCCGGAAACAGTGTCCTTTTGGAGCCTTCCCGGCCTCGCCGAACAGACGGCTCAAGCGGGATTGGACGCGACGCCCTACCGATTGCGGTATCAGGAGCTGCTGGCTCGGCCGCTGCTGCTTGCGGCGATGGTGTTGGTCGCGGCTTGCTTTTCGTTAAGATTCTTCCGAATGGGCGGCGTCGAGTATATGGTTTCAGGTGGCGTCACTGCCGGGTTCATGCTTTATGTGGCGACCAAAGTGATCAACGATCTGGGCGAGGCCGGGTTCATCAGCGCGCCGGTCGCGGGATGGTCGCCTGGTTTGGTCGGGTGTTTGTTTGGCGTTTATGTCTTGCTGCAGCAAGAGGATGGTTGATGGGATCGTCCGTCAGCTCCTCCTTTGAGTCGAGTTCTCGCATTCAAGCCTGCGAGAGCGACGCTGCCGACGCTGACGTGGGCGGCTTTCGCCACGCTCATCTTGTGGCTCGGCTTTGCCCCGCCGGCGAGCGCGGCGCAGGCGCCGCCGGCCCAACCGAGCGCAGAGGCGGCAAAGACCCCGGACAAGCTCGTCATCGAGGCTGACGAACTCGTCTACGACAAGGACAAGAACACCGTTTCGGCGGTCGGGTCCGTCCAGCTTTTCTACCAGGGCCGCGTTCTTCAGGCCGATCGTGTGGTCTACAATCGCGCCACCAAGCGGGTCTACGCCGAGGGCCACGCGAAGATGACGGACGAGCACGGCGACGTCGTTTACGGTAGCCGGTTTGAGCTCAGCGACAATTTTCGGGACGGCTTCATCGACAGCGTCCAGGTGCTGACCTCCGACAAGACGCGCTTCACATCGCCGCGCGTGGAGCGGTCGAACGGCGACATGACTGTTCTGAACAAGGGCGCTTACACGGCCTGCGAACCTTGTAAGGATCATCCCGAGCGGCCGCCCTTCTGGCAGGTGCGCGCGGCTCGGATCATCGAGAACCAGGAGACCCATACGATCTACTACGAGGACGCGCAGATGCTCGTCTGGGGCGTCCCGGTCTTCTACATGCCCTATTTCTCGTCGCCGGATTCGACCGTCAACAAGCAGACCGGGGTTCTGGCGCCTTCGTTCGTTTCCGGCAGCAATCTGGGCTACGGCCTGAGCCTGCCCTACTTCATCAACCTCGCGCCGAGTTACGATCTGACGCTTATTCCGACGTACCTGTCGAAACAGGGATTCCTCGGAGAGGTCGACTGGCGGCAGCGACTGTCGAACGGCCAGTACAGCATTCGCGCGACCGGGATCGACGAGCAAGAACCCAATCTGTTTCCCTCGTACCCCTACGGCGCCGGAGACCAGCGGCTGCGTGGCTCGATCGAAACCAAGGGTAACTTTTTCCTGAACCAGAACTGGCAGTTCGGCTGGAACGCAACCTGGTTGTCGGACAAATTCTTCGCCAACGACTACAGGCTTCAGGGCATCGACTTCAGCAACTATTACTTCCAGGACGTCGTTTCGTCGATCTACCTGCGCGGCCAGGCCGACCATAGCTTCTTCGACCTCAGCGCTTACCACTTCGAGGGCACGACCGCCAACGACGACAACCGCACGCTGCCGGTGGCGGCGCCGGTGTTCGACTACAACCGCGTCTTCGCGGTGCCGGAGGACCGCACCAACGGGATCGGCGGCGAAGCGACGATCGACATCAATGTCGCCAATATCGATCAGACCAACGCCGCGTTCCAGTCCACGGGCCTCGAGACGTTCGACAACGCCTATCATCTCTACAACGTCTGCGAGAAAGTCGTCGCCGGCAAATACGTCAACACCTACTATCCGGGCGCCTGCATGCTGCGCAGCATCGCCGGCGACTACGCCCGAGCATCCGGGCAGGTCTCCTGGCAGCGCAGCTATATCGACCCGATCGGCGAGGTGTGGAAGCCGTTCGTCTTCGGCCGCCTCGACGGCGAATCGACCGAGCTCAACGAGACCGGCTCGATCACCTACGCGAGCTCGATCGGGTCGAGCACGGTGGCGAACTCGAGCCAGGCTGCGTTCTTCTCCGGGGGCAATCAAGGCTCGTTCGCCCGCGGCATGGCGGGCGTCGGCGTCGAATACCGTTATCCGTTCACCATGAGCTCCTCGTGGGGAACACAGACGATCACGCCGATCGGGCAGTTCATCGTCCGGCCGAGCGAGGTCATTCCCGGCATCCAGCCCAATGAGGACGCCCAGAGCCTCGTCTTCGACGAGACGAACCTGTTCGCCTGGAACAAGTTCTCCGGCTACGACCGGATCGAAGGCGGCACGCGGCTCAACTACGGCGTCCAGTACACGGCCAATTTCGCCAACGGCGGTCATGCCGACGTCATCGGCGGGGAGTCGATCCAGGTCGCCGGCCAAAACTCCTATACGCTCTACGACGTCGCCAACACCGGCCTCGACTCCGGCCTCGACCGGAAATTCTCCAACTTCGTCGCCGGCGAGACGCTCCAGCCGACCTCGGCCCCGATTTCGCTCATCAGCAAGCAGCAGTTCGACAGCACGACGTTCCAGCTCGATCGCTTCGACGCCATCGCGAAGGCCAACGTCGCCGGGGTCAACGCCAGTCTCGACTATGCGCTCTACGCCGCGCAGCCGGCGCTCGGCTGGGAATATCCGCGCGAAGGCCTGACCGGCAGCGCGTCCTATGCTTTCCTCGACCGCTGGTCGGTCAACGGATCGCTCGTCCTCGACATGTCGCGCCACTATTATGACACGGCCGGTCAGGAGACCCCGATCTTCTACCCGATCGGCTATTCGTTCGGGGTCGGCTACAAGGACGAGTGCACTACCTTTACCGTGAAGTATTCGTCGAACCTCAGCGCCCCGGCCGCCTATCCTATCTACGCCGGCGGACCCGTCATCTACAATCCGGCCGTGCGCAACCAGACGCTGATGTTCCAGCTCGTTCTGCGCACCATCGGCGACATCAAGGGGAACGTCGGCCTTTGACGGCCTGACCCGACCCAGGCGCGGAGCGCTTTGCATGACGGCCGAGAAGCCGCCTCTGGCGATGACGATGGGCGATCCGGCCGGAATCGGTCCCGAAATCGCGCTCTCCGCATGGCGCGCAAGGGAGGCGGGCGATCCGCCGTTCTTCGTCCTCGCCGCCCCGGCGCTCCTTTCCGCCGCCGCGAAGCGGGCGGGCTTCGAGACGCCGATCATCGAAACCGAGCCTGATCGCGTCGCGGCGGTCGTCGACCAGGGCTTGCCGGTCGTCCCGCTCGAACATCGGGTCGATGCCGAACCGGGGCGACCCGACGCGCGCAACGCCGCAGCGACGATCGAATCGATCACCCGCGCCGTCCAGGCGGTGCGCGACGGCGCCGCGCGCGCCGTCGTCACCAATCCGATCGCCAAGTCCGTGCTTTACGACGCCGGGTTCCGCTTCCCCGGCCATACGGAATATCTGGGCGAACTTGCCAGGGCCTGGGGCGCGGCGGCTTTTCCGGTCATGATGATCTGGTCGGAGACGCTGGCTGTGGTGCCGGTCACCATCCATATCCCGCTCTCCGAAGCGCCGAAGGCGCTGAGCGCGGACCTCATCGTGAAGACGGCGCGGGTGGTCGACCACGATCTGCGCGCCCGTTTCGGCCTAGCCCGACCCCGGCTCGCTGTCGCCGGCCTCAATCCGCACGCGGGCGAGGGTGGGGCGATGGGAAGCGAGGAGACGACGATCATCGCTCCGGCGATCGAGGTCCTGCGCGCCGACGGGATCGACGTCACCGGCCCTTTGCCGGCCGACACGATGTTCCACGCGGGCGCCCGGGCGCGTTACGACGTCGCGCTGACGATGTATCACGACCAGGGTCTGATTCCGGTCAAGACGCTCGCGTTCGACGAAGGGGTCAACGTCACCCTCGGACTGCCCTTCGTGCGCACCTCGCCCGACCATGGCACGGCGTTCGATATCGCCGGCAAGGGAATCGCCAATCCCTCGAGCCTCATTGCGGCGCTGAAGCTTGCCGACCGGCTGACGCGATGACGCTCGCGGCCGACGGACTGCCGCCGCTGCGCGAGATCGTGGCCCGGCACGGGCTCGACGCCCGCAAGGCGCTCGGCCAGAACTTCCTTTTCGACCTCAACCTCACGGCAAAGATCGCCCGCGCGGCGGGCCCGCTCGCCGGCGTGGCCGTCGTCGAGGTCGGACCCGGGCCCGGCGGCCTCACCCGCGCGCTCCTCTCGGAAGGCGCGAGGAAAGTGATCGCGATCGAGCGGGACGAGCGCGCCTTGCCTGCGCTCGCGGAGATCGGCGCCCGCTGGCCGGGCCGGCTCGAGGTGATTTCCGCCGACGCGCTGACGATCAGGCCCGAGACGCTGGTCGCCAAGGCCGAAGGCGCGCCGATCCGCATCTGCGCGAACCTGCCCTACAACGTCGCGACGCCGCTGCTCACGGGCTGGCTCGAATGCGAACCCTGGCCTCCGTTCTACGATCGGCTGATTCTCATGTTCCAGCGCGAGGTCGCGCTGCGCATCGTCGCGACGCCGGCGGAGCGCGCCGACTACGGCCGTCTCGGCGTGCTGGCGGGGTGGCGCGCCGAGGCCAAAATCCTGTTCGACGTGCCGCCCGCCGCCTTCACCCCCCCGCCGAAAGTGACCTCGAGCGTCGTCGAACTGGTTCCGCGCGCCGCGCCCGACCCTTGCGACGCCCGCGTGCTGTCGGCGGTGACGCTCGCCGCCTTCGGCCAGCGCCGCAAGATGCTGCGCCAGTCGCTGAAAGCCTTCGCCGCGTCGCGCGGCCTCGACCTCGCCGCGCTTCTTGCCGAGGCTGGGCTCGATCCGACGATGCGGGCGGAGGAGGTGGGCGTCGCAGGGTTCGCGGCGCTTGCGCGGGCGGCGAACGGGGGACACGGGGCCCCGCGATGAGATAGGCCACTCGGCGGTCCCGGCGCAATCCCGTCTGCTCAGGCAGGTTTTTCAAACGGATAGGCGCCAAAATCTGTCCCGGCGGCGAGCGCTGCGTAGGCCGGATCGATCCAACGGCGGCTACTGATCAGCCGGAGCGTAAAGCAATTGAACATTTCTAATTGGTAATAGTGCTAGTCATCAGCTAAGCAGAAGGCTGGCAGTTTGAAAGTTTGGCTCCAATCTCTCGAAGCGCTTGGCGATCCTTGCACTATCGTTGTCGTTGCGCCGCGGCGATAACGCGCGCGTTCCGCGCGTCCTTCCAAGAAGCGTCTGCGCGCGGGCCGGAGCACATTTTCGGCGCGCAAGAGGGACGAAATTTCTACACCCAGAATTCGGATTTATCAAGGCGTTATAGACGATCGGCCCACCAAAATTCTTTTTTGTCCCCCTCTGCCGGGTAATCTCAGTCTCGATCCACAATTACGCCTGTTGAGCTTCCCTCGGCCGACATTTCTGTTTTCCATCCTCCATCCCCGCCCCTCCGGCTTCCGCGTCTGCTTTCCGCGAACCTGGACGGTAACACAAGTCTCTAGAACCCGGAAGAAAATGTGGGTCTCTGCTGCGTTAACCTTAATCGATCGGATGGATCGATCCCGAGTCCGCTGTCGAAAGCGACCTTCGCAGGTCGGCGTTCGCGCGGACTATGTCGATGGCGGGCGGCCTCTGGCCGCGCTTGTCGCCAGAGCCCAGAGCAACCGGGCCGCGAACAGCCTGGTCAAACGGGGACGGGCGCGCACGTTTGCGCTTGCGGCCTGAATTGCGGGCCGCCCTCGCGCGATCGCTTCGGACGTCCAGGCTACAGACTGTCCGGAAAGCGTCCGACGGGCGGAGGGTGGCAATTTGACGAACGACGGCAGACGCGAAGCGTCGGGCGGCTGCGATCGATCCATCTCCAGCCGCAATCGATGCAGCAGCATGAGCTGCGCAATCAGGCGAGCCATCAGTTGTTCGCCCTCGCCGCCCTCGTTGAAGAACTGGGCAGCCGAGGCCGCCGCTCCTCGAAGGTCGCCGGTTAGCGAATGATCGATTACTTGCTCGAGCTTCGACGGCGCCGCCCCCGACACGATGGCTTCCAGGTCCTCGACCTCTATTCGTGGTCGCCCCATCGCGTAGAGCATCAATTTGGCGATCTCTCCTCTCGTCGTCTCTCGATCCGCCCCAAGCAAGGTCAGGAGCGCGGTTCGAGCATCGGGCGCGATTGCAATCCCGGCCGCCTTGGCTTCGCTATCCAGTAGCCGCGTGAGGCTCGCCTGCTCGTCCGGGTAGCATTCGATTGACGCGCCGTTGATCATCTTTTCGAAGGCCTGTCGAAGCGCGCTGTCCTTCTTTAATTGCCCCGCTCTGACGATGATCGTGCAGTTGTGCGGCGGCTTGGCGAATAACGGGCCCAAAGCGCGAAGGAGATCGTGCCTCTGGACGTCGATCCAGATGCCCCGATGACCCCCGAACATCGAGATCGCATAGGCCTCGTCGGCAAGCCCGCCCGGTTCGCGCGCAACCATGTCCCGGTCGAGACCAAAAGGCTCAAGGGGTTTTCGTCGCCGCAAGGACCTTGCGAGCGATCGCCCTGCTCCGCTCATGCGTCAGTCCCTCGTCGGGCCCGTGCACGAGGTGGAAGGGTATCGCTCGGCCTCTCGGCCGATGAAGCTGTCAGCCGCCGCGCTGCTGATGACGCTCATCGCGAACCGGCCGATATCGAGGTTCTGTCACGGGAAACTCAATTCTCGACAGATCCTGGAACGTTCATGATCTGATGTCGTCCGGCCGCGGCATGGAGAGGATATGGTAGCCCGCGTCCACGAAATGCACTTCCCCCGTCACGCCCTCGGACAGGTTCGAGAGCAGATATAGCGCCGAGCCGCCGATATTCTCGATTGTCATGCTGCGCCTGAGCGGGGCGTGGGCGCGCTGGAAATTGAGCATGAACCGCGCGTCAGCGACGCCCGCGCCGGCCAGCGTGCGGAGCGGCCCGGCGGAAATGGCGTTCACTCGGATGTTGTCGGGGCCGAAATCGGCCGCAAGATACCGCACGCTCGCCTCGAGCGCGGCCTTCGCGACGCCCATGACGTTGTAGTTCGGCGCGACTCGAGTCGAGCCGCCGAAAGTAAGGGTCAACAATGCGCCGCCCGACGGCATGAGGGCGGCCGAGCGCCGGGCGAGCTCCGTGAAGGAGAACGCCGAAATCACCATCGTGCGGATGAAATTCTCCCGGCTCGTGTCGGCATAGCTCCCTTTCAGTTCGCTTTTGTCGGAAAACCCTATGGAATGAACGAGGAAATCGAGCGATCCCCAGGCCGAAGCGATGGTTGAGAAAACCGCATCGACCGAGCCGACATCCTCGACGTCGCAGGGAGGATGAGTTCCGAGCCCAGGCTCTTCGCGAGGGGCGCGACGCGCTTCCCGAGGGCCTCGCCCTGGTAGGTGAAAGCGAGCTTCGCCCCCTCGGCGGCGAGCGCCTTGGCTATGCCCCAGGCAATCGAGTGGTCGTTGGCCACGCCCATGACCAACCCACGCTTTCCGTGCATCAAGCCAGACGTCATCGCTCACTCTTCCAAAAACACGATTGGTTAGGATCAGGACTGCCGGCGCACACAAGTCGTGACCGCAGAATGCGATCAGGCGTCGACGTGCTTGAAGACGAGCGTCGCGTTGGTTCCACCGAAGCCGAAAGAATTGGAAAGCACGGCGCGCAAACTGACGTTGTCCTGCCGCGACCGGACGATTGGCATGTGGTGAATCCGGGATCGATCTCTTCGATATGGGCGCTTTCGCAAATGAAGCCGTTGCGCATCATCAGCAGCGAATAGATTGCCTCATGCACCCCGGTCGCTCCCTGCGAATGGCCGGTCAGCGACTTGGTCGCCGAGATCGGGGGGCATTTCCCGCCGGAGCCGAACACTTCGCGTAGAGCCTCGATCTCCTTGAGATCTCCGACCACTGTCGAGGTGGCGTGGGCATTGACGTAGTCGATGGCGTTTCACGGTCGCCAGGCCTGGCGCATGCAGCGCGCAGCGCCCTCGCCGGACGGCGAAACCATGTCGTAGCCGTCGGAGTCGCGCCATAGCCGACGATCTCCCCATAAATCTTCGCTCCGCGGCTCCTGGCTCTGCCGTATTCCTCGAGAACAAGCACGCCGCTCCGGCCGAATCACAAAACCGTCACGATTCCGGTCGTAGGCGCGGGAAGCCCGCGCTGGCGATTCGTTATAGGCCGAAGACATCGCGCCCATCGCGTCAAACAGGACCGAGAGCGTCCAGTCGAGCTCCTCGCCTCCGCCGGCGAACATCACGTCCTGCTTCCCATGGCGATGTGCTCGGATGCCGCGCCGATGCAGTGGTCGACGTCGCGCAGGCCGATGAGATCGAATAGCTGACGCCCTTGATTTTGAACCAAGTCGACAGGGTCGCCGATGCGGTCGAGGACATCGACTTGGGGACCGCGAACGGCCCAACGCGCTTCGGACCCTTCGCTCGGGTGACATCCACCGCCTCGACGATCGCGCGCGTCGAGGGCCCACCCGACCCATAATGATGCCCGTCCGCTCGTTTGAGACTTCATCCGGCGCAAGACCGCTGTCGGGATCGCTGATCCATCGCGACATGGTTCCAAGCCGTGCCTCCGCCGTAGAAGCGCATCGCTCTCCGGTCGACGACCTCTTCGGCAACGAGCGTCGGGGCGCCCTGCACCTGAGAGCGAAAACCGAGCTCGGCGAATTTCTCGGCGCGGGTGACGCCGGACTTGCCGCCGTACGCTCGCCGTGACTTCCAGCGTGTTCGAGCCGATCGAGGACACGATGCCCATCCCCGTGACCACGACGCGTCTCATTTTAGCCTCTCCGTAATTCGCGGCCTTCGCCGCATCCAGCCTTCAGGCTGGAGCCGCCGGGCTGAACAGACCACGCGCATATCCTTCACGTCGTATATGCGCTTGCCGTCCGCCTCCAGCCATCCGTCGGAAATGCCGAGGACCAATTTGCCCCTGAAGACGCGTTTCATATCGACGCCGTAAACGATTTTCTGGACTGTCGGGAGCACTGGTCGGCGAATTTCACTTCTCCGACCCCGACGCCCGGCCTCGGCCGGGAAGCCGAGCCACCCGAGAGAAACCGGTCAACTGCCAAAGCGCATCGAGACCCAGGCAGCCCGGCATCACGGGTCGCCTTGAAATGGCAGTCGAAAAACCAGAGTGTGGGCAAGAGTCGAACTTGGCCGAACCTCGCCTTCGCTGTTCGCACCGCCAGTCTCGGAAATCTCGGAAATGCGATCGAACATCAGCATCGGGGGCAAGGGCAGTGCGCGTTGCCTGCGCCAAACAGTTCGCCCTGCCGCAGGCGAGGAGTTCCTCGTAGTCAAAACTGCTTCGCCGCTCTGTCATCGCGCCGTCTGCCCATCGCCCACGGCCGCGAGGCGCGCGGACCCTTCCTTGTTCCGGTCTTGTAACATAAGCGCCATGCGATCGAAAGCGCGGCAGCCCGGCCCGGATCTCTGGTCGATGATCCGATTGGGGCGTCCCGGCGGGCAAGACAAGAGCGCTCTTTCGCCGCAGGCGTCGCGAGATCGAAGACCCGCGCCCTGCGTCGATCAGACCGGGTCTGGCTAGCCGCACTGGCCTCCTCGGTGGGCGCCGCGTCGAACCGCATGCGATCAATCATCGCGCGGACGCCGTTCGACGCTGGGGGGTGAGATGCTGGTCAAGGCCCAGCGCGCGAAACGTCGCCATTGCATCGACGGCGAGAGTTTCTTGCGGCCTCTGGTCCGAAAACAGGGCGATGGTGACGGCGATCAATCCGCGAACGAGGTGCGAGTTGCTGTCACCCCGGTAATGGAAGGTCGTTCTGCCGGACTTGTCCACCCGCGCCTCTTTAAAAAGCTAGACCTGGCTCTACGCAACCCCGCACCTTGTTCACGTCGTTGTGTGCGGCCTCGCTCAGGGGCTCGAGGCCGTTCCCGAGTTCGATCAGGTACTTAAGCGGTCCTCCCAGTCATCGAGGGAGGCAAAATCTTCACGAATTGTCTCGAGCGCCGTCACGACATCATCCCGTTTCTTCTATATAGGGATGAGGAGGGGTCGAAGGCTAGCGCCGGAGTTATCGCCCGGGGCTTCACCGGCGAAGCGTCGCCTTGAGACTCGGCCTCCTCCGCCGGTTCAGCCGGCGGCGAGAGGCTGACGAACCATGCTCCGCCATACCAGATCTTGGAGCGTCGACGCCTTCAGCGCCATCGCGTCCCTCGGCGCGAATTCAACCATTTGCTCGGCTCGTCTCATACCCTTCACTA
>CAVYIZ010000096.1:0-11834 GCA_963768555.1 uncultured Alphaproteobacteria bacterium
AATCCATCGCCGTCGCGGAAAGGGATTTCCGTCTGATCGACTTCGACCACGCCCTCCAAGGGTTCACGATCCGGGTCGACCATCGATCGGCGCAATTTCTCGGTCGGCAGCCAGGCGGTCTTGTAAGTGACGCCGAGTTGATCCTCCAATTGTCGCGCCGACATGCCGTTGGAATGGGTCGCCATGGCCGCCGGGAACGCCGTGGTCGACGGCTCAGAGCGAAGCGCACACGACGACGATCTACTTCGACCACGGCCTTAGGATCTGCTGGCCGAGCGCGGGATCGACATCAGCCACGAGACCGTCCGGTTTTGGTGGAACCGAATTGGCCCAATGTTTGCCGCCGAGATCCACAAGAGACGCCTCGCGCATCTGCGCGGCTCTCCTCAGTGGCGCTGGCATTTGGATGAGGTCTTCGTGAAGGTCAACGGCAAGCTCTGCTATCTCTGGCGCGCCGTCGACAATGAAGGCGAGGTCCTGGAGGCGGTGGTCACGGCAAGACGGGACAAGGCTGCGGCGCTGAAGCTTCTCAAGCGGATCATGAAGAGGTACGGCCAGCCGCGGAAGATCGTCACCGACGGTCTTTGCTCTTATTCTGCGGCTATGAATGAGATCGGCGCCGCAGATCGGCAGGAGGTCGGTGGCCGCATCAATAATCGGGCGGAGAATTCTCATCAGCCGTTTCGGCGACGAGAGCGGGCAATGCAGCGGTTTCGAAGTATGAAGACGCTGCAGAAGTTCAGCTCAGTTCACGCCCAGGTCCACAACCACTTCAATCAGGAGCGGCATCTCGTCACCCGGCGGATTTACAAGCAGAGACGCACGGCCGCATTCGCGGAGTGGCCCGCCCTAGCGGCGTAAAACATCGCTTGCGAGAGGGCATGTCGCGCCACGCATCGACGAACTGCCGTTACTTTGACAACGCCGCGCTGAGGGCGAGCAGTTACGCCAGCACCGCTCGGCGATACCCGGGTGAGCCGACCCATCGTCAACGCGTCGCCCTGTCGATCGGATCGGGATCGCCACGCGCGCCGGCCGCTTCCTCTCCGCCGGCGAGCGCCGACAGTATCCAGGCGAGATCGGACGCCGTTCGCAACACGCTCGCGCGGCGGATGAGGCGGAGGGCCGCGGCGCGGTCGCCGGCGGCGAGCCGATGGAGGCCCGCCCCCGCCAGCGCTGCGCTCTCGTCCGCGATGCGGCGGATGGCGTCGAGCTCCGCCCGGCAGCGCCGGCAGGGGCCTGCGCCGTCGAGCCGGGCCCGGCAGATCGGGCATTGGTCGAGGACTCCCGCAGCCATGGCGCGACGTTCGGGTTCAGGTCTCGAGGTAGAAGAGGAGATCGTCTAACCGCCGCACGGCGTCGGCGAGCCCGGCCGCGTCGCCGCTCGCCCGACTGTCCTCGATGGCCCCGATCAGATCGACGATCTCGGCGCGGTCGTCCGCGACCGCGCTGTCGAGCTTGGCGCGGGCCCTGGCGACGAGGGCCTCGATCTTCGGGTCGGTGGCCGGGGCGGACCCTTGAGCGCCGGCGGCCGGTCCCGACTCGCCGACGGCGTCGCCGAACAGCCGGTCGATGTGCTGACGGGCCTCCTCGATGTCCTTCTTGTCGTAGCGCGACATCGCCTTGTCGATGGTGATCCGCCGCTCAAGCCCGGTCGCCTTCTCCTTGGCCGACACGTGCAGGATGCCGTCGCGGTCGAGCGCGAGGTCGAGAATGATGATGTTGCCCGCCGGCGCGTCGGCGAGATCCTCGACGCGGAACTCGCCGATCTGGATGTTCTCGAGCGCGTCCTCGTTCTCGCCCTGATAGATGCGGACGTCGACCTCGTTCTGGTTGTCGTGTACGGTCCGGAACGCCTCGCTCTTGCGCACCGGGATCGGCGTGTTCTTGGGAATGATGGGAACGAAGCAGTAGGGATAGAAAGTCTCGCCCAGCATGCCGAGCGCGCTCGTGCCGAACGTGTACGGGGTCACGTCGACCAGCACCGCCGACACGCTCTCGCCCGCGATCGCAGCGCCTTGGATGGCCGCTCCCATCGCGACGCAGAGGTCGGGATCGACCTCGCCGCGGGCCGGCCGGTCGAAGATCTCGAGCAGACGGCTGTGGATCAGCGGGGTGCGGGTCGCCCCGCCGACGAGCAGGACCTCCTCGATCAGCGACGCTGTCAGATCGGCCGACTTCAGCGCGATGTGGATCGCGCTCAGCGTCTCCTCGATGAACGGCGCGATCATCTCCTCATAGTCGGTGCGGGCGAGCTCCATGGCGAGATGCACCGGCTTGCCGTCGACCTCGGCGAGATACTCCTCTTCGATCCGCGCAAAGGGATGATCGGAGAGATGCTTCTTGGCGGTCTCGGCGGCGCGATGGATGCGCGCCATCGTCCGCGGATCGCCGCTCACGTCCGCCTTGTGCTCGATCTTCAGGTGATCGAGCACGCGCTCGACGATCTTGTGGTCGAAGTCGTCGCCGCCGAGGTGGTTGTTGCCGTGGCTGGCGATCACCTCGACCACGCCCTCCTCAATGCGCACGACCGAGACGTCGAAGGTCCCGCCGCCGAGATCGTAGACGAGCACCCGTTTGCCCTGCTGCTGCGCCGCCTCGTAGACGAGGGCCGCCGCGGTCGGCTCGTTGACGATGCGGGCCACCTCGAGCCCGGCGATCTCGCCGGCTTCGCGGGTCGCCTGCCGTTGCGCGTCGGAAAAGAACGCCGGGACCGTGATCACCGCCTTCCGCACCGGTTGGCCAAGCCGAATCTCGGCGATCTCCTTCAGGCGGCGCAGGATCATCGCCGAGATGTCCTGCGGCGTGTAGTCCCGGCCGTCGAGCGAGACCTTGCGGTCGCTGCCCATCAGCCGCTTGATCGAGCGCACCGTGCGCTCGGGATGAAGGATGTACTGGTTGCGTGCGGCCTCGCCGACGAGGAGGCCGCCGTCCTGATCCAGTCCGACGACGGAGGGCAGGATCAGCCGTTCGGCCTCGTCCGCCTGCACCACGGGACGGCCGTCGCGATAGACCGCAATCTCGGAATTGGTGGTCCCGAGATCAATTCCGACAATCATTTCGCTCATTGAGCGTCTCCCCGATCGGCGCCGTCCGTGGCGCTCCCGCGTTTGGCCACGATCACCTCCGCCGCCCGCAGGCCTACGCAGCGGGCGCGCCGGCCATGGGCGCGGAGGGAAGCTTGCGCGGGTTCGGTCTGGCCATGCCGCTTCCTTTTGCCCACGTCTTCGGCGATGTCGACCGATCGACGCCAGCCGGCCCCACTTATCCCCAACCCACGACCGGGCCCAAGACCCCTGCGCTTCGGCCTCACCCCGCCTGTGGGTCGCGACGATCTGCTGACCGCGGGGACGCGGACGCCGATGCGGAGTCGAACTCGCCGCGGCAATCCCTATGGAAACCGCCCGGGCCCGCTCACGGCTTATCGAGCGGTAGTGGCGGCCGCTCGGGCACAAAGCACTGACGGCGTTCAAGTTACGGGGTGGGAAGACGTAGCGTCGTGTGTTCGCAGACTTATCCTGAGTGGTGTCGAATTGGCGCGCTCGGAGAAATTCGAACTCCCACCGGTTCCGAAGACCGATGCTCTATCCGATTTAGCTACGGGCGCGCGGCGGCGCATCTCCCTAACACAAAGGGCCGGCGAGCTGGAAGCGCGCCGGCGAAAGGCGCTCGTTCAGCGGCCGGCGGCCGGTAGTCCACAGTCTTGTTTCGGGCCGCGTCCATCTCCTCGGGCGTGAGCAGAACGACGGTCTTTGTGGCCACGGCGCCCGACTGAGCGACCGCGAGCGAGAGCGCGGCTGCGCTCGCGTTGTCCGGCAAATCGACGATGGAATAGGCGTCGACGTCTCCAAAGTCGAAGTAGAAACTGTCCAATTTGCCGCCAAGGCTCTCCAAGGCCTTGATGACGGCAGCGCGGCGTCCCGCGCCGCCCTTTTTTGCTAGGCCCTTGGATTCCTTTGGCGGTGAAACGCGCGATCAGATACTTCGGCATGGCGTCCTTCTCCGCACGTTCCGGGGCTGATCGGGAAGGACAGCAACGGGTCGGATGAACGCGTTCGGAGCTTGCTTCCCGAACGGTCCTTTTGGCGCACCCTACGCGTTCAGGCTCAGACCGCTTTCTGGCGCAGCATCGGCTCATCCTCGAATACACCGCCGGCTTCGGTTTCGTCGGGATCGCGGTCGCTCTGATGGGGCGGGCGCATCCGGTCGGCATCATCCTGGCGGCGATCCTGTTCGGCATTCTCTATCAGGGCGGCGCGGAGCTCGCTTTTCGAAAAACCGAAGATCAGCCGGGACATGATCGTCGTCATCCAGGGCCTGGTCGTTCTGTTCGCCGGCGCGCTCGAGCACATGTTCCGCCGGCCGGTCGCGACCCTGCTCGCGCGGCGCACCGCCCAGCCGCCGATCTGACAGGCCGATCGAATGGAGATTTTTGAAACCTTCGTCAGCATCTTCGGCTCGGGCATCCGGCTCGGCGTGCCGCTTATCCTGGCGTGTCTGGCGGGCCTGTGGTGCAAACGCTCCGGCGTCGTCGACATCGGCCTCGAAGGCAAGATTCTCGTCGGCGCATTCGCCGGCGCCGCCGCTGCAACCTTCACGGGCAGCGCCTGGCTCGGCCTGGCCGCGGGTGTGCTGGCGACCATTGCCGTTTCGCTGGTCCATGGCTACGCCTCGATCGACCAGCGGGCCAACCAGATCGTCTCCGGAACGGCGATCAACATGGTCTCCGACGGCCTCACCGCTCTGATCGGCAACGCCATCTGGGCGCAAGGGGGCCGCACGCCGCAGCTTCCGAGCGACGCCCTGTTCAACCCGGTCGCGCTGCCATTCGTCGACAGCATCGGCTCGATCCCGGTGCTGGGTTCGATCTACAAATACCTGATCTCGGGCCACGACCTCATCACCTATTTCGCTTTCGCCCTCGTGCCATTGACCTATTGGGCGCTCTACAGCACGCGGTTCGGACTGAGGCTGCGCGCGGTCGGCGAGAATCCCGCCGCGGTCGACACCGCCGGCATCTCCGTGCGCGCCTTGCGTTACAGCGCGGTCGTGATTTGCGGCGTGCTCGTCGGACTTTCCGGCGTCTATCTCTCCTTGTCGCAGGAGGCCTATTTCCAGCCGCACATGTCCGCTGGCCGGGGCTTCATCGCCCTCGCGGCGCTGGTCTTCGCCAAATGGCGGCCATGGCCGGCGCTCGCCACCTGCCTGCTGTTCGGGTTTCTCGACGCGCTGGCGACCCGTCTGCAGGGCGTCGAACTGCCGGTCATCGGCGCCGTTCCGGTGCAAGCGATCGAAGCGCTCCCGTATGTGCTGACGGTCGTGCTGCTCGCCGGGTTCATCGGCAAGGCGATCCCGCCGAGGGCGTCGGGGATTCCCTATGTCAAAGAGCGTTGAGCCGCTGGCCGAACTGTTCGCCGCCGCCAAGGCCGCCCAGGGGAACGCCTACGCGCCCTACTCGCGCTTCAAGGTCGGCGCCGCGTTGCGCACGCCTTCGGGGGCGATCTTTTCGGGCGGCAACGTGGAGAACACGGCCTATCCCGAGGGCGTGTGCGCCGAGACGAGCGCCATCTCGGCCATGACGCAGGCCGGCGAGCGGCGCATCGCAGAAATCTGCGTCGTCGGCGACGGCGCGGCGCTCTGCACGCCCTGCGGCGGCTGCCGCCAGCGCATCCGCGAATTCGCCGACGGCGCGACCCTCGTCCATGTCGCGGGACCCGAAGGCGTTCGTGCGACTTTCAGGCTCAGCGCGCTCTTGCCAGAATCCTTCGGGCCCGGGCATCTTTCGGCCGAAAAAAGGTCGCGACAGAGCAGAGCCAATCGGCGCGTCAAAGTTTGATGTCGTCGAAGGGGCACAAGGTCAACATGATGGCGCTTGACCCACTGCGGTCACACGGCCCGCCACGGGGGCTTTGAGGGATCGATCAGCGCGAAATTGACCGGTCCGATACCGCAGATGGCGATGACCGCCGGCTCGCGGCCGCTGCGGATCACGCCATCGTAATGGGGGGTTCCAGCAACGCGGCGAACGTAGCTGCCGGCGGGGACCCGCACGCAGGAGGCGGGGTCGAAATCAGCGCCGCTGTTGCACCACCAGACGCCCGAAACAACGACGCAGAACCGATCGGTCGTATAGGTGTGCGGCGCGCTCATATAGCCCGGGTTCCAGCGGATAAGCATGTAGTAGAGGCCTGGCGCGGTGGTCTCCCCCGTCAGGGGACAATTTTCGGCGCTGCCCGGAGGAAAGGTGGGCTGCGTCTTCCACTGCAAGGCGTCCGGCAGTTTGATTATAGGCTGAGCCGGATTCAGAGGACTGGCGACCGCGCCCGTCAGGCTCAACGGCAGCGCCGCCATGAGCGACGTCAGCAACAGATCACGCCGGCTTGTATGATGTTCCATAGAGTGGCCTCCCTGATGCGCGGTCTTCGGGCTCCCACGTTTAGAGGACAGTGCATATTGTTCTAAAGTGAGCCTATTGAGGCGCCATCTTTCCGGGAGAGCGCAATGTCTCTAGATACCGACGCTGCGATAGCGGCCCTCAAGCAACGCGGTCTCGACCGGCTGCCGCCGCTCGGCATCGTGCTCGGCACCGGCCTCGGCGCCTTCGCGGACGAAGCGAGCGACGCGGTTGCGGTCTCCTACGAGGACGTCCCCGGCTTTCCCGCGCCCAGCGTCGAGGGCCACGCCGGCCGACTCGTCGTCGGGACGATCGAGGGACGGCGGGTCGCCCTGTTCCAGGGCCGCGGCCACTATTACGAGCGCGGCGACCCCAAGGCGATGGGGGTGCTGATCGAAGCGTTTCGCGGCCTCGGCGGCGAAACGCTTCTGCTGACCAACGCCGCCGGCGGCCTCAGGAAGGAATGGCTTCCACCCGCGCTCGTGGCCATCACCGACCACATCAATTTCGCCGGCGCCAATCCGCTGATCGCCGCAACCGGAGCCGAGCGCTTCGTTCCGCTGACCCACGCCTACGACCCGGGTCTGCTCGCCGACCTGCACGAGGCCGCGCGGGCGAACGACATCGAACTGCACGAAGGGGTCTACATGTGGTTTTCGGGGCCGAGCTTCGAGACGCCTGCTGAGATCAGGGCTGCGCGGGTGCTCGGTGCCGACCTCGTCGGCATGTCGACCGTGCCGGAAGTCATTCTTGCGCGGCGCTTCGGCCTCCGCTGCGCCGCCGTCTCCGTCGTCACCAACTATGCAGCCGGCCTCGCGGGCGGCGATCCGAGCCACGACGAGACGCAAGAATACGCGCGCCTCGCCGCGGATCGGTCCAAGCGCCTGCTGCGCGGATTCATCCGCTCATACGAACCGAAAAGCCCATGACCCTGCCGCAGGAGATCATCCGCGCCAAGCGCGACGGGCGCGACCTGACCGAGGCCGAGATCGGCGCGTTCATCGCCGGGCTGACCAGCGGCGCCGTCACCGAGGGACAGGCCGCAGCCTTCGCCATGGCCGTCTTCTTCAACGGCATGACGCTCGACGAGCGCATCGCGCTGACCCGCGCCATGACGCTTTCCGGCGAAACGCTCGACTGGCGGGCGCCGGACCTGCCGGGCCCCATCCTCGACAAGCATTCGACTGGCGGCGTCGGCGACAACGTGTCGCTCATGCTCGCCCCGATGCTCGCCGCCTGCGGCGCCTTCGTTCCGATGATCTCGGGTCGCGGGCTCGGCCACACCGGCGGCACGCTCGACAAGCTCGATTCCATTCCGGGCTACGTCACGCAGCCCGATCTTCTCACCTTCAAGCGCGTTGTGCGCGAGGCGGGCTGCGCCATCATCGGCCAGACGGACGCACTGGCCCCAGCCGACCGGCGCCTCTATGCGATCCGCGACGTGACTGCGACGGTCGAGTCGGTCGCGCTCATCACGGCTTCGATCCTGTCGAAAAAGCTCGCCGCTGGCCTAGAGGGCCTGGTCATGGACGTCAAGACCGGCTCGGGCGCCTTCATGCCGACGCTCGAAGACGCGCGCGAGTTGGCCGAGAGCATTGCGACGGTCGCGACAAGAGCCGGTCTGCCGACCGTCTCGCTGATCACCGACATGAATGAACCCCTCGCCAGCGCCGCCGGCGCCGCGGTCGAGGTCCGGAACGCCGTCGACTTTCTCGTCGGACGGCGCCGCGACGCGCGTCTTCACAGGGTGACGCTCGCCCTCGGCGCCGAGCTCCTTGCCCTGGCCGGGCTCGCTGAGGATGCGGACGAGGGAAGCGCGCTCATGCAACGCGCGCTCGATTCGGGCGCCGCGGCGGAGCGCTTCGAATGCATGGTGGCGGCGCTCGGCGGCCCGAGCAATTTTCTCACGCGCGCCGAGGCCGTGTTGTCGCGCGCGGGCGTTCTCGCTGCGGCGGTCCCGGAGCGCACCGGCGTCGTGACGGCCATCGACGTGCGCGCCATCGGGCTCGCGGTGGTCGAGCTGGGGGGCGGCCGGGCGCGCGCGGCCGACGCCATCGACCACTCGGTCGGCTTCACCGACCTTGCGCCGATCGGCGGCGAGGTCGGGCCGGACGCGCCGGTCGCCCGGGTCCACGCCCGCAGCGCGGAAGAGGCTGAAGCCGCCGTGCGGCGACTCGTCGTCGCTTATCGATTGGGCGATGCGGCGCCTGAGCGCGCCGATCCGGTCGTCGCGCGCATCGCAGGCGCTTAAGGTGACCATTCTCTTCGCCGCGTCCGGTTGGGACGGCTCGCCGTGGCGCGCGCGGCTCGAACGGCTCTTGCCGGGCCATCCGTCGCGGCGCTCGGCGAGCCGTTCGACCGCGCGCGCATCCGCTACGCGCTGAGCTGGCGCCATCCGCCGGGCGCGCTCGCCGACCTGCCGAATCTGCAAGTCATCTTCTCGCTCGGCGCCGGCGTCGATCACCTGTTCGCGGATCCGGCTTTGCCCGAGAAGCCGATCGTGCGGGTGGTCGACCCGGACCTGCGCGACCGGATGAGCGAATGGGTCGTCATGCATGCGCTGATCCATCTCCGCCAGCTCCGGCGCTACGAACGCCAGCAGCGCGAGCGAGTCTGGGCGGACGACGACGATCAGCCGAAGGCGGGCGACGTCCAGGTCGGCGTGCTGGGCCTCGGCGTGCTCGGCATGGATGCGGCGCAGAAGCTGAAGGCGCTCGGGTTCAGGGTCGCAGGCTGGAGCGCGACGGCGAAATCGGCGCCCGGCATCGAGTGCCTTCGCGGCCGGAAGGCCTGAGGCGGCTGCTCGCCGCAGACCGACATGCTCGTCGTGCTGCTGCCGCTGACCCGAGACGCGCGGACTGCTGAACGCGTCGCTGTTCGCCAAGCTGAAGCACAGCGGCCCGCTCGGCGGGCCGGTGCTGATCAACGCCGGCCGCGGCGGACTGCAGGTCGAGGCCGACATTCTCGCCGCGCTCAAACGGGCGTCCTCAAGGGCGCGTCGCTCGACGTGTTCGAGCGCGAGCCGCTGGCCGCGGGGTTCCCCCTCTGGACCCATCCCGCCGTCTACGTGAGCCCGCACAACGCCGCGATCTCCGCCCCCGACGCCATCGTCGCCGGAATCGCCCGGCAGATCGAGGCCTTCGAGCGCGGCGAGCCGCTGCGGAATGTGGTCGATCGGGAGCGGGGGTATTGAGTGAGGATGCTCCGCTTTCCTCCCCTGCGAAGCGGGCTACGGCATTCACACAAGTGAGTCGATTTTCGCTTGATTGTTTGAGCGCATGGTCATTCGAGCGCCTTCCGGATTGGGAGGCAAACGCATGGCGGGGAGATTTTTGCGGGGACATTCGAATTGTTCGGCGGTTCGATCGGATACTCGAGGACATAACGAGTTCGGGTTCTCTGGCGCCGCGCAAGTTTGGCGCGGACCGCGCGGCCGAGGTTGCGGCGCATCGCTTTCTGGGGTCGGAGCGCGTGAGCGCGCAGGCGATTTTGGAGGAGGCGGCCGTTCGCACCGCGCAAGCGTGCCGGGGCCGCCGGGTCGTCGTGGCGCAGGACACGACCGAGATCAACTTTTCCGGGCGCGACAACGACCGTGGCGATCTGGGCCGGGGCGGCGATGCGAAGAGCCTGGGCTTCCTCATTCATCCGCTGGTGGCCATCGACGCGGCGGACGAGGCGGTGCTGGGCGTTGTCGGCGCGAAGATTTGGAGCCGGCCGATCGCCAAGATCGAAAAGCACGCCAGAAGCGGCATTTGCAAGACAAGGAATCGATGCGTTGGATCGAGGCGGCGGAAATCGCCTCCGCGACGCTGGCGGACGCGGCCGCCATGGTGGCCGTCGGCGATCGGGAGAATGACATCTACCAAGCCTTCGCCCGGAAGCCCGCCAACGTCGACGTGATCACCAGGGCGCGCGCCGACCGCAAGCTGGCCGACGGCGGCCTGTTGTTCGCGGCGGCGGACGGGTTCGCCCGGGCGATCGAGATTGACGTGGCCCTTGCGCCGAGCCAGCCGCGGAAGCCGGGCGCGCGCGGCCGGATCGCCCGCGTGGCGGTGTCGTTCGGCTCGGTGACGATCGCCAAACCCAAGACCGGTCGCGCCTGCGCCGACCCCAAATCCTGCCAGTTGCGCGTCGTCGTGGCGCGCGAAATCGACCCGCCCGCCGATGCAAAGCCAGTCCTGTGGCGGCTGTTGTGACCACCTTGCCTGTCGAGAACGCCGAAGATGCGCTGGAGATCATCCGGCTCTACCGCCTTCGCTGGCGCATCGAAGAGGTCTTCCGCGTGCTCAAACGCGACGGCCTCGCCCTTGAAGAAACCCAAGTCGAGGGCGCGCGCCGCTTGTTCAATCTCGCCGCCCTCGGCATCGTCGCGGCCACGCGCATCCTCCAACTCACCGACGCCCGCAGCGCGAGCGCCCGTCCCGCCACCGACGTCATCGACGAAAGCCTGATCGAGGCCGCCGACGCCATCGGCCGGACCCTCGAGGGAAAGACCGTCGAGCCAGAAAAATCCGCACCCTCGCGGCTCGCTCTCCTGGCTCGCCTGGATAACCGCCCGCCTCGGTGGCTGGCACGGCTACTACAAGCCGCCAGGCCCAAAAACCATGGCCGACGGCTGGAGACGCCTCACCGCAATGCTCGACGGATACGCCATCGCTCACGGGCAAATCACTTGTGTGAATCCCGTAGGCGAAGCGGGGGAGGCGGACCATGCTGAAGCATGGTGGTGGGGCAGCAAGGAGACGCCGAGGAAAGCCCAGGCCACGGCCGCGGCGCGAGCCGCGTGTCAGCTTCGGCGCGGCGTGCCCCCTCCACCGGCCTTCCGACCGGTCCCCCTCCCCGCTTCACCCTGCTTCGCAGGGGAGGAAAAGCGCGCCGCCATCATCCCCGCTTCGCCTCGCGGGTTGCGCGAGTGGATGAGAGTTAAAGGTTGGCCGCCGACTGGGGCGGCACCAGACGGCCGGTATCGACCCGAAGGAGGCGTGCGAAAGGCGGGAAACCGAGTGCGCATTACTCCGCAGCTTCTGGAGGCCGAAACCGGGGCCCTGGGCGGAGCGTTACGACCGTCCGCTCGATGACATTTTCGTGCTTCAAGACGAGATCACGCTGTCGGTAGTCGGCGCAATCGAGCCGAGCCTGCGTCGCGCCGAAACGGAGCGCGTCTATACGCATGCGCCCGGATAGCCTCGACGCATACGATCTTGTCTTGCGGGCGCAGCCCGACGTCTACTCCGGGATGCCGGAAGGCGCGACAAAGGCTCTGGTGCTTCTAGAACGCGCACTTGCGCTCGATCCAACTTATGCGCTGGCGCATGCGTTTGCCGCAATGTGCCAGCGCTCCCTCTTCCTGCGCGGAGGATTGCACGACGAAAATCGAGCGGCTTCGGTGCGCCATGCGCAGGTCGCCATCCTACATGGCCAGGACGATGCGCTAGCTAGG
>CAVYIZ010000097.1:0-157027 GCA_963768555.1 uncultured Alphaproteobacteria bacterium
GAGCATCCGTCATCGTCACCAACGAGGGCAACGGGGATCTGACCCAGATCCTGCCCAGGGCGCATATCGTGATCGCGTCGCTCGAAAAGGTTGTGCCGACCATGGAGGACGCGGCGCAGTTGCTTCGCGTCCTGGCGCGCTCGGCGACGGGTCAGGACGCCTCGGTCTACACGACGTTCTCGACCGGACCGCGCCGACCGGACGATCCGGACGGTCCGTCCGAATACCACGTCGTCCTCCTTGATAACGGTCGATCGTCGATGCTTGGCGGCGAATTCGAGGATATGCTGCGTTGCATCCGCTGCGGCGCCTGCATGAACCATTGCCCCGTCTATCAGGCGGTCGGCGGGCACGCCTATGGCTGGGTTTATCCGGGCCCGATGGGCGCCGTGCTGACGCCGTCGCTTATTGGGGTCGCCGAAGGCGGTCAGCTCCCGAACGCCTCGACCTTTTGCGGGCGATGCGAAGCGGTTTGCCCGGTGCGTATACCCCTGCCCAAGATGATGCGACATTGGCGCGAGCGCGAGTTCGAGCGGCGGCTTTCTCCGGCGCCGTTGCGCTACGGGCTCGGATTTGGGCGTTTTTCGCGAAGCGGCCGACCCTCTATCGCTGGGCGACCAGTCTCGCCGCGCGCGCCATGCACCTTGCCGGGCGCCGGAAGGGGCGGTTCTCCTCGGCTCCGTTCGCGGGCGGCTGGGCCCAGTACCGGGATCTCGCGGCGCCCGAGCGAACCACGTTCCAAAGCCAGTGGCGAGCCAGGAGCGGGGCGACGAAATGAGCGCCCGCGACGCGATCTCGCCAGCATCCGCCGCTCGCTCGGCGTGACGGGTTCAGAGGGTCCGCGTGTGTTCGAGGTCGCAAGTCGGCTCAAGGAGGCCCCGGCCGGCGTCGTGCCCAAGCGCGGGCAGGGCGACGTCAAGGCTCGCGTCGAGACGTTCAAGGCGGAGGCCGAACGGGTCCAGGCCAGCGTCTGCGAGATCGAGAGCCTTGCCGACGCTCCCGCCGAGGTCGCACGGTTCCTGCGCGACAACAATTGCCCGGCTTCCGTCCGCATGGGCGCCGACGAGCGGCTCAACGCGATGCCCTGGAGCGCCACGTCGCTGGAAATCCTGCACGGGCCGTCGGACGGTCACGACGCCAACGCCGTCTCGATGGCCTTCGCGGGGATCGCCGAAACGGGCACGCTCGCTCTCGCTTCCGGGCCAGGCAACCCGACGACGCTCAATTTTCTGCCCGACAATCACATCGTCGTGCTTCGGAAAGACGACGTCGTCGCGGATTACGAAAGCATCTTCATGAGATTGCGGACGGCGTATGGCAAGGGCGGCGCTCCCCGCACGCTGAATTTCATCAGCGGACCCTCGCGTTCGGCCGATATCGAACAGACGCTGCTGCTCGGCGCACACGG
This sequence comes from uncultured Alphaproteobacteria bacterium, assembly GCA_963768555.1. Taxonomy (GTDB): domain Bacteria; phylum Pseudomonadota; class Alphaproteobacteria; order Rhizobiales; family Beijerinckiaceae; genus Roseiarcus. The sequence goes on from CAVYIZ010000097.1 coordinate 1,409, forward strand.
CCCTAGCTAGCTAGATGAAATCTAACTCGACCAATCTCGCGGACTTCACCGCGACCGCCCATTGATAATCTTACCAGTGGTACCGCCACCCCGGATCGAACGGGGGACCTCTAGATCCACAATCTAGCGCTCTAACCAGCTGAGCTATGGCGGCGCTTTTCGCGTCGGCGGCAAAACTAGTGTCAAAGCGCGCGCCTTGCAAGCACGCCGATTGGCCACGATCCCCGAACAAATGACGGGCCGCGCTTGATCCTGATCGATTTTGCGGTCTCGGGCGGGTTCGAGCGTCAGTATCGCGTGTTGCCGGTCACCTTGTCATGTTCGGGTTCGCGCATGGCGAGTCCGGGGGAATCGCATGCAACCGGCGCGAAGTCTCGCTGGTCGTGATCGCGCGCGGACCGTCGTCGCCGCGCCAAGGGACGCGGCCGATCATGTCGTTTTGGCGCGGAAACGGGCGGTTCGGGCTCATCCGGCCGGTCCATGCGCCAGCGCCCTTATCTTCTGGCGGGCGTCGAGGATCGTCGCCAGCGCTTGCGTCCCCCCGCCCAGGCGAATGATCCATCGCCGGGCGTGGCTGATCACCCGCCCGGGCAGGCCGATCAGGTGGAACCGCAGCGCCTTCATGCGCTTGGCGGCCCAGCTCTCGCCCAGCGCCAAGCGCTTCATCGCCGCGTTCAGATTGAACGCCAGGATCGCCAGCGCCCACCACGCGGCATTGGCCCCGAACAGCCCGGACGGCAGCTGTCCCCCGGCCAGATCGGATTTCATCGCCGAATGCGCCTCCTCGCTCTTGCCACAACGCTCTCGCAGCCACCAGATGACGCCGTCGCCGGGACCCTTCCGGTTGGTCACCACGCCAAACAGCTTGTGCAGGCCCTTGCCGGCGAACGCCTGGGTGGGAAACGGCAGCTCCTGCTCGTCCCCCAGTTCCAGTTGCCGCAGCGGCTCGCGGATCGCCAGGAAGCGGTAATCGGCGCGCTGGCGGCTGTGTCCGGCCCAGTTGGGGACGTAGACGACCTCGGCCCATTCCTGGTCGGTGACGTACGACTTGCCGTCGACCCGCCGGATCAGCGGCTTCCACTCGCTCTCCGGCGTCGCAAGCACGGCCGCGCGGAAAGCTTCGGTCACATCGGTGCCGATCGCGAACTCGATCACGCCGAAACGCGGATTTTTCCCCTCGCCGCAATAGAGCAGCAATTCGGCCTGATAGCCCGCCGTGTCGGAGCGCAGCGCGACCTTCTTCACGCTCTCCGGCAGATGGCGCAGGCTCTCCTTCAGCACGCGCAACTGCTCGTGACCGGCGGGCACGTTGCCGTCGCGGAACTCCGAATACAGCATCGCGCCCTGTTCCGCCCACCAGCAGTTCAGCGGCTGATACGCCTTGAACTTCTTGTAGCAATGCAGCGCGTCGCGCTTGTGCGTCTCGATCAGCGTCGCGTCCATGTCCAGCGTCGCCGACTTCGCGGGCTGGTGTTCGTGCAAGAACTCCAGCAGCGCCTGGTTCACCCGCCAAAGGCCGCGCAGCGCCTCGGTCACCGCCGGAATGAACGCTTTTCCCGCGACCGCCTTGGGCGAGTTCGGATCGTGGAACCGCTCCAGCCAGCCCGACAGCGCCGACGGCGAGGGCGTCGCCCGTTCGCGCTCGCGCCGCCAGCGGCTCTTCAGCGACCGCCGTTCGGCGCGCGATAGCAAATCCTTCTCGATTGCGCGCAGGATCGCCGAAAAGCCGCCGTCGCGCTCCAACCGCTCGATGTCCTCCACGCAATCCCCGCCCGCAAGGTTCAGGAAGATCACCGCCAGAACCATCTGGATGTCGAGCCAGCCCTGGCCGCCGGCCGCCCGCACATGCCGCCGGATCGCCGCGCCCAGGCCACTGGCCTTGATCAGATCAAAATACAAGGGAAGACCGCCTAAAGAGGTCAGGCCATGGCTCGACGGGTCGGCCTCGTACTGGAAATCGAGCAGCCCTTGTGCCACCATCGCGCACCCCGTTGGTGATGGTTTTCGAATCGCAATCCAAGACTATCTGCCTGATAAATCAGGGCCAACAGGGAACCTCAATTTTCTTGATGCCGAATCCAGGTTGGTCTCTTATTCCTCGATGCGGACCGCCCGACAAGATAACGCCGCCCAGGCGGGCGGCGTTATCGGGGAGAGAATGCGCCGGATGAGCGCCGCTCACACCGCGAATTTGAACGACTTGGCGACCTGTTCCTTCACCGGCTCGATCGTTTCGATCATCGCCTTTTGCGCCAGGGCGCCAAGATCCTTGAATTGCACCGACACGGCGTCAGCCTGCTTGCGGGCGAATTGGCTTTGCAGGGCGACCAGGTCCGACACCGTCTTGACGGCGAAAGAAGCCTTGATGAAATCGAGGTTCGCCTCGGTATTGGCGCGCAGGGCCTCCAGCGCCTTCGCGTTGATCGCGATCACGCCATCCTTCGCGGCGGCGAAACTCAGCTCGAAAGCGTTCGCGGCGTCGTCCGCGGAAGCCTTCGCCCTGGCGAAGGCGGCGCGCGATTCGGTGACGCCCTTTTCAAGGGCGGTGCGGACGCTCTCCTGAATTTCGGTCGCCGGCTCGATAACCGCTGCCATTGCCTCTTCGACGCTGGGATCGGCGGCGGCGAGGTCGACTTCAACCGGAGCGGGAGCTGGGACGGCTTGGGCGGCGGCGCTTTTCTTCGGAGAACTGGCCATTGCTTTTCCTCTGGATTTAAAGGGCAGGGACGAACGAAACAAATCGCTCAGAGCGAAAGGGGGCAACGCTTTTTTGCAGGATGTGGCCAAACTCTTTGGCCCGAGTCTGCAACACCGCGAGCTGGGTCTTCAAGTACTCGCCCTGAAGCGCCACCGCCTCCTGCGGGTCTTTGGGTCTGACGACCTTGTTCGCCAGCTCAAAGGCGGCGTTCACGTTCTGCTCGGTGTAGGTCAACACGCGGGCCCCGGCCGATTTCGCGCCGGCTTGGATCGTATTGGCGGCGTCGCCGGCTGCGCGCTGGGCCACTGCGAGAAAGCCTTCGAAAGCCTTGCGCGCCTGCTCGACGCTTCGCTCAGCGAAATCGCGCAGCTCATTCGGGACTTCAAACGGAGAAATTGTCATTATCTTCCCTATCGGGGGCTCCGCGAGAGCGGCCATATGGACTATAGCGCCTTCTTTGTTGCAGTGCAACATTAATTTTTGCGTCGCACCAAAGATTTTAACCTTGCAGCGAACAAGCGGAGGACAAACGTGGTGGAATCCGCGCAACAGCGTTAAGCTTTTGCTAACGATCTGCGTCGATGGCAAACCCCGTCGACGGCGTTCGCCGTTCGATTTGCGAGCCGAATTTGATCTCAACGCCGTCGATGCCCACAGAAGATTACGCCGCCCTCGCCGCGGACGAGGCTCGCGCTCTGTTCGATTCCGCGCGCCGCGGCGAGCCCGGAGCGGACGAAGGCTGCGAGCTTGCCATCATCGGCGAGAATGCCGAGATCCTTTGCGCGACCCCGGCGGCGTTGCAGCTGTTCGGAGCAAAGGGCCGTGCTGATCTTCAACGCGCGCTTGCCGCGGGCGAGAGTCCGAACGCCAGACGACTCCGCCATCTTGCCACGACCTTGCCGATCGGCGGTCCGGCCCGGCTCGAGCGGATGCGTTTTGCCCTCGGGCGGCGCTTCGCAAGCGTCAATCTGCTTTGCGCCCGCGTTTCAGCGCCCGGCGGCGGAACTGTGCTGGCCCTGTCGACGCCCGAGTCCGACAATCGCGAGGTCCTCGCCGGCGCGGATGCGCAACCCAGCTCCTCTGGGGCGCCTGCCGGCGACCCGAATCAGGAGCCGCAAAAGGCGGGCGGATTTCCGGGCGCCTCTGTAGACGCGGTCGATAGCCCGTCGATAGACGGGCGTCCTTCCGTACGCCCGATGGACCGCGTCGGCCACGCTCCACCGCCCGTCCAAAACTGGAAGTCCTTGACGACGACTTATCGAGAGCAAGGAAAAGATCGCGGGCAAGGAGATTTGCCTCGATTGTCGGAGCCGCCTCGCAAGTCCCGATTCCTATGGACGCTGGATTCGCACGGACGCTTCGGCGCGACGGATCCGGCGTTGATCGCGGCGCTCGCCGCCGCCGCTCCCGAGCCAGGCGAAACGCTCGAGCGTCTCCTTCAGCGCGCTGAGATCGAGCGCGCGGACGAGCTGGCGAGCCTGATCGAGAAGCGCGAGACGTTCTCCGATCTTGCCCTCGTCTGGCGCAGAAGCGGCGAGGATCGATGGCTGCGGGTCGTGCTTTCTGCGGCGCCGACGTTCGACAGCCGTCGTGAATTCGCCGGCTATCGCGGCTTCGGCGTTTTGCACGAGGCGGCGGAAATCGATCACGGAGCTCTCGCCCGATCTGACCTGGCGCCGTTGGACGTAGAGCCGCCCGCGGACAAGTTGGCCGGTTCTGATGCCCGTCCGGCCGCCCAAGCGGCGACGCGAGAGGACGCGACGCCCTCATCCCACCCGCAGGGGTCGGAGGAGGGAGACGTAATCCCGATTGCTTCGGCGCAGGTCGAGGCCCGCGCCGCGATGTGCTTGCCGGCAAACGATGAAGCCGACGGGAGCGAATCCATTGCCGCTTTGTCCGAGGTGGTTCAGCCCGGCGCGCCTCAAGAACGCACGGCGGCGATCTACCTTCTCCGCCGGGCCGCCGCGCCGTCAAAAGTCATTCCCATCCGGCCCGCGACGGTCGAGGCGCTCGCCTCGCGAGAGTCGGCTCAGGGAGGCGGCGACAGCGTGGAACTCAGCCGGAGTGAGCGAGACGCCTTCCGGGAAATCGCGCGGGCGCTGGTCGGCCGCCCGCAGGCTTTGCGCCACGACGGAGAGATCGGTGAAGCGGACAATAAAGGCGAGGCGTTCCTTCCGCCCCCTTCGCCGTCGCAGCTTCCCGAAGGGGAAGGTCAGGGGGTTGACGAGACCGCCTGGCGCAACGCGCTGGGGCTTCTCGATCGGCTGCCGGTCGGCGTCCTGGTCGCGCGCGACGCCCGCGCGCTTTATCTCAACCGCACGCTGCTCGACCTCTTGGGGTATCGTGATCTCGAACATTTCGAGTCGTCCGACGGGCTCGCGATGATGTTTCGCGGTCACGATCCGCAGTTGGTGCCTGTGGAGGATGACAGTGCTCTATCGATCGTAAAGTCGGACGGTCACGCGCTGGCGGTCGAAGGCCATGCGCAGGCGGTTCTCTGGGACGGCGTCCCGGCCACGCTGTTTTCGCTGCGACCGTCGACGGAAGCCGAGCTCGAAAAAAAGCCGCGCCCAACGAAACGCGAGACGTCTGCCCAGATCGGATCGGCGGCGGATCTTCAGGAGATGCTCAACCGGGCGACCGACGGCGCAGTCATTCTCGACGCCGCCGGGCGCATCCTGTCCTTCAACCTGTCGGCTGAGCGGCTGTTCGGCTACGAACAACGCGAAGTCGCAGGCGAGAGCGTGCTGATGTTGCTTGCGCCGCAGAGCCACCCGGAAGCGACAGCGAGACTGGACCGGCTCAGTCGCGCCGACGAAACGCCTGAGCCCGAACGTCCCCTCGCCGTCGTTGGCCGCGACCGGGACGGAGGAGCGCTGACTCTCGCGCTGATCCTCGCGAGGATCGGCTCGCCGGAGGCCTTTTCCTATTGCGCTCTGGTTCGGGATCTGAGCCGCGAACGCGAGGCGGAGGGCCGCCTCATCGCGGCTCGCGACGCAGCCTTGGCGGCGAGCGCCGCAAAGACCGATTTTCTCGCCCAGGTCAGCCATGAGATCCGGACGCCGCTGCACGCCATCCTCGGGTTCGCGGAGGTCATGATGGAGGAGCGCTTCGGACCGATCGGCAATGACCGCTATCGCGACTATCTCAAGGATATCCACGCGTCCGGCAAACACGTGATGAGCCTCGCCGACGATCTGCTCGACTTGAGCAAGATCGAATCGGGCAAGCTCGAACTCGCCTTCGCCCCGGTCGACGCCAACAGCGTCATCCGCGAATGCCTTTCCCTGATGCAGCCGCAGGCCGCCCGTGAGCGCGTCATCTTGCGCGTCTCCCTTTTCGAGCGGCTGCCGCGAGTGATGGTCGACGAACGCTCGCTGAGGCAGGTGATGCTGAATCTGATGTCGAACGCGGTAAAGTTCAACGAACCCGGCGGCCAGGTCATCGTTTCGACTGCGGTCGATGCGGGAGGACAAGCCGTGATCCGGGTGCGCGACACGGGAGTCGGGATGAGCGAGAGCGAAGTCGGCCGCGCGCTCGAGCCCTTCGGTCAGATCGGCAGGGCCGGCCGAAAAGGCGGCGTCGGGCTCGGCCTGCCGCTGACGAAGGCGCTGGTCGAGGCGAACAGGGCCGAATTTTCAATCAAGAGCCGGCGCGAGCACGGCACCCTGATTGAAATTGCGTTCCCTGTCGTTCAGGCGGCCCAGTAAGCGGCGGCAGTCGCGCCTGCGCTCAGCGCGCTCGGGTCCAGCCGACCGATTTGCAGATGAGGCCGCCGAACACTCAGCCGGCGGTGACGAGATGATCGCCCGTCAAGGTCATCTTGCCCGAATACGCGTCTTGCCGTCCTCTGAAAGCGCTCCCCGTCCAGACGTTGTCGCCGTGCGGCTTCATGTCGAAGAACACCTGCTGCCCGACCTTCGCTGGGCCGCTCGGGTCGCGCAGCCAGATGATTGAGCCGCACAGGGCGTCGCCGCAACTCGCGACGCGAACCTTCGACGCGCCATTCTCGCGGGCCTATTCGCCCCTGGCGTCGCCGGCCGACGCTGCCGCTCGCCGACACAACGACGACGCTCGCAGCCAAAAGGCGCAGCATGATTCCCCTCCCCCCAACCCTCCTTGAGCCGGCGCGCATTAGCGCGAAGACGGCCGGGCGCGTCAAGCGGACGGCTCGCTCTCGTTCGCCCATAAGGGCCTGTAGCCGGCGAGGATCGCGGCAACCATGGAGGGCGGCGTCAAAACGGCGACTTCGAGGCTTGCGTCGCCCGCGACAGGGCCCTCATAGCCGGCGAAGCTCCACGCCAAAAGGTTGCCGTCGCGCAGCGCATGCGCCCGCCTGTCGATAGCAATCATCGCCCCGTCCGGCAGATCGCCGAGCCGCGAGCGCCAAAGGCGCTTGCCGCGCCCGATCAGCCGTTCGCCGTGCAGAACCTCGTCCATGGGGTCCGCGTTCCTCGGCGCGCCGGGGAATGCAGCGAGGAAGGCCTTCGCATCGTTGCGTCGGCACTCGAAACAGGGACGATGGCCCGCGGCGAGCGCCGTCGGCTCGTCGAGAAAGAAGAGCTCGGTGTATCCGTTGCTCCACACCTCGCGCCGTCGGCCCTTGAATTCGCAGCGGCAGACGATCCAGCGTTTCGATGTCCAGCGCCTGGGACCCAGCGTCCTGTCGTCGCGGTGCAGCCGCCCGCCCCGATTGCCCATCAGAGTTCCCCGCGCGACCGCCGAGTGAAGGTCACCGAATGGATCGACCCGGTTCTGAAGCGGCCGGACCGATGCGAGAATCATCGGGCCGTATTCAGCTTATTGCGTCGGCGCGGGCTGCGCTCTCGCCTGGGCATCGCCGACCGCGTCGAGGCCGTAGACGTCGTCGCGGAAGTTCGCTGGACCGTCGCCATTCGACCAGCCGGTAAGATAAACCCAGATGACCGGGACCGGCTTCAAAAGCCGGATGTCGAAGGGCGCGCCTTCCTTGACCTTGGCTAGCATCGCCGCCTTGTCCCAAACGCCGTCCGGGCCTCCCGGCGTGCCCTGCAACAGCCACTCGGCGTAGTCGTAAACGCCCTGCACCCGCACGCAGCCGTGGCTGAGGAAGCGGTAGTCGGCTCCGAACAGGCGCTTCGAAGGCGTGTCGTGCATGTAAACGGCGAGCTTGTTGGGCATCCCGATGCGGATCGTCCCGAGCGAGTTGCCGGCGCCCGAATCCTGTCTCAACGTGTAGTTCGCGGCTCGCTCGCTGCTCCAGTTGATCGCCTTGGGATTGATCTCCTGCCCCGAGCTGTCGAGGATCCGGATCTTCTGCCGCGTCAGATAGCCCGGATCGCGCTGCATGCGCGGGATGATCTCCTTCTTGATGATGGAGACCGGCACCGTCCACGTCGGATTGAGGTTGATGACCTGGATATGGGCGGCGATCTCGGGCGAGGGGTGTTCGGGATCGCCGACGATCGCGACATAGCGATGAACGACGCGTCCGTTCTCGACCGCCTCGACCGAAGTCGACGGAAGATTGACGACGACATAGCGATCGTCAAACGCGAAATTGGCCCCTGCAAGGCGGTCGGCGCTCGAAGCGAGCTCTTTGAAGCGAACGCTGGCCGGAACATTGATCGCCTTCAGCGTCGCGCCGGAGACGATTCCGGTTTGCTTCAGACCCATGCGCGCCTGGAAGCGTTTGACGGCGGCCGTCAGCTCGGCGTCCCAGGCCTGTCCGGCCGAATGTTGCTTGTCCAAGTCCCCTTCGATCGCCAGGCGCCTGCGCAGCTTCGCGACCTGGGCTCCCTTCGCGCCTGGGTGCAGCGCGACGACGTCGGTCGGCCAGCCGCCCGCGTCGGCGATCGCCGCATAGCGTTCGGACGCCTTCGCGGTGGCGAAGAACGTGTTGGGCTGCAAAGTCGGCTCGGGGTCGGCGGAAAGGGCGGTCTCGAGCGGAGGCGGGGGTGGAGCGACCTTCTTCGGCTTCGGCGGAGGGGGCGTTGCGACAGGAGGGCCCGCGGGCGTTGCGGCGGACGCGGCCGGCGTCGGGGCGGGCATGGCGTTGACGGGGAGCGTCGGGCTTGCCGTTGGGACGGCGACCGGGGCGGAGGCGGCCTCGCCTGGTTGCGACGGCATGAATGGACTCGCCGGAGCTCCAGTTGCCGGCTGGGGACTTCCTTTGGACGGATTGACGGCCGGCGAAGCGTTCTGGGTCGGCGCGATCGTCGTCTGGGCAAAAGCCAATGAAACCGCCAAGGGCGCGCAAACAAGTCCGCCAATAAACCGTGCGCTAAACTTCATCGAACCGACTCGCGCGTTGAGGCGCCCATTAGGACTGCGCGCGCTCGGTTATTAACTATGCAAGGTTACCAAAAATCGTACGACGACGGCTTTATTGCGACGGTCGTGAACGGGTTTTCACACGAACAACGTCAGCTAGCGATCACGATGTGCAGCCTTCTAGTTCTACTGAGTCACAACCCTATTTTGCGGAATTCGTCGAGTGTAAGGCTCTGATATTCTGCCGATTCGTTTTGTTGGCGGAGGCGGCGAAAGTGGACGGGGCGGGGCAGGAGAGCGAGGCGCGGTTTGCGGCTTACGTGGACAGTCTGGCGGGCGTGCTCGGGCACGCGGACCGAGCGGGCCCTTTGCTGGATTATTGCACCGGTTTGCTGATGCCCTGCGAGCGCAAGAGCGTCGAGCCGATCGCTTCGATGGTGTCTCCGGCGCGCGCCGCGGCGGCGCATCAGTCGCTGTTGCACTTTGTTGGGCAGTCGGCGTGGTCGGACGAGGCGATGCTGGCGAAGGTTCGCGAACTTGCAGCGCCGGCGTTTGCGGCGCAAGGAGGCGTCGAAGCCTGGATCGTCGACGACACGGGGTTTCAGAAGAAGGGTTCGCATTCGGTCGGCGTGGCGCGGCAATATTGCGGGCGGCTGGGCAAGACGGACAACTGCCAGATCGCAGTGACGCTATCGATCGCCAATCATCATGCGAGTCTGCCGATCGCCTATCGGCTCTATCTACCCGAAATCTGGGCGAACGACGCCGAGCGTCGAGAAAAGGCGCATGTTCCCGAGGACGTGGAGTTTAGGACCAAGCCGCAGATCGCGCTCGCCCAGATCGAGGCCGCCGTGAAGGACGGCGTGGCCAGGGGCGTCGTGCTGACCGACGCCGCCTACGGCTGCGACCGGGCCTTCCGCGCCGGCGTCACGGCGCTGGGGCTGACCTATGCGGTGGGCGTGCAATCGACGCTGTCGGTCTGGCCTCCCGGCGAAGAGCCATTGCCGCCCAAGCCCTGGAGCGGCCGGGGGCGCAAGCCTTCGCGCCTGCGACACGACGCCGATCATCGGCCGATTTCGGCCAAAGAGCTTGCGATGCGCCTGCCCGCCGAGGCCTGGAAAGACGTCGAGTGGCGCGAAGGCTCCAACCAGCCCTTGTCTTCGCGCTTCGCCGCCGCGCGGGTCAGGCCGGCGTCGCGCGACCACAAACTGGTCGCGCCGCATCCCGTCGAATGGCTCGTCGTCGAATGGCCAGAGGGCGAGGCGGAGCCGACCAAATACTGGCTCTCGACCTTGCCCGAGGACATGCCGCTCGCGGTTCTCGTCGACGTCATCAAGCTGCGATGGCGCATCGAACGCGACTACGAGGAATTGAAGAGCGAACTCGGCCTGGCTCACTTCGAGGGGCGAGGCTGGCGGGGATTCCATCATCACGCCAGCCTCTGCATCGCAGCCTACGGATTCCTGATCCTCGAGAGATCAGCTTTTCCCCCCTCAGCGCGCCGGCGCCGCGAAAAACCTGTCCTTTCCGGCCGTTCTCGATCCCTTCGCGCTCCCAATCCGTCCCGAACGCCACGTGGCCAACTCGATCGCCACAATGCGCAAGCTATTGACGATCGCCCTAGCAAAATCCCTCTATCGATGCCCATGCTGTCAAACCGTCTCGACGCCGCGGAACTTCAGCCAACGCTTGTGACGCAGTAGAACTAGGAGCCTGTCTGCTTAGTCCTGATGCGATGGGCATTTGAAACATGGAAGCGGAGTTTGCGGCGCCCGGTATGCTGCGTTGGTCGGCTTGCCGGGTTCATCCGGCTGCGAGGCGGACTTCGGGCAGAGTCCACCCTTGGGCGAGCTTCAGAATATTGTGGGCGACGCAGACAAATCCCCATTCGGAAGCCACCTTTTCGACGCCGCGCAGCAGGAACTGACGAAAGCCGCGCGCTTGCTTGATCTGGCCGAACACCGGTTCGGGCAGCTGCTTCCTCAACCGATAGGGGCTGGCGTGGCCGCCAGCCTTGATTTTCTCTCGCATGGCGGCGATGCGTGCGCTGCCCCCTTCTCCTGCGCTGGCGTGCTTGGCCCGCCCCGGCGCGATGTACCCGTCGATTTCGCGTTCCTCCAACGCCGCGAGGTTGGCGTCGGAGCAATAGCCGGCGTCCGCCGACAGCTGCGCCGGCTTGCGGCCCAGGTTGGCTTCGATCGCGTCGGCGATCGGCGCCAGTTGATGCTGGTCGCTCTGCCTGGCGTCGAGGGCATGGGCGACGATCACCTGCGCCGTCGAGTCCACCGCCGCTTGCGCGTTGTAGCCCTGAATGAACCCGTCCTTGGTCTTCATGATGCGGCTTTCGGGGTCGGTGAAGTTCTTTTGCGCTTTGGGATCGGGTTCCTCGGAGGGTGGGGCGGCTGGCTTTCCCGGTTTCTTGCGCCCTTCGGCTTTTCGCTTCTCCTCGGCCTCGGCCCGCGCTCTGGCCTCCGCCGCGGCGGGCCGGCCTCCGCCGCCGGATCTTCTCGGCCCGCTTCTTCTTGTCGGCGACCCAGTCCGGCATCTCATCGCCGCTCTTGTCGCGGCCGAACGCCTCGTCCTCCCGCGCGTCCGCCGCTTCGGCAGCGCTCATCCACTGGGCGACCTCGGCGTCGAGTTCCGCCGCCCGCTTGGCCATGCGCTCGTAGCTCATCGCCTTGTGTTTCGAGGCGTTCGCCTTGATCTTCGTTCCGTCGAGCGCGACATGCCCGAGCTTCGCCAGCCCGGCCCGTTCGCACAGCTTCAGAACCTGGGCGAACAGGCCGGCGAGCGCCTTCAGGTGTCGCTTGCGGAAATCCGAGATGGTGCGGAAATCCGGTGCGTCGAGGCCGACGATGCTCATGAAGTCGACCCGTTCGCGCGCCGCCTTGGCGATCCGGCGCGACGAGTAGACCCCGTTGCAATAAGCGTAAAGCAACAGCGCCGTCATCATCGTCGGATCAAACGGAGGCTGTCCGCGCGCGCTCCCATAGGTTCCCTCGATCTCACAAAGATCAAGATGCCCGACCACAAGCGCCAGCACAAAGCGCGCCAGGTGGTCCTTCCCCACGAAGTCTTGCACGCTCGCCGGCAGCAGCAGCGGTTGATCGATCGTCCACGGGCGGAAAGTCTTGCTCATAAGCAAGCAGAATCCAATTCGCGCCCAGGCCGCCACAAAAATCCGCCATTACTCGGACAGGCTCCTAGCTTTGACTTTAGCTCGATTTTCCATCGGCATGGAGGGCGCGATCACGCGGCCGCAATCGTCGCATTCGAGGCCGCTCTCACTGTCAGCCCCCTCGTCAGCCATCACCTATATCCTTGGCAGCGTCATCCTCGGATGGACCGGAAAAGCCCAGCGCGCGATTGAATGGGCGGAACGGGGCATGCGCCTGAGCCCGTTCGACCCTTTGGCCTTCGTCGCTTACCGTGCGTTGTCCCTAGGACATTTTCACCAAGGTCGCTACGAGGAGGCGCTCAACGCTGCCCACAAGGCTGTCCAATCCAATCCCGCCCATAGCATCTCTTACATGCTGCTGGCGGCTATACTCGCGAAACTTGGGCGGTTCGCACGAGCGCAGGCCGCTGCCGCGCGAGTTTTGGAATTGCAGCCTGCATTTCGGTACAGCCGGCAATTTGCCGGCGTGGATTGTGCGGCGGAGCTGGCCGATTCGCTGAGCCACTTGCTGCGCGCCACCGGGCTGCCAGAACGACGTTGTGGTGCTTGCTACCGACATCTTCAAAGCGCCGCGCCCGCGCACGAGAGGAGCATAGCAAGCGTGCGGGCAGGCTTCGACATTCGGGCATGATCCTCGAGCAGCTGCGCATCTTCGTCGCTGTCGCCGAACGCCAGCACATGATGGCGATGTCCGAAAAAGCGCTCGCGATCTCCTCGCCGTCGTCGATCAGGTGAGCGGAAAAAATCGAGCGGGGCGGGACGGAGGACGCCTATGACGAGCGTCGCATTGCGCTGCCGCGCGCTACACGTTCGTTAACAACCGGAAAATCAACAGAGTAAGTAAACGGTGATAATCGCACTATTCGGTATTCGATATTACACCACTGTGTAGACTAAGCATTCTCGTGGCTAATAGTACTTCAATGTTCTAAACCTTAATCAGAGAAACCGTTTGGATCATTGGAGCAACAAATGAAGACGATAATCATGTCACTGGCGCTCGGCGTCGTACTCGCCGGCCCAGTCGTGGCTTCTGCCGCCGAGCGCGCCTACGGTCCGGCGCCTCGCCATCGAACGGTCGCGTCGGCGTCGTGGAGCCGCGTCGCAAGAGCTGGATGGTTACACCACTGCGGGCCGGGAGCCGCAATCGCAACTGTTGCGTGATCACCGGGTGCGTTGGCGCCGACGGCGGCGGAGACTAGAGGGCCGCGGTGGAGGGCGCGAATAAAGGTTCTGGGGCGACGCCAACGCCAAGGAACACGATCTCCACCGCGCCTGGCTTCGCGCAGTAAGCAACTCTCGCAGCTGCGCCCGTTGAAAAAGGCAGCAACGCCGAATCAAGAGGGCTCGCCGTTTTTCGGCTAAACTTGAGTCCAGCTCTGGAATTTAGAACTCGAACCCGGGTCTAGTGGCGCGGTCATCGAAATTGCTTGATTTCCATTGTGGTGACCGCGTTTGGTGTTCGTCAGCCAACCTCCATCGGAGTCAACATGGAAAAGATTCGTTCGCTTTCTCGCCGCAAGTTGCTCGCCGCCGGCGCAGCCGGAGCAGTCATCACAGCCGCATCCGCCGCCGGTGCAGCGTCGTTTGGCAATCCTGATCAACCGGCCGAAGGCGCCGTCAACGTCACGAACCCCAAGGCGCTCGTCCCTCTCGCCCAATTGTTGCGCCCCCTCGCGCTGCTATCGTGGTCGCGTTCGATGCGAGCGTTCGCGGCATCAGCGTGAGCAGAAGATCAGGGAGTGATCCGGAACCATGCAGGCGTCAGGCGGACTGATGACAGGGGCGCCATCTCGCTTGCCAGTGTGGCGATTTCCCGTCAGGAGCTATCACCTTTCGACATGCCGCCATTAATGCGCAGACGCAGCTCAGCTACATGACGATCACGTCGCCGATCAGCGGCGTGACGGGCATCCGCAAAGTCGACGTGGGCAATATTGTCCAGCCCACCGGCGCGGGCGGCGACACCACCCCGATCGTGACGATCACCCAGATCCAGCCAATCTCGGTGATCTTCACCCTGCCGCAGAAAGACCTTCAGACCGTGCGGAAAGCCATGAAGGATGGCGCGCTGACCACGGTCGCCTACAACCAGGACGACACGATCAAGCTCGACGAGGGCTCCTTGCTCCTGGTCAACAATGCTGTTCTGCAAAGCTCCGGAACAATGCAGCTCAAGGCAAACTTTCCCAAGGGGAACGAGACTCTATGGCCCGGCCAGTTCGTCAACGTGCGACTGAACGTGGCTGTTAAGCATGACGGAATCACGGTTCCCCTCACTGCATTGCAGCAGGGTCAGAACGGTCAATTCGTCTTTATTGTCCGGCCCGACGGCAAGGTGGAAGAACGCCCGGTCACCGTCGAGCAGACCCTCGAGGCCCGCGCGCTGATCAGCAGCGGACTTGGGCCCGGCGACACCGTGGTTGCTGCCGGACAGTATCGTTTGAGCGACGGCGTGCAGGTGGTCGAGGTCCCCGCCAACGACCCGAGGGTGCAGAACACGACCGAGGCCAGCGCGGGAATGCTGTGATGAGCATCTCTGCTCCCTTCATCCGCCGCCCCATTGCAACGGGACTGCTGATGGTGGCCATCGTGCTGCTTGGCGCCATCGGGTACGAGTTGCTGCCCGTGGCCTCGTTGCCGAACGTGTCGTCCCCGACGATTACGGTTACGGCGGAGTAGGCTGCGACGTGCATCGGCTCGATCGCGACCAGCTCATCGAGGCCTTTGTGATCGCACCAGGCGAAGAAGCGCCGGCAGGCATGAAAGTAGGCCGCGCGTGTGTTCGGGTTCTCGATCGTGACGTCGAAGAACTCGAGATAGCGGCGCGAGGCCTTGTCGCCGGCCGTGCCGACGATCGCCGGCACGAGATCCGACGCGTCGGCCGAGGTCCGAACAGCGCCGGATTTGGTCGTCACAAGGGCGGTCGATTTGGGGTCGGATTCCATTGGCCGTTAGAGTAACGAGATCCAGCGCGCAGGCGTACGAAAGGTCGCTCTCGTGCGGAATATCTTGCTCGGCCAACCGCTGCCAATAACATCGACGGGTTACTCGGTGCATAGATTCGGTGCGAAAAAGTCCCGCTTCCCGCCCTTCGCGTCGCTCTGCCGCGGCTCCGAGGATGCGTGCTTTGGGCGGAGACCGCGCCCACACGAGCCGCCGCGCGACGGAAAGGCTCCGTCCATTCGACGTCCTCGCATGGGCGCCAAGCGTTAGATTTCGACCGCGAGCCGCCCGGTCAAGGCGCCATCACCCCTTCAGCCAGCGCGCCATGCGCCGCGTCGCCTCCGCGATCTGGCCCGGGTCGCGGGCGAAGCAGAGGCGCAGCCAGCCTTCGCCGCCGGGGCCGAAGGCGGCGCCGGGCGCGGCGCCGACGCCCGCCTCGTCGATGAGGCGGAACGCCAGCGCGCGCGAATCGGAAAAGCCGTCGACCGCGCAGAAGAGATAGAACGCCGCCTCGGGCTCGAAGAATCTACCCGGCCAGTCGCCGCGAGCCCTTCGCACATAATGTCGCGCGACCGGTGGCAGCGCTCGATCTGGCCGGCGAGAAACGCCTCGCCGTCGGTCAGCGCCGCGACCGCGGCGCGCTGGGTGAACACCGGCACGCCCGAACTCGTGAACTGCACGAGGTTCTCGATCGCCGGCCCCAGCACCGGCGGCGCCTCCAGCCAGCCGACGCGAAAGCCGGTCATCGCCCAGTTCTTCGACAGCGTCTGGACGAACAGGATTTTGTCGTCCGGCGCCATGACGTCGTGGAACGATGGCGCGCGCGAGCCGTCGTAGGTCACTCTGCCGTAGATCTCGTCCGCAATGATCCAGAGATCGTTGCGACGGGCGAGTTCCAGCGTAGCGGCGATCTCCTCGCGCGTGGCGAGGAAGCCAGTCGGATTGGCGGGGGAATTGAAAAAGATCGCGCGGGTGGCCGGGTTGACCGCGACCGCCAGCTTTTCCGGGCCGAGGCTCCAGCGGCCCTTCCGATCGAGCGGAACCGCGACGGCGCGCGCGCCCGACGTCTCGACCGCGCCGACGAAATTCGGCCAGGCGGGCGAAGGGATCAGCGTCTCGTCGCCGGGACCGGCGATCAGGCGGGTGGCGATCTCGATCGCGTGCATGCCGCCGATGGTGACGAAGAAGTTTTGCGGCGAGAACGCGAGGCCGCCGGGGGCGCGCGCCGTAGACCCGGGTCATGTAGGAGGCGATCGCCTCGCGCAGATCCGGGATGCCGGCTTGGGCCGTGTAGAACGTTTCGCCGCGGTCGAGCGAGGCCTTCGCCGCGTCGCTGATGAAGGCCGGCGTGGGCAGATCGCCCTCCCCGACCCATAGCGGGATAAGCCCCTGTCGGCCGCGGCCGTAATTGAACACTTCGACGATGCCGCTCGGCGCGACGTCGCGCATCGCCGAGCGGATTTCGTTGAGCCAGTTGCGTTCAGGGGTCGAGACGACGGTCATGGGCCCGCGTCATGCGGCAGCGGGCCGCCAGAGGCAAGGTGCGGGGCAATCGAGCGTGGAGGCGGGTCCAGAGGGTCGTGACGGGCCTCGAATGGCCGCGACCGGCGCTATGCGCGAGCGTCGCCGTCGCAAGGGGGGCGAAAAGCGTTAGAAATCACCGCCCTAGTAGGGCGAGTAGGGCGAGGGCGCCGGACTGCTCGCAATGAGGCCGCGGCTTGTCAGGACGAACCAATCGCCGCCCCGTCTCTCAATTCGCAATACGCGCCCCGCTCCAGGGATAAAATCTCCGGGCGCTACCTGTTGCGGACCATCGCGACCATCAACCACCGCAAGACCGTCCTGTACACCCTCGACGCTATAATCTCGGAGCAATGGCCTCGGGCTGTCGGGTCTGGCTATCTCATTCGAGGCGGAAGTTTCCGCTCTCGCCGTAAGCGTCGATCGTTTCGGCGCGGCAGGCGGGAGGGGTGTGGCCGAACTTGCGGCCGGGACGGCGGCTCTCCTCTCCAACCTATTGAGCCTCGTCGTGATGTCAGCAAATTCGGAGGCAGGCGCAGCCGCGATGGTGGGTCTCTTCTCCAATTTATCGAGCCTCGCCACGATATCGGCAAATTCGGAGGCAGGCTTAGCCGGCACGGCGGCTTTTTTCTCCAGCTCATCGAGCCTCGCCGTAATATCGGCAAATCTCGAGGAGGAATTCTTGGTCGATGCGCTCGCCGAGCTTATCAAAACGCGCTCCGTACTCGTGCTCGATCTGGTCAAGCCGGATCGTCACTTGCGTGAGCGCCGCGCTGAGGGCGCGCGTCGCGGAGCGCTCCTCCTCGCGCCTGCGCTGGCCCGTGATCCCCTCCAGAGGCGCCTTGACGAGATCAACAGCCGAGGCAAGACCTCCGATCGCTTGGCTTTTCATGGTGGCGAACGTCCAGTATCCTGGCGAAATATAGGTCGCGGACGCGACGAAGATCGCAAATAACACCAAGCCAGTTCGTAATAGAAGACGCTTTAGACCGCGCCCTTTTGTCTTTCCTCCCTGAGGTACAGGCCGGCGATTCGCCCCGTTCGCAAACGGAACAACTTCGAGCGGCGGTATTACTGGCTCCGGTGGGGCTTTTTCCCGGGAGTCGGACGCCGTTGGAGCCCGTGCCGATGGCGCGAGCTTGGGGGGCGCGAGCGCCTCAAAAAGCCCTTGAGCCGTCGCATAATCCTTGCGATCGAAGGCCGCCAATGCGTTGTCGATCGCTACCGCGGCGTCTTTCCGGCCGAGCGCCTCAAAAAGCCGCTTGGCCGTCGCATAATCCCTGCGATCGAGGGCTGCCAATGCGTGCCCGAGGGGATTAGCCGCCGCCGCGTCGGACGATGCGATCCCGACCGACGAGCTGCCGACTTGATTGTCTCGACCGGTCTCCGCGGCCGAGGAAACTTTCTCCATCCCAACGGGAGGCTCAACGAGCTGCGGCATTACCGCCTTCGCTTGGCCTTCATCCCGGGCAGCGGTAGCGAGGGAACCCTCTTCCGATGCCGCGGCCTCGGCGGCTGCCGGAGTCGCCACCTCCGATCCGAGCGGTCTTGCGACCGACAATTCGCAAACTTGGCTTTGTCCGCCGATTTCCCCGGGCGCGGAAGAGTTCTCTGAGGTCAACTCCGCGTCCATCTTCATTGCGTGCGCCTGATAATGTTTCGTCAACTCCAAGTTGCGGGCTTAAGGGCGCCTTGAGGATTTTTTGCGGCGGAATTCTTGCTTCGTCTCTGATCCGCGCGCCAAAGTTAGCGTCAGCTTAACGCGACATGTCGCCAGTGTTTTCCTTTGTCCCGTTCATCTCTAACCCTCCAAAGTCATGCGTTCGAGGAACGCTTTCCTCTTCGAGCGCCAGATCGTTGAGGATCGGGCAGTCCGGCCGGTCGTCGCCGTGGCACTTATGCACGAGTTCGCGCAGCGTTTTCGCCATCGCCTGCATGTCCGCGATCCGGGCATCGAGCTCCCCGACATGCGCCTCGGCGATCCTGCGGACCTCGCGGCTCGGCCGGCCGCGGTCGCGCCACAGCACGAGCAGCGCGCCGATCTCCGCCATCGAGAAGCCGAGCCGCCGCGCCCGCTTGATGAACTTGAGCTCGTGGACCTCCCGCTCGCCATAGTCGCGATAATCGTTCGCGCGTCGCTGCGCCGGCGGCAACAGGCCGATCGCCTCGTAATGGCGGATCATCTTGGCGGCGACCCCGCTCGCCGCCGCCGCCGCGCCGATGTTCATGGACGCACCTGTGAGCTTTCCTGCGACGATCTGTACCTTGACCTTCCCATGATGGGAAGGTCTATCCGATCGTACAATCGAAAGCAAGGTTGAGCTGCCTATGTCCGGGATGCTGCGTCATCTCTCGCTCGTGAGCGGCATGATGTCGTTCGTCAGCTACGATAGGTATCGCGATGACTGACGCTCACAAGTCTCTGGAACCGGCCCCATCAACGAAGATCAGCAGCATTGGGATAGTTCGTCTTGGCGCTGTTCCGTGTGAAGTGAGGACAATGCGATGTCGAATACGCCATCCAAAGATGCACACGCGCATGATCATCACCATCACGGCGAGGCAGTCGTCGCGGGGGTCGCAACGGTGAAGGATCCCGTTTGCGGCATGACAATCGATCCGGAAACGGCGCACTTTCGCGCCGACGAAGGCGGAAAAACCTATTATTTCTGCTCCTCCAAGTGTCGCGAGAAATTTGTCGCCGATCCGCAGCGTTTCATCGCAGCTCCGACCGCGAATCAATCGCGGGCGGAACATCACGATCATGTCCATTCGTACGCGGCGTGCTGCGGCGGCCACGACGAGGCGACGGCCGGAGCCGTCGAGGTCAAAGACCCCGTCTGCGAAATGACGGTCGATCCGGCGACCGCCAAGCACAAGGCGGCATACGCCGGTCAGACCTATTTTTTCTGTTCCGCTGGATGCCGCGAAAAATTCGCCGCTGATCCGCTGCGCTATGTCGGCGCAAAGCCCGCCCCGCCGCCGAAACCCGCGCCGGACGGGACGATCTACACCTGCCCGATGCACCCCGAGATTCGCCAGGCCGGGCCTGGCGCCTGCCCGATCTGCGGCATGGCGCTGGAGCCGGAAGTGGCGACGGAGGCGACCGGACCAAGCGCCGAATTGATCGGCATGACGCGGCGCTTCTGGATCGGCCTCGCGCTCGCCGTTCCTGTGTTCGTCCTCGAAATGGCCGGACACCTGACCAATCTGCATATGTTGCTACCTGAAGGGGTCTCCAACTGGATACAATTGGTTCTCGCGACGCCGGTGGTGCTGTGGGCGGGATGGCCGTTCTTCGAGCGCGGCTGGGCGTCTCTCAGGACACGCAACCTCAACATGTTCACGTTGATCGCCATGGGCGTCGGCGTGGCCTGGGCGTACAGCGTCGTTGCGACCGTCGCGCCGGGGGTGTTCCCGCCCGCCTTCCGCAGCGCCGACGGGGCGGTCGCCATCTACTTCGAAGCAGCGGCGGTGATCACCGTCCTCGTGCTGCTCGGGCAGGTGCTCGAGTTGCGCGCGCGCGAAAAGACCGGCGGCGCCATTCGCGCGCTTCTCGAGCTCGCGCCGAAGACCGCGCGACGCATCCGGGCCGACGGCGCGGATGAGGAGGTCGCTCTCGATGCGGTTCACGTCGGCGATCCCCTGCGCGTGCGCCCCGGCGAAAAGGTTCCTGTCGACGGCGAATTGCTCGAAGGCCGCAGCGCCATCGACGAATCCATGGTGACCGGCGAATCGATGCCGGTCGGCAAAACTGTCGGAGACCGCGTGATCGGCGGGACGATCAATCAGAGCGGCGGCTTCATCATGCGCGCCGACAAGGTCGGCCGCGACACGGTGCTCGCGCAAATCGTGCAGATGGTGGCGCAGGCGCAGCGCAGCCGCGCCCCCATTCAGCGCCTCGCCGACCAGGTTTCAGGCTGGTTCGTGCCGCTGGTGATCGCCGCGGCGATCGCCGCCTTTGTCGTTTGGGCAATCTGGGGACCCGAGCCGCGCTACGACTACGCGCTCGTCGCGGCCGTCTCGGTGCTGATCATCGCCTGTCCTTGCGCGCTCGGCCTCGCGACACCGATGTCGATCATGGTCGGCGTCGGACGCGGCGCACAATCCGGCGTGCTGATCAAGAACGCGGAAGCCCTGGAGCGGTTCGAGAAGGTCGACACGCTCGTCGTCGACAAGACCGGGACGCTGACGGAAGGCAAGCCGAAGGTCGTCGCCCTGCGCCCCGTAGGCGGCGTCAGCGAGGATGAATTGCTGCGGCTCGCCGCGAGCCTCGAACAGGGCAGCGAACATCCGCTGGCGGCGGCGATCGTGCGCGCGGCGAATGAACGCAAGATCCCGCTCGCCAAGGTCGAGGGCTTCGACAGCGCCTCCGGCAAGGGCGTGATCGGAACCGTCGACGGGCGAAAGGTCGTCCTCGGCAACCGGGTCATGATGCAGACCGCCGGAATTGACGTCGCGTCTCTCGAAAGGCCGGCGGACGAATTGCGCAATGACGGCGCGACGGCGATTTTTGCTGCGCTCGACGGCAAGGCCATCGGCATCATTGCGATAGCCGACCCGATCAAGCCGACGACGCCCGACGCCGTCCGCGCCCTGCGCGAAGCGGGCGTCCGTGTCGTGATGCTGACCGGCGACAATCGCACGACGGCGGAAGCCGTGGCTCGCAAGCTCGGCATTGCGGAGATCGAGGCGGAAATCCTGCCGCAGGACAAGGGCGAGGTGGTCGAACGCCTGCACAAGCAAGGGCGAATCGTCGCCATGGCCGGCGACGGGGTGAACGACGCTCCGGCGCTCGCGGCGGCCGATGTCGGCGTTGCCATGGGAACCGGCACGGATGTCGCCATCGAAAGCGCTGGCGTCACGCTGTTGCGCGGCGATCTTCAAGGGTTGGTCATCGCGCGGCGGCTGTCGCATGCGACGATGAGCAACATCCGGCAGAACCTGTTCTTCGCATTCATCTACAATGCCGCCGGCGTGCCGATCGCGGCCGGCGTCCTATATCCGGCGTTCGGCCTTCTGCTGTCGCCGGTCATCGCCGCCGCCGCAATGTCGCTGTCCTCGCTCAGCGTCGTCGGCAACGCGTTGCGGCTACGGAGCACGCGACTTTAGAGAAGCATGGAACACGGTCGGGAGACGCGCGCCAAGGCGAGCATCGTTTGGTCGGCGCCGCGACATTGATCGGGAACTCGGCATCGATCGCAAACAATCGGGCGACGACAGCGATAGAGGAGAGCGTCATGATGGGATGGGGCGGAGGAATGGGATGGGGCGGAGGATGGGGCATGCCGTTTTTCGGTCTAGGGCCGTTGTTGCTGATCGCCATCGTTGTGGGGGTCGTCGTGTTTATTATGCGGCGAACTCCAACGACGGAACGCGGATCATTGGGGCCAACCGCCCGCGAGATTCTGGATCGCAGGTACGCCGCTGGCGAACTTTCCAAGGAACAATATGAGCAGATGAAGCGCGATCTCGCGTGAGTTTTGTCGCGCCGGAATGGTCTTGCCACTATGTGCTTGTCGCGCGACGTCGCCGTGACGCCCTCCGCGGTCAGCTTCGCCGTAACGAGGCGCGCACGACCGCCGTTTTGTCAGCGCGTGGCGAGCTGGTCGCGGATCTGCGTCAGGAGGACCACCTCCGGCGTCGGTGGCGGCGGCGCGGCCGGCGCGGCTTCCGGTTTCTTGTTGAGCGTGTTGATCCCCTTGATGACGACGAACAGGGCGACCGCGACGATGAGGAAATTGATCACGACGGTGATGAAATCGCCATAGGCGAACACACCGCCCTGCTTTCGGGCGTCGGCCAGATTCGTAGCCGTGACTGCGTTCGACAGGGGAATGAAGTAGTTGGAGAAGTCCGCTTTGCCGGCGATGCCGATGATCGGCATGATGATGTCGTCGACCAGCGCGCCCACGATCTTGCCGAAGGCCGCTCCGATGATCACGCCGATCGCGAGATCGAGCGCGTTGCCCCTCATCGCGAATTGTTTGAATTCCTGCCACACGCCTCTCAACCTCAAGCAGGAGCGACGGCGTTGCCGCCGCTCGAGTTCGAACCATTTACGCGCGAGAGGCTAGCCGAGCGGGGAAGCGAAATAAAGAAGCGTCGCGCCTCGACCGGCCGTTCCGTCAGGCCGGACGCGATCCGTTCGTTTGCGAAATCGCCCGAACAGGAGCGCGGTCAACTTGTCCGCGCCGAGGACGAGGCTGAGCTTCCGGAAGCCGAAGAAGGGAATAAGCGCAACCAACATCATCACCGCCGCGCTCGCCAGCCCTACCAGACCACCGCCGCCGATGCTCGGCACACTCTCCCCAATCGCCTTGCCGTGGATGAGGCCGTCGATGGCCTTTTCAACGACGTGAAAAACAATGAACAGGATCGACAGAAGGAAAGCTTCGTAGAGGATCGGATAGAGCAACGGCCGGCGCCGGAGCCAGCGCCCGGGGTCGAGAGCCTCGAACATCAGCGTCACCTTTGCGAGCACCAGCGCATTGAAGAAAGCGAAGCCCTGCGCAGTGAAGCCAATCCCATGCGCGCGCAGAACGATGCCCTCGTTCAGGACGAACATCGCAAACAGCACCCACAGATACAGAAACAGGAAAAAGAATCTCCGCATCTCGTCCGCGAGGCGCTTCGACAGACCACGCGTCCGGGGCGGCGGCTGGAGTCATGTTTGCTGCATTGTCGGACATCGAGCGCAACTCCTGCCGGAATAAGGCTTCGCTGGGAAAAAGCTTCTATTGCGAGGCGGCGGCCGCCTTCGCCTTCTTTTTCTTTCCGCCCGGGGCGGATTTCTCCGTCTTCACCGCGGCGGAGGATTTCAGCGCCTCGAGCCGGGCGTCGAGAAGCGCCGCCCGCGCCTCGGTCAGGCTCGCGGCGCAATAACCGTAAGCGCTTTCCTTGACATAGTCCCGGCAGGCGTCGTCTCGCTCGCCGGGAAAAGCGCTCTGGTCGCGCAGCAGCCTCGCGGCGTCGGGATTGTCGTTGGCGAGTTCCTCGAGCGTGCGCAAGGCCCTGGCCATCGCCTTCTCGGCCTCGTTGCGTCGCTTGCCGATTGCGGCGGCGTCCTTCGCGAACTCAGCGCCGTCGGGGCCCCACAGACCGCCGGGACCCGTCTGGCAGTCGGCCGCCTTAAAGACGCAGGCGGTGATCTGCGACGGGACGAGGACCGCGCCGTCGAGAACGTCGAATGTGAAGGGACAGGCCGGCACGTCGACCTCATAGCGCTCGAGCCCGTCGGGACGCTCCTCGCTCGTCGCCTCGATCGGCTTCTCGCCGACGATGTCGACGATGCAGCGCTGCGAGGGCTCTGAGACGCTCTCGCCGGCCAGTCGCAGCTTGTCGACCTGCAGCGTCTTGCCAGAGCCGGAGACCTGAAGCAGCCCCGCCTTGCCGTTCAGCATCAACGGGCGCCCGTCGATCGTCGCGACGTCGGGTGCAGACGGGGGCTTGCTCTTGGCCGCTTTCTCCGCCTTCGCTCTCGCGCCTGTCTTCTTCGGCTTGGGTGCGGCAGCTGGCGCGCCGGAGGCCGCGGGAGGCGCGGCGCCTGGCGGGGCCTCCTGGGAGCGGGCGGGAGCGGCGAAAAGAATGAAGCCACAGACAACGAGAGAAAGGCGCCAATTCATCGCAAAAGTGTAGAAGGCCCGGCAACAAAGGGAAAGGCATTTGTTCGAGTGGCCCCTTCCTCTTGCGGACCGTGAAAAATCCGCCAATTCCGCGCCTTGCGTCCCCATGAGCCGGAACCTATATACGCCGCGACTGGCGGGTTCGGCGAGGCCATCGTGCCAAATCCGCCCCCGAATTTACTTTGAACCAAGGGGATCAGAACAGACGTCGCTGGCCGCTTCGGGCCGATGGAAGTCGTTCTCATGGTCTGGCCGCCCCGGGGCCGGGCGATCCCGCGAAAGGAGCAAGGAGAGATATGGCGAAAGTAATCGGCATCGACCTCGGCACGACAAACTCGTGCGTCGCCGTCATGGAGGGAGCGACCCCAAAGGTCATCGAGAACTCGGAAGGCGCCCGAACGACGCCTTCGATCGTCGCGTTCACCGATGACGGCGAGCGTCTGGTCGGCCAGCCCGCCAAGCGGCAGGCAGTGACGAACCCCGAGCGCACTATCTTCGCGATCAAGCGTCTCATCGGCCGGTCGTTCGACGATCCGATGACCAAGAAAGATATGAGCCTCGTCCCCTACAAGATCATTCGCGCGCCCAATGGCGACGCCTGGGTCGCGGTGGACGGCAAACAATATTCTCCCTCGCAGATTTCCGCCTTCATCCTGCAGAAGATGAAGGAGACGGCCGAGGCTCATCTCGGCGCCCCGGTCACCCAGGCCGTCATCACCGTGCCCGCCTATTTCAACGACGCCCAGCGTCAGGCGACCAAAGATGCGGGCAAGATCGCCGGCCTCGAAGTGCTGCGCATCATCAACGAGCCGACCGCGGCGGCGCTCGCCTACGGGCTCGATAAGAAGAAGTCGGGGACGATCGCGGTCTATGACCTCGGCGGCGGCACGTTCGACATCTCGATCCTTGAGATCGGCGACGGCGTGTTCGAGGTGAAGTCGACCAACGGCGACACCTTCCTCGGCGGCGAGGACTTCGACATGCGCCTCGTCGAATATCTGTCCGGCGAGTTCAAGAAGGAGCAAGGGATTGACCTCACCAAGGACAAGCTCGCCCTGCAGCGCCTGAAGGAGGCGGCCGAGAAGGCCAAGATCGAGCTCTCCTCGGCGACCCAGACCGAGATCAATCTGCCCTACATCACCGCGGATGCGAGCGGCCCGAAGCACCTCGCGCTCAAGCTGACGCGCGCAAAGTTCGAGGCGCTGGTCGACGATCTTATCCAGCGCACCGTCGAACCGTGCCGGAAGGCGCTGAAGGACGCCGGCCTCTCCGCGGGCCAGGTCGACGAGGTCGTCCTTGTTGGCGGCATGACCCGCATGCCGAAGGTGCAAGAGATCGTCAAACAGTTCTTCGGCAAGGAGCCGCACAAGGGCGTCAATCCGGATGAGGTGGTCGCCATCGGCGCCGCCATCCAGGCGGGGGTTCTTCAGGGCGACGTCAAGGACGTGCTGCTGCTCGACGTGACCCCGCTGTCGCTCGGCATCGAGACGCTGGGCGGCGTGTTCACCCGCCTGATCGAGCGCAACACCACGATCCCGACCAAGAAGAGCCAAGTCTTCTCGACGGCCGAGGACAACCAGACCGCAGTGACGATCCGCGTCTTCCAGGGCGAGCGCGAAATGGCCGCCGACAACAAGGCGCTCGGCCAGTTCGACCTCGTCGGCATACCGCCTGCTCCGCGCGGCGTGCCTCAGATCGAGGTGACCTTCGACATCGACGCCAACGGCATCGTCAACGTCACCGCCAAGGACAAGGCGACCAACAAGGAGCAGCAGATCCGCATCCAGGCTTCGGGCGGGTTGAGCGAGGCCGACATCAACAGGATGGTGAAGGACGCCGAGGCTCACGCAGCCGAAGACAAGAAGCGGCGCGAGCTGGTCGATGCCAAGAACCACGGCGAGTCGCTCGCCCACGACGCTGAGAAGGCCCTGAAGGAATACGGCGACAAGGTCGCCCAGTCCGACCGCAGCGCCATCGAGGCGGCGATTGCTTCGCTGCGCACTGCGCTGCAGGGCGAGGACATCGAGACGATCAAGGCCCGCACCAATGATCTGACGCAGGCCCAGATGAAGCTCGGCGAGGCGATGTACAAGTCCCAGCAGGCTGGAGCGGCCGGGGCGGGCGAAGGCTCGTCCGCTGGCGACAGCCAGGCCAAGGACGACGTGATCGACGCCGAGTTCCGCGAAGTCGACGACGACAAGAAGAAGTCCTGAGGAAGCGGGTCGGCCGTCGGATCTGGCGGCCGACTTGCTCTTGGCAAGGGGATCGCCGCCATGGCAGGACGATAAGGCTGACGACGCGCCGGCGCCGAAAGCGCCGGCTTTCACGCGCGGCGAGGAGGGACCCGGCGCGTGGCGCCGACACCGTCAGCCGCGGAAGCCGGCAGCGAGCAGAAACGAGCAGGTTCGAACTGATGAACATTCGCCGGCGGGCGCGCTGACAATGGCAAAGAGGGATTTCTACGAGACGCTCGGCGTTTCCAGGACCGCGACCGACGCCGAGCTGAAGTCGGCCTTCCGCAAAGCCGCGATGCAGTGCCATCCTGACAGGCATCCCGGCGACAAGCAGGCCGAGGCGCGCTTCAAGGAACTCAACGAAGCCTACCAGCATCTGTCGGACGCGCAGAAGCGCGCCGCTTACGACCGCTACGGCCATGCCGCCTTCGAGCCTGGCGGCATGAACGACGGCTTCGCGGCCTCGATGTCCGACATCTTCGAGGATTTGTTCGGCGACATGATGGGCGGGCGACGCGGCCGGCCCGGCGGGGCGCGCGAGCGCGGCGCGGATCTGCGTTACAATCTCGAGATCACCCTCGAAGAGGCGTTCCGCGGCAGGAGCGCCACCATCAAGCTGCCGACCTCGGTCGCCTGCGAGGCCTGCGCGGGCTCCGGCGCGCGCGCGGGTTCTAAGCCCACGACCTGCAAGACCTGCGCAGGCCATGGGCGCGTGCGTGCGCAGCAGGGCTTCTTCGCCATCGAACGCACCTGTCCGACCTGCCACGGCCGCGGCCAGACGATCGACAATCCGTGCGACAAATGCGCCGGGTCTGGGCGGGTGACGCGCGAACGCACGCTCTCCGTCAACGTTCCCGCCGGCGTCGAGGACGGCACCCGCATTCGCTTGAGCGGCGAGGGGGAGGCGGGCATGCGCGGCGGCCCACCCGGCGACCTGTACATCTTCCTATCGGTCAAGCCGCATCCGATCTTCCAGCGCGATGGCGCAGACCTCTACTGCCGCGTCCCGATCTCGATGGTGCAGGCGGCGCTCGGCGGCGAGTTCACCGTCCGAACGCTCGACGGCGCCGAGTCGAAGGTCAGCATCCCCGAGGGGGCGCAGTCCGGGCGACAGTTGAGGCTGCGCGGAAAGGGCATGCCGATCCTGCGCTCGCGCGACGCAGGCGACCTGTTCGTCCAGCTCAACGTCGAGACGCCGCAGAGCCTGACGCGCCGGCAGCGCGAGCTCCTGATGGAGTTCGCCTCCGAATCCTCGAACAAGACCCACCCGGAAAGCGCGGGCTTTTTCTCGAAGATGAAGGAAT
This sequence comes from uncultured Alphaproteobacteria bacterium, assembly GCA_963768555.1. Taxonomy (GTDB): domain Bacteria; phylum Pseudomonadota; class Alphaproteobacteria; order Rhizobiales; family Beijerinckiaceae; genus Roseiarcus. Next base: position 29,167 of record CAVYIZ010000097.1, read on the forward strand.
TCTTCGAGGGCCGCTGATGCGGTTTTCGCGCGCGTAGTGTTAGCCGCGCACGAAATTGGCCCGCGGACGGCGGGCCATGATTTGCGGAGCGCAGATGCCGGTTCAGCGTAACGACAAGCGGACCCCCACGCTCGGGGACGGGGCGCATTTCTTCCGGTCCCTCATGGCCACGCCGCGCCTCACGGGCGCCGTGGCGCCGTCCGGGCGGCCGCTCGCCCGCGCCATGGCGAAGGCCGTCGGCCAGGTCCGCCACGGCCTCGTTGTCGAGCTCGGGCCGGGCACCGGGCCCGTCACGCGAGCGCTTCTGGAGCGCGGCCTCGATCGGCGCCGCCTCGTCCTCGTCGAATACGATCCGCGCTTCTGCCGGATGCTGGAGAGCCGCTTCGAGCCGGCGACCGTCATCCAGGGCGACGCCTACGACCTTAGGCGCACCCTCGCCCCGCTCGTCGACCAGCGCATCGCCGCCGTCGTCTCCAGTCTTCCGCTCCTCAACCAGCCGCCGCATCGTCGCGAAAAGCTGATCGCCGACGCCTTCGACCTGATGGGGCCGGAAGGCGTTTTCGTCCAGTTCACTTACGGTCTTCTTTCCCCCATCCCGCGCGACGCTTGCGTCGGCCGCTACGCGGCCCATGGCGGCGCGCCGATCTGGCGCAATTTGCCGCCCGCCCGCGTCTGGACTTACCGGTTCGACGCAAAGGCGGGCCGGTCCGATTCTCCGATCCTCAATCTCAGCCGAAAGGCAGAGCGCTTCAAGCGCGACTTCGCGGACAAGCGGGCATGGGCGGCCGAAGCGCTCGAGCGCCGCCGGCAGGTCCTGCGCGATCGCCTCGCAGGGCGCGCCGCAGGCGCCATCGACGAACTCAAGAGCCGGACGCGCGCCCGCCACGGCCGCGAGGACGATCAATGAAGGTTCTGGCGCCGCGCGACCGTCTGATCGTCGCCCTCGACGTCTCCGATCCGGGCGAGGCCGAGCGCCTTGTCGAGCGCATCGGCGACGAAGCGTGCTTCTATAAGATCGGGATGGAGCTCGCCTACGGCGGGGAAGGACTCGGGCTCGTCCGCCGGCTCGCCGCGGCGGACGTCGAGGTCTTTCTCGATCTCAAGCTGCATGATATTCCCAACACCGTCGAGCGCGCCGTCGCCCAGGCCGCCAAGCTCGGCGCGGCCTTTCTCTCCGTCCATGGCTATCCGCAGACGATGCGCGCGGCGGTCGCTGGCGCGAAGGGCTCGGGGCTCAAGCTCCTCGCCGTCACCGTGCTCACCTCCTGCGACGACGGGGATCTGCTCGAAGCGGGCTATCGCTTCGGCGTCGTCGAGATGGTGCGCCGGAGAGCGGAACAGGCTGAGGCCCTCGGCGTTGACGGCCTCGTCGTGAGCGCGGCGGAGGCCGCAGGCGTTCGCCAGGCGGTCGGCAAGGAGATGATCCTCGTGACGCCGGGCATACGGCCTGCCGGCGTCGCGGTCGGGGACCAGAAGCGCGTGGCGACCCCGGCGAGCGCGATCTCCGCCGGGGCGGACTATCTCGTGGTCGGCCGCCCGATCGCGACTGCGCCCGATCCGCGCGCCGCCGCCGCGTCGATCGTCGCCGAGATGCGCCGCTGCTTCTTGATCGCGCGCCGAACGGCGCTATCCTGAAGCGCTTCGCCAACGAAGGAAGCGACCCGATGCCCAAAGGCTATGTGATCTCGCGCGTCGACGTCACCAATCCGGAAGCCTACGCCCGCTACGCGGCCGAGGCGACGAAAGCGATCGCAGCGCATGGCGGGAAGGCGCTGGCGCGGGGCGGGCGCCATGAGGCGCTCGAGGGCAAGGCGCGGGCCCGCAACGTCGTGCTCGAGTTCGACAGCTACGAGGCGGCCCGCGCCTATTTTTACTCGGCGGAATATCAGGCCGCGCGCGCGCTTCGCCAAGGGGCGGCCGAGATCGAGATGGTGCTGGTGGAAGGCGCCTGACGCGCCGGTGATGGGAGGTCGAAAATGGCGGAATTGCGCATCGTCGTGACCGGCGCAGCTGGCCGGATGGGCCGCATGGTGGTGCGCGCAATCCACGAGGCGATGGGCATGACGCTAGCCGGGCGCGCTCGAGCGCGAGGACTCGCCGTGGCTCGGCCACGATCCGGGCCCGCTCGCCGGCTGCCCGGCGACCGGCCTCGTCATCGTCGCCGATCCGCTGCCGCTGATGCTGAACGCCGATGCGATCATCGATTTTTCCTCGCCCGCCGCAACCATCGAACTGGCGGCGCTCGCCGCACAGGCGCGCATCGTCCACGTGATCGGCACGACGGGGCTCAACGAGGAGGATCTCGACAGGATCGACGCCGCCGCGCGCCACGCGGCGATCGTGCGCTCGGGCAACATGAGCCTCGGCGTCAACCTGCTCGCGGCACTGACCCGGCGGGCCGCCGGCGCGCTCGGCGACGAATTCGACATCGAAGTCGTCGAGATGCACCACAGGATGAAGGTCGACGCGCCATCTGGCACTGCCCTGATGCTCGGCGAGGCCGCCGCGGCCGGGCGGGGCGTCGCATTGAAAAGCCATTCCGCCCGGGCGCGCGACGGCATCACCGGCCCCCGCCGCAAGGGCGACATCGGCTTCGCCTCGCTGCGCGGCGGCACGGTGGTCGGCGACCATAGCGTCGTCTTCGCCGGCGAGGGCGAGCGCATCGTGCTCACGCACCAGGCCGAGGACCGCGCCGTCTTCGCATACGGGGCGCTGAAGGCCGCGCGCTGGGCACACGGCCGCAAGCCGGGCCTCTACTCGATGGCGGACGTGCTCGGTCTGAAGGACTGAGCTGGGTTCCTCGGAGCATTGGGCGTGCCCTCGGGGAGCCGGGCTCGATGACCCCGAGCGAATCAATCGCCGATTGCGTCTACAGCCCCTTCGCATCGAACGCACCGTGGCGCCTCGACGCCCGATGATTTGTCCGCGGTCACCCGGCGCGCGAAGCTGAGCGCAAGAACGTCATAAAAGTTTCATTTTTGCGCGGGGTCGGTCTGAAGTAAGTAATTCGCCTACACCAATGTCGTACGGAATGACTCCCTGTTTGAGCCGATTCTGGCGCCATCGGTTAATACCGATAACACTGTTTGCGTGGAACTGCCGCTACAAGTTCACAATTTGGGTCGCCATGCTCAGCCATCCCCTCATTTGAAATCGCCCGTAAATTGCAACCGAAGGTTGGCGTTTCAGCTAACTGATGCACGCTATGCGAGTCCCGCGGCATGCGAATGCACAAATGCGATCGTCGTTAGCAAGGCGGCGGGATGCCAATTCGTCCTTTTCGTTCGATTATTCCCTGACCGAAGGGAGAAAAAACGCCCAAATTCGGGCCGTTGAAAAATGAGGGGATTCATGAGGTCGCCATGAACAACGAGTGTCGAATCGCAGCCACATTCGTCTGTACAATGGCTCGTCGCTATTTCAAATGGGTGAATTAGCGAGCACGTCGCCGGCGATGAGGTAGACGATGGCTTTGAGGTTTCGTTTGGTTCGGTAGCCCTTGGCCTTGCGCTTGGCGGCCTGGACATTGCCGTTGATCGCCTCCAGGAGGCCATTGGAAAGGCCGGTGGCGATCGATCTGAGGATGCCTTCCGACTTGGCGGTGATCGTCTTGGCCAGCTTCTTCATCGGCGCGAGGTCGCAGACTTGAACCCAGACGTTCCAGCGGTCGAGGAAACGGCGAGCCGATTTGACGCTCATCGTGAACAGCTGTTGCAGGTTCATGCGGATCTGCATCGCTTGGATGGTGTCCAGGTTCTGCGCTTCCAACTGAGACAGCGCCTCCTTTTCCTCCTGCGTCAGACGATCGACGTTCTTCAGGAAGATGTAGCGCCGGCCCATGATCTGGAAGTTGTTCCGCGCCTCCTCGCGCCGCACCTGGTCGACGGCCTCGTTGGCGAGTTTGATGACGTGAAATTTGTCGAACGTGATCTCGGCGTTCGGGAAGTTCTCTTTGATCCCCGCCTCGAATGCGGCCCCCATGTCGATGCTGGCGTCGGTCACCGCCTCGCGCCGGCCGCCATGCGCCTCGAGGAAATCCGCGAATTCCTTCACCGTCGCCGCGTCCTTGCCGTCGGCGACGTAGACGACCTTGCGCCGCGCCATGTCAACGAACAGGCTGATGTAGTCGTGGCCGCGCCGCGCCGAAGTCTCGTCGGCGGCGATGCGCTGCACCCGCGACAAATCCAGCTTCTCCACCGCCCGCCAGACGTAGTGTTCGACGATGCGCCACAAGCGCGTGTCGTGCTCGCCGAGCCGCTCGGCCGCATTGGCGATCGGCATCGTCTTGGCCAGCGCCAGCACATAGGCCTCGAACAGCAACGTGAAACCCGATCCCGCGCGAGCCCACGGCGTCGCCACCTTGCGAACGCCGCACTCCGGACACATCACCCTCGGCGTGCGCGCGTGCAACAGCGTGCGATGCTGGAAGAAATCCAGATGCCGCCAGGTCTCCTCCTTCGTGTCATGAACCGCGCACCCGTCGCGCCCGCACTGGGCACAGGCGAACCGACTCCCCCGCGGAAAATCAACGTATAAATCGAGCCGACCGTCCACCGCGTCGAACTCGCTGCGCGTCACCGTCCACGGCGACGAAAAACCAAGGGCCAACTGGAAAAGATCGGTGTCCTGCATCCCCCCAGGCTAAATGCGATCCCCCCTGAGCGATCACTAACCCGCCCCCAAATTCCGACTTACCCACTCCTTTCAGCGAGGAGCCTGTACAATTGCCGGAAGGGTCGCGAATTCTGCGCAATTGTTTGCCACATTCCGTTCCGCTGGCGCGCGGAGGGCGGGCGAGCCCATAGTCTAGCCGCTTCATCCGTACGAGCCGGGCAATCAAGATAACAACATCTCGAGCGGTCTGGTGCGGGTCGCGGAGCCCCGACGATCCTGCGACCATTGTGGATTGCCGTCGTCCGGACATGGAGGCTGAAGTGAGCTTTTTCTCAGTTTTCTCAGTTCGTCGCTTATCGACCCCCATTGCGCCGTGATCGCGCTCGTCCTGGCCTTTCCGGTCGGTGTCGGGTCGGCAATTTTTCTCGCCGAGGCGGTGAGCGGAAGTCTGCGCCTCGCCATCTCGATCATCGTCGAGCTTCTGGCGGCGATTCCGAGCGTGGTGTTCGGCCTTTGGGGCTATGTCCTCATGATCCCGTTCCTCGGCCACTACGTGTTTCCCGCGATTGCCAGCGTGCTTGGATTCATTCCCGCGTTTGCAGGGTCGACCGGAAGCGGCTACGGGCTTCTGACCGCGGGGATCGTGCTCTCCCCGATGATCGTGCCGCTCATCGTCGCGACAATGCGCGACGCCATCGCTGCTCAGCGCGCTTCGATGCGCAAATCGGCGCTGGCGCTGGGCGCGACGCGGTTCGAGACGGCGGTCCACGTGCTGCTCCCGGGGACGCGGAAGGTGCTGATCGGCGCGACATTCCTCGCGCTTGGCCGGGCGCTCGGCGAAACCATGGCGGTCTTGATGGTGAGCGGCAACGCGCTCAACATGCTGCCGAACAACATCTACGCGCCGGTTTCGACCATGGCGGCGTTCATCGTTTCCCAGTTCGACAGCGCGCTGGAAGACCCATCCGGCATGGCGGTCCGGTCGCTGGCGGAAATCGCGCTCGTCCTGTCGGTGATCTCGATTGTCATCAATGTGCTGGCGCGGGTGCCCGCTTCGCTGGCCCGCCCCCGGCCCGTGCATGACGCCCGCGGCGGGCAAAGAGGAAATTCCATGGCATCCGTCTCGTCCGCTGACGTTTTGTCCGTCGCCGCGAATCACAGACATTCCATCCGCTGGACCCGTCGCATCTTCAGCGCCGCGGGCTGGGCGGCGACCGGCGTCACGCTCCTCCTTTTGATCGGCATGATGCTGTCCATTCTCGGCACAGTGCTCGTGAGGGGCTTCGGCGCGCTCTCCCCCTCACTGTTCGTCACCGTGACCCAGAACACGGGCGGCGGGCTTCTCAACGCCATCGAAGGATCTACGTTTCAGAATACCGCGTAACCCGCTGGGCGAGCAGCGTCCGTTTCTTGTCCGACGTGCTTGTCGGCGTGCCGTCCATCGTCATGGGCTACTTCGGCTATGTGACGATGGTGGAATGGCTCGGATGGGATTTCTCGGTCGCCCGCCGCCTCGATCGTGCTGGCGATGATGTCCATTCCCTACATCTGCCGGACGACGGAGTTGGCGCTGCGCCGGGTGTCGAACGACCTGCGCGAGGCGGCCTACGCCGTGGGCGCGAACGACCGCCAGGTGATCCTGTGGGTCTGCGTGCCTGCGGCGGCGCCCGGAATCCTGACCGGAGCGCTCCTTGCGCTCGCGATCTCGGTCGGCGAGACGGCGCCGCTCATCTACACCGCCGGCTGGTCGAACTTCCTGTGGGACGGGCGGCTCACCCACTCGCCGATCGGCTACCCGACCTACGTGATCTGGACCTTCATTAACGAGCCGTTCGCCGCGGCGAATGCCCTCGCCTATGCCGCGGCGTTCCTCGTGACGTTCTTCGTTCTCGCGATCAACCTCGCCTCCCGGCTGGTGCTCAGAGAGCACAGGGTTTGATGGGCGCCCTTGTAGCCGCGCACGGCGAGCGCCGCGGCTGACGCGGCCAGCGGCCGCGTCTACAGGCGCTCAGTTCGACGCGCGCGCTTCGGTGCAGGAGAAGTCTAGCTTCAATTGCTTCCGGGTCTTGCCTGCATGCACATCGACCGCGAGCGGCGCGCAGGTCGCGTTTTCGAGGAAAACCGCCTTGTGCTCGATCCCGTCGGCGCCGAAGACGAAGCCGGTGAAGGCCTTGTGGATGACGACCTGCTGGCCCGCGTGGTTGGTCTGGGTCAGGTCGATGGTCGCGGTCGCATATTTCGGCGAAAAATTCTTGTCCCCCTGGAAGGTGAAGTCCAGCAGGAGGCCCGTGGCGGTGTCGCCGCCCGGCGCGCCGCCCCTCGGCGCATCGACGAGCGGGGGGGCGCCGACGAGATCGTCCGACAGTTTCCCGGCATGTTCGAGAAAGACGTAGGCCTTGACGTCGATGATCTTGAGTTCCGCGCCTTGAGCGCCCGCCGCCGATGAAAGCAACCCCGCAGCGACCGCGGCGCGCAACCGGTTCATGTTTCCCCAAGCCCCCGCCCAAGACCGTTAACACAAAGTAACAAAAAGTCCGGCGCAACGCGAGCCAAGGTGAAGGATAATCGCCAAGTTGACCGCTGTATGCGCTGCTTGACCTTGGTAATCGCAGCGATCAGCCAGGCCTAGAATAATAAATACCCCCGGTTCGAACGAAGCGAACCGGGGCGTTTCATGTCTCTGGTTAACAGCGGCCGCGTCAATTGTTCCGTTGCGACCCGGTCAACATCAGGATCGCCTGGAACATGTTGATGAAGTCGAGGTAGAGGCGCAGCGCGCCATGGATCGACTTCTTCTGAACCATCTCGTAGCCGTCGCCAGCGTAATACATCTCCTTGATCGACTGGGTGTCCCAGGCGGTCAGGCCGGCGAAGATCACCACCGCGAGGATCGAGATCCCGAACTGCAGGCCGGAGCTGTGCAGGAACAGGTTCAGGAGGCTCGCGATGATGAGGCCGACGACGCCCATCATCATGAACGAACCCATCGCCGACAGGCTACGCTGGGTCGTGTAGCCGTAGAGGCTGAGGCTCGCGAAGGCGGCGGCGGTGGCGAAGAACGCGCGCCCGATTGAGGCGCCCGTATAGACGACCAGCAGCGCCGACATGGAGAGGCCGATCAGCGCCGCGAAGGCGATGAAGGCGTTGCGGGCGCTCGCGACCGACATCGAATTGATGCGGGCCGAGATGTAGAACACCAGCGCCAGCGGCGACAGCACGATGAGCCAGCGTAGCGGCGAGACGTAGATCGCATGGCCGAACTCGGTCAGCCCGAGACGGCCGTTGCCGATCTGGACCGTGCCGAGGGCGAAGGCGGCGTAGGCGACGAGGCCGGTCACGCCGAGGCCGAGGGTCATGTAGTTGTAGACGCCGATCATATAGGCGCGCAGGCCCTGATCGACGGCGACGCCCGGCCGTGCGATCCCCGCGCCGAGGCGCGGGTTGGCGTAACGGTCATAGTCGGACATGGACGAAAACCTCTTGATAATGCGGCGCGCGCCCGGACAAGCCCGGCGCGCGCGTCCCGCATAATATGGCGGCGGCGCCGTTCCTCCGCAAGGGCTGTGCCTTTAACGATTGGTAATGGAGGCGCTAGTGCCAGCCGCCCCCGCCGGGCGCCCCGGCGGGCTTGCGCATCAGCGCCGCGAAGCATCGCGGCCAGCATGCCCGCCGCTGCCGGGCGGCTCCAACTCGCGGCAGCTGGACAGCCGGATTTGTACAGGTTTTTGGACGCCGGCAACAACGAAACTCTCCGGACGCTCAGCGAGCCGGCGTCCAAAAAGCGTCGAGGCACGAAGTCGCGGGAGGTAGGGCGCCGGCGGAGCAGCGAGTGCTATGAGGTGCTCGACTTAGGAAATTCGAAGAGTGGCGGCCTCGAATCGCGTGCACAACTGAAGCGTTTTGGCACGATTGTTGCTAAATAGGGGATTTGATTTTGTAGGCCCGTGTGATTTCAAATAGTTGGGCGTGGCAGAAATAGCGCATCCGACAAGTGTTGCGCGATTAATCGGTTGATCGGCTTTCAGTGGCATAGTGTGAATCAATTTCTTGCGAGCAGAAATACCCACGGCACATTCAAGCAAATTGGTTTTGCGCGAGTGGTCAAGCCAATTTTTGTCATTGCGTTGTAGGCCGGGTCGATGTGGTTCGCCGTGAGAGGGCGCTGGCGGCAGATGATCCTGCTGTTCTTGATCGTGCGTCGCACGCCGACAATACGCGAGTTGATCGTGGCGACCCCGCTATCGCTATCCTCTCCATCGGCTACCGGCCTCTCGGCTCACGCCCCCGCGCAGCGGCTGGAGCGCAGCGACTTCGTGCTTCGACCCAAAGCGCGCTTTCCCGTTCGGTCTCGATACGAAGGAATGGGCGGCCTATTTTGCTGCTGTCCGCCGAGGCCGGCGATCGACTGCCGGATTCGACCCGGTCCTAACTGGCGATGCGGGCGGAAAGCTGTCGTTCCTGGGACTTGTCGGAACTCTTCTCAGCGCCGGCACTGCCCGACCAAACGCCAGTTTCCACTGCTTCGCCCTCTCAAACTCTCTACACCAATGCCAAAGTTCTTCTTGTTGGCGAGAGCGGCGTCGGCAAGAACGGGCTTTCGAAAGTGCTCGCCCAACGAGCCGTGGCAGCCGAGCGAACTCGACGATCGGCGCTTGGGCGACCCAGTGGAAGCTGTCCCGGAGCCGCGGCCGCGGGACCTGAGCGGGAAATTTGGCTGTGGGATTTCGACGGCCAAGCAGACCAACGGCTGATCCATCAGCTCTATCTCGACGAAACGGCGGTTGTGGCGCTGGTGTTTGATGGGCCAGAAGGATGGCGTGTTAGAGGCGCTGGGCCAATGGAACCGCGATCTGCCGAAGGAAAATTTCCCAAACCACACCTGGGCTACAAAGCAACCCCACCACCGCTTTCAGTTCCTCATCGCGAAATTGGCGTGCTTCCCCCGTCACGCGAAGTTTCAATGTTTCCCGCAGTTCGTTGATACGCATGAGAACGCCGCCTTCGTCTTTGACGGAATGATCTCCTCCTTTAGTGTCTTGAACAACAGCGGAGAGGACCGCCATGAGAGAATTCCGCCCAATCAATACTATCAATGATCGCCTGCCGGAGCTTCACGCACCCCGTTCCGTCCTTGGCGCTGGTTTCCAGGAACGCGGCAAAACCGTGATCCTTTGGGAGCGATAGCCGAGGAACTCGAAGCCCTGCCCCTTGATCCGGCAATCCCCGATATGGGTTTTGCTCGGGTGCCCGAGCCGCCCGCAAGCCATTCACCAAACTTCTTGTCGCCGGCCGCGTCGACGCCGGAGGGCTGAGAGTTAGCCGCCAGCGGGTAGAGAGCTTTGCAATTGGGTGCTGCTTCAACCTGAATACATCAACGCCTATGCGCAAGCGGTGATCCACACGATGCGCGAAGATGAGCTTGAACGGGGCTATATTGGCGAACCTCGTGTCCTCGGGGAACTCTCTTACCAGTCCTCGATGACGCGACTTCCAGCAGAAGAAGAACGCTTTCTGCTTTTGGCGATGCACCAGACGCTGGTGGAGACGGGGCTTGTGTCTGCGCGAGCAAACAGACCATGGCCCGGTGCTGGTCTTCCCCAGTTACTACCGGCGCGAACGTCCTGAATTGGTCGGTCATCCCGCGGTGCTTGTGAGCTACCGGTTTAGCGGTTTCCTCGACGATATTTATGCTACTCTTGTTGTCCGGCTTCACCATACTGCGTCGTTTGCCCACGATCAGCTCTGGCGCTACGCTGCGGACTTTCGAACGCTCACAGGCAAGCAACTTGGGGTCAAGCTAACGCGGCGGGCGGACGGCATGGGTGAACTGGACGTTTATTTCGAACTCGAAAATCCCGAACGAAGAGAAAAACATATTCAGTAAATATATTCACGAGCATCTCTTGCTGAACGCTCAGGATGTCGTTCGCCTTCGCCACTATGTCTGCCCCTATTGCGGTACGCCAGTCGGAAACAGAGACGTTGCCATGCGGCGTTTGATGGACGGGTGGCCGGACATTGCCTGCGTCAATTGCGATGCCCGGATAAACGCGTTCCCTTGTGGGACGAACTTGAAGAGCTTTTCGCTAGTGACGAGCTCAAGCAGCGAGTTCGTCACCTGCTGATCGAGTTGGCTCGTCAGTTAGACAGCGAGAGCAAGGAGCGAGTGCTCGTAGGAGAAGTTATTTCGACAGTCGCGCTTGCCGGACAGATTTGCCGCGAGTTTTCGGTTAGCGATCACGGAATAGACATGGAAATAGAATTCAAAACCGACACAGGTGAGGCGACGGGACGCAAGGTGTACCTACAGCTGAAGTCGGGCGATTCCTCATCTGACTCGACGAAAGAGTGACGGCGCCGAGCTCATGAATCCCCTCATTTTTCAACGGCCCGAATTTGGGCGTTTTTTTCTCCCTTCGGTCAGGGAATAATCGAACGAAAAGGACGAATTGGCATCCCGCCGCCTTGCTAACGACGATCGCATTTGTGCATTCGCATGCCGCGGAACTCGCATAGCGTGCATCAATTAGCTGAAACGCCAACCTTCGGTTGCAATTTACGGGCGATTCAAAATGAGGGGATGGCTGAGGGCGCCGAGATATTCCGGATCAGCAAAAAGCGCCACGCCGACTACTGGAAGGACCAAGCATTTCCGGTCTTCTTAATTATAAGGGACTCTACGGGCGAAGTGCGATGGATGGAAATCCGCAACTATCTTAGGCAGTTCGTCGAGAGCCGCAATTCACCACGCGGTATAGTCTTCTCCGGGCAGCGTTTCGACGTCATGAGCGTGCGCCGCTGGCGAGAGGAAGCTCTTTCTGCATGATACTCCGCAGGGAAGGAGTTGCAGCGGCTTCGCCAACTGCAATTCTCTTTCCTCAACGTTTGGCGCTGTTATTGATCGCAAATTACCCCCTTGGGCTGTGACAGGCTTGATCCTAGCTAGCTCTAGCTAGCTAAAGGGCGAGCGCCGTCCCGCTGACGTGATCGGCAACCCGCCTGTTGCGTCAGCTACATAATTCCGTAATGGAATGGTTCAGTGCCCGCCGCCCCAGCCCGGAGCCCGCTCCTTGCACGACCCTCTCCCCTCGTTTGCGGCGGAGAGGCATTGTGTGCGAACGTCGACAACGTTGCCTGGGCGACCGCTGGCGCAGCGCCGGCGAGCCGCGCTAGACTGGCGGCGACGACAGGGGGCGCGGCATGATCAGGGAAGAGCTTGTCTTCGTCGCCACCTGCGACATCTCGGGGCATGTGCGCGGCAAGGGCTTTCCGGCGCGCGAATTGCCGGCGCGGCTCAAGAAGGGCATCGGCTGGACCGGCAGCAACCTGATGATGTCGCCGATGGGGCCGATCTGGGACACGCCGTTCGGCACCGCCGGCGATCTGATGATCGTCCCCGACCCGACCGTCGAGGTGCGGGTCGATTTCGACGACGGTTCGGCGGTCGAGCATTTCTTTCTCGGCGACATCCGCACGACCGACGGCGCAGCGTGGGAGTGCTGTCCGCGCGATTTCCTGAAGCGCGCCGTCGCCGCGCTCGAAGACGCGGCCGGGCTGCGCCTCGTCGCCGCGTTCGAGCAGGAATTTGTCGACACCGCAGCCGAGGACCGGCCGGGCGACGCCTACGCGCTCGCCGCCTTTCGCCGCGCCGGCCCGTTCGCCGAGACCTTCATCGCCGCGTTGTGGCGCGCCGGCGTGAGGCCTGACACCTTTCTCGCCGAATACGGCCCGCGGCAGTTCGAGATCACGGTCGCGCCGCAGCCGGCCCTGACCGCGGCGGACCATGCGGTGATCACCCGCGAACTGGCGCGGGCCGCCGCGTTCCGCTTCGGCCGCCGGGTCAGCTTCACGCCGAAACCCGACCCCGACGGCGTCGGCAACGGCGTCCACATCCATTTGAGCCTGATGGATCTCGGCGGGCGGGCGGCGACCCGCTTCGACCAGGGGCCGATGGGCCTCAGCGAGGCGGCGCGGCACTTTTTCGCCGGTGTCCTCGACCATCTGCCGGCGATCTGCGCGATCAGCGCGCCTGCGCCGGTCTCTTATCTGCGGCTCGTGCCGAACCGCTGGGCGCCGACCGCGATCGATCTGGTGCAGCAGGACCGCGGCGGCGCCTTACGTATCTGCCCGGTGTTCGCCGCCACCGACGAAACCGATTGGGCGCGCCAGTTTCACGTCGAATTCCGCGCCGCCGACGCCGCCGCCAGCCCCTATCTGGCGTTGGGTGCGGTGATTTTTGCCGGGGTCGACGGCATCCGCCGCAAACTCGGCCTGCCGGCGGGGACGCCGGCAGCGCTGCCGCGCTCGCTGCCCGAGGCGCTGGCCGGGCTCGCCGCCAGCGACACCGTCGGCGCCTGGTTCGGCGCCACCCACCGCGACGCCTATCTGCGCTTCAAGCGCGCCGAATTGGAGCAGGTGGCGGCGCTGTCGCCGGCGGCGCTGTGCGCCCGCTATGCCGAGATCTACTGAGTGATGGCGCCGGCCGGTCCGCCATTGCTCGCGGCCGACGAGCCGGCGGGGGCGACGCTCCTCAACGAGGCGGGCGGCGTCGGCGAGAACCAGCCCTACAGCGTCAGCGCTCTGACCGACTACACGGCGCCGGTGCATGGCGAGCGCCGCGGCGTGCCGTCGGTCGAGATCGAGATCCGGCAGGATCTGATCGGCGCGCCCGAAGGCCAGGCCGCCTGGGCGGCGCTTCTCGCGCGCCTGTTGCCGGCCGCCTGGGCGGCGACGATGCGCGACACAATGCGATGATCAGCTCCTGGAGCCGCGACGTGCCGATCGACCCGGCGCGCGCAGCATTCCTGATCATCGACGTGCAGAACTATATCGCGCACCCGCATGGCGGCGCGTGGCGCGGCCTCGGCCCGCACGACTACGAACAGAAACTCGGCCATTATTTCCGCAGCCTGCGCCGGGTCGTGCTGCCCAACTTGCGCCAGCTGCAGACCGCCTGCCGCCGCGCCGGCATCGAGATCCTCTACACGGTCATCGAGAATTTGACCACGGACGGCCGCGACCGCAGCCTCGACTACAAGATTTCCGGGCTCGACGTGCCGAAGGGGTCGTGGGACGCGCGCCTCCTCGACGAGATCCCGCCGAGCGAGGACGAGATCATCTTCCGCAAGACCTCGTCGAACGCGTTCGTCTCGACCAACATCGACTATGTGCTGCGCAATCTCGGGACGCGCTCGCTGATCGTCGCCGGGCTGATGACCGACCAGTGCGTCGAGGGCGCGGTGCGCGCCGCCTGCGATCTCGGCTATCTGGTGACCCTCGTCAGCGACGCGTGCACGACCTACAGCGCCGAACGGCACGAGCAGTCGCTGATCGGGATCCGCGGTTACTGCCGCCAATGCGGCACCGACGCGCTGCTGGCCGAGATCGCGCAGTTGACCGGCATCGCCGTTGATCGCCGATGCTGACCGACTTTGGCGTCCGGCTGATGGGCCGGATGACCGAGCCGACGACGCTGGCGCTCGCCCGCGTCGTCATTGCGGCGGCGGAGAAATTCCCCAATGTCGGCGGCGCCTTCTACGAGGCCGGGCCGCGGCCGCCTTCGGTCATGATCCGGATATTGGGCGCGCCCCGCTCGATCAGCGCGCGGACCCGGTCCAAGGCCTCGGACGCACTCTCGAAGGTCTCGGCGAACTCTTGAATCGCTGTCCCGGAATTGACCCGATATCTGCTCCTGCAACCTATCAGTATTGAGAAGGCCTTGTGCTAGAGCAGAATCCGATCATCCTGTATCGTCCTGATAACCGCAGGATTTGAAGTAATTTATACATTCTGAGGGCGTGAAGATTTCGGCGCAGGTTTCGAGCGCGCGGATCAGACCCGCGACGGTCCGTTCGGATGCCTGGCTGTGACGGAACCAATCGTGGCTTTGAACTGCTCGTTACTTACCGCGGGCTACGCGAAAAAATGATGAACAGTTCACAGTTGAAAGGAAAAATCCCGTGATGATCAGATCGGGACTACTCGCGCTGATTAGGGCCTGTCCTCAGTTGAGCTGGATGACGACGGCGACGAGGCGGATTGCGCCGGCTCGTCGCTATTTCAAATGGGTGAATTAGCGAGCACGTCACCGGCGATGAGGTAGACGATGGCTTTGAGGTTTCGTTTGGTTCGGTAGCCCTTGGCCTTGCGCTTGGCGGCCTGGACATTGCCGTTGATCGCCTCCAGGGGGCCATTGGAAAGGCCGGTGGCGATCGATCTGAGGATGCCTTCCGACTTGGCGGTGATCGTCTTGGCCAGCTTCTTCATCGGCGCGAGGTCGCAGACTTGAACCCAGGCGTTCCAGCGGTCGAGGAAACGGCGAGCCGATTTGACGCTCATCGTGAACAGCTGTTGCAGGTTCATGCGGATCTGCATCGCTTGGATGGTGTCCAGGTTCTGCGCTTCCAACCGAGACAGCGCCTCCTTTTCCTCCTGCGTCAGACGATCGACGTTCTTCAGGAAGATGTAGCGCCGGCCCATGATCTGGAAGTTGTTCCGCGCCTCCTCGCGCCGCACCTGGTCGACGGCCTCGTTGGCGAGTTTGATGACGTGAAATTTGTCGAACGTGATCTCGGCGTTCGGCAAGTTCTCTTTGATCCCCGCCTCGAATGCGGCCCCCATGTCGATGCTGGCGTCGGTCACCGCCTCGCGCCGGCCGCCATGCGCCTCGAGGAAATCCGCGAATTCCTTCACCGTCGCCGCGTCCTTGCCGTCGGCGACGTAGACGACCTTGCGCCGCGCCATGTCAACGAACAGGCTGATGTAGTCGTGGCCGCGCCGCGCCGAAGTCTCGTCGGCGGCGATGCGCTGCACCCGCGACAAATCCAGCTTCTCCACCGCCCGCCAGACGTAGTGTTCGACGATGCGCCACAAGCGCGTGTCGTGCTCGCCGAGCCGCTCGGCCGCATTGGCGATCGGCATCGTCTTGGCCAGCGCCAGCACATAGGCCTCGAACAGCAACGTGAAACCCGATCCCGCGCGAGCCCACGGCGTCGCCACCTTGCGAACGCCGCACTCCGGACACATCACCCTCGGCGTGCGCGCGTGCAACAGCGTGCGATGCTGGAAGAAATCCAGATGCCGCCAGGTCTCCTCCTTCGTGTCATGAACCGCGCACCCGTCGCGCCCGCACTGGGCACAGGCGAACCGACTCCCCCGCGGAAAATCAACGTATAAATCGAGCCGACCGTCCACCGCGTCGAACTCGCTGCGCGTCACCGTCCACGGCGACGAAAAACCAAGGGCCAACTGGAAAAGATCGGTGTCCTGCATCCCCCCAGGCTAAATGCGATCCCCCCTGAGCGATCACTAACCCGCCCCCAAATTCCGACTTACCCACTCCTTTCAGCGACGAGGCGGATTGCGCCGAGGAAGTTTCTCGCGAGCTTGTCGTAGCGTGTCGCAATCGCACGAAATTGCTTGAGTTTTTCGAAGAGACGTTCAATCAAGTTGCGCTCTTTGTAGAGAGGGAAGTCGCATTCCCTTTTCTGCTTGCGATTGCTCCTTGGCGGAATGACGGCTGCGATTCGCGCGTCCCGCAGCTGTTCGATCAGGCCGTCAGCATCGTACCCTTTGTCGCCAAGCAGCGCGCCGCAAGCGACGCCTTGGAGCAGTTGCCCCGCAGCGCGAACATCGTGGACGTGACCCGCCGTCAGAACAAGTCTGACCGGATTGCCCAAGGCGTCCGCGAGCGCATGGATTTTGGTTGTCAGGCCGCCCCGGGAGCGTCCGATGGCTTGGTCCTCGCCGTTTTTTTCGCGCCCCGGCGCTGTGCTGATGGGCGCGGACGATGGTGGCGTCGATCATCACGTATTCGGTGTCGGCGTCACTGGCCAAGTGATTCAGAACACGCTCGAAAACCCCGCTCTTGCACCACCGGCTGAAGCGTTGGTGCGTGGGGCGCCATGGAACGCCTGTCCGATAGCGGTAGAGCACCGCCTCGACGAAGAGCCGATTGTCTGGCGCAGTACCGCCGACATGGCCCCTACGCCCAGGAAGAAAATCCTTGATCCGATCCCACTCATCATCCCGCAATCCATCCCGATCCATGGTCAGCCCCTCAAAAAGCCGACCACCCATAAGTCAGAGATTTGCTGATTCGGGAATCCCCTTTCTAACTCGGCGCTAACTGAGGACAGCCCCTAGAAAGACAGCCGCCTCTTTTGTAATGACGTGGCCCGTTCTGGCCGCCGCCGAAGAGGGCCGGCCCGTGACGGCGGCGGATCTGTCCGGCAAGAAAATTTGCTGGGGCGGCGCCGGCGGCCTCGAGGTCACCTATCAGGCCGACGGACGAACTTCAAACAATCGCGGCAGCCATTCGGTATGGTCAGTCCCCGAGCCGGGCCTGGTCAAATTTCGCTTCCGCTATACTCCAATGGAGGTCTTGCCAGATGGATGGCCGCTTCCATACTCACCGGTTTTTCGGTCCCTCGGGAGGATCGCTCACAAGCATTTATATTGACCATTGGGGAACCGTCTGCAATTGACCCCCAAGTTCGTCTCGTGCGTTGGCGCATGCCATACGTTTCAGGCTAGCCCATCCTGAGCAAGCAACGATCTGAAAACGCCTCAAACTGGCCTCTCGAAACCCATTCTCGATGTCTTCAGTGGGTCCCTTAAGCTTTGGAACGTTCGCTCCAAACTTTTCGAGTTCCGTGTCGAACGATACTTTTTTTCTGTCTCTGATTTCGCCGATGCGGAACTGGCCGGACAGCGCCGAGTCGCTGGCTGCTCCGAACTTGATAAACCTGTAGTTGACCTTGACGTCTTTCGCGGGAGACCAACCAAAGTTATCGAACTGATAGGAGGTTGAATAAGACGGGCCGCATTCATCTGAACTGAAATCATCCATCTGGATGGCCGGTTGAAATTCAGGACGGCTCTCAGTTACGTCTACTCGAAACGATGTAATTTGAATGCGTTCCGGCGTCTTGATTTGCACATCGACAAGGAAGGTCGGTACAGTAGACTTCACAAAATCAACTTTATAATCGAAAATGGCGGAATGAAGTTCTCCCCAAATTTTACTTGTCTGTATCTGTCCGTTCCCTCATGAATCCCCTCATTTTTGATCGACTCGAAATTGTCTGAATTGGCGAGTCACCGCGTGGCGAGGTCACGAATCAGCCGGGCGGGGGGCTCATGCGCAAGTCGATCGAGCGGGTGGAATTGGTTCATGGTTTTGTGAAGCGCGCGTTTTCGGGGAGCCTGCACGCCAAGCGGATTCTTTCGCTGGCCAATGGGACGCTGGGGGTTCTGACGGGGGCGTCGTTGGCGGTTTCGGTGATCGGGCATGCGCTGGCGCAAGCGCGCGGTCTGATGGACAGACACGCGATCAAACAGGTCGATCGCCTGCTGAGCAACGCCGGGGTCGTCGTATGGGACCTGTTCGCGCCATGGGCGCGCGAGGTCGTGGGCCGGCGCAAGGCGATCGTCGTGGCGATGGATTGGACCGATTTCAACGCCGACAATCAGGCCACGCTCGCTTTGAGCCTGATCACGCGCCACGGCCGGGCGACGCCGCTCCTGTGGCTGACGGTCGACAAGGACGAACTGAAGGACCAGCGCAACGACTTCGAAGACCTCTGCCTGACGCATTTGAAGGCGATCCTGCCCGAGGGCGTGACGGTGACGATCCTGGCCGATCGCGGCTTCGGCGACGTCAAACTGTTCGAATTCCTCGAAAGCCTCGGCTTCGGCTACGTCATCCGCTTTCGCGGCAACGTTCATCTGACCGCGGCGGACGGTGAGACGCGCCTGGCCGTCGACTGGGTCGGCAAGAAAGGGCGCGCCTGCCTTCTGCGCGGCGCCGAACTCACCGCCGCCCGCCACAAGGTCGGCGCGGCGGTCTGCGTCCACGCCAAGGGGATGAAGGAGGCTTGGCATCTGGCCGCCAGCGATGCGACCGCGAGCGCCTCCCAGATCGTCAACCTCTACGCCAAACGGTGGACGATCGAGCCGGGGTTCCGCGACACCAAGGATTTGCGGTTCGGCATGGGCCTGAGCGTCCTGCGCATCGGCGATCCGCAACGGCGCGACCGTCTGCTGCTGCTCAACGCCTTGGCGATCCTCCTGCTGACGCTGCTCGGCGCCGCCGGCGAAAGCCTCGGCATGGACCGATCGCTCAGAACCAGCACGGTCAAACGCCGCGTCCATTCGCTGTTCCGCCAGGGCTGCCTGCTCTACGATCTCATCCCCAACATGCCCGAGCAACGCTTAAGACCGCTCGTCGAAAAATACGAAGAATTCCTAAACCGAAACAACGTCTTCACACAAACCTTCGGCCCCGCCTGAATGAGGGGATGCGTGAGGAGTGGGACAGGTATTTGCCAATTTTGCCAAATACAGGTTCATTTCGAATATTGTCGAGACATTTTTCCAGTTTGCCGCCAGGACACGGAAATTCAATCCCCGGCGATGACCCGTCTTCAGTGTCCCACTCCGGCTCGAATATCGGTCTCGGTGTCGACGGAACTATCGAACATACTTGGGCTGACGATCGATCTGAATTGCATTCCCGGATCTCGCCCTATCGCGTCTCGATGGAAATCGGGCACTTCCGCGTCCTTGCGGAGTGCGGCGAAGGGCCGACGCCGGAAGCGATTCAGCATTCGCCGCTTCATCTGCGATTGGCAGGAACAAACTACGCGCTCGCTGTGCCGTTCCGTAAGGCCGTGGAAGCCGGGCAAACCGCCCGCTTCACCCTGCGCTTGGAGGCGGACCAGTCGTCGAACAACAAGTTCTCGATCGTCGCCGTTCTGGCGAATGGCGGCGAGATCGCCTCCAGACCGGTCTCGCTGCTGTTCTTTCGGCCCCGCCCGTTACCCAATAAGTGAGCGATCGCATTCGGAACGGATATTGGAGGACGACCCCCGCGGATTGACAAGTCTTCCGGGGGGGCGCTTTAGCTTGGTGCGGTGCTGACGAGGGTTGCGAGATCCGGGACGGCGGGGCCAGGAATGCCGAGGCGGGCGCCGAGATAGTCGAAGAAGGGGATTTTGAGTTTCTTGCAGGTTTTGGCGAGGCCGAGCATTGCGTCGCGCGCCTCACGACCTTTCTCGCTGACGGTTCCGCCGGAGATTTTGCGCTTGGTGACGAAGGCGCGGATGTCGTTTTCGGAGGCGTTGGTGTTGAGCGGGATGTCGGGCCGCTCGAGCACGCGCAAAAGCTCGTCCTTGCGCCCGAGCAGGCGTTTCAACAGACGGTCGAGCAGGGCGTAGCCGGTTCGGCGCTTGAAGATGCGGTCGAAGCGGGCGCTCAGTTCCGCGGCTCGTTGGGGGCTTGGGGCCAGTTTGTAGTCTTTGAGCTGGCGATAGAACCACCAGACCATCCGCCGGGCGACCTCGATGGCGTTGCGCTGCCGATCGTTGGCGGGAACGAGCTTGTGGATGAGCCGCTCGGCGTGAACCCAACACAGGGCGTGGTCGCCGATGCGGAACTGGCCGGCGTCGTCGGAGACGACGACCGCGCCGCCGAGCAGACCCTCGGCCTCGATTGCGCCCCACAGCGCCGCTTCGCTGGCGACGCGCACCGGATCGGGCGTCACCTTCAAGTTGGCCAGGCCGAGGGCACGCAAGTGGTCCATCCAATCCTCGCGCGAGCGAAAGACGCGCGAAGCGTGGCCGCCGAGCCTGTCGATGACGTCCTGCGCCAGATTGCCCGCGCGCATGTAGGCGATCGCGGCGGCATTAATCACGTAGGACGCCGTCCCGCCGAGCAGGCGGCCGAGGAAAGCCAGGCGCGACTTGCCGGACCCGGTGCGGAACGCGGCGAAGCGGTCGGAGCCGATGTGGGTGGTGAAGCAGGCCTTGCCGGCGTGGCGGGCGCCGGTGTCGTCGACGGTGACGAAGGGCGAGCTCGCGAGCCCCGCCCGCAGCACCGCTTCGTCCTCGGCGCGGAAGCCCTCCAGCTTGGCGCGCAAGAGCCGCACCACCTGCCGCTTGGAAATCGCCAGGCCCATGCCGGCCAGAAGCGCCACGATCCGTTCGCAGGTCATCTGGCCCTGAAAATGCAGCATCAGCACGAGGCGATGCAGATGCGGGCCGCAGCCGCCGACAATTCCCCCATCGAGCGGCGCCATCAGCCGCTTGCCGTCCGGCGTCTCCCAGCGCTCCCGCCGATAGAGCGTCGTCTCGGCCTTCAACACCAAGTCTTGAACGACGATCTCCTCGTAGCCCTTGTGGCGCGAGCCCGGCGGGGCTTCAACCGTCAGCGTCACCCGCCGGTCGATCGGAAGCTTGGAGACGCCGGGGCCGCGTCGCTTCGATCCTGCTGCATCTTCGGCCGAAGTCCCGCTTTCCGGCCGATCGGTCGCCTTCTCCATCCCGGACGGCTTGTGCGGCGGACGGGGCGGCAAATGCTTGAGCCGCGCGATCTCGTCCTTCAGCGCCTGGTTATCGACCCGAAGCCGCGCCACCGCCTGGCTCAGCTTCTCGTTCTCCCCCCGCAATCGCTCCACCTCGCCAAGCAATCGGCGAACCAGGCCGATCATCTCGGCCCGCCTCATGACGTTCAAGCAAATCGTCGGGGTCAAGCGACATCCCCAGCTTAAATCATAGCCTTTTTCACTTTACTCCCCTCCGCCCGGAAATTTGCCCCTGTTACAGTTTTTCCGCCTAACCTTTTGAAATCGCCCGCGCGCGGACAAAACTGCACGGGCAGCCGCCGAGACCCCTAAGGCCGCGCCCGAACCTCCCCGCCTATCCCTTCGCCAGCGCCCGCAGGTCGAAGGCAGGGTTGGCCGCGTCCTCCGGCGTCACATCTTCGGCGTGCCGATGATCCGCTTCGCCGCCGCATGGTCCCCGGCGCGATTGACCGATTCGACGACCGCGAGCCTGCCGTCGCGGAAGCCGAAGGTCGAGAAGGCGCGCGTGCCCGGATCGCCGCGGACCACCCACGCATCGACGCCGTGAGGAATGCCGGCGATCATCAGCTTGAGGTCGCCCTGGTCGCTCCAGAACCAGGCAAGCGCGTCGTAGGGCTTCGGCCTGCCCGCGAGGCGGGCCGCCACGCATTTCGCCTGGTCGACTGCGTTCTGGATCGACTCGAGCCGGGTGCGGAAGCCGAGCGCCGCGTTGGGAAAATCGACGCAGTCGCCGATCGCCGAAATGGCCGGATCGGAAGTCTGCATGTGCGCGTCCTGATTGGCTTGGCCCACGCTGGCCCACGCGATTAAGGGTCGCGTTTTGCCGCGGGTTGGGATAACAGCCGACCGATGAGTTTCGTTTGAGGAGGCCTTTCGTGCAACGACGTCAATTCTTGGCCGGCGCAGCCGGGATGATCGCGGGCGCGCTCGCGCCTCGCCTCGCCCTGGCCAACGTGCCCACGCCTTTCACCTTCGACATGAACCCGCCGATGGACACTCGCGCAAAGTTCGTCCAGTGGGGCGTCGCGCAGCGCGGCGAGGAGCCGAAGTTTCTCGGCGAGCGATTTGACCGTTTCGGCGCGATGGTGCGCAACGAAGACCTGACTAACGACCGCAACAAGCGCGCCTTCCTCCTCACGCCGCGCGAGAAATTCGTGCTGCCGCAGAATCTCGGCCGCGCCTACGACCACGCCTTCCTCGACATCGGCTACGGCGTCACCATCTCGGGGCCGCATATCGTTGGCCGCATGACCTCGAACATCGATCCTAAGCTCGGCGAAAAGGTGCTCGAGATCGGCACGGGCTCCGGCTATCAGTCCGCCTATCTGTCGCATCTGACCGACAAGGTCTACTCGATCGAGATCATTAAGCCGCTCGCCGAGCGCACGCGCGGCATCTACGACCAGCTCATCAAGGATGGGTACACGGAGTTCTCCGCGATCACGTCGAAAGCAGCCGACGGCTACTACGGCTGGGAGGAATTCGCTCCTTTCGACAAGATCATTGTGACCTGCGGCATCGATCACGTGCCTCCGCCTCTCTTGCAGCAACTGAAGCCGAACGGGATAATGGTCATTCCGGTCGGGCCGCCTGGCGCACAGCGCGTTCTCAAAGTCGTCAAGTCCGAGGGCGCGGACGGCCAGATGACGGTCGCCCGCTCCGACATCTACGGCGGACGCATCGTCCCGTTCGTGCCGTTCACCAAGCTCGAAGGCGAGCAGATCGTCGGCACGCACAACAACTAGCGGTCCGGGCGGTCCCTTGGCGAAGCGGCGCTCCGCCTCAAAAGCGCGCCGCTTGTTCGCCATGACGGCGGCCGGGAAGGAGTCCATGAACGAGGCGAGTCCCATTCCGATCGCCGAATCGCTCGGCGAGGAAGCGAACGGCGACGCCGTGCTCGGGGTCCGCGAGCGCGCGGGGCTCTATTTCGCCGTCGGGCTCGGCGCCGGCGCAGTGATCGCGCTGCAGATCGACATCATGCGAGTGTTCTCGGTCGGCAGCTGGGCGCATTTCGGCTCGCTGGTCGTGAGCCTGGCGATGCTCGGGTTCGGGCTGACGAGCGCCGTCATGACCGTCGCCAAGGACTGGTTCTCCCGCCACTGGCGGGCAGCTGCGACCGTCGCGCTCGGATTGTTCGGGCCGCTTGCTGTCGCCGCCAATCTCTACGTGCAGCGGCTCGGCTTCAACGCGATCTTTCTGGTCTCGGACCCCGCGCAGAAATGGAAGCTCCTGGAGATGTTCCTCGCGGAGCTGACGCCGTTCCTGGCGGGCGCCGTGTTTCTCGGATCGGTGTTTCTCAAGAGCAACCGCACGTTCGGGCGGGTCTATTTCGCCGATCTCGCCGGATCCGGCTTGTGCGGCCTCGTCTTCCTGCTGGCGATGTATGCGCTCGCGCCGGCCAACCTCATCGCCGCGCCGCTCGCGCTCTGGCTTGTCGCCTGCGTCGCCTGGGCCCTGGGGCCGGGGGGCGGCCGCGCGCTCGTTCCCTTTCTGCTCGCGGGCGCGCTGGCGTTCGCCGGCCACTTTGCAATCGCCCCTGCGCTGGGCCTGAAGACGCTGGCGGTCAACGACTACAAGGGCGTCTCGTACGCGCGCAAGTTTCCGGACGCGAAGAAGGTCTACGAGAGCGCTTCGCCCTTCGGCTACCTCGAGGTCTATTCGAGCTCTTATCTTCATTTCGCACCCGGCCTCTCAGACAACGCCGGCTTCAACCTGCCGACCATGCCGGCCAACGCCTATCTCGGCCTCTATATCGACAGCGACGGGCCGATCGGCATCATGCGCGACCTGACCGACAAGGAGACGGCCTACTTCCGCTTCCTGCCGATGGTGTACCCTTACGTCATCAAGTCGTCGCCCAAGACCTTCATCACGCAGTTCGGCGGCGGCATCTCGACGGAGGTCGCGCTGCATTCCGGCGCGCGCGAGGTCACGGTCGCGGAAGGCAACCGAGCGGTCCTCGAGGCCTTCCGGAGCGACGTGATCCGCAACTTCACCGGCGATATCCTGTCGAAGGTGCGGGTCATCGATTACGAGGGCCGGCACTTCCTCGCCCACACCGACGAGCGCTTCGATGTCATCGATTTGAGCCTCGCCGATTCGGTTGGCCTGTCCAATCCCGGCGGCTTCGCCATCGTTGAGAAGTTCTCCTACACCAAGGAGGCGATGGAAACCTATATGCGCGCGCTCGCGCCGGGCGGCGTGCTGTCGGTGACCCTGTGGAACAAGGAAGAGCCGCCGAAGTCGGTTCTGAAGCTCTACGCCACGATGGCGGCGGCAGCCCGCGACGTCGATCCCGATCATCTCGCCAATTCGTTCTTCGTCGCCTCAACCTATCTCTCGACCGCGACGGTGCTCTACAAGAACGGCGGCTTCACCCCGGCCGAGGTCGCAAAGCTGCGCGCGCACACGCGCGACATGTCGTTCGACGAGATCTACTCGCCGGGTTTCACCTTCGATCCTTCGCAGACCGACGCGACGCTCGACGGCTATGTCCAGCAGATTTTCGGCGAAGCCTCCGGCGGACCGGCCTCGACGGCCGCTGGGCCGGCAGCGGCCGAACCGTCCGACCAAGACGCCGACGCGCCGCCGTCCGGCAAAGATGACGACGGAGTGCTGCCGGCGACGGCGATGGGACGGCTCGCCTGGCGTGCCCTCATTTCGGGCGGCTGGCCCGACGTCGCCTCGCGCTACGTCTTCAATGCGCGGGCGCTCACCAATGACGCGCCCTACTTCGCCGCTTACGTGAAGACCCGCGATCTGCCGAGGGTCCTCGACCGGCTTGAGCTGCTGCAGGACGAGTGGGGTTATCTGCTGATCTGGGCGACGCTCGGCGTCGCCAGTCTGGCGGCGACCGTTCTGCTCGCCATTCCCGTCGTCTGGGGCTGGCGCACGATTTTTTCGAGCACGCGTGGCAAGGCGTTGACCGTGCTCTACTTCGCCTGCCTCGGCGCCGGCTACATCATGGTCGAGGTCGGGCTCATCGCCCATTTCGTGATGGCGCTCGGCAACCCGACGATCTCCGCGTCGGTGCTGATTACGGGCATGCTTGTCTTTTCGGGACTGGGAGCGCTGACGTCGGAGCGCATCCTTCCGCGCATGCGCACAGTCATGCCGGTTCTGTTCCTCGCCGTCGGAGGGCTCCTTATCCTCTATGCGCTGTTCATCAATCCGGCGCTCGATGCGATCGGCTCGTTGCCTTATGGAGCGCGCCTCGTGTGGTGCTTTGTGATCGTCGCGCCGCCGGCGTTCTTGATGGGCTTCCCGATGCCGACCGCGATGACGACGCTCGGACGCCTCGGCAAGGATCACCTGTTCATCTGGGCGTGGGGCGTCAACGGCTGCTTCTCGGTGATCGGGGCGGCGGCGGCGCCGGTCGTCGCGACGAACTTCGGCCTCGGGGCGGTCATCGAAATCGCCGGTTTCGCTTATCTGTTAGCGCTGCCCGCGTTTTTCGGCGTGATCGCTGTGGACAAGTCCGCCGCACAGGCGTGAATCGACACGCCCGCGATGTTCACGCCGCCGTCGCTGCGACGCCACATAACAGTTGTGCAACGAAATGACGACACCGGACCGCCGGTGGCCGAACACAAAATTTCCATGATTGTCAAAACTTTATTAATCAAGCGCGAGTAGACCCCGCGACGCGGCAGGATTCGAACCCGATGACGCACGCCTCGGCGATTGCCGGGATTTTCTTGCGATCGCGCATTCTGGGGTGACGGCGATTTGATCTTACGCTTCGAATCAAGCCTTTGCGATATCTCATCGCAAAACTGTATGACGACTACGTCATTCTGGCGTCGGAGCGGCGACCTCACAGCCGAGAAACGCGGTTGCCTCGTCGGGGCGCCCGTGCCATAGTCTTGCTCACGCTAAGCAACAATGAGTATAAGCCGTGAGAAGTTGGGTTTGCCAAGGAATGCGTGAGTAAAATAAAAGAAGAGATTATCCTCCTGTGAGCGATGTTGAAGGGCGTCGTCTTATGGGCCAAGAGTTGCATTGCGGTCCGATCTGAAAACAGATCCGACGCAACTTCATAAAATTCAGACCGAAACAAACGTCCGTAGTGCGGGCTGCGGAGGAGGACCTATGTCTTATCAAAGCGGCGCCGGATATGCAGAAGACATGCTTTCGACCGACGCCTACGGAATTCTCGCGGGCGATGCGACTTCGACGCTGATCGACGTGCGGACGCAGGCTGAATGGGCTTACGTCGGCGTGCCCGACCTCTCGTCCCTAGGCAAGACCGCGTTGTTCCTCGAATGGCAGAGCTTTCCCTCCATGCAGGTCGATGAAACATTCGTCGCCAGGCTTTCGACTATGCTGGAAACAGCCGGGGTCAAGCGCGGAGCGCCGCTTGTTTTCATCTGTCGGTCGGGCGCCCGCTCGCGCCATGCCGCCATGGCGATGACGGCCGCGGGCTGGGCGCCGTGCTTCAATGTCTCGGACGGTTTCGAAGGTCCTCTGGATTCGTGGCGCCACAGGGGGGTCACTGGCGGCTGGAGGGCGGCGGGTTGCCTTGGGCGCAGACGTAGTGCGTCTCGAACCCTTTAGGATTGCCGATGCTATCCGTCATCCTCACCGAGACACGGTCCATGGACATGTATGACGAACCCAATGCCAACCCCGTCGATCTTGGCGGTTCGGGCGTTCCTTCGCTCGCGCAATCGTGGCGGCGCTGCTGCGAGAGGCTGCGCGCGGAATTGGGCGAGGACATCTTTAACAGCTGGTTCGGACGCATCGAACTCGAGGCGGTGAGCGGGGGCCAGGCTCGGCTCTCCGTCCCGACCCGCTTCTTGAAGAGCTGGATCGACACCCATTACCTTGGCCATATCACCGCTGCGCTTGGCGCCGAGGTCGGCTCGCTGGCGAGGGTCGTCATTTCGGTCCGCTCGTCAACGCGCCCGGAGCCGCAGGAAGGGCCGGCGCGTTGCGCTCTGGCGACGTCGCCCAAGGCGCCCAGGGAGGCGGCGAACGGAACGATCCGCGCCGGCGTCGCACCGCGCGCCCGCCCGGCCGGCATCGCCACCAGCCAACGCCGCCTTGGTCGGCTCGCCCCTCGATCGCCGTCTTACGTTCTCGACCTTTCAGGTCGGGCGGTCCAACCAACTGGCGTTCTCAGCTGCGCAACGCGTCGCCGAGCAACGCGCCGGCGGTCGGACGACGTCGTTCTGCCCGCTTTACGTCCATTCGGCCGTCGGGCTCGGCAAGACCCACCTGCTGCAGGCGGTTGCGCATACCGCGGCGAGCCAAGGCCGCTCCGCCATCTATCTGACCGCTGAGAAGTTCATGTACGGCTTCGTCGCCTCCCTCCAGTCGCAGACCTCGATCGCCTTCAAGGAGCGCCTGCGGGCGATCGATCTCTTGATCTTCGACGACGCCCAATTCCTGCAGGGCAAAGCGATCCAGGCGGAATTCGGCCATGCGTTGAACGCGCTGCTCGACGCTGGCCGCGACGTCATCGTCGCCGCCGACCGGCCTCCGAACGACCTCGAAGCGGTCGACGAACGGGTGCGTTCGCGTCTCGGCGTCGGCCTCTGTGTCGAGATCGGCGCTCTCGACGAGCCGTTGCGCCTGAAGATTCTGGAGGCGCGGGTCGCGGCGGCGCGGTCGCTGCAGCCGAACTTCGAGCTCTCGCCGGCCGTGCTTGCTTTCGTCGCCCGTTCGATCCGCTCCAACGGGCGCGATCTCGAAGGCGCCGTCAATCGGCTGCTTGCGCATTCGACGTTGACCGGAGCGCCGTTGACCGTCGAGGCGGCGGAGGTCGCGATCCGCGACCTCATCCGCTCGCACGAGCCCAAGCGCGTGAAGATCGAGGACATCCAGAAGCTGGTTGCAAACCACTACAGCGTGTCGCGCGCCGACATCCTCTCGTCGCGACGGACCGCAGTCGTCGTCAAGCCGCGTCAGGTCGCGATGTTTCTCGCCAAGACGCTGACCATGCGTTCGCTCCCGGAAATCGGCCGACGCTTCGGCGGGCGCGATCACACGACCGTGCTGCATGCCGTTCGCAAGATCGAGGCCCTGTCGGCGAACGACGCGACGCTGCGCGACGAAATCGATCTCCTGAAGCGGATGCTACAGGAGTAAGCGCGACGCATGACGCTCGTCTTCAAGATCCTGGCGACCGAGGAATGGCGCGCGGCAGAAGAGGCCGACGTCTTTGTCGGCGCGGCCGTCGACCGCGCGGACGGCTACATTCATCTTTCCATCGCCGAACAGGCGCCGGAGACGGCGGCGAAATGGTTCGCCGGACGCAGACGACCTCACACTGGTCGCGGTCGACGCGACCGCGCTCGGCGCCGATCTCGTCTGGGAGCCGTCGCGGGGCGGCGCGCTCTTTCCGCACCTCTATGCGCCGCTGCCGCTGAGCGCCGTCGTCTGGTCGCGCCCGCTGCCGCTGAGGCCGGACGGCGGGCACGATTTCGGGAGCCTCGAGACGTGAGGCTGGCCGAACTCGCCGAGCCTCTCGTTAAGCTTCTTCCGCCGGAAATCGCGCACCGCCTCGCCGTCAACGGCATGAAGATCGCGCCGCCCGCGCCGGCCAAGCCGCGCGACCCGCGGCTCGTCGTCGCGGCTCTCGGACTGAAGTTTCCGAGCCCTCTGGGTCTCGCCGCCGGATTCGACAAGAACGCCGAGGTTCCCGGCGCGATGCTGAGGCTCGGGTTCGGCTTTGTCGAAGTCGGAACGCTGACCCCTCGTCCTCAGGGCGGCAATGCGCGCCCTCGACTCTTCCGCCTCCGCGAGGACGGCGCGGTCATCAACCGCTTCGGCTTCAACAACGAAGGCTACGAGAGAGCGCGGACCCGTTTGGTGCGGCGCCCCGCGGGCCTGATCGGCGTCAACGTCGGTGCCAACAAGGATGCCGCCGACCGCATCGCGGATTACGTCCTCGGCGTCAAAACTTTCGCCCCCGTCGCCGATTACGTCGCGATCAATGTTTCTTCGCCCAATACTCCCGGCCTGCGCGATCTGCAGCGGCGCGACGCGCTCGACGAACTTGTCGCCCGCGTCGTATCGGCCCGCGACGAGACGGAGCCGCACCGGCCGCTGGTCGTCAAGATCGCGCCGGATCTTGACGACCATGAGTTCGAAGACATTGTTGCGGTCGCGCTCGCGCGGGGGATCGACGGCCTCATCGTGTCGAACACGACGGTCGCGCGGCCCGCCTCGCTGCGCTCGCCCAATCGCGGCGAGAGCGGCGGTTTGTCGGGTCGGCCGCTGTTTGAGCCTTCGACCCGGCTCTTGGCGCGCGCCTATCTCGCCCTCGGCGGCGCTATGCCCTTGATCGGCTGCGGCGGCGTCGAGGACGCCGAGACCGCCATCGCCAAGATCGAGGCTGGCGCAAGCCTTGTGCAGCTCTATACAAGCCTCGCGCTCAAGGGGGTCGGCGTGATCGACGGCATCCTGAACGGCCTCGAGCGCGCGCTCCTCGAGCGAGGCATCGCAGGCATCGCTGCGCTTACGGGCGCGCGGGCGAGCGACTGGGCGTCGCGGCGCTAGCCCGACTTTGCGGATTCGCAGTTTGAAAAGCGGTTTTCGCGATTTTTTGGTTTCGTAAGTATTTGATTTTGAAATCTGGGGCCACCGGCAATATTGTCAAAAAGTCTTGTAGTGAAGACCTACCCAATTCCCAGGAAATTGTTTTTGTGATTGAATCAACGTGGTTATGTTCCTTAGAAGAACCGCACGGCGGAAGGACGGGGCGCGAGATCGAGTTGACCCGCCACGCCCAACCCACGCCCGAACTTCAACTTCTGATCAGTCGGCTCAAACTGCGCCTATCGGCCCAGCCGCCCCCGCAAAGCACCGGCCCCGCTCTAGCCCAAAGCACTCTCCGTAGTGAAGACCTTCCAGCCTAAACCATTGATTCAAAATACAGCCAATCCGCGATTTTGGCCCAATCCGCGAAGACGGGTTAGGGGGGATTGCGCTTCGATTAATCGAGCCTTCGCGGCCTGCCGCCGATCGTCGACAACTCTCTGGGTGGAACCGGCCAACGCAGGGAATTTATCGCAAGGTTCGGCAAGGGGCGCTTTCGACACGCCGATTCCATAGAAGTTACAAGGCTTAAGCCAAAGGCGACCGGCCCCGTCAGCGAGCAACGCCCGGGCCCGTCCGATCTTCGGCGTCTTCCTCCAGTTCCTGCCCCACCTTGTCCTCCGCGGCGATGTGGCGCGCGATCGCGTCCGGCTCCTGGATCGCTTGCTTAGGGTCCCGCAACAGTTCGGCCGCGCGCAGGTGCAGCGCCCGTCGGCGGCTCCTGAGTAGGCTCTCGTAGGCTGCGTCCCGGATCAACGCGTGTTTGAAGCGATAGGCGCTGTCCGGCGGACTGCCTTTGGCCAACGATCAGCACGAGCCGTCCCGCGCCCGACCTGGCGCGCTGCCACTCGCGAGTCAGGAGCTCGAGCTCTCCGCCACGGTCGACGAACGGGGTCATAGTCCTTGCATCAGCTCGAATTCCGGCCGAGGCCAGGCGCCGGATCCGATGCAGATTGACCTTGTGAGGCACGCCTTTGAGGTCATGCGGCCCACGATCTTCGGCAATGAACAGCCCCGCGACCTGACGCAGCACGTCGGTCGTGACCAGCACTTCGCCCGGATCGGCCGCGGCCTGGATGCGCGCGGCGATGCTGGTCGCCTTTCCGAAGACGCCGCCCATCGAATCGACCACGACCTTCCCGCATTCAATGCCGATTCGGGCCGAAACCTGAGGGGTCGCAGGCGCAGACCGCGCGTTCAGTTTATCGATCGCCAGCTGGATGGCGAGCGCGGCGCGCACCGCGCGCTCCAAATCGTTTTCCTGCGCCTGGGGGTAGCCGAACACCGCCATCAGGCTGTCGCCGAGCTCCGGCTGTCCGCGCCCACCGAACTTCTGCACAACCGCGAGCG
The DNA here is from genome assembly GCA_963768555.1 of uncultured Alphaproteobacteria bacterium. Lineage (GTDB taxonomy): Bacteria > Pseudomonadota > Alphaproteobacteria > Rhizobiales > Beijerinckiaceae > Roseiarcus. The sequence continues at coordinate 60,038 of CAVYIZ010000097.1, forward strand.
CCTCATTGACGCAGCCGCCGTAAAGATCGCGCCAGTCCTCGACGTCGAACTGAGCCGGAAGCGACGACGCCTCGAAGCGGCAGGAGAGAACCGTGATGGGACGGCGCTCGATGGCGGCGGCGCCAGCCGGTTGCGAGGCGCTCGACGGGCCCCTCGCCTCAAGCTCCGCAATCGCCTTCATCATGCGCTTGCGCGAACCAAGCGCGACGCCGAGCCTTTTGATGTCTGCTTCCGTCAGTTCCGGCAGAACGTCCGCGTCGATCTCATGTTCGCGAAACTTGACTTCGTAGCGCCCAAGGCCGAGGCCCTGAAGCCACTCGCCCACATCCTTTATGCCGACAGGCGCCATTGACCGGGCGATTATCGCCGAGCCGGACGCGAGTGTTGAGCAGCGGACGGGGCAGAAAACCGGTCGCGCCAGGATGCTCGGCGTTGCCCTACGGCTTGCGTCTGGCCTAAGCTTGGCTGCCGCGCCCCGGGAGGGGCTTTTTCGGGGACAGGCTTTCATGCCGGACAACCTTCAGATTCTGCTCGATCATCGCCCGAGCGGAAACGTCTCGCCTGCAAACTTCCGCATTGTCCGGACGCCGGTCCCCACGCCCGGGCCCGGTCAGGCGCTGGTCAGGCACGTGTTTCTGTCGCTCGACCCGTACATGCGCGGGAGGCTCAGCGACGCGAAATCCTACGCCAAACCTCAGGACGTGGGCGAGGTCATGCAGGGAGGGACGGTCGGCGTCGTCGAAGCGTCCAACAACCCGCGCTTCAAGCCCGGAGACGCTGTCGTCGGCATGGGGGGTTGGCAGCGCTACGCGCTCAGCGACGGACGGGACCTGCGGGTGATCGACGCGAAGGCAATTCCGATCCAGGCCTATCTCGGCCCCGTCGGCATGCCTGGCGTCACTGCCTGGTACGGTCTCAACAAGATCATCGCCCCCAAGGTGGGAGAGACGGTGCTTGTCTCGGCCGCGACCGGGGCGGTCGGCTCCATCGTCGGGCAGCTTGCGCGCGCAGCCGGCGCACGCGCGGTCGGCATCGCCGGGGGACCCGAAAAATGCCGTTTTGCGGTCGATGAGCTCGGCTACGCGGCCTGCGCCGACCACAAGTCGCCCGAGTTCCCGGCGCAGTTGAAGGCGGCGGTCCCGGACGGCGTCGATGGACTGTTCGAGAACGTCGGCGGCGAGCCGTTCCAGCAGGCGTTGCGGCGCCTCAACGATTTCGCGCGTGTTGCAATTTGCGGCCTGATAGCGTCCTACGAGGGCGCGCCGACGGCGCTTCCCGACATGAGAATCTTCCTGGTAAAGCGCATCAAGATGGAGGGATTCATCGTGTCGGACCATATGGCTGTCTGGCCCCAGGCGATCGGCGAACTGGCCGGCCATGTCGCCGCCGGCCGCCTGAAATGGCGCGAAACCATCCGCGAGGGACTCGAGAACGCCCCGCAGGCGCTGGTCGACCTGCTGCATGGCGAGAACTTCGGCAAGATGCTGGTGAGATTGGATTGACATCAGCTCGCGGCGGGACCCTTTCCTTGAGTTGCGCTCGAGACTGAGGCGCGCCCCGCCACCAGATATTGCGGGTAAATGGCCGCCGGGGCCATACCATTTCCCGGCGCGAATCCAACCTTTTCAATCCGTTGCGGCACCATTTCCCGGCGAAAAGTAACTCCCAAGGCGGATCTCAGTCCGTCCCCGGGGACGGGCTTCGTCCACTGGCGTCGAGAGGCGCGCCAGGAGCGACCGGCCGACGGCGTAACGCCTCAAATTCCTCCAAGCCGGATCAAAGCCTATCCACGCCGGACCAAGAAAACGGGCTTGGATTTCCTTGGATTCCTTCGTCCAATTCGGGGCTTTTCAATGGGTTACGAGCAATCCAAGTCAAAAAAATGCGAGCCCGCTTTCGTCAGGCCCTCCGGCGCCGCGACGGCGGCGAGCGAAACGGCGCGGCGCGACAGCCAAGGGCCGGCTCGCCCCGCCCGGCCTTCGCCAGGCGCGCCGCGCGCCCAACCGGTCGCAAGCCATGCCGGGCGGAGCGGCCTCGACAAAGCTGGACGCTCGGCCTCTCCCTGAGCGCGCGCAACAGAACAAATACAGAACAAACGCGACCTTGTCAAGACGTTTTCGCAGCGCCGCGGCTCTCCCCTCGCCCTCCGGGGCTTCTTCGAGGATCGACGGAGCCGCCGCAGCCCGCCGTGACGCCGCCAAAGCGAAAGCCGCCTCGAAAGCCAGGACTTGCCATTTGCATATTTCTCGTTAGCGTGCCGCGAGCCAAGTGGAGAGTCAGATGTCCGTTTCGGCCCCTCGATCGAGGCCTTCGTTAATCGACAGCATCCGGGTCCAATTGCGTGTAATCCACACCCTGATGATCCGAGAAGGCCAAGCCCACTACACCCAAGAGACCCTGGGGTTCTTTTGGATAATCGTCGAACCGATGATTCTCACCTGCGGCGTCGTTGTTCTATGGGGCATTACAAATCGAGAAGGTCATCACACGGGAATCAACGTGGTCGGCATGGGAATCACGGCCTACACGCATATCCAGCTTTGGCGGCTGGGGGTGCTGCAGTCCCTGCATGCCCTAACGGACAGTACGTGGATGTATTTTCATCGGAATATAAACGCTATAGATATAATTCTTTCCAATGTCCTCATGAAGAGCATATCGGTCTTCACCTCCTTCGTCATCCTCGCGACGTTTTGCGTGTTGTTGGGACTCATCGAACCCGTCCGCGATCCCGGCCTCGTTCTTGCCGGATGGTGTCTCGACACGTTTTTCGTTCTGTCGTTCGCGCTGCTCATGGCCGGACTTGCGGGGATATCGGAGTGGGTCAGTAAACTCTTGCACCCGTTGATGTATCTGACCTTGCCGGTGACCGGCGCCTTCACCTTGACCGACTGGCTCCCGCCGTCGATGAAGGTCATCCTGGAGTGGATGCCGCTCGCCAATTGCTGCGAGATGTTTCGCGCCGGCGTGTTTCCCGCATCGGTCAAGACATACTGGAGCGTTCCGCTGATCGTGGTCTCGTCGCTTTTTCTTCTCGCGGTCGCTCTTCCGGTTGTGGATTATGCAAGACGGCACGTAGAGCCCCACTAGCGCTGACCTAGCCGAGTCGCTTCAGAGGGACAGGATTGCGCCGAACCTTCAGTAAGGGCCGTCTTTTTTGCGCTTAAGGGCGCCGGATATCCGAACCCTGCATGGATCACTCGCTAACGGCAACTTCGCGCGCCTGCCGACTTGTTGATGGATGTCGGGCGCGAGCATCCGTTCGAACAATCGAACTATGCCGCTATCCAAATCAAGTTTTGGCATGCTCCGCGGCAAGCACTTCCGGAAAGTATCGCTGGTAAAAGTCGTGGAACGTTTCCAGAAACAGCCGGCTGGTCGCCTCGTCCATCTCCGACTTGTGCCGGTCCTTCACGCCTTTGTTATAGTGTATTATTTTGGTCTTCTTGTCTTGGAAATGCGAAAGCACCTGGTCGACGTCAACGCGCACGCCGAGCTTTTCGGCGATGGCCTCGACCGTCTTCTCGGTGTCGAACGATACACTGTCGTATGGCACGAGGAGCGGTTCGCAATCCGTCATCCAACTTTCCATGCGCTTGACCGCGTCCTTCAGCATGGAAATTGAGTTCGAGTGGTTCAAGGTATTCCGAAAAATCCTTGTGGCCGGCGGCGCGCGCTTTTGCTCCGTGGTCAATCAGAGACAGCGCTATATCCCTGAGGTCGCGATACGACACGAAAACTTTGGCTCGTTTTTCCTTGACGAGTTGCGCTGCCGCGGGAGTTCTTGCGCCGTGCGTTTTTATCACTGCGCAGCGAGAGCCTATTTCTTCTTGAACCAGGGCAAGCTTTTCTTGCGAAACAGGATCGATGGCGTCCTCGGGAGCGTTAGAGCCCTTCGAGCGCTTCGTCAGAGTTACAACGTCCATGCCGCCGAGAGCAGCTATCCTCTTAGCAAGAGCCCAGGTAAAGCTGCTGGCGCTCTTGGGAACACCGTAGCAAATGTAAATGTTGCCCATAGGTTTACCTGACCTGCCGCCTCAACTGCCGCGACTGTGCGCCCTTTGTTAACTCGAAAAGCCCTCTTGCTCACAATTTCGTTGTTTGTCAAGAACGCGTCAATCGGGCAACCGGACCGATGGAGCTCCGGCGCGCGCCGCCCCAGGTCCTGAGTTTTAGCTGCCGCAGAACCGCATCCAAACTCGACTTCCTCGAACCTCAGGGCGGTTGACCTGGAGCGCTGTGGGTCAGGGCGCGCAGGCGTTCGCCTCCGATCGAGATCGAGCTACAACGCGTGACTGTCCGCCCTTCACGACGTCGACCATCCGGCCCCCAGAGTCTGTTTCGAAAATCATGGGCTTCAGCCTAAGACGCCCTTTTGCGAAAGGCCTCGAAGAATGCTCCAGAGGGCGTTTGCGGCGCTCCTCAGGACGGGGCCGGTGGGCTTTTCAAGCAGGCCCTCACAGCTTCTGTGGCCGAAGCGCATTCCGCACAGAAAGCGTCTTGTGTGTCGGAAACGTTCCGCATAGAAAGCGTGGTGTTCAGTTGTCAACGGAATGAAAGGCCGCGAGGCGTGAAATGCAGATCGGTTCTTTCGGCGGCTTATTCGTGGTGCTTTTGGCGTTTTACCCCGAGCTTTCGCAATCCGGCGAAGTCAGGCTTGTGAAGGACGTCAACTATGGTCCAGGGCCCGCGCAAAGACTGGACGTTTGCGAGCCGGCCTCCCAACCGGTGGGCGCCATCGTCCTGCTCCACGGAGGCGGCTGGGAGGGCGGAGACAAGAAGGATGTGCCTTGCCGGTACTTTGCGGCGAACGGGCTCGTCGCCGTCGGCGTCAACTATTCGCTGCTCGACGGACACGCGAGCTGGCCGGCGCCTCTGAACGATATCCTGGCTGCATTGGACTGGCTTGAAGCGAACAGGCCTAAACTGCGTTTAGCCGGGCGAGGCGTCTGCTTCTATGGAGAATTGGCGGGAGGGCATCTTGCCGCTTATGTGGCGACGGTCAGGCCCACGGTGGGTTGCGCCGTCGACAACTTTGGCCCCGTCGATCTGACGCAGGGGCGGTTCAAGGAAATCGTGGGGAAAAGATTCTTCCCGGGGGACCGGCTGACAAGGCCGAGGAACTCGCCCAATCGGTTTCCGTGATCGGACGGATCAACGGCCATACGCCGCCCATGTTCATTGCTCAGGGCTATTCCGACAAGCTTGTTCCGTTTGAGCAAAGTCGCGCCCTGGAAGGCGCGCTCGTGAAAGCCGGGGTTCCGGTCGAGAGCGTCTATTACCTGGGGGGTCACAGCTGGGAAGGTCTGAACCCGCGCCAAATCGAAGAGATTTGCAAAACCGAACTTCAGTTCGTGCTGAATCACGTCGGGGGGCAACCTTAGTGTCTGTTTCAAATGGAGTGGACCTCATCCTGAGGCGCCCTTTGCGAAAGCAAAGGGCCTCGAAGGATGCTCCAGAGGGCGCTGGCGGCGCCGCCGGCGTCCACTGGAACCGTCCTTCGAGGACCCCTTCGGGGCGCCTCAGGACGAGGGCGGTGGGCTTTTGAAACAGGCTCTTAAGGCGTGGCAGGCGGCTGCGTTCACTATCGATCATCTGGGGGCAACGATGACGGAATTGCTCAATGTGCACTTTGCTTCGCCGATGGCGCGGCTGCATCCGGCAGAGCTCTACTGGCTGCCGGAACCGGCGGACTGGGGCGGGGAGCTGCGCGCCCTGGACGAGGAAACTGACCCCGACGCCGCGTGGGATCGTTTGGTTCGGCTCGCTGGAACGAAGCTCGACCTCGTTCGCACGCAGCGCCTGGACAGAGTGCTCGCGCGCCGCTTTCCGCATGGTCCGCCGAGCGGGGCCGGCGGAAAGGTCATTCGGCTCGCGATCCTTGGGTCCTCCACGCTGGCGCATCTCGCGCCGGGCATTCGAGTAGGGGGGCTGCGCCGGGGGCTATGGGTGACCACGCACGAGGGTGAGTATGGGCAGTACGCGCGCGAACTCGCCGACCCAGCTTCTTCTGTGCGAGCCTTTGAACCCACTGCGCTCCTGCTCGCTCTCGACGGGCGCCACCTAGCCCGCGGCGTCGACGCCTCGATTGACGGCGCGTCTGCGGACGCGCCGTTGCAAGATGCCGTCGACCATATCCGGCGTTGCTGGCGGCTAGCCCGCGAAGCGGGAGCCGCGGTCCTGCATCAGACGGCCCTGCCGATTTTCCCGCCGATCATGGGCTCCAACGAACACAGGTTGCCCGGTTCGAAACAGCGTTTCATCGTCCGACTGAACGAAGCGCTGCGGCAGGTCTCCGATGAGGAAGGAGTTGACCTGATTGCATTGGATGCTCTGGCGGCGGCGATGGGCGCAGACGCCTGGCACGATCCTGTCCTATGGCATCGCGCCAAGCAGGAAGTAAGCCCGTTGGCGGCTCCTCTCTATGGCGATCTGGTCGGGCGGTTGCTTGTCGCTCGGCAAGGACGATCGCGAAAATGCCTGGTGCTCGACCTCGACAACACGCTGTGGGGCGGCGTCATCGGGGACGACGGGCTCGAGGGAATTGTCCTTGGTCAGGGAAGCACGCTGGGGGAGGCCTTCGCCGACGTGCAGGCCTACGCGGTCGAGCAGGCCAGGCGAGGGATCGTTCTCGCGGTCTGCTCCAAGAACGATGCGGCCAATGCGGAGGCTCCCTTTGAAAGGCATCCGGAAATGGTGCTCAAGAGGAGCGACATCGCCAGCTTCGTCGCCAATTGGGACGACAAGGCCAAGAACCTCCGGCGCATCGCGCAGGAATTGAACATCGGCCTGGATTCGCTGGTGTTCGTGGACGACAACCCTTTCGAGCGCAATCTCGTGCGCGGCGAACTGCCGATGGTCGCCGTTCCGGAACTGCCTCCGGACCCGGCGCTGTACGCCAAGACGCTCTCCGACGCCGGCTATTTCGAGAATGTCGTCGTCACTTCCGAAGATCGCGCGCGGACCCGGCAATATCAGGCCAACGCGGAGCGGGCGGCGCTGCAGGCGGAAGCCGCCGACCTTCCAGGCTACCTGAAGAGCCTGAACATGGAGCTGGTGTGGAAGGAGTTCGATGCGATCGGACTGCAGCGGATCACCCAACTCATCAACAAGACCAACCAATTCAATCTGACCACGCGGCGCTACAGCGAAGACGAAGTTCGGGCGGTCATCCACGACCCGACGGCCTTCGGGCTGCAGTTGCGACTGCTCGACCGGTTTGGCGACAACGGCATCATCGCAATCGCGATCGGGCGTCTCCGCGAGACGCTGGTCGAGATCGACACGTGGCTCATGAGCTGTCGCGTGCTTGGCCGACAGGTCGAGGAGGCGACCCTCCGACTTGTCGCGGAACGCGCCGCGAAACTCGGGGCGACGGCTCTGATTGGCGAATACATCCCCACCGCGAAGAACGGAATGGTCAAAGATTTATTCCCGCGGTTGGGCTTTCAGACCCATGAGGAATATGCGGACGGGCGGATGAAATGGAGACTGGATCTCGCAATTTATGTGCCTGTCGAACTCTGCATGAAAATCTCGGAAGGGTAAGCTGATGAGTGATAATGACATCTATGAAGGTCTGAACGACATCTTTCGCGACTTTTTTGCGGATTCTTCAATCGTCCTGAAGCCGGAGACAACGGCCAAAGACATTGAAGGCTGGGATTTGCTCAACCATCTCAGTCTGATGATCGCAGTGGAATTGCGATTTCGCGTCAAATTCGGCACTCAGGAAATCGAACAGGTCGCCAATGTCGGCGAGCTTGTTTCCGCCATCAAACGTAAACTTGTGTACGAGCCGGGCGTCTGAGAGCCCTCGATGCCTACCCAATTTGATCATGTCGGTGTTGTCGTCGCGGACATCGCGGCGGGTCGCGAGCATTTCCAGTCGCTGTTCGGCGTGGAAGAATGGACTGAAGTGTTTCCCGATCCCGTAAACGGCGTTTACGTCCAATTTGGACGCGACAAATCGGGAACCTGCTACGAACTCGTTACGCCATTGGGAGCGGAGAGCCCGATTGCGCGCGCGCTCAAAGCGGGCAACCCCATTCTCAATCACATCGCTTATCTAACGGACGATCTTGCAGCATCCGCCGCGGATCTGCGAACGCAACGATGCATCCCCGCGACCGAACCGCGACCGGCAGTCGCATATAATGGCAAGAACATCCAGTTTTTTGTTTCGCCGCTGCGCTTCATTGTCGAATTGATCGAAGCTTTCGATCATCGGCACGAGTTTGTGCGGGGATTGCGGTGAGCACGCCGGCTCCGGCACAGGTGCGAGAATTTTGAGGAGGGTGAAGGATGGTCGCGGATGTTCCGAAAGTCGTTTTTTTTGGCAATTGCCAAGCAGACATGTTGTCGGTCGTCTACAAGCGATATTTAGATTACGGCGTACGCTTTCGGACAATTTACGCAGACGCTCAAGCAGTGACCACAGACGCAGCCTTCGCCGCAAAGGCGCTTGCCGAGGCCGACATTGTCGTTGAACAGATTTTCGATCGACCGACCAAGGTCAAGTTAGACAATCTGCGTGCGGGGTGCAAAGTAATCAGGTTTCCTTCAGTTATCGGAGGGTTCTACTGGCCTTACGGCAGTCAAATCCATTTTAGAGCACCAAAAGGAGTTGCCAATCCGCCTTACCCCAAGCAACTTGGCGATCGCTACCTCAACCGCCTGATTGAGAAGGACACTGACCCAGAGGAGGCGCTGAGAATCTACTCGGATTTGGATGTGGCGGCTGACGCTAACTTGGATCGGCTGCTTGAGTTGTCCCTGTACCAACAAGAACGAAGGGATGCGCAATGTGGATTTAACGTCGCATCCGTCTTGCAGCGATTCTTCCGCGAAGAACACCTCTTCCTGACTCCCGACCATCCGGATTTGCGCGTATTTTTTGAGTTGGCCCGACCGGTATATGGAGAACTAGGCTTCTCGGCATCGGCGGTCGATGACGCACTTGCATCGCTCGTGACCGCCCCATTTCCGCGCTCGCAAATGCCGATCCATCCACGGGTCATCGACCACTTCAAGCTGAAGTTTGCGGACAAGGCGACGCAATATGTCTTTCGCCACGAAGGGCGCTTTACTTTCGCGGAATTCGTGCTGCGATATATGAAACACGAATGGAATGAGGATCTCGACGACGCCCTTTTTGGCGGGAACGAACTGCAGGGTCGGCTCGAAAAACTCGAACAGAATTTAACCACATCGCCTCGTTCTGCGGCCGGTTGGCGAGAGCACGCCAACATTCTTCTCCGACTGGGCCAACCAACAAAGGCAGTTCCGTCAGCCGAGAGAGCCTGTGAACTTGATCCAGTTGGGCTCGACTTGCGCGTCTCGCTCGTCCGAGCACATTTGGCTTCGGGGGATCTTGATCAAGCAGAGCGGACCGCGGTCGAGTTCGGCGAGGTGTTTCCGCGAGCCGCGCTCGCTCATATAATCAGAGCCGAGGTCGCCCTGCGGCAAAACGACCAAGCCTTGGCGCTACATCACGCGAGGCTGGCGGCGCGCTTTGAAAAGGGAAATCCGCATACGCGATGGTTCCTGGGCCACGTCGCCGCAGCCTCCGGAAAACTGGCCGAAGCGGAGAGCGCGTATCGAGCCGCATCGATGATTCAGCCCCGACACGCCAATCACTGGATTAATTTGGCTGAAGTGCTCGAACGGCAGGAGCGCCTGGGCGAGGCGGAAAGCGTCCTCGAGGAAGCGATCAATGCCGTTTCGCACAGCGAACTTGTGCAGCGGCAATTGGACCGGGTGCGGCAGAGGAAAGACGAAGCAGTCCGACTTTGCATCATGAACCCTTCCGTACTTTCCTAGCCGGTCTATGCGCGCGACTATGCCGGAAAGCTCTTTTCCTTGTTCGCTGGCGGCGGACAGGATGGGCGTTACCAAGGCCTTCAGCGCGAGTGGACATGGCAGGCTGCGTTTTGTGGGCCTTCGTCGCCTTCTCCGCGATGCGGATCGCAGTTGGGCAGCTCGCGCGGTAAACTTCTTTGGAGTGAAGCGGAGTTGTGGGTCGCGTACCGCAACTTGCTCCTGCTCCTGAGCATCCTCCCACCCCTATCTTGGAGTGAAATAATGCCGGATCAGATGCCTAATCCAGGGACGTGGACCAATATAGCCGCCGATTTGGAATCTCCCGAGGAATTAGTAAAGACTTTTTACAGAACGATTCTCGGTCGTGACCCGGATCCAGGTGGTCATACGAATTTCGCCGAAAAGCTTTCCAATGGGAGCACCCTCGAATCCCTGATTACTATCTTCGTTAATGGGGCAGAGTATAGAAAAAGAATAAGCAAGCCATTTGTCGCTCCCAATGTTAGTGATCTGTTCCCCGCTGACTTCGATCCAGGCCCGTTGCAGGCGGGGAAGTCGTATTTCACCCGTAGAGCCAGCGGTTTTCTGGACCGCTTCATGAGCGGTAAGACCGTGCTCGACATTGGGTTTAGGGGTGCCGATAATCCCAAGGGGATTACCGCCGTCCCACATGCGATCGGAGTCGATCGCGACTATCCTGATTATGATGGCCTGCGACTACCCTTCGAGGACCGTTCAGTCGACACAGTTTTTTCCAGCCATTGTCTGGAACATATTGAACAGTACCGAGAGACGCTCCAGGAATGGTACCGGGTATTGAAGGTTGGCGGCTTCATCGTGTGCATTGTTCCTTCCCAGTTCCTTTACGAAAAAAAGAGACACTTACCATCAAAGTACAATGCAGATCATAAGAGATTCTACACCCCAGCGTTACTGCTCAGCCAAGTAGAAGAGTCTCTCGAAGAGAATTCGTACAGAATCAGGTACTTAGAAGATAACGATTTTGGATACGACTATAGGATTGGTCCTGAGACTCACGCAGTAGGATGCTTTGAAATTGTCCTTGTTATCGAAAAGATAGCGAAACCGAGTTGGAGCTTGAAAGAATAGTCCACTTTAGGGGCGCGGTTAGTAGCCCTGCGGCTATTGCGAGCAGCGAACCGAGATGCTCTTCAGTAGCGTTGTTAGCCAGCGGAAGCGGGTCTGTCTTCCTTTCCTGTTGAACAGCTCGCTCCATCGCCTCAATAGCTTGCTCTCCAGACAACGGGCTGGAAGGGTTCAACCCCGAGGTGCAGCGCAGCAAGTTGCCGTAGGATCGACCGAAGTCGGGACGCAGGCGCACCAGCGCCTGAAGCTCTTGCGCGGCCCTGAGCGAGGCTGAGCGGGATCGCGCCGGCACCGATCTTCTCCCTTCTATGGGAGTCGACAGCCGCTCTAATGCTCGCTCAGGCGGGCGTTTGGAGCGAGCGCGCCTGCGGCGTTATTGAACGGCATTGCGTGGTTCATGATGTTCTTGTTCGGCGTGGACGCGTTCACGCCCCATCCTCTGCCCGGCAAAACTCGGCACGGATGGCCGGGGCCGCCGACATCCGCATTGCCGTTTCGGCTGATTGCGACCGAGCTGGAGATGAAGACATGGACGGTCGGATCTTCGACGAAGACGCCATCGAGGCAGTTGTTGTAGAGTTTGTCGCCGCGAATTTCGACGTCCCCGCCGCGCCAGGCGCGAACGTCGATGCCGTCCCCGGTGTGGGAAGAAGCCACCCAGCCTGCAAAGTCTGCCGTGCCCCCGCCCGCCAACGGATCGTTGATGAGCGCGTCGCTGACGATTGCCTCGTCGAGGGCGCAGGTGCTTCCCTGATCGAATTCCCGGTTCAGGACAGGCACGACGGCGTCGTCGATCAAGAGGTTGTAGGTGTTCTGGTGGACGTTGGCGGTGTCGCAGCGAAGGCCGCCGAAGCCGCCGGCCATATGCAATCCATTGACGAAGCCGCCGCCGATGCTTCCGCCGACAATCTTCAGGCCGGCATAGCCGCCGAGCTTGCCGTCGACCAACACTCCGTCTCCGCAATATTGGGTCGAATAAGCAGTCGGATTGTCGAATTCGATGCTCGCGGCGCCGTCGAACCAGTATCCGCCGCAAAGCTTGCCGTTGCCGAGGCTGCCGTCGATGCCGTCGAGCACGACGTTGGATACGAACCCGCCGTGGATGCCGTAGGCGTGCAGCGCATAGCCGCCCTTCATGGTCGTCGCTGACCGGATGCGAAAATCGCGGAGCTCGACGCCTGCGACCCCCTTCGCCGCCGGCGCGTTGATCGTCAGCAGATCAGCTGTCGCGGATTGGCCTTTATAGAGAAAGGTGGTCGCGTAGCCGCCGGAGCCGGCGATGGAATATTGCGTGGCGTCCCCGGTGCTCAAGGGAGAGGTGAAGACGCAAATTCCCGCGGGGGCCGACAGCTTGACTCCGACGCCCGCCTTGTTGAGCCATTCCTGGATCGACTTGGTGTCGTCGCGCACGCCGTCGCACGCCGCGCCAAAGTCCTTGAGGTCGAAATTGCCCATCTTGTGCGATTCCGGCGATGGACTGCCCACGGTCTGAGCGATCGCCGAAGTGGACAGGATCGCCGCGACGCAAACACCAACAAGCGATTTTGGCCGCATGTCGCCAAGGTTACCGTGTTTCCGCACGAACCTTCCCATCGAAGTCATGCAGAGAGGCCGCGATCCGGCCCCTCAGCGACGTCTTTAGCGGCGACCTCATCGACTTCCTTTAGCGAGAACGGAATTTTTTCTTGCCAGCCCCGCGCGCCGCTGGGAGCGCCGAAGACGCGGGGCTCTCAGCTAGGGTTGGCGCCGCCAACTCCAAATCCGCGGGACCGGCGTCAATCGTGGTCTCGTCGCGGCTAACGCTGTCGACCTCGGCCGCGCCCAGCGCTGTCCATACCGGAGACTCCGGGCTCGCAGGTTGGTCGTCGCCGCCGGCAAGCGTGGTCGGCGCCATCAACTCCGCTGCTGATTGCATCAGCGCCAAATCGGCGGGAGGGTGGGCCCGATATTTAGCAAAAGCATTACGAAAAATAAGGCGTTCAAGTCGGGGAGTCCTAAACCCGACCATCTCGAACTTTTCCGCCGCCTGCGGGAGCTCGATCACCACCGGCTTGTCGAAGCCGGCGACCGTCGTTCGGGCGAGCTCTTGCCTTCCCTCGTCAGCTGTGAAAGCGAGTTCGAGTTCGCCTTCGATCTCGCCGTCGAGAGCGAATTCGTAGCGACCGGGGGGAAGCGAAATGTAAGGACCGAAGAACAAGACCCTCTCCGCGACGCCGGCGTATGTCGCGCGCTCGTAGCTAATGGCGCCGTCGCGACGGATCGGTTTCGAATGACCCGACAGATACGCCTCGAGGACATCCAGATCGGACACGGAAACGGAGAGCGTGGCTTCAACCGTCTGATCCGCCGGATGGCCTTCGGGCTGCCGGGACGGAACGAGCGAAGGCTTCGCCGCCGGCATGGCTTTAGGAAGCGCAGGCCGCCTTTCCGCGCCCATTTGCTCCGCCACCTCGTCCGCATAGGTCTTCCAGCTTCGCATCTGGCGCGCGTTGAGTTGTTGCAAAAGGTCCTCGTAGCGCCCTGTGTCGGTGACAAGCGTCTCGAAACCCGCCTCGATTTCGTCGAGGTTGCGGGGATCGACCGTCAGGCATCCGCCGGCGCGGGCGATCTCCGCAATTGATCCGTCGTTGGAGCAGAGGCATGGCCTTCCGTACCACAGGCTCTCCGCGACTGGCAGGCCGTACCCTTCCGCGAGCGAAACGAACACCGAGGCGTGCGCGCGGCTCCACATTTGGCCGAGGACGGCGTCGGGCACGTGCCCGTGCAACTGAATTCGTCCCCCGCTGCGCTTGGCGATTAAGCTCGCCGGCGCCGCGCAGTCAGGCGTCACCGTGCCGACGACGTGAAAGCGCAAGTCAAGCTCAGGCCGGCGCGCAATGAGACGGCTGAACGCCATCATGGCGGAGAGTTGATTCTTGTGCGCGCACACGGTTCCGACTGTCAGAAACTCAATCGGGTTTGAACCCGGCCCACGCTCGACACGTCTCGCCGGGACCCGGGCGATCCCTGCAATCTCTTCCGGCAAGGGGACTGGGCGAATTGGCGGCAGGCGCTCCGCGGCGTGGCCGTGCGCCAGCAGCCAATCCGCCAAGATCGTTCCGCTCGTTCGCGAAACGGGCAGCACGACGTCGACGTTGACCATCGCCTGAGCGTAGACGGTGAATCTCAAACGATCGAGCTCGCCGTCGTCGCCGCCGCCGTTCGCTACGATGTCCAGAAACGCGCGGCCCTCTTTGGCAGAGCCGCGATGAGAAAGCGGCAGGATGTCATGAAGGATCGCCGCTGTCCGTGCGCCAGAACGCCGGGCGTAGCCGATCGGGTCGATAATCGAAATCGAGGGGTACTCGGGGTCGTAGCTGTGAAGGTGCGGCGCCTCCGCAAAGAGCAGCCAGTCGCCGCGCTGGAACCGGATAGGCTGGCCTGCGGCCTCCGATTCCCGCAACTCGGGGCCCCCGTGATGAGCGAAGTTTTTGAGATGCTTTTGCGAAGCATGAACGACCGCCTGCTCGGCGACGTCCCAGCAGACCGGAATGAGCTCTATCCCCTCCGAGACGACCAATTGGCGTCCCAGATTCTTGACGACGCGCGGGATGCCGCTGATGCCGGAGTCGGTTCCAGTGATATGGATAAAATAGTGAATGCGCATCCGGCCTCTCAGTCCCTCTGAATCTGCTCGCTGCCGGCCGACGCTGCGAGGGCGGCGCTGCGCACCTCATGGAAGCGCCAGAAGACGTCGTCGGCTGGCAAGTCGGCCATGCATGCGACGTCGTTGGGGCAGAACTCGGTGCCAATTTCACAAGGTGAACAGGGAATAACTTGGCTGACGACAACCACGCGCTTGCCGCGCGGCATCCACTCATTATAAGCGTGACTTGCGGCAAAAATGCACAGGGTCCAGCGTCCCCGCGCCGCCGCGAGGTGCGCGACGCCGGAGTTGTTGGCGACCACATAGGGCGCGGCATCGATTGCCGCGACGAGGTCGCCCCAACTCAGGGCGCCGCAGGTGTTCATGACCCGATTTGACGGGAGCCCGCGGACGAGGACATTGGCCGCGGCCCGCTGGCTCCGCGTACCCGTTACCATGACCGGGAACCCATGCGTTCGCCAAATGATCTCGATCAGGTCCCTGTAGCGCGATGAGGGCCATTGGCGCACGCGCTCGTTGGCGAAGGGCGAAATTACGACAGGAGGGGTCAGCGCGTGCTTCATCACAGCACTTCGGTTGTGAAGGCGTTGCGCAGTCTGAGTCCCGAAAGATGGGCGAGCAGCGCCATCGCCTCGGATTGATGAGGGGCGCGGAACACGCCTTGCCTCACGAATCGGAGGCCCAAGAACCGAAACGGTTTCGTTTCGAACGACTGTCCGCCGGAATAAAGCCGAAATTCGAACTTGTCGAAATTTTCGTCGATCTGCAAGCTGAATTTCGGGTGCTGACCCCTTTTCAGCGACAGCGATCCCGCGCAAAGTTTCCGAACTCCCCAGATCCACCGCGATGTCGTATCGGATCCTCAACTCTTCGGTCAAAGGCTCGATCAGGCATTCGAACTCGTAAACTCCCGCCTTCAGGTTCGAATATGGACCCCAAATCAACGTTTGGTCGCCGAAAGAGTTAACGGATTCTTCGGCGAAGATTTCGTGGGTTCGATGGGGAGTGAGGCAAGTATAGAAGTGTTCTGCCGTTATGACCGCCTGCTCCGCACGGTCGTCGGAGGTGCCACTGGCCGTATTCAAGCGGATGGACAGCCAGGGAAAGTAGTCGCGGCGATCGAAACCCGCGCGATGACGCGCGTCAATGACGCGCAATACCTCGCGCGTATCTTCGAAGAGGCGAAAGTCGATCGCCAGATCGTACGAGGTTCCCGCCATCTGTTTTCGGAACTCTTCGATCAGAACGTCGCGAGGCGGGGTGTGGAGCCGGGCGGAATCGTCTTCCGGAAAAAAGTCGAAGGGAACAATCTTGTTGAACAGGCCGCACGCCTCCGCCTCGGCGCGGTTCCATGAACCGCATACCATCGTGATCTCCGCGGCCGGAAACAGGGACCGCAAGATCCTGAACGCCTCGGTCCCCATGACGAAATCGCCGCGGTGATCGAGCTTGAGCACAACAATTCGATGAATTTCGTGTGGATCCGGGGCGACGGTACGGATCTTGACCGGCGCACCCCTCTTGATGGGGACGTATCGGACCGGCTTCTTCGCAGACCTCGACCAACTCTCCCGCCCTTCTAGCTCGCCGCGCCAGGATGGCGGGTCGATTCTCTCGAGAGCGACGACAATGTCCTGTCCACCCGCCGGTTCGCTGCCGAGCCCGGCCTGATAGTCGTAACCTTCGTCGTTTTCTCCGAGATAACGGACGCGGTATTCGCAGGGGTCGATTGCCTCCTCGATGTCGGCCAGCAGCGTGTTGGGGGTATAGAAGCGACGATGGAGAGGGTTGCGCAGCGAAGGCAATCGCAGTTTGCGCTCATAAAGAAACTGATGCGGCACAACGACGACAAGGTAGCCGCCTAAGGCCACCTTCGAAAAACAGGCGCTCAGGAACTGCCGGGTCTCGACAACAGCTTGCAACGCGTTGCGAACTATCAGGACGCCGTAGCCGTTGCTTAAGTTCTCGACAGTCCACAAAGCCTCCGCGGCGTTCGCACAATTGATTTCAACCGTCCCCGCGATGGAAAGCAATGGCCGGCTCTCTTCGCCTCTGGCCGGATGGAGTTCGACGACGGCGCCTTCGCGAATCGCGCGGCGCACGCGGTCTTGGCTCATAAGGATTTCGAGCAACCCGCGATCGCCGGCAGGCAACTCGCCGAGTTGTTGTTGGTCAAGTTCCACAGTTCCCTCGCGTGCCAGCACTGTTGTGTTCATCACCAATTTCCCTTCGTGTGCGCCAGCGGGAACGGGATTTTTTCTCGCCAGCCACGCTTGGAGCTCTGCGCCGTGCCCTCGTGTTCGCGATCGGCGACGGCATCCTCTCTTGGCGATGGCGCCCCGGGCTCGGTCGCGATGGATGCGGCGTCGTCCGCTCGCTCCTTGCTCAGCTTCGCCGGCGTCACCTCGATCGCATGCAGGGTCATTGATCGCGTGTCCTTCGTTCTGTCCCCGATGATTTCGAATTTCTCCGCCGGCGCCTCCAGCCGCAGGTGAACGGGCTGGTCGAACGTGCTCAGGACAGTCTCGAGCAGGGTGTCGGAGGCGAATTTTTGCGTGAGCCGCAATTTCAGCCGACCCTGCAGTTCGCCGTGGAGGAGAAAACTATAGTCCCCGGACTCGAGACGGAGATAGGGGCCGAAGAACAGGCACAACTCGTTGACGTCGCGATGAACGGCGGTGTCGAAAGTAATACCCTTGCCTGACCGCAGGCGGTTTCGCGCGCCGACCCCGAAAGCGTCGTGAACGCGCATCTCCTGCGCCGCGATCACGCAAGGCAGCCGCGTCGCCTGGCCGTTGTCGCGACGAATCAAGACAATCCGCTCCGCCGGCGGCGCCGCCGGAGGGACGCGAATGGCGGCTAGATCGTCGCCCGGCGCTGCTGGCGTTTCGGGCACGGTCGGCGGTGAACCGGCGGGAGCGGCGTCGGCCGCTGTTTCGGGCGCCGTCGGCGGCGAACCGGCGGGAGCGATGGCCACCGCTGTTTCGGGCTCCGTCGGCGCCAAACCGGCGGCAGCGGTAGCGACCGCCGTCTCACCGCCCAGGCCGGAATCGAGCCCGACCTCAGCGGAGGCATGAGTTTCCGCGGGCGGGCCAGCCAGGGACCGATATTCAGCAAACGCGTTGCGGAAGATCAGTCGCTCAAGTCGGACGGTCCTCCTTCCGACGATCTCAAACTTTTCCATCCCCTGCCGAAGCTCGACAACCACCGGCTCGTCGAAGCGGGTCACCTTCGCGCGCCCGATAAGCTGCCTTCCCTCCTCAGCGGTGAACGAGAGTTCGAGTTCGCCCTCGATCTCGCCGTCGAAAGTGAATTCGTACTGGCCGGGCGGAAGCCAGACGTAAGGACCGAAGAACAAGACGTTTTCGGCGACGTCGCCGTCCGTCGCGCGATCGAAGCAAATGGCGCCGTTGCGGCGGCTCGGATGCGTACGACCTGACACATAGGCGTTGGGGACGTCCAAATCGGAAGCCGAGAGCATGAAAAGCGCGGTTTGAGCCGTGTCATCCGCCGGCAGGCCGTCGGGCTTCCCAGACGCAACGAGCGGAGGCTTTGGCGCCCGCCTGCATCTGGGAGGTGAAAACATTCTCTCCGCCCCCAGTTGCTGCGCCACCTCGTCTGCATAGTTCTTCCAGCTTTTCATCTCGCGTTCGGAGATTTGCAGCAAAAGCTGGTCGTAGAGCGCCGTATCCGTCACAAGCGCCTCAAACCCGGCTTCAATCTCTTCCAAGCGGCGTGGATTGACGGTCAGGCATCCGCCGCCTTCGGCGATCTCGGCGATCGACCCCTCGTTTGAACAAAGGCAGGGTTTTCCGCGCCACAGGCTTTCGGCGGTCGGCGTGCCGTATCCCTCCGCCAGCGAAACAAAGACGGAGGCGTGCGCCCGCTCCGCCAGGGCCTCAATTTCCTGGTCCTGCAGAAAGCCGTGAAGGACGATCCGTCCCTTGGAGCGTTTGGCCAACAGGCTCGCAGGGACGGCCGCCTCGGACGTCATCGAGCCGACGACGTGGAAACGAATGTCGAGTTCCGGTCTGCGCTCGGTCAGCCGCTGAAAGGCGGCCATCGCGGCGAGCTGGTTCTTGTGCGTGCAAACCGTTCCAACGGTTATGAAGTCCTTGCATCCGGCATTGTCTCTTGCAGAGCGGTGCGGCAGGACGCGCCGCGTTCCGAGGACCTCCTCGGGGACGAGAATGGGCGAGAATGTCGGCAAAGACTCGGCTGGATGTCCGTGCCGAACGAGCCATTGGAACAGCAGCCTCCCCGTCGTCTGCGAGACGGGCAGCACGATGTCGGTCAGCGCCAGCGCGTGAGCGTAAACGGTAAAGCGCAAGCGCGTCAGCTCGCCATCGCCCGACGCCCCCGCGCCAAGCCCCATGTCGACGAACGCGCGCTGCTGCAACTGATGAGTGAGCGGCATGATGTCGTGAAAAACGACGGCGACCTGCAGTCCGTTGCGACGAGCGTAGCCGATCGGCTCGTCGATCAGGATCGATGGATAATCCGGATCATTGCTTCCCAGGTGCGGCGCTTCGGGAATGAGGAGCCACGCTCCGGACTCCGGCTCGATCGGCTCGCGCGCCCGGTGCGATTCCCTGAGGGCCGGGCCGCCGTGACGAGCCAAGTTGTCGAGGAGCTTTTGCTCCGAGTGCACGATGGCGCCGAGCCTTTTGCTCCAGCTGACCGGAACGAGTTCGAAGTCGTCGCGCTCGACCAGCTCACGCCCCAGGTTCTTGACGAGCCTGGGAATGCCGCTCATTCCGGGATCCGTTCCGGTAACGTGGACGAAGTAATAAATCTTCACGACGACAGGACCCCGGCCTGCTCGGGATTGCGATTGAAAGCCTGTTCTCTCGCCTGATGGAAGCGCCAGAACACGTCAAACGGCGTCAGATCGACCATGCAGGCGACGCCGTTGGGACAGCGGTCCAGCCCCAGCTCGCAGGGCGAGCAGGGAATCGCCTTGACCATCGTAACGACATTCGGCCCCCGAGGCATCCATTCGTTGAAGGCGTGACTTGCTGCAAACACGCACAATGTCCAGCGGCCGCGCGTCGCCGCCAGATGCGCCACGCCCGAATTGTTGGCCACGACATAGGGCGCCGAATCGATGGCCTTGACCACGTCGCCCCAGCTCACCACGCCGCATGTATTGGTGACCTGCTCGGAAGAAAGACCACGCACGATATCGTTTGCGCCGGCGCGTTGCGCGCGCGTGCCGACCACCATGATCGGCAGCCCGTGCTCTCGCAGTATGATCTCGATCAGCTCGCGATAATGGCGAGAAGGCCATTGCCTAAGGCGCTCATTGGCGAACGGCGCCATGACAACCGGGCGCTTTTCCCGGAACTCCATCATAGCAATTCCGCCGCGTAGGCGTCATGCATGCGAAGGCGGACGAGATGAGCCAAGAGGGCCATGGCTTCGCTCTGGTGGACCCCGCGGATGACGCTCGGCCGCACAAAACGGAGGCCGAGGAACCGGAACGGCTTGACTTCGAACGCTGGGCTCGCCACCAACCGGAATTCGAATGACTGAAGTCGTTCATTGAGCTGGAAATCCAACGCCGGATGCCGATCGCGCGCGATCTGCAGGACGCCGGCGACGATGGTCCGGGTACCGGAATCGGTCACGATGTCGAAAGCGATTTCAAAGTCGTCCGCAAGCGGCTCGATCAGGCACTCAAATTGATATCGGCCTGGCTTGAGTTCTCCATAAGGTCCCCAGACGATGTCACGCTTGCTCTCCGCGCTGAACGAAGCGTCGTATCTGATCTCGTAAGTTTTATGTTTGCCGACTGAAGTAAAGAATTTTTCGGCCGTGATAACCCCTGTTTCAGCCCGGTCGTCGACCGTGGCGCTCGGCGTGTCCAGACGAATCGAAAGCCAGGGAAACAGGTCATAACGGTCAAAGCCCGCCCGGTTGCGCGCCCTTACCGATTGCAGGGCCTCTCTGCTGTCGTCGTAGAGGCGCAAGTCGACAGCAAGATCGTAGGTTTTTCCTTTGAAAGCGCGAGCAAATTTCTTTAAGAGAATTTCTCGTGGCGCCGCCTCCACGCGAGCGGAATCGTCCTCGGGAAACAAATCGAACGGGACGACTTCATCGAAGAGGCCACTCTTCTCGGCTTCGCCGACGTTCCACGATCCGCAGACCAACGTGATACGCGCTTCCGGAAACCCATCCCGGAAGAGTTTGAACGCCTCTGTCGCCATCAGGAAATCCCCGCGATGGTCCAGCTTCAAAAGAAGGATGCTGTTCACTCCCTCCTTGTCGGGCGCAATCATTCGGATGGGAGCGGGTTCATCCTTGTTGAGTTCGAGGTAACGAAGCGGTTTCTCGGCGCGTTGGACCCAAAGTTCGTCGTTGTCCAGTTCCGGTCGCCATAAAGGCCGCGCAATCCTTTCGAGCGCCACAATGATGTCCTGACCGCCGTCCGGGCTGGTCTTAAGATCGGCGACGTAGTCGTAATCGGCATCGTTTTCGCCGACGAACCGGACACGGTATTCGCATGGGTCGATCGCCTCCTCAATGTCGGCAAACAATGTGTTCGGTGTGTAGAAACGGCGATGCAATCGATTGCGGCGCGAGGGAAGTCTCAACTTGCGCTCGTAGAGGAATTGATGCGGCACGGTCACGATCAACATTCCGCCGACCGACAATTTAGAGAAGCAGAGGCCCAGGAACCGCCTGGTCTCTGTCAAGAACTGCAACAGGTTATAGACTAAGATTACCCTGAGCCCGCTCTTCAGCCGACGCAACGTCGCCTGTGCCTCGGCGGAATTGCCGGTATTGAACTCGACGATCGCAGCAGTCGGCACCAACGAATTGCCGAGATCATCGCTCGTCGCGCGCAGTTCGACGACCGGGCCCTCGTTGAGGGCAGCCCTAAGGGACTCCTGAGCCAGGATGAAATTCAACAGGGTTTGTTCCCTGCGTGACACAGTTTCAGTCCAATTGTCGTCGACACCCATCATAGGAACACGCTTCTTCGTTTCGGCTTGCTATGAAATTGCCCGACTTGCCTCAGCGCCCCAGCGATCTGTCACCCGACGCAACCCCGAATTTTTTTGAGCAATCGCGTCCAGGTTCGCGCGAATATGTCGAAAGATTGGATGAGAAGCAAGTCGCGACCATGACATTTTCGGCAAGCCGTGGCGGTCGGAAAGTAGATCCCGTGGTTAAATCCAATAGAGAACTGGCGTTCGCCGCGGTTGCATTGGACGAGCGCGCCATCGCATAGACGCCCGCGCCTCGTCGATGCCCGGTCTTTGTCTCCGCCCATTTCAATTGACAGGGAAAGAACAAACATCGAGCGTTATGCGATCGGCGGCCAGCGCTCGGTAGGCGCGGATGGAATAAAGCGGACTGCATCCCGCGAAGTTGCGCCGCCCCACGGTCGAGGCGATGGAGTGTCGCCTTTCCGACCTCGGCGTTCGTTTGCTCCGCGTTCCGGCACGCGATAGACTGATGTTGTGCGGGGGCAGGCGAATGAACCGAAAAGTCTTCAACATGCGGGCGCGCGCCCCCCTTCGGTTAGGTTTGGCCGGCGGCGGCACCGATCTGTCTCCCTATTGTGACGAGCACGGCGGGGCGGTCCTGAACGCCACGATCGATCGTTTTGCCTATGCCCACGTCTTTCCCAACGACGACGGGAGGGTGATTTTCCGCGCCCGCGACGTCGGCGAAGAGGAGACGGCGGCGCCCGACGCAGGGCTGCCCGTCCGCCAGGGACTGATGTTGCACCGGGCCGTCTATGCGCATGTCATGAAAAGCTATTGCGGCGGGGTCGGGATTCCGCTGACCGTGTCGACGACGATCGACGTTCCCGCCGGATCGGGCCTGGGGGCGTCCTCCGCCCTGGTCGTCGCCCTCATCGAGGCCTTTCGATCCGCGCTTCAGCTTCCGCTTGGGGAATATGACGTCGCCCGGCTGGCGTTCGAAATCGAGCGCGTCGATCTCGGCCTCGCAGGAGGACGTCAGGATCAGTACGCCGCCGCGTTCGGCGGGCTGAACTACATGGAGTTCCTTGCGCAGGAGCGGGTGATCGTCAATCCCCTGCGCATCCGGCGCGATTATCTCAACGAGTTCGAATCGTCGCTGGTCATCGCCTTCACCGGGCAGTCGCGGCGTTCCGACATGATCATCAAGGAGCAGGTTTCGGGGCTTGCCGCCCTCAATCCGGAGACTGTCGCCAACATGCACGCCTTGAAGCGCGACGCCGTCGAAATGAAGTTCGCGCTGCTCAGCGGCAAGATCCGGCAGGCCGCCGAAATCCTCGGCCACTCCTGGGCGGCGAAGAAGAAGACGGCGGCCGGCGTGTCCAACGCCAAGGTCGAGGAGATGTACGAAGTGGCGATGAAGGCCGGCGCCTGGGCCGGCAAGGTGTCGGGCGCGGGGGGCGGCGGCTTCCTGATGTTGATGACCGATCCGGAAAACCGCTACCGGCTGATCAGTCAGATCAACGAAGCCGGGGGCCACGCCAGCGCGGCCAAGCTCACCTTCGAGGGGGCCGAAGGCTGGATTCCGCCGAACGGGAATTGAGACCGTTGACGTTTAACGAGCCGGATCGGGTGGCCAACCCGCCTCCTCACGGCGGCGCTCTCGTCGCGGCCTTGCCTGCGAGAACGGTTGGCAACACTCTCGCCAATACGCTATGTAGCCAAGCCCCCTTCTCGGATGGGAGCCGCAAGCGACACGAGATATTGCGGGGAGAGGGTTTGCAATGCGCTCAGGAGAATGACCGTGACTCGAGTGTCGAAGAAGAAGAAAGGCCAACCCAGCGGCGCTCGGAAGCAGTCGGCATCCGAGCGCAGGACAGCCGATTCGCGGAGCGAGGAGACCCAGTCGGCGCAGACGACTGCCGAAGTCTACGAGCCTGCCGCGCCCGCGGACTCGCCGATCGCGGCGGCGCCGACGTCGAGCGAGGTCAAGGCCCAGTCGGCGACCAATGTGCTCGACGCCCTCGCGGCATCGCTCATAGCCGAGGGAGGATTCCACTTTGCTCCGTCGCAGGCGGCGATCAACAGCCAGCCCAACGGGCGCAAGGTCGAAAGCATGACCCTTAGCGACAATTTAGGTGGGAGGCCCTTGCTCAATCTGGCGGGCGGAGATCGGTCAGGGGCATCCGACGGTGTGACCACGGGTTTTGTCATTCGAGTCCCGGACGCATTTGAGCGAGACGCGAGCGAGCATACGGTCCGAGTGCGGGTGTTGGCCCGGTCGACCGACGCCGCGCCAACGCGCTTGGCGGTCGCTTATTCGACTAACGAGGTCGGCAACTCCGGGTGGCGATGGCGCGACGTCGGGCCAAGCTGGGAAGTTTGCGAGATCGCCTATGACGTCCCGAAGATGAAGAATGGCAACGGCGACTATATCGGCCTTATGCCCGCCGAATCGGGCGCGCCCGGCGTCGAGATCCACTCCGTCAGCGCGACCGTGGCGCGACCCTCCGGCTAAAATCCGAACTCGAGTTTGCGGCATGGTTCGATGCGGTCAGGAGGATAGACGAAGTGAGCGCGATTTATGGCGGCGGCGCGCAATCCAACAAAGGCGACGCGCGTCAGCCCGTCTGCGAGCGCGTGCTTTCTGCCGCCGCCCGGCGCGCTCTGGCGGAGGCTGAGGCGCGGCGCGCGCAACCCGAGCCCGAGCGCCCGCGCGAAGTCAATGGCCGAGGCGGACGCGACCCGGTCCGTTACGGTGATTGGGAAGTCAAGGGCCTCGCCAGCGACTTTTGAAATCCGGCCTGGCGTAACGTCCGGCAAACGGCGCCGGTCACGCCGTCAGCAGCGCCGCGCGCGCCGACCGCGACCCGGTCGAAGAGGTCGATCACGTCCTCGTTCAGCATGCGGATGCAGCCGTACGACGCCGCCGTGCCGATCGAGGCGCGCATGGTCCTGGTCGTGCCGTGGATCGCGATCTCGTCGCGGTCGAGCGTGATCGCCCGCGCTCCCATCGGATTGTGCGGCGAGCCGCCAGGAATGATGTCCGGCAGTTCGGGATGATCGCGCCTGACCGAATCCGGCGGCGACCACGCCGGCTCGACGTATATTTCGCCTGGACCCTGGGCGGATCCGCTCCACTCCTTGCCCGGTTTGGCGACTGCGACCGGATAGGCGATGGCGGTCTGCGCAGTCGACGATCAGGTAGAGCTTTCGGGCCGACTGGCTGATGAGGATTGAGCCCGCAGGATAGTCCGAAGCGTAGCCGACCACGCGCCAGGCCTCGGCGGGCTCGGCCGACGCAGCCAGAGGAACGCCAGAACGCCTGCAGTCGCCCCCTTCCGCCCATTGAGCGCCATCCTTCGCCAGTTCCGCCGGACAGGCTAACATGGACGCGAAGAAGCCGCGCTCGCAATCGTTGATTGCGGAAAACGGCGAGGGCTTTGGCAAGCGCTCGAAGGCGCCGTGCTTCGCGATCTCGTCTAGGCCTCGAGCTGCCGCAAGTCTCGCGCGATGCGCCCTCCGCGCCGTTCGGCTTCATCGGCCCCTCGTCGATCGACGGCGATGAACTTGCGGATGCGCGGGGCGATCTCCTTGCGGAAGCGCGAGCCGTTGAACACGCCGTAGTGGCCGACTTCGGTCTGCAGGTAGTGCAGCTTCTTCGCCGCAGGAATGTTCATGCAAAGCTCCTGCGCCGCATAGGTCTGGCCGACGCCGGAAATATCGTCCTTTTCGCCCTCGACCGTCATGAGGCCGCAATTGCGGATCGCCGTCAGGTCGACGCGTTGGTCCGCGATGCATCATCTCGCCCTTCGGCAGCGCGTGGCGGATGAACACCGTCTCGACCGTCTGCATGTAATAGGCGGCGTCGAGGTCCATCACCGCGAGATATTCGTCATAGAAGTCGCGATGCTTTTCGGCCGAGTCGCCGTCGCCCTTGACCAGATGGTTGAACATCTCGAGATGGGCGTTGACATGGCGGTCGAGGTTCATCGCCATGAACCCCGAAAGCTGCAGGAAGCCCGGGTAGACCTCGCGGCCGAAGCCCGGGTAGGGGAACGGCACCGTGTGCAGGCAGTTGCGGCGGAACCATTCAACGCCGCGCCGCTCCGCCAGCTTGTTGACTTCGGTGGGACTGCGCCGCGTGTCGATCGGCCCGCCCATCAGCGTCATGCTGGCCGGCGCGTTGGCGTCGCCGTTCGCCTCCATCACCGCCACCGCCGCGAGCAAGGGCACGGACGGTTGGCAGACGCCGAGCGTATGGACGCCCGGCCCAAGGTGGTCGAGCATGGCGCGCAGATAGTCGATGTAATCGTCGAGATCGAACGTCCCGACCGCGAGCGGGACCATGCGCGCGTCCGCCCAGTCGGTGATGTAGACGTCGCAATAGGGCAGGAACGCCTCGACCGTGCCGCGCAACAGGGTCGCGTAATGGCCGGACATCGGAGCGACGATCAGCAGCTTCGGCTGCTCTTGCCCTGCCAGGAAAATCAGGGCGGACGAAGCGCAGGAGATTGCAGTACGGCCGGCTCCAGACGACGTCCTCGAGGATCGGATAGGCGACGCCGTCGACCTCCATCTCGTCGAGCCCGAAAGTCGGCTTTCCGTACCGGCGCGTCACGCGCTCGAAGAGCTCGGCCGCGGCGGAAATGTTCCTGCCGAGCGGCGTGTTCGAGAATGGGTTCCATGGATTGCGAAAGACAAAATGGGCCGCGTCCGACACCGCGCGGGCGGGCGCAAGCGCCACATGCGCCATTTCATAGAACTGATAGGAATGGTTTCTGAACATGACGCGCTTCCGATGACCGGCGCGTCAACGTTATTCCTCGGACGAAGGATTTTCAATTGCACTTAAGGTCGCAAGCGGCGCCGCCAAGACCGGACCCCACCCCCGAACGCGGGCCTCCAGGTCGGCCGGAAGCCGACCGCTCTCGTGGCAGAATTTAGACGACGGGCGGGCTCGACCCTCGTTCGTCGGGCCCGTCAGACTTTGGCCTGGCTCTTCAGCGGCACGCCGGCCTCGGCCAGCATCGCCGCCAGTTCGCCCGATTGGAACATCTCCCGGGTGATGTCGCAGCCGCCGACGAATTCGCCCTTGACGTAAAGCTGGGGAATGGTCGGCCAGTTGGCGTATTCCTTGACGCCCTGCCGGATTTCATCGTCCTCGAGCACATTGACGCCATGGATCGGCGCGCCGAGATAGTCGAGGATCTGGACCACCTGGCCCGAGAACCCGCACTGCGGGAATTGGGGCGTCCCCTTCATGAAGAGAACAACTGGGTGTTCCGAGATCAGCTTCTCGATCCGTTCGCGTGCGTTCGACATGACGTTGGTTCCTTTTCGGAGCGGAGCTCAAGGTCCCGCCCGTTCACCGGAGACAGATATAGAGAGTGAACGCTCGCGTTGCCAGCGGATTGAATCCGGAAAACCTCAGCCTCCGGTGGCGCTCATATGGCGCTGGACCGCGGGCTTGGCGGCGCGAGCGATAACGAAGTCGTGGCCCTTGGGCTTGCGCTGGATCGCGGAGCGGATCGCGGCGATCAGCGGCTCGTCCGATTCGGAGCGGCGCAACGGCTCGCGCAGGTCCGCCGCGTCCTCCTGGCCGAGGCACATGTAGAGCGTGCCGGTGCAAGTGACGCGGACGCGGTTGCAACTCTCGCAAAAGTTGTGGGTGAGGGGGGTGATGAAGCCGATCCGCCCGCCCGTCTCCTTGACGTCGAAATAACGCGCCGGGCCGCCGGTCGCGTAGTCCGACGGGGTCAGGGTCAGCGAGCGCTCGAGGTCGGCGCGCAGTTCGGTCAACGGCATGAACTGGTCGGCGCGGTCGCGCTCCATGGCGCCGAGCGGCATCACCTCGATGAAGGTCATGTCGAAGCCGCGCCCATGCGCCCAATCCACCAGCGAGCGCGCCTCACAGTCGTTGAACCCCTTGAGCGCGACGGCGTTGAGCTTGATCTTGAGGCCCGCCTCGACCGCGGCGTCGACGCCCTTGAGCACCGCGCCGAGATCGCCCCAGCGGGTGACGGCGCGGAACTTGTCGGGATCCAGCGTGTCGAGCGAGACGTTGATCCGCCTGACGCCGCAGTCGGCGAGCTCATGGGCGAAGCGCGCAAGTTGCGAGCCGTTGGTCGTGACCGTCAGTTCGTCGAGCGACCCGCCTTCGAGGTGGCGTTTCAGTCCCCGGAACAGCGACATCACGTTGCGCCGGACGAGCGGCTCGCCGCCGGTGATGCGGATCTTGCGCGCGCCGAGGCCGATGAAGGCCGAGCACAGCCGCTCCAGCTCCTCGAGCGACAGCACGTCGCGCTTGGGCAGGAAAGTCATGTCCTCGGACATGCAGTAGACGCAGCGAAAATCGCAGCGGTCCGTCACCGACACGCGCACATAGGCGATCTGGCGACCGAAGGGATCGATCAGCGGGGACGCGAGCGGCGTGTGGGCGTTCATCCGCCAAACATAATGTGGCGGCTGCCAGAAAGAAAGGCGCCCGCCGCCTTACGACGGCGGGCGGTGGAACGGTGTCAGTGGGTGACGATGACGCGGGCGCCGACTCGCGCGCGGCTGTAGAGGTCGACGACGTCGTCGTTGGTCATCCGGATGCAGCCGGACGACACCGCCTGGCCGATCGTGTCGGGTTCGTTCGAGCCGTGGATGCGAAAAAGCGTGCCCGCCAGGTACATGGCGCGCGCGCCGAGCGGGTTGTCGATGCCGCCCTCCATATGGCGCGGCAGGTCGGGACGGCGCCTCAGCATCTGCGCGGGCGGCGTCCAGTCCGGCCATTCGCGCTTGTAGGCGATATGGGTCATGCCAGCCCAGGTGAAACCGGGCCGGCCAACGCCGACGCCGTATCTCAACGCCTGGTGATCAGGGAGAACGTAATAAAGCCGGCGCTCGCTGGTGCGAATGATGATCGTGCCGGGCGCCTCCCGGCCGTCGAACGGGACGGTTTCCCGCGGAATCGGGGACGCGATCGGCTGCAACTGGGAGTCGAGCAGGCTAGCGAAAGCCGGAGCCGTGCCGGCGCTCAGAATGAACCCCGCCAGTGCGGCGGCGCAAACAAAAGTGCGACGCATGGATTCCCCCTATGGATGCTTTACAGAAGCACACAATGAACGCGTCAGCGCCAAGCCTGTTCCCACTTCACCGCCCCGCGTGTCAACTTAATTATGGCAAACCGGCGCCGCGGCACAACACGCTCGTTCTCCGATTGGCCAGAAATCGGCCATTTGAGTTAAATTGGCCCCAATCGAATAGCTAAGAAAGATGCGCCGCGGGGGGATACGTCAGGCGCCGCAGCGTCAGAATGCGCGCCGATTCGAGCGTTCCGGTCTCACTTCGTCGACGACACGCGCGCCAAGAACGCGTCGAACTCGCGCATGTCGAAAAAGGCGATGGCGCTCACCACCTTCGCGTCCTTCGTGCGGAAGCACTAGGAGCCTGTCCGAGCAATGCAAAATTTGAGCTCCAGACACAGCATATAGTATTACGATACAATAGCGTGTGCCATATATAGTATGCCTACTTCAAAATTTTGATTACTTGGATATGCTCCTAGGCGTAGGTATTGTGATATCGGCCGTCTTCGGGCGGCCGCGGCGTCGAACAGGGTGACGACCATGTCGCCGTCGCCGTAGACGCCGTGGACCGTCGGCACGAGCGACGTCGCGGCGCCGAAGCCGCACTTCGTAACGCAATCCGTTCTGGCGAGCGCGCCTCAGATATGCCGGCCTGCCTCGTCGAAGACATGAAGGTCCTCGGCCGGGGCCGCGAAGGTCGCGGTCTGTCCTGGGGAGGGCGTATCGCGGCCGCGGATCTCGACCACCATCATCTTGTCGTCGGCGCGCCGCACATGCGCGTAGGACGCCTCGCCGAGACGCTCGACGAGCTCGACGAGGCCGGTCGCCCCGAAAGACCCGTGCGCGCCCGAGGCCAGGTGCTCCGGGCGAACGCCGATGGTGAAGTTGCGCGCCGGGCTTCAGCGAGCCGGCCGGAAGCGTCAGCGGGGCGATCGAAACGCCCTTCACCCGCGCCTCCCCTCCCTCCACCCGCTCGACGATTGCGGGGAAGAAGTTCATCGCCGGCGATCCGATGAAGCCGGCGACAAACAGGTTGGCCGGCGCATAATAAAGGTCGAGCGGCTTGCCGACCTGCTCGATGCGGCCCTGGTTCATCACCACGATCCGGTCGGCGAGGGTCATCGCCTCGATCTGATCGTGCGTGACATAGACCATGGTCGCGCCGAGCAGCCGGTGCAGGCGGGCGATCTCGACCCGGGTCGACACTCTCAGCGCCGCGTCGAGGTTCGACAGCGGCTCGTCGAACAGGAACACGTCCGGCTCGCGCACGATCGCGCGGCCGATCGCGACCCGCTGGCGCTGGCCGCCGGAGAGGTCGCGCGGATAGCGGGCAAGCAACTCCTCGAGCCGCAGCATGCGGGCCGCCTCGGCGACGCGCCGGTCGCGCTCCGCCGGGGCGACGCCGGTGAACTTGAGCCCGAAGGTCATGTTCTTGCGCACGTCCATGTGCGGATAGAGCGCGTAAGACTGGAACACCATGGCGATCTTGCGCTCGGCCGGGGCGAGCGCGTTGACGAGGCGGTCGGCGATGAAGATGTCGCCCGACGTCGGCGCGTCGAGCCCGGCGATCATGCGCAAAAGCGTCGACTTGCCGCAGCCGGACGGCCCGACCAGCACGACGAACTCGCCGTCCTCGATCGACAGGTCGATGTCGGCGAGCACGCGGGCCGAGCCGTAGCTCTTGTTGAGCTTGTCGATGTGCAGTCTCGCCATTGCCGGGCCGCCCTACTTCACCGCGCCCGCGGTGAGGCCGCTGATCAGCTGCCGCGAGAAGATGACGTAGATCGCGACGACCGGCAGGATCGCCATCGACAGAGCCGCCAGCACCGAGTTCCAGTCGGTGATGTACTGGCCGAGGAACTGCTGCACGCCGAGCGTGATCGTGTGGGTCGAGTTGGACGAGGTGAGGATCAGCGGGAACCACAGGTCGTTCCAGATCGGCACGATGGTGAAGACGGCGACCGTCGCGATCGCCGGCCTGAGCAGCGGCGCGATCACCTCGAAGAAGATCCGCGTCTCAGGCACGCCGTCGCAGCGCGCGGCGTCGCGCAGGTCCTTGGGGATCTGCTGGACGAACTCGCTCAGGATGAAGATCGACATCGGCAGCCCTTGCGCGACATAGACGAGGATCAGCGCGGTCAGCGTGTCGTTCAGTCCCGCCTTGCGCATCATGGTCAGGATGGCGACCGATCCCAGCCGGATCGGCACCATGATGCCGATCGAAAGGAAGAGCGCCAGCGCCGTCGAACCGCGGAACTTGTATTCGGTCAGCGCCCAGGCGGCCATTGCGCCGAACAGCAGCACGAGGGCCATGCTGACGAGCGTGACGATCAGCGAATTGGCGAAATAGGTCCCGATGAGCGAGGCTTTGAACACCTTGGCGTAGCCGACGAGGGAAAAGGTGTCGCTGTTCGGCGGCGCGAGCGGCGCGCCGAAGATGGCGTTGCGCGCCTTGAACGAGTTCATCACCACGAGCAGGATCGGCGCGAGCGCGAGCGCGCAATAGGCGATGAGGATGACGTGGACGCCGACCGACTGCGCGCGCTGTTTGAGCATTGTGTCCTCTAGAACGCATAGCGCCGCAGGCGGCGCTGGACGACGAAGAGATAGAGACAGACGCCGACCAGGATGATGAAGAACATCACCGTCGCCACCGCCGCGCCCATCGTCGGGTTGCCGAGCTGCAACTGATCGCCGAAGAATGTGCGATAGAAGAACGTGCCGAGAATGTCGGAAGCGAAGTTCGGCCCGGCCTTCGCCCCCTTGACAGAATAGATCAGGTCGAATGCGTTAAAATTGCCGACGAATGTCAGGACGGAAATGAGACCGATGGTGGGAAGCACAAGCGGCAGCTTGATGTGCAGAAAGATGCGCAAATGGCCGAGTCCGTCGACGCGCGCCGCGTCGATCAGCTCGTCTGGGATGTTGAGCAGAGCGGCGTAGATCAGCATCAGCGGAATGCCGACGAACTGCCAGACGGAAATCAGCGCGAGCGTCACCAGCGCGGTCGACGGCAGGCCGAGCCACGGTGCGAACCAGCTTCCCAGCCCTACCGCCTTCAGCGCGCCCTCGGCCACGCCCCACAGCGGCGACAGGATCAGATTCCAGGAGAAGCCGACGATGACCACCGAGAGCATGGTCGGCAGGAAGATGATCGTCCGATAGAGGCTCTTCAGCTTGAGACCAGGGAGGCTGAGGAGCCCCGCGAGCGCGATGCCGATCGGGTTCTGCACCAGCATATGCACGGCGAAGAAGACAAGGTTGTTCTTGAGCCGCGTTCCAGAACGGCTGCGACCAGACTGCGTCGGTCAGCAGCGTGACGAAATTGGCGAGGCCGACGAAATGATAGGCGCCCGAACTGTCGGTCGTGTAGGTCGAGAGGCCCATGGTCGCGATCAGCGGGTAGATCGAAAAGAGCGTATAGATCGCGACCGCCGGGCCCAAGGAACAGCGCCATCAGCGCGAGGAAGCGTCCGCGCGGCATCGAGGCGACGACTTGGGACAATGGTTCGGCCATCGTTCTTCTCGCGGGAGGCTTGCCCTCACCCCAACCCTCTCCCGCAAGCGGGAGAGGGGGCGATTCCCTTCTCCCGCTTGCGGGAGAAGGTGGCGCGAAGCGCCGGATGAGGGTTCAGCCAAGCCTACTTCGCCGGCTTGTACCACTTGTCGAGGCCGTCCTGCAGTTCCTTGCCCGGCGGCTTCCGGGGTCAGCGTGCCGTTGATGACCCGGGCCGAGACGTTCCAGAGTTCGTTTTCCAGGTTCGGCGTGCCGCGCGACAGGATCTGGTAGGAGTTGCGGATCGTCGACTTGCAGTCCTTGCGCCAGCCGACCATCTCGGCCGCGAGCGGGTCCTTGATCGTGACCGGCGCCTTGCTCAGCGGGAAGAAGCCCGGCAGGGCGTTGGCGTAGAGTTCCGCGAATTCCGGCGTCGTCAGCCATTCGAGGAACTTCTTCGCGTCCTCCTTGTTCTTCGACGCCGAGTTGACGCCCATGCCGATGTCGGTGTGGTCGGAGATGTAGCATTCGGTGTCGGCCGGCGGGCAGCGGCGGCGGAAACGCGCCGATCGGGAACTGTGCGTCCTTGCGGAAGGTCGCAATGTCCCACGAGCCGGTCGGATAGATCGCGGCCTTGCCGAGCGAGAACAGGTTCTGGCTGTCGGGATATTTCTGCGCCTGGAAGCCGTTGCCCATATAGGGCGCCCAGGAGGCGAGCTCCTTGAACACGGCGATGTATTGCGGATCGGTGAACTTCTCCTTGCCGGCGATCAGCGCAAGCCGTCCCGTCTCGCCCTTCCAGTAATCCGGGCCGATGTTCTGGAAGCCCATCGTCGCGGCCTCCCACTGGTCCGCGGTGCCCATGTCGATCGGCGTGTAGGTCCCGTCCTTCTTCAGCTTGTCGAGGATGTCGTGGAACTCGGCCATCGTCTTCGGCGGCTTCGGCGCCGATCTTCTTGAAGGCGTCCTCATTGTAGATGAAGCCGTGGATGACCGAGGCCATCGGCACGCAGAAAGTCGTCTTGCCGTCGTCGGTCGACCAGGCGGCCTTGGCGACGTCGGGGAAATTGTCCATGCCCTTCGAGGTCGTTGAGGCCGTCGAGCTGGTGCTTCTGGTATAGCTGGAGCGAGCGTATCGAACGGCCGGCATGTGATGAGGTCGCCGGCGGTGCCGCCGTCGAGCTGGCGTTCAGCGCCGCGTTATAGTCCGCGGGCTGGCTGGGCGAGAACTCGATCTTGATGTCGGGATAGTGCTTGTTGAAGGCGGGGATGATCGTGTTGTTCCAGATGTCGGCGTCGTCGTTGCGCCAGCTCTCGATCTTGAGCGAGCCGGCCTGAGCCGCCGCGAGCCCCGCGAACAGCGCCGCCAAGGCGACGCCGCCGCGCATCCATGCAATACCTGTTCTCATCCTACCCTCCTGATCCGACGGGCTTCATGCCCGCGATTGAGTTGACAGTTCCTCCCGCGCCCACGGGCGCGCGCCGAAGCTTCGGCGAAGTTGGCGTTCCGCGCAACGGGGAGCGCGCTCGGCTGAGCTGTCGTTCCAAGCCTGCGGGCGGCCGCGGACGCACTCGTCGATAGGAAAACGCCTCGCGACGTGGTCGATGTTGTTCGGGAAAGGAGAAGAGAGGCCTGCGGTCTGTCGCCGGCGGAGCGCGAAGATCGTACGGTCGCAGACGCCAACGACTCCCCTCCTCGCCTTCGGGCGCGCTCAGGATGAGGCCCTCTTGTGTTTCATTATGGGGCACATGTATACCTCTTGTCTAGCGGTTCGCGAAGAATCGGAGGCGGCGGGGATGGCGGGGCTTCGGGCGAGCAGGGCCGAACGCACGCCGCTGTTCGCCAGCGTCGGCGCGGCGCTGAAGCGCGAGATCGCCGCCGGACGCTTCGCGCAGGCCGACCTCTTGCCCGGCGAGCGCGAACTCTCCCAGATGCTCGACGTCTCTCGCACCACGCTCAGGCGCGCCATCGCCGCACTCGTCGACGAGGGCGTGCTCGTCCACCGCCACGGCGCGGGCACATTCGTGCGGCGCAATCCCCCGCATGTCGAGCAGCCGCTGTCGCGCCTGACGAGCTTCACCGAGGACATGCGGCTGCGCGGCCTCGCCGCCTCCTCCAAGGCGATCGAACGCGGAACATTCCTGCCGACGCCCGAAGAATCGATGATGCTCGACATCTCTCTGACCGAACCCGTGTTCCGCCTCGCCCGGCTGAGGCTCGCCGACGGCGTGCCCATGGCGATCGAGCGCGCCGCGGTTCCGCTGCGCTTTCTCGGCGGCGCGGAGCCGGACGACGGCTCGCTCTATGCGGCCCTCGAGTCGGCGGGGTTCCGCCCGGTGCGCGCGATTCAGCGGCTGCGCGCCGTCGTGGTCGGCGCGGCGGAGGCGGCGCTGCTCGGCATCGCCGAAGGCGCGCCCGCGCTCGACATTCATCGCGTCGCCTACGCCGCCGACGGCCGGCGGGTCGAGTTCACCCGCAGCACCTATCGCTCGGACACCTACGACTTCGTGGCCGAGCTCACTCTGTCCCCAAGCGCCCGCGCGCGAGCGGAAGGAGCGGCGCGATGAGCTTCATGGCGACGGAAATCGCCGAGACCGGCGCGGCGATCCGCCGGCAGCTCGCCGCCAACGCGCGCGCCGTCGCCGGCCTCGCGGCGGAACTGCGCGCCGGCGAGCCTTCCTTTGTCGCGACCATCGCGCGCGGAAGCTCGGATCACGCCGCCCTCTTTCTCAAGCACGTCATCGAGCTCAAGATCGGCCTCGCCTGCGCGTCGCTCGGCCCCTCGATCGCCTCGCTCTATCGCGCGCCGCTGCGCCTCGACCGCGCGGTCGCGATCACCATTTCCCAGTCGGGCCGCAGCCCGGACATCGTCGCCATGCAGCAGGCGGCGAAGCAGGCGGGCGCGACGACGATCGCCTTCGTCAACGACGCCGCGTCGCCGGCCGCGCGCGACGCGGACGCGCTCCTGCCCCTGCATGCCGGCGAGGAGCGGTCGGTGGCGGCCACCAAGTCGATGATCGCTTCGCTCGTCGCCGGCCTTCGCTCGCCGCGCGCTGGAGCGAAGACGCCGGCCTCGCCGCCGCGCTCGATCGCTTGCCCGAGATTCTCGAAACCTCGCGGGACGCGCCGCCGGACGAGGCCGTCGAGACGCTGGCGAAGAGCCAGTTCGCTCTACGTGATCGGGCGCGGCGCGACCTTCGCCGTCGCCGCCGAGGCGGCGCTGAAACTCAAGGAGACCTCGGCGATCCACGCCGAGGCGTTCTCTTCGGCCGAAGTGCTGCACGGGCCGGCCGGCGTCATCGTCCCGGGCTTCCCAATTCTCTGCTTCGCGCCGGCCGACGCCGCGCGCGACGGTTTTTTCGAGACGGTCGATCGCCTGGAATCGTTCGGCGCCGCGCCGCTGATGGTCGACGTCGCGCCCCACCCGCGCTGGCCGACGCTCGTCGCGCCGGACGGCGGCCATGCGCTGACGACCCCCATCGCCGCGCTGCACGCCTTCTATCGCCTGGCCGAGGCGGTCGCGCGCCGCCGCGGCCGCGATCCCGACCAGCCGCCGCATCTGATGAAGGTGACGCGGACAGTGTGACGGGCCGTCAATGAGAGGAATCGGAACCCCTCTCATTGCGGTCGCTGGTCTACGTGGCTCGGGGTCTCTGCCTCCGACCGCTTACGTGTCGGATGGGAGCCGACATCCGCGTCTCGCGGCCTTGCAGCCTCCCTCCCATGCCGCCAGGCCTGCGACATCGCCTTGCCGGCTAGAGTTCTTCGCTAAGGATCGTCGCGGTCACCGCGTCTGTCACCGCGCGAGTCGTCGCCCTGCCGCCGAGGTCGGGTGTGTGAAGCGACGGGTCCGCGGTGACTCGCGCGATCGCCCGCATCAAGCCGATCGGTCGCGGTCTTTTCGCCGAGATGTTCGAGCATCATCGCCCCCGTCCAGAACGACCCGATCGGATTGGCGATCCCCTTGCCGGCGATGTCGAAGGCCGAGCCATGGATCGGCTCGAACATCGAGGGGAACCGGCGCTCCGGATTGAGATTGGCGGTCGGCGCGATTCCGAGCGAGCCGGCCAGCGCCGCCGCGAGATCGGACAGAATGTCCGCATGCAGGTTGGTCGCGACGATCGTGTCGAGGCTCGCGGGCCTGATCGTCATGCGCATCGTCATCGCATCGACCAGCATCCTGTCCCACGTCACGTCCGGAAACTCGCGCGCGACTTCGGCGCCGATCTCGTCCCACATCACCATGGCATGGCGCTGCGCGTTCGATTTGGTCACGATGGTGAGCAGCTTTCGTGGGCGCGAGCGCGCCAACGCGAAGGCGAAGCGGAAGATCCGTTCGAGGCCGGAACGCGTCATGATCGAGACGTCGGTTGCAACTTCCTCAGGAAGGCCGCGATGCACGCGTCCGCCGACGCCGGCATATTCGCCCTCGGAATTTTCGCGCACGATCACCCAGTCCAGCTCCGGACCGTTCACCTCTCGCAACGGGCTGACGATCCCCGGCAGCACGCGCGCCGGACGGACATTGGCGTACTGGTCGAACAGCTGGCAGATTGCGAGGCGCAGGCCCCAGAGGCTGACGTGATCGGGCACGTCGGGCGAACCGACCGCGCCGAAATAGATCGCGTCGTGGTTCCTGATCCGCTCGCGGCCGTGAGGCGGCATCATCAGGCCGGTTGCGCGATAATGGTCCGATCCCCAATCGAAACGTTCGAAGGTCCATGCGCCGTCGCGCTCAGCGAGCGCCTCCAGGACCTCGAGGCCGGCAGGAATGACCTCCTTGCCTATGCCGTCTCCCGGAATGACCGCAACCCGATAGCGCCGCATGCGATGGTTCCGGAGCTTCGCGGTGCCCGCTCGTTCGCTTGGCCAGGCGGCGCGGCGCCGGGCGTTGTGGTCGGCAGTGCGTGCGGGAAACTGGTAGGAGCAGGGAGGCGCTCGGGGCGCCTCCCGTTCGTTTGACAGCGCTTCGCGGCGCAGCATTCACCTCTGGATGCAGGTGTCCGCGGTCTCTTTGGTGCATTCGTCGAGGCCGGTGAAGACCGGATCGGCGACCTTCTTGCCCTCGATGAGGTCGATCATGATCGACGGCGCCTTATAGCCCATCTCGAAAGGACGCTGGCCGACCAGCGCGTTCACGCGCCCTTCCTTGGCCATGGCGACTTCATCGCCGATCGTGTCGGCGGCGGTGATCACCAGCGACTTGTCGGCGAGCCGCGCCTTGACCTGATCGGTGAGCTGCCGGTAGGGCTGCGGCGCGTCAAACAGCGGCCAGCCGCCCTCGAGCACGAATGCGTCGAGCTTCGGATTGGCGGCCAGAATGTCGGCCATGGCCTGCACGCCTTTCGCCCCGTCGTCGTTGGTGAAGACCGGGCAGCCCGCGATCTCGGTCCAGCCGCCCTCGCCGTTGAGCCTGTCGAGGCCTTTCTTGCCGGACAGAGAGTCGCGCGTGCCTGACGCGCGGCGCAGAATATTGTCGGCGGCGGCGTTGCCTTCGATGAAGCAGACCGTGCCGCCTTTCGGCTTGTCCTTCTTCACATACTCGCCGAGCCTGTAGCCCATGAGATAGTTGTCAGTGCCGAGATAGGTCTTGCGCAGCGCCAAATCTTCCTTCTTGAGGTCGGCGTCGATCGTCATGATCGGAATCTTCGGATTGGCGGATGTGATGCTGTGGGCGATCATGGGCGCGTTCGACGGCGAAATGGCGATCGCGGCGGTGTCGGACTTGCCGAGAATGTCGCTGACAATCTGCGCTTCGCCCGCTTCGTCCGAGGTCGATGCCGGGCCGGTGTAGAAGCACTGGTAAGGCGAACTGGCGTTCTCCTTGTTCCATTTCTCGCACCCCTGGTGGATGGCCTCGAAGAACGGATTGTCGAGGCCCTTGACGATGATGACGAGCTGTTTCTTCTGCGCCAACGCGGAGCCTGCTGACAGAGTGAGCGCTGCCGCGGCCAAAGCGAGTGCGACCTTCTTCATATCCTTCCTCCCATGTTTGGCGTCACGCGAGACTTCGTCGGGCGCCAGTTTCTTCCTAGTGACGGATTCGACGCGCGGGGTCTGCCGACGAATCCGCAGGGCGCATTTGCGCCTACGCATTCTTGCCTTTGGCGCGCTCGCGCGTCAAACGACATCTTGTCGCGGGTCAAACGCTTTGCCCCGCGGAGGCGCGCGTTGACCCGTCAACATCGGGCCGGGTATTCATGACGAACGCGCGGTTCGGAGAACTGCTGAACCGACGAAAACAGCGCGCGGGCCATCGCGTCGAAGGGGAGGCGGATCCTGGCATGGCGATGCTCGAGCTGGAGAACGTCTCCAAGAATTTCGGCGCCATCCAAGCGGTCAACGACGTGTCGCTCACGTTGGATCCCGGCGAGGTCGTCGGACTGATGGGCGACAATGGCGCCGGCAAGTCGACGCTGGTCAAAATTATCGCCGGCGACTATCGCCAATCGCATGGGATGATGCGCATGGAAGGCCGCGAACTGGTGCTGCACAGGCCGATCGAGGCGCGGCAGCACGGCATCGAAATCGTGCACCAGGACCTCGCGCTTTGCGACAACCTGACCGCCGCCGCCAATGTGTTTCTCGGCCGCGAACTGCGCAAAGGACTTGGTCTGTTCAAAATCCTCGACTACGCGTCGATGTATCGTCGCGCCGGGAAGATTTTCGCCGAACTTAAATCCGAGACCCGTCCGCGCGACCTCGTTCAGCAGATGTCCGGCGGCCAGCGCCAGGCGGTCGCCATCGCGCGCACCCGCCTGTCGGCAGCCAAGATCATCCTGATGGATGAGCCGACCGCCGCTATTTCCGTGCGACAGGTCGCCGAAGTGCTGAGCCTCATCCGGCGCTTGCGCGACAGCGGCATCGCGATCGTGCTGATCAGCCATCGCATGCCGGACGTCTTCGCCGTATCCGATCGCATCGTCGTCCTTCGCAGGGGCCGAAAAGTGGCCGACAAGCCGATCGCCAAAAGCTCGCCCGAGGAGGTGACGGGCCTGATCACAGGCGCAATCGAGAACGCATTCTAGCGGCGGCGCAAGCCGCGCCCGACATTCGAGGTTCACGCCATGGCAAGCGAGCTCGACATTCCGATCCAACAGCAGGAGCAGACGTGGCTCTCCTGGCTCATGTCGCGCCAGGCGTTCTGGGTGTTCCTGGCGCTCGTCGCCGCCTGCCTTTTTCTGACCTTCGCGACAAATTCCTTCGCCACGCCCAGCAATCTTTTCAACATCACGCGCAACTTCACCTTCACCGCCGTCATCGCGCTCGGCATGACGATCGTGATCATCTCGGGCGGCATCGATCTGTCCGTCGGCTCCGTGCTTTGCTTGTGCAGCATGATTCTCGCCGTGGTCATGCACGCGGGCTACGGCATCGAGATCGGCATCGCCGCGGCGATCGGCACGGCGCTGATCGTCGGCGCGGTCAATGGCGTGCTGATCGCCTACCTCGGCATTCCGCCGTTCGTCGTCACCCTCGCCATGCTGTCGTTCGCCCGCTCGCTGGCGATGGTCGCCTCCAACAACACCGTCGTGTTCCAATTCGGCCCCGATCAGAGCAAGCTCCTGTTCCTCGGCGGCGGCGCGCTGCTGTTCGGCATTTCGAACCCGGTCATCTACATGATCGTGCTGGCGCTCATCACCGGCTTCACGCTGCGCTGGACGCGGTTCGGGCGCTATGTCTTCGCCATCGGCGGCAACGAAAAGGCCGCGACCTGACCGGCGTGCCCGTGCGACGGGTCAAGCTCGCGGTCTATATGGTTTCGTCGCTGTCGGCCGGCCTCGCCGGAATCATCGAAACCGGATGGCTCGGCGCCGTGACTACCAATCTGGGCTCCGGCATGGAATTACAGGTGATCGCCGCCACCGTCATCGGCGGCTCCAATCTCGCCGGCGGGGTCGGCACGGCGTTCGGCGCTCTGGTCGGCTCGGCCCTGATCGAGGTCATCCGCAACAGCCTCGGCCTTCTCGGCATCAGCGCATTCTGGCAGGGCGCGTTCGTCGGCGCTTTCATCATCATCG
Source organism: uncultured Alphaproteobacteria bacterium (assembly GCA_963768555.1). Lineage (GTDB taxonomy): Bacteria > Pseudomonadota > Alphaproteobacteria > Rhizobiales > Beijerinckiaceae > Roseiarcus. The sequence continues at coordinate 100,142 of CAVYIZ010000097.1, forward strand.
CGGTGTCGTTCGATTACATCCGGAATCTGCGTCAGGCTGAATAGCGCGGCGCGCAACAACAGCCTTTCGCTGACGGGGTCGAGAACCCGGATCAGAAAGTCGCGGTTGCCGGATCTGGACCGATCCTACCGCCCGGCAAGTCGAGGGTTCGGATGCGCCGCATGTCCTCGTCGTCCAGGCGGAAGTCGAGCGCGCCGATGTTTTCCTTGAGGCGCTCGGAATGCACGGATTTCGGAATGACGATCAGCCCGCTGTCGAAGTGCCAGCGGATGACGACCTGCGCGGGCGTCCCTGCGTGCTTCGCCGCAATGCTCACGATGACCGGGTCGGCGAGCAGGGCGCCGCGCCCGAGAGGGCTCCACGAACTCGGTCTTGATGCCGCGCTCCTCATGAAACGCGCGCAGGGTCTCCTGCTGAAAGCGGGGATGAAGCTCGATCTGATTGACCGCCGGGGTCACCCCGGTCTCGCCGATGATCCGCTCCAGATGATCGCGATTGAAGTTCGACACGCCGATCGAGCGGACCCGGCCTTCCCGTTGCAGACGCACGAACGCCTTCCAGCTGTCGACGTAGCGATTGACGCGCGGCCGGGGCCAATGGATCAGGTAGAGATCGAGCCTCGCCCGGCGCAATTTCCGCGCGCTCGCGTCGAATGCGCGCAGAGTTTCGTCGAACCCGTGATCGGAGTTGCCGAGCTTCGTCGTGATGAAGACGTCCCTCCGGCCCTCGAGCGCCTGACCGACGCCCTCCTCGTTGCGATACATGGAAGCCGTGTCGACCGCGCGATAACCGAGGTCGACCGCCTGCTTGACGACTTCAGCCGTCGTCTCGGGCGGCGTCTGGAAGACCCCCAGCCCGAATTGCGGCATCGACGCCCCGTCGTTGAGGACGACCATCGGTTGGGTCTGATCAGCCATCGCGCGCTCCTTTGGACATGGACGCCGGGTCGCGCCCGGCTTGTCGCCGGGCGCGACCCAATCGTGCAGGCGGTCGAACGGTCTGTCAAAGGGCACCGGTGCAGCCGCTTGACTGCAAGAGGTCAGTGGACCAACACTGTTCACGATCAAAGATCGACGGGTTCGGCGGAACAGGATCGCGTCCGCCGAGACCTCTCGCAAACAAGGGAGACGAAGCGTGCCCAAGTCCCATTCGCGCGCCGGCATGGACCGCCGCGGACTCGTCAAATCCGGTCTTGTGCTCGCCGCCGCGCAGATCGCCGGCCCCTTTGTCGTCCGCGCGCGCGCCGCGGACGCCGTCCGCATCGGGCTCGACAATCCGTTGACAGGGACTTACGCCGGCCCGGGCAAGAACGAGCTGATCGGCTGCCAGATGGCGCTCGAGGAGATCAACGCCAAAGGCGGCATCCTCGGCCGCCCTGTCGAGCTCGTCGTCGAGGATTCGACCAGCGGCGACGCGGGCGCCGCGGTGCAGAAGGCGCGCAAGCTGATCGAGAGCGACAAGGTCGACTTTCTGCTTGGCAACGTGAACTCGGCGCTCGCGCTCGCGATGGCCCAGGTTTCGAACGAGAAGGGCGTCCTGCATATCGTGCCCGGCGGCCATACCGACGCGGTCACGGGCGCAAGCTGCCACTGGAACGTGTTCCGCGTCTGCAACACGACGCAGATGGAGGCGAACGCGGTGGCGGGGGCGCTCGTCAAGGAATACGGCAAGAAGTTCTATTACATCACGCCCGACTACGCCTTCGGTCACACGCTCGAGGCGGGCATGGTCAAGGCGATCGGCGCGCTCGGCGGCGAAAGGGTGGGCGGCGACTTGACGCCGCTCGGCACCGTCGATTTTTCGGCTTATCTCATCAAGGCGCAGGCGGCCAATCCCGACGTCATCATCTTCCTCACTCAGGGCGACGACATGCTGAACGCCCTGAAGCAGGCCGTTCAGTTCGGGCTGCAGAACAAGGTCCATCTCGCAGGGGCGCAACAGGAGATGGAGCCGCTCGAGGGCCTGCCGCCCGAGGCGCGCGTCGGAACCTGGGTCATGGAATGGTATTGGAACCAGCCGGGCGTGCCGCATGTCGCGGAATTCGTCGAGGCGACGAAGAAGCGCACCGGTCGCGTGCCGACGGCGCGCACCTGGTTCGGCTATGTCTCGACCTGGACCTGCGCGCACGCCGCAGCCAGCGCCAAATCGCTGAAGGCGGTCGATATGGCGAAGGCCTTGCAGGACTTCCACCTGCCGCTTGAGATCGCCCTTGGGCCGAACCCGGCCTTCTACCGCGCCGGGCAGAACCAGCTGATCGCGTCGCTCTTTGTCGGCGACGCGCAGGCCAAGGGCTCGGCGCCGGACGATCTGTTCAAGGTCACCAAGGTCGTCAAGGGTACGGACGTCGCGGGAACGCTCGAGGAGAGCGGCTGCAAGATGACATGGCCGACCTGACGGTCATGCGAAGAGGCGGGGGCGAGCTCGCTCCCGCCTTCGCCACTCACGCGAGCGACGAACACATCGCATGACTCAGGTTGTCCTGTTCAACGTCTTCAACGGACTGATCGTCGGGGCGTTCTATGCGCTGATGGCGCTCGGCCTGTCGCTGATCCTCAACCTGAGCGGCGTCATCAATTTCGCCCACGGGGGGTTCCTGGCGCTCGGCGCCTATCTCGCCTACACGCTGATCCCCTATATTGGCTTCTGGGGCGCGCTGATCGTCGCGCCGCCGCTGACCGCGGCGCTCGGCCTTGCGATCGAGCGGCTGCTGATCCGCCCGCTCTACGGCGGCGATCCGCTTTACGGACTGCTGCTGACCTTCGGCCTCGCCTATATCTTCGAGGACGCGACGCGCTATATCTGGGGGGCGCAGAGCGTGCCGTTCCAGGTCCCGGGGTGGCTGATGACGTCGCTGTCGAGCCAGTTCTTCTTCGTCACCGGCTATCGCGTGTTCATGATCGTCATCGTCGCGGCGGCGGTCGGCGGCTTGTTCGCCGTGCTCAAACACACGCGCCTCGGCATGCGCATCCGCGCCGGCACGCGCGACCTCGACACGGTTTCGACGCTCGGCGTCAACATCCGGCTGCTACGCAGTCTCAACTTCGGCATCGGCATCTACATGGCGGGCCTCGCCGGCGCTTTGGCGGCGGGCCTGCTCGGCCTTTCGCCGACCATGGGAGCGAATCTGCTCATGCCGAGCTTCGTTGCGATCATCGTCGGCGGCCTCGGCAGCCTGCTCGGCACGCTCCTTGGCGGTCTTTTGATCGGCGTCGCTTCCGGGCTGGCAGCGGTCTACTTTCCCTCCGCCACCGAGGCGGTGATCTATGTGATGATGGGGCTGGTGCTGCTCATCCGCCCCCGCGGTCTTCTGGGCGAAGAGGGGAGGCTGAGTTGAGGAGAGGCGAGGCTGCACTCAACGGCGTGCGCAGCCACGCCCTCGACCTGGCTGTCGGCGTCGCTCTTCTGTTCATGCCGTTCTGGATGGGCGCGATCGGCGGCTATACCGAACTCGCCAGCCGCATCGTCGTCATGGGACTGGCGGCGATGTCGCTCAACTTCCTGCTCGGCTTCACCGGCGTCCTGTCCTTTGGCCACGCCGCCTATTTCGGACTCGGCGCCTATGGCGCCGCGATGGCGATCAAGTATTTCAGCGCCGGGACGATCCCCGCCATGGCGCTCGGCATGCTGGTCGCGACGCTCGCCGCCATGGTCATCGGCGCGCTGATTGTCAAGCGCCGGGGCGTCTATTTCGCCATGGTGACGATCGCTTTCGGCCAGGTGTTCTATTTTCTCGCCTTCCGCTGGAACTCGGTGACCGGCGGCGACGACGGGCTGACTGGCTGGCGCCGTCAGCCGATCGACATCGGCTTCGCCAGGCTCGACATCGTCGGCAGCGACAAGGCATTCTATTACTTCGCGCTGGCGATCTTCGCCCTCTGCGTCGGCGCGATGGCGATGCTGCTCGCTTCGCCCTTCGGACGCACGCTGATCGCCATCCGAGAGAACGAGCGGCGCGCCCGCTTTCTCGGCGTGCCGATCGAGTTTCACATCTGGCTGTCTTTCGTGATCTCCTGCCTGTTCGTCAGCGTGGCCGGCGCGCTCTACGCGCTGCTCAACAACTTCACCGATCCGCGCGCGCTGCGCTTCGACCTGTCCGGCAATCTCGTCATCATGGCCGTGCTTGGCGGGATGCGTTCGTTTTGGGGGCCGCTGATCGGGGCAGCGATCTTTGTCGCGCTTCAGGACTATGTCTCGAGCCACACCGAAAACTGGATGTCGGTGATCGGGCTCGTCTTCGTGCTGGTCGTGCGCTTCTTTCCGCGCGGAGTTCTTGGGTATGCTGCGTAACCCGGCCAAGGCATGACCCTGCTTCAGGTCAGCGGCGCCTCGAAGCGCTTCGGCAATCTGATCGCGATCGACGACGTGTCGCTGACGATCGAGCCGGGCGAGTTGCGTGCGATCATCGGGCCGAACGGCGCAGGCAAGACGACGTTCTTCAATCTGGTCAGCGGCCTGTTCGCGCCGACCTCGGGCGCGATCCTGTTCAACGGGCGCGACGTCACCGCGCTTGCGCCCGAACAGCGGGTCGCGCGCGGAATGGCGCGCACGTTTCAGATCACCGAAATTTTTCCCGAGCTTTCGGTCGCCGAGAATATCCGCGTCGCGGTCGAAATCGCGGCCGGTTACCGGTTGAAGCCATGGCTCGGCCGCGCCGCGCGCGCGGGCGTCGCAGAGCGGGTCGCGGAGCTTCTCGCTATGGGCGGACTCTGGAGAAGAGAAACACGCGCGTCGGCGCGCTGACCCATGGCGACCAGCGGGCGGCGGAAATCATGATGTCGCTCGCCTTGCGCCCGCGCCTGTTGATGCTCGATGAGCCGACTGCGGGGATGGGCGACCAGGAGACCTACGACGTCGCCCGCCTGGTGCGGCGGCTGCATCGGAAAGGGGGGGCTGACGATCATGCTGATCGAACACGACATGCGCGTCGTCTTCAACCTCGCCGACCGAATCATGGTGCTCGCCGAGGGCCGGGTTTTGGCTGAGGGGACGCCGCAGGAGATCGCCGACAGCGACAAGGTCCAGGCCGCCTACCTCGGCAAGGCCGCCGCATGATTGCGCTTCGCGCCGAAGGCATCGAGGCCTTTTACGGCAAGAGCCACATTCTGCATGGCGTGAGCCTCGAAGTGCGGGCGGGCGAGATCGTCGCCCTCCTGGGGCGCAACGGGGCCGGAAAGACGACGACCCTGCGCAGCCTGATCGGCCTGACGCCGCCGCGCCAGGGACGCGTCGAACTGTTCGGCGCGGACGTGACCAGGCTCCCGCCCTACCGCATCGCCGAGGCGGGCGTCGGCTATGTGCCGGAGGGGCGGCGCATCTTCGCCAATCTGACCGTCGAGGAGAACCTGATGGTCCCGGTCGAGCGGCCGGGACCGTGGTCGATCGCGCGCGTGTATGAGGTCTTCCCGCGCCTCGCCGAGCGCAAGACGAGCAAGGGCGCCCAACTCTCGGGCGGCGAGCAGGAGATGCTGTCGATCTCGCGCGCGCTGCTTCTCAATCCGAAGCTCCTCATGCTCGACGAGCCCTCGCAGGGTCTCGCGCCGCTGATCGTCGCGGAAGTCTTCAGGATCGTCGCCGCGGCGCGGCGCGAGGGCGTCTCCGTGCTGTTGGTCGAGCAGAACGTCCGCGCCGCAGTGGAGATCGCCGATCGCGCCTATGTGCTCGACGACGGCAAGATCGTCTTCGAGGGCGACGCGCGCGAATTCGGTGCCGACGAGCGGCGCGTGCGCGAACTCGCCGGCGCCAGCGCGGAGAAATGGGCGATGAGCGATTAGCGGGCGGCTCCCCTCACCCCAGGGTTGGGGACGTGCAAGGTCGAGGGGATTTTGGCGATGAGTTCGGGGGAGCGCGAACGGCTGGTGGTGATTGGGCAGGTGGCGAGCAAGGTTTTGCGGCAAGGGCTGGCGGCGGAGCGGTTGGGGCTTTGCGTTCGGCAAATGAAGCGGCTTGTTCGGGCCTATCGAGAACGGGGCGACGCCGGTCTGGTTTCGCGTCAGCGAGGGCTTGCGTCGAATCGTCGTTTGGACGCGGGCGGGACCGCTCGATTGAAAAGCTTTCTTCTGGACCCGCCGCTTGCTGCGAATTCACTCCCCGACCCCGCCAAACCCGCGCATCATCTCCCCCAGGCCAAGGGGACATTTCTATTGTGCATCCAAGAGCGCGCCCTGCCGCTGCGGCGGGTGACCGGGGCGACGGTGTCAACGCCGAGCGCCGCGTGCAACGCGCGTCTGCGCGAGGCCGTCTATCGCTGGGCCCGCGTGGCCATGCAGGTCGATCCGGAAAGCAGGAGGCGCTACGCCGCTCTGCGCCAGCGTGGCAAGAGCCGTGGACGCGAGCCGCGAACCCTCGCCGATCGTCTGTTGGCCGTCGCCTGCGCCATGCTGAAAGACCAAACTCTTTACGACAAGACCGCATCGCTCGCCGCCGCCTGAACATCCCTGGGTTCGACCGCGACGGCCCTCCCTTCGTCCCGACCTGCCGACGGGCAGAGCGCCGCGCGCAGCGTAAGTCACCCCGAAGGGCGCGTAGCGAAGCGAACCACCGCGCTCTTGCGCGGTTGACGGAGCGAGCAGGGCGCTATCCTAACCCAACTTGCGCAGAATCGACACCCGCTATCAATGCAATCAACGGCTTAGACAAAAAGTCGCACTACATTTTTTGTGACGAAGGCCAGATCGGTCGAATTCTGCGGGTACGAATCAGGCCTCGCAAATCGCGTCGCCCCCAGAACACAGTCACGATGACACGTCAACACCCTTGGTCGTCAGTACACGTCAAAACAGGCACTTTCGGGCTTTCGGGGGGTCAACTCCTTGAGCTGATTCATGTTGCCTTGCGACGAAATCCAAAAACTGGTCGCCAACTGCGCAAGTTGGAATGCGCAGGAGACAAGTCCAGGTCGGATATTCGGCAGAACACAGGAGACGCGACACCGCGAAGGCGCCTGCCGCGTTGGCGAAGGCGCAGCAGGTCTCCAGCGGCTCGTCGCTTAGCCAGCCGCGCAGGAAGCCCGACATGAAAGCGTCGCCGGCGCCGAGCACATTATAAACCTCGACGGGAAAGCCCGGTCCCTTGATCCCCTCGTCCAGGCTTGCGGGAATGTCGCGCGGAAACACGACGCAACCCATGGGGCCGCGTTTGAGCACCAGCGTCGCCGCGGTCGCAGCGCGCACGGCGCTCAACGCCGCGAGCGGATCGTCGGCCCCGCCAGCGATCATCATCTCCTCTTCGGTGCCGACGATGAGATCGCATTGCGGCAGGATGGCGCTGAGGCTGCGCGTCACGTCGCCAGACTTGATATAGCGCTCCTCGCCCGCCCCGTGTCCGCCGAGCCCCCAAAGATTCGGCCTATAGTCGATGTCGAACACGATCCTGCGGCCGGCGGCGCGCGCGAGCCGCATCGCCTTCAATTGAGCCGCGGCGGTGTTGGCGCGGGCGAAGTGGGTGCCGCTGACCAGGATCGCCTTGGCGCTTTCGATATAGGCCGGATCGATGTCGCCTTCATCGAGCGCCCCGTCGGCGCAGTTGTCGCGATAGAAGATGAGCGGAAAGGTTTTTTCGTCCCGGACGCCGAGCAGCACGAGCGAGGTCAGGCGCGACGGGTCGGTGTGGACTCCAGATACGTCCACCCCTTCGCGCGCGCATTGTTCGCGGATGAACCGGCCCATGTGCTCGTCGCCGACCCGGGTGATCAGGCCGCTCTTGAGCCCGAGGCGCGCCGAGCCGATCGCGATGTTGGTCGGGCAGCCCCCGACCGCCTTCGAGAAGGTCGCCATGTCTTCGAGCCGCCCTCCAACCTGGACGCCGTAGAGGTCGACCGAGGAGCGGCCGATGGTGATGATGTCAAGACGCGGGTCGGACACGGGCGAGCCTTTCCGTTCAGGGCTCGATCGGCGCGTCGCCTGCGCCGACGACGTTCTGGTCGAAATCGATGTTGGCGCCGGTCATCAGCCCGGATTCGTCCGAAGCGAGATAGGCGCAGGCGCGGGCGACCTCCTTCGGATCGATGAGCCGTCCGAAAGGCTTCGTCTTCGCTGCGGCTTCGAGCCAACCGTCCTGGGCGCCATGATAGGTCTTCATGATTTGGTCCTCGCCCGGCGTCGACATCCAGCCGATGTTGAGGCCATTGGCGCGGATACGGAACTTCACGAGCGAGTGGGCGACGTTGCGGGTCAGGGTCGCGAGAGCCCCCTTGGAGGCGCAATAGGCTGCAATGTGCGGCTGTCCGCCATGCGCCGACATCGACTGGATGTTGACGATCGCGCCGGCGATCTTCTCCCGTCGCATGATGCGGACCGTCTCCTGAATGAGGAAGAAGGGCGCGCGCACGTTGACGTCGAAGATCTCGTTGTAGCGTTCCTCGGTCGTGTTGAAGATGTCGCCCCGGTCGGTCAGCGCGGCGGCGTTCACTAGCAGTTTGTCGGACTTAACTTTTCGGATGCCGCGTAAGATATTGATATCATTACGGAATGGTGTTTCTCCCAACATTTGAAAAACGGCTAATGAAATCAATGGTCCGAAGTTAAGTCCGACAGACTGCTAGGACGTCGACCCGGCCGAACCGCCTGTTCGCCTCGGCGATGACGTTGCGGCAGTCGCCAACCTTGGCGAGATCCGCTTGGACGAAGACTGTCGGACATCCGGCCGCGGAAATCTCCTTCGCCACCCGCGCGCCGTTGTCGGCGTTGCGGCCGCGGATGACGAGGCCTGCGGCCCGGCGTTCGGCAAAGAGCCGGGCGACCATGGGCGTTTTTCTCCCTCGGGGTCACGGCGGGCGGGCCGTTAACGACCGGACGCCCGAATGAAACAAAAATTCTATTCCCAAGTCAATATGGAACGGATATTCTTTTTTGACGCTCGTTCCGGGGTGGTTCCCGGACGCGTTCGCCAGGGAGCAAATCATGAAGTTCGGGATCATCGGCGCTGGGCGCATCGGCAAGATCCACGGCGGCAACGTCGCCGCGCGGCGCGACTGCCAAGTGGCCTTTGTCGCCGACGCCGACCCTGCCGCGGCCGACGAGCTGGCGGCGGCGACCGGAGCGAAAACGGCGTCGATCGACGAGATTTTGGGCTCAAATCAGGTCGACGCGGTCGCCATCTGCTCGCCGACCGACACCCACGCCGACCTGATCGAGCGCGCGGCGCGCGCGAAGAAGGCGATATTTTGCGAAAAGCCGATCGACCTCGACGTCAAACGCATTCGCGCCTGCCTCGACGTGGTCAAGCAAACGGACGCGACCCTGATGATCGGCTTCAACCGGCGCTTCGATCCGAACTTCGCCTCGCTGCAAAATCGCGTCGCAGAGGGCGCCATCGGCGCGCTGGAGATCGTCTCGATCACGTCGCGCGATCCATCCCCGCCCCCGGTCTCCTACATCGCTCGCTCGGGCGGCCTCTTCCGAGACATGATGATCCACGATTTCGACATGGCGCGGTTCATTCTGGGCGAGGATCCGGTTGCGGTCAGCGCCATGGGCTCGGCCCTCGTCGACAAGGCGATCGGCCAGGCAGGCGATATCGACACCGCCGTCGTCATTATGGAGACGAAGTCGGGCAAAGTCGTCCAGATCTCCAATTCGCGCCGCGCGACCTATGGCTACGACCAGCGCGTCGAGGCGCATGGCGCGAACGGCATGGTTCACGCGGCCAACGTGATGGAAACCACAGTCGAGGTCGCCGACGCCCACGGCTTCGCCCGCGACAAGGTTTTGAACTTCTTCCTCGAGCGCTATGAGGCCGCCTACCGGAACGAGCTCGACACGTTCGTGAACGCTGTGAAGGCCGGTGAAAAGCCGCGTCCCGACGGCGAGGACGGCCTCAAGGCCAATCTTCTCGCAAATGCAGCCTACCAATCCTGGAAGACCAAACAGCGCGTCGTGGTCGGCTGACCGCCCTCATTTTAGCATAAGACGCAGGTAGTTAATCGCTTGCACGGCGTCGGCCGACGCCGTATAGGCGGCGCCGGGTCAACAGGAACAAGGCATGGCGCAGGTCCAGGAACGACGCCCGGCCTCGAACCGGACGTCCGGCAGCGCGCCGCGGCCCCCGGATCCCGACAATTTGGTCGCGCGCTTGATTACGGCGGTCCGACGCCGGCGCCGGACGCTGCGGCGCCTGGGGTTGGCAGCGAGCGTCCTCATCATCGCCGTCTCTCTGACGATCTTCGTGCGAACGCTGCTTCACGTCGACGTCAACAAGTTCAAGGCGGCGATCGCCTCGACGGGCGGCGATCAGATCACGCTCGCTTTCGCCTTCACCGCTCTGAGCTATCTGGCGCTGACGGGTTATGACGGTCTCGCGCTGAGGCACCTCGGGATCAAAGTCCCCTATTGGCTGACTGCGCTCGCGTCATTCGCGAGCTACGCTGTTTCCTTCACATTGGGGTTTCCCCTCGTGACGAGCGGCGCCGTCCGCTATTGGCTCTATGCGCCGGCCGGTCTGACGGCGGGCAAGGTCGCGAGTCTCACCGTTGTGGCCGGCGTCACCTTCTGGCTCGGGATGGGCTTTATCGTCGGCGTCGGGTTCATATCCGCGTCCGAAGCCGTGGCGGAAATCGACCACTTCAACCCGCTCGCCAACCGCCTGATCGGGCTCAGCGCGCTCGCCGCGCTGATCGTCTATCTCGGCTGGGTCGGCCGCATGTGCTGGCGAGGCGCGCCGATCTTCGGCAATTTCAAGCTCCCTGGGCCGCTACTCACCTTGGGACAAATGGCGCTGGGGGTCATCGACGTCTGTTCGGCCTCCGCCGCGCTTTACGTCCTCCTCCCGAAAGGCTCGACGATCGGCTATCCGACCTTCACCACGCTCTATTCGCTCGCCGCCATGCTCGGCATCGCCAGCCACTCGCCCGGCGGCCTCGGCGTATTCGAGGCGACCATTCTCCAGGGCGTCGGCGGCGACAGCGACGCGCTGCTCGCCTCCCTCCTGCTTTTCCGCGGCATCTACTACGTCGCGCCCTTCATCGGCGCGATGGCGCTGCTTGGCGGGATCGAGGCGACGCGGCGCTGGCGCTCGATCCGAGAAGCCATGTCGTCGCCGTCGGACGATTAGCGAATCCCCGCGATGAGCGACCCGCAGGCCGTTCAACTCGAGACCCTCATCCACTCCCCCTTCGCGGCGAAGCTTGTCGAGGCCATGCCGGAGCCGGCGGTGATCGTCGGGCCGGACGGACGCGCAGCCGCGGCCAACCAGCCCGCGCTCAGTCTCCTGCCGGGGCTCAAGGTCGGCGAACCGTTCGTCCTGGCGCTGCGCGCGCCCGACGTCGTCGATGCGCGCCGGCGAGTGATGGCGAGCGGCGAAGTCGAGAGGGTTCAATGGAGCGAGCGCGTGCCGGTCGAGCGGTTGTTCGACGTCTGCGTCGCCCCGCTCGCGACCGCCGACAACGACGTGGTCGCGACCCTGCTTACGCTGCGCGATCTGACCGAACTTCGACGGGCCGAACGCATGCGGGTCGACTTCATCGCCAACGCCAGCCACGAATTGCGCACCCCGCTCGCCTCGCTCCTCGGCTTCATCGAGACATTGCAGGGCTCGGCCCGCGACGATGCCAAGGCGCGGGACCGGTTTCTCGCCATCATGCGCCAGCAGGGCCGGCGCATGGCCCGGCTCATCGAGGACCTGCTCTCGCTGTCGCGCATCGAGCAGAAGCAGCACGTTCGGCCGGAGACGGCGGTCGATCTCGCCCAGACTGCCTGCAGCGTGGTCGACGCGCTGACTCCAGTGGCGGAAGAGCTGGGGGTCGAGATCCGCCTCAGCGCATCGGAGCCGGTGCTCGTGACGGGCGACCGCGACGAACTGCTCCGGGTGGCCGAGAATCTGATCGAGAACGCGATCAAATATGGCGTCCGTCCGGACGATGGTAACGCCGGACACGTCGACGTCTCGGTCGGGGTGACGGAGAAGGAAGCGACCCTGACGGTGCGCGACTACGGCTACGGCATCGCGCCCGAGCACCTGCCCCGCCTCACCGAGCGTTTCTATCGCGTCGACGACACGCAAAGCCGCGCCCGGAACGGCACCGGGCTCGGCCTCGCCATCGTCAAGCACATCCTGACCCGCCACCGCGGGAAACTGACGATCACGAGCCGCATCAACCAGGGCTCAACCTTCGTCGCGAGCGTCCCGCTGCATGTGAAGAAGAAATAGTCCTCAACGGATTTGGGGGAGGGCATTTCCGGGCGCAAAACGCGTCTTTTCAATCGCTTGCGGCGCAATTTCCGGGCGACTTGCGCCGGCCCTGCCGAGCCATGCGCCGCGCCTAAAAGCCGTGATCGCGACGCGGCGGTTTTTACTCAACCACAACGTATACTAGACCGGCGCCGCACCGGACGGCGAGGCCTTGCTGCTAACCCCTCATAATGGTGCCGGCGCGCCAAGCGGTTGGGGCGACCAACCGCAAATCCATCCCAAATCGTTACGAGGCCCGCCCAATGTCGTTTTCGGCGTTTTCAATGGGTTAGACCGGCGTAATTGCGGTAATTGCCCGGCTGCCTGCGCAAAATGTGAATTTGTTTTCAATTTGTTACGAGCTGTGCCGATTTTTGTGTTTTAACAAAGTAAAGAGGCAGCGCGCGGGGCGGAGAAAGAGCCGCGCGGACGGAAGGAAGTGGAGCGAAGCGGTCATCAGTCGACGGAAGGCTTGAGAGCCGAAGCGCATGACGAACGGGCGTGAGAAGTCGGGCCCCGCCATAGTAGCGGCGAAGCAGGCGAACAAGGCCGGGGAACCGGCGGCGGAGCCTGGGGAGCGAAGGGCGGGGGCCAAGGGGAACGCGGGACAGGAACGCACGCTCCGAACGCAGGGACGGGACGGCGCGCCACAGGGCCTGGACCGCGTACGACAAGCCGCAAAGCAAGGTAAGGAGACGCGGTTCGCCGCGCTCTTGCACCACGTCGACGTCGACCGGCTCCGGGAAGCGTTCTGCGCGTTAAGGCGGGACGCTGCGCCGGGCGTGGACGGCCTGACGTGGCGCGACTACGAGACCGATCTCGACAGCAAGCTCGCCGATCTCTGCGATCGGGTCCACAAAAAGGGGGGGGCCGTATCACCCGCTTCCCTCACGTCGGCGGTTCATTCCGAAGGCGGACGGCAGGCAGCGGCCCTTGGCGGTCGCCGCGCTGGAAGACAAGATCGTCCAGAGGGCGGTGCAGGAGGTGCTGAACGCGATCTACGAGGAGCCCATCCGAGTAATCGGTTTTTTGAAGGAGGTATACTATAAATGGAACACACCGTTGTTTCGTAGTACTATATGCTGTGTCCGGAGCTCGGTTTTTGCATTATTCGGACAGGCGCCTAGTTCTACTGCGTCACGACGATCCCCTGTAGGGTTGTCTTGGTCGGATTGCTTGGCAGCATGGGCAGCGCATGAGGGTTCGAGCCAGAACGACTGTGATCTGTCGTCGGATGGTCGCGATTGAGTTTTCGATATCCCGCTCGGGTCGGATCGGCGGCGCCTCGGGGTCTGGGACGCGAGGATAGGCGAGACGTTTCGCGCCGCCGGGAGCCTGAGGGGGGAATCGCCGCTCGTTCGCGGATCAGGAAGCCATAAGCTGCGATGCAAAGCGCTGCGTGATGATGGAAGCCGCGCCAGCTTCGCCCCTCGAAATGGGCGAGGCCGAGTTCGCTTTTCAATTCCTCGTAGTCGCGCTCGATGCGCCAGCGCAATTTGGCCGTGTCGACGAGAACGTCGATGGGCGTGTCTTCCGGTAAGGTCGAAAGCCAATATTTTGTCGGCTCTTTTTCGCCCTCAGGCCATTCGATGAGGAGCCATTCGAGCGGGTGAGGCGCTCGTTTCCAGTCTCGCGAAGCTGGTCGTATCCGCACCGCGGCAAAGCGCGAGGTCAAGGTTTCGTTGGAGCCTTCCCGCCACGGGACGACGCGCCAAGCCTCCTCGGAAAGCCCCATCGCCAGCTCCTTGGCGGAAAGAGGCGCATGTTGGCCGTCGCGCCGAACGCGCGATGGCGGGCGGCCCCGCCCGCTCCTGGGCTTGGGCGGCAGCGGCGCCGTGTCAGGAGGCCAGACGCTCAGTGTCGATTGCACGCCCACCACATAGGGCAAACCCAGGGCCGTGACGCCAGAGCGAAACGCGCCGTCAGCGCCGTAACCGGCATCGGTCAGCAACACCCCGGGCGAGACGCCGGCTGCAAGCGCAGCCCTGATCGGATCGAGCGCGATCTGCGGCTTGGTCTTGAAGATCACATCGTCCGGGACATGGGCCTTCTTGCGCCGCGCTTCGTCCGCCGCCCAATCTTCCGTCAGATACAGACGATAGGCGATCGGCAGGCTCGCCGCGTGATTGGCGATCGACAGCGTCACCGCGATTTGACAATTGTCGGTCTTGCCGAGCCGCCCGCAATATTGCCGCGCCACGCCCACAGAGTGCACGCCCTTCTTGGCGAAGCCTGTGTCGTCGACAATCCAAGCCTCGATCTTGCCCTGCGCTTCGATCGCCGGCAGGACAAGCTCGCGCACCTTGCCCAACAAGGCCTCGTCCGACCAGGCCGCCTGCCCAACCAGATGCAGCAGCGATTGATGTTTCGCCGAGACACGAGCCGGCGCCACAACTGACGCGATCGGCTCCACGCTGTTGCGCTCGCCTGGCATCAACAGCCCCGTGCAATAATCCTTGAAAGGTCCTGCCCGATCTTCACGGCCCAAAACCGTTGCTAAGGAATCGACATATTCCGCAAAACGCGCTTCACTCGAGTGCCCCTCATGCCCCATCTTCGCCGCCGTCCGCCATTCAGCCGAATCAGCAAAATAGCAAATCCTAAAGCCAAGCGATAAATCGTGACTTCATAGAGAACGCGAACTGTACGGGTAGCTGCCATCGTTGCGGGAACAGCTCCCAGGGGAAGTGAACTGGACCCCATTGGTGGGACCACGGGGCGATGTGCTTGACGATGGCGAGGTTGAAGGGCGCGTTGTCGGTCCGCACGCGGCATTCGTCGTCGCGGAAGATCATGTCGAGCACCCAGTGGAGGCCGTTTTCGACCATCCAATGACTGCGGATCATCGGTCCCACAGCGTTGGCGAGCAAGGTCAGCGAGGTGATGTAGAAGCGCGTCTCGGTCTCTGCCTTGCCATTGGTTTCGCGTTCGCTCTCGACCATGACCACCGACTTCAGGCCCGGCCATTGGTGGCTGTCCTGCAGCCAGCCGATGTCGTGGAAAACAGTGACCGTCCGGGTCTCGATGCGGCCGTGGTCGCCGTCGACGGTCGTGTCCTGGCTGACGGACGTATTCCTGAACGCGACCGCCTTCTGCTCCTTTGCGAACAACTCGACATCGTCGCGCAGCGTGCCCTGGTTGCCCTTCAACGCGAGGATGTAATCGGCCTTCTTGTCGATGATTGTCTGCGCGATTTTGCGCTGGCAACCCGCAGCGTCGATGGTCACCACCGCGCCTTCGATGGCCAACAGCTCGAGCAGCGCCGGAATGGCGACGATCTCGTTCGACTTGTCGCCGACCCTGGTCTGTCCGAGCACCATGCGCTGGCGCGCGGCGAAGGCCGAGACGACATGGATCGGCTCTTCCGCCCCCTTCTTCTGGTAGGAGCGCCGCACCGTCTTGCCGTCGATGGCGATCACTTCGGCCGACGTCTTCGTGAGCGCCGCCGTCCACGCCACAAAACAGCGCTGGAACGCCACCGGGTCGAGCTTGGCCAGGATGTTGCCCAACTGGTCGTGCGAGGGCGTGCCGTTGTCGAAGCGTCGAAAACGTTGAAGGAACGCCAGCTTGGCCCGGCCGAAGCGCGCAATGTCGGCCACCGTCTCCGCTCCCGCCAGCGCCGCAGCCAACAGCAAAAGCAGCACCTCCTCGAGCGGATAGGCGACCTTTCCTTTCTGTCGATAGTCCGGCAAGTCCTTAAAATGCGACAGGAAAACCGTCGTCTCCTTCAAAGCCCCGGCCGTCGCGTCCCCTTCCGTCATCGACCCATCCTCCAAACGAATCAGAGGACTGCGACAGATTCAGACTTTCGGGCCCTTGTCACGCGAAATTTCAGTCGATTGCCCTGTCCTACTTCACGAGGGTCAGATGAAATCTAGCGCGATTGGATTATGATGCTGATCAAGATCGACGGATCAGCCTTCCCCGGCTGGCGGGCAGGCCTCGATCCGCTGTCCGGGAGGCGTGCCATGAAACTTCACATTTCCGGGTTACTTGCGAGCGCGGCCTTTGCCCTTGCCGGTATTGTCGGCATCGCTCAAAGCCTCGCGCAAAACGCCTACATCACGAACGGCTCTTTCTCTAATAACGACGTGTCGGTGATCGACACGGCGACGAATACAGTGATCGCCACGATCCCCGTCGGCAGCACTCCCTATGGCGTGGCGGTGACCCCGGACGGCAGCAAGGTCTACGTCACAAACTTCGGCTCCAACACCGTGTCGGTGATCGACGGGGCAACCAACACGGTGATCGCCACGATTCCCATCGCCAATTCTCCTGGCGGAGTGGCGGTGACCCCGGACGGCAGCAAGGTCTATGTCACGAACGGCGGACTCGGTGTGGCGGTGATCGATCGGCGACGAATATGGTGACCACCACGATCCCCCTCAGCGGTTTCGGCGTGGGGGCGGTGAGCCCGGATGGCAGCAAGCTCTATGTCGAGGACATAGCCTTCGTTTCGGTAATCGATACGGCGACGAATACAGTAACCGCCACAATCCTCGTCGGCAATTCTCAGGGCGGCGTGGCGGTGAGCCCGGATGGCAGCAAGGTCTATGTGGGAAACGACGCCGCGGGTACCGTATATGTGATCGCCACGGCGACAAATGCGGTAACTGCCACGATCCCCGTCGGCTTCGATCCCATCGGGATAGCGGTAACCCCGGACGGCAGCAAGATCTATGTCGCAAACTTCGGGTCCAACACCGTGTCGGTGATCGACGGGGCAACTAATACGGTAACCGCCACGATCCCCGCCGGCAGCAATCCCTTTAGCGTGGCGGTGACCCCGGACGGCAGCAAGGTCTGTGTCACGAATGACATCGCTCCCGGCACCGGCACCGTATCGGTGATCGCCACGGCGACGAATACGGTGACCGCCACAATCCCCGTCGGCAGCGGCCCCACCGCCTTAGGCGTGTTCATCCCGATCCCAGTACCGCAATCCGCGCCTATCTCGGGGGGGCTGTGCAACGGCATTTATAACGGCACCTTCAAAGGCAATGTGACCGTCTCCGCCGGTCAGGATTGCGTATTCCGCAACGGCCGGGTCTCCGGGAACGTGAATGTGGTCGGGGGCAACTTCGCTCTCAACAGCGCGGCGGTCGGCGGCAATCTGACGGTGAACGGGGGCGGGACCTATACGCTCGGCCCCTCGGCGACAGTCGGCGGCAATCTGCAAATCAACAACATCCCGCCGGGCAGCGCGAACAATGCCGTGTGCGGCACGACGGTCTACGGCAATATGCAACTCAACAATGACGGCACCGCCGTCCAGATTGGGTCGACTGCGCCGCAGTTTTGCGCAGGCAACACGATCGGCGGCAATCTAGAAGTCGTCGGCAATTCAAACTCGGCGCTGATGTTCGACAATTCCATCGGCGGCAATATGTCGGTAGACGGCAACACCGGCCCCGTCGATGTCGTCGGCAACAGCGTACGGGGCAATTTGCAATGCCAGAACAACTCGAATCTGATGATGGGCGGCGGCAACACGGCAGGCGGCCGCATAACATTGCAATGCAATTAAGCGGTGATCGCGGCCCGCCTTCCGCTTTTGGCAGTGGGCCAGTTTGAATGTGGCGGACGCTCCCGTTGACCTCATTGCGGCAGTTATCTATCAATTCCCGGTGACCGCTGCGCGCTCGTCTCCGACCGAAGAGGCTGGAAGCACTCCCGCTGATACAGGCGTGGGAGCGCCGCTTGAAACGAAAGAGTCGCCAAGGGAGTTTCTCCTGGTCAGCAGACGAGCGCTGAAGCGCTCCGCCGATAATTTCGGGCTCGGCGCGATCGCGGCGGAACTGTCTTCGCCATACGTGACGAACCAGGCCGTCGCCGGCATCCTGAACTATGAAGCGGGAGTTTTTCGTCACGAATGAGCGGGAGATTGCCTTTCGCAAGTGGATGAGCGCCGTGCGCCCGGACGTCACCCTGGTCCGCGGCCGGTTCGCCAAAGTCGAGGACGCGGCCGAGGCGTACCAGACGATCTCGACTGCGTCTTCGTAGCCTGGGACGTGCCGGCGCTGAAAGTCCTGTCCGCGATCCGCGAAGGCGCAAGGTCGCTCCCGGTGGATCTCGGCAATGAGATCGCCGCCGAACTTCGCTCAGGCGGACCGCTCAAGGGAATCGCCGCGCAAAGGCCGTATGACCAGGGCGCGGCGGCGGCGAGCGCCGCGCTGCTCGAGCTGATCGGTCGCCCGCCACCGGCGTGGATCACCTCCACGGGGTTCAAAGTGACCCGCGAAAACCTCCGCGAGTCCTATGAGGCCGTCTGGCACGCGCCTGCGCCTCCGTAACGCGGTTTGATCCCAGGCGCGCTTCGAACGCGAAGCGATTTTCGCATTCAAACGCATGGCGGGATGCCGGGTCGTCCAGTGGATGGACAGACATCCACGACATAGAACGTCCCCTTTGGGCGGATTCCGGGCCTACAGGCATCGCCAGGGAACGGCGGGAGTCCACCATAGCCGACCTGCCGCCGGGCGGCATCCGTCTGATTTTGACACTAGGCCCGCAACCTAGAATGTCGCGCCCGATCTCTGACTTGCTTGTCCCCTCGTTTACGCAAGACCGTGAGCTCGCGACAACTCGAGCATAGTATAGGGCACTGACGGCGAGCGTTCGACGAACGCAGCTTACCAACTGTTCATGCTCCCTCCATCGGCGGGTTAACGCGCGTCCAGTATCAACCCCGCGTCGCCGGACCACTTTCGCGCCGGCCGATCCTTGAAGTCATGGAGAAAGAAGTGGCCAATCTGTTTTCGGTTCGTGTCGCCCGGCCCAAATCATTCCGCGCGGCGTTGCTCGGGGCGGCGGCGGTCGCCGCCGTCGGCGGCCTGACCATCGAGGGGCTGCCGCTCGCAACCGTTCCCGCTCTCGCCGGCGCGACTGTCGCGTCCGCCGGCCCCGCCTCGTTCGCCGACGTCGTCGACCGGGTCAAAGGCGCGGTCGTCTCCGTCAAGGTCAAGATCGACGAAATCGAACGTGTCGTACGACGGCGATTCGCAGCTGATGCCCAACTTCCCCAAGGGCGGCCCGCTCGAAAAGTTCTTCCGCCAGTTCGGCGAGCGCGGCGGCGCAGGACCACGCGCGGCCCCACATGGGCATGGCGCAGGGTTCGGGCTTCTTCATTTCCGCCGACGGCTACGTGGTCACCAACAATCACGTCGTCGACCACGCCAAGGAGGTGACGGTCATCACCGCCGACGGCAAGTCGATTCCGGCCCGCGTCGTCGGCACGGATGCGAAGACCGACCTTGCGCTGCTCAAGGTCAAGGAAGGCTCCAACTATCCCTATGTTTCGTTCGCCTCGCAGGCGCCGCGGGTCGGCGACTGGGTGATCGCGGTCGGAAACCCGTTCGGCCTCGGCGGCACGGTGACGGCGGGCATCGTCTCGGCGCGCGGCCGCGACATCGGCGCCGGCCCCTATGATGACTTCCTGCAGATCGACGCCCCCGTGAACCACGGCAATTCGGGCGGTCCGACCTTCAACGCGCAGGGCGAAGTGGTCGGCGTCAACACCGCCATCTTCTCCCCGTCGGGCGGCAGCGTCGGCATCGGCTTCGCCATCGCCAGCGACGTCGCCAAGGGCGTCGTCCAGTCCTTGAAGGAGGACGGCAAGGTGGAGCGAGGCTGGCTCGGCGTCCAGATCCAGCCGGTGACGCAGGACATCGCCGACAGCCTCGGCCTCAAGGAGGCGAAGGGCGCGCTGGTCGCCAAGACCGAGAGCGATTCGCCCGCCGCGGCGGCCGGCGTCAAGGACGGCGACGTGGTGACCTCGGTCAACGGCGAATCGGTCGCCAACTCGCATGATCTCGCCCGCAAGATCGCGGCGCTCGGGCCGAAGAAGGAGGCCGAGCTCTCGATCATCCGCAACGGCTCGCCGCAGACGGTCAAGATCTCGCTCGGCGCCCTGCCGGACGACCGGCAGGCCAAGGCCGACGCGCCCGCGGAGCATGCGAAGGACGCGATGGCGAAGTACGGCATGACGCTCGCGCCGGCTGCGGAGGTCGATGGCGCCGGTAAGACCGGCGTCGTCGTCGCCGACGTCGACCCCGACGGGGCGGCCGCGCAGAAGGGCATCCAGACCGGCGACGTCATCCTCGAGGTCGCAGGCAAGCCGGTGTCGCGACCGTCGGACGTGAAGGCGGCGATCGACGCGGCCAAGGCGGACGGCAAGAAGTCCGTGCTGATGCACGTCAAGACCGAGGACAGCAGCCGCTTCGTCGCGCTCTCGACCGAGGCCGCTTCGTAAGCCAAAGAACCGGTCCCGGCGTGGAGTCGTCCTCCCATGCCGGCCGGATCCTGCGTCGGGCGGCGGTTCAACGCGTCGCCCAACTCGGCGCTTGGCCTCGTGAGCCAGCCAGGACTCTCGGTTTGTCGCGCCAGACGGCTTAAATAGAACTTAAGCCCATCCTCGAGCCGGACGCGTCGACGCCATCGATCGATCGTTTCCCTGTTTGTCTGAGCGCTTAGAGCCTGTTTCAAAAGCCCACCGCCCTCGTCCTGAGGCGCCCCGAAGGGGCCTCGAAGGACGATCCAGGCGGCGCGAGCGGCGTCGGAAACGCACTCTGCAGCATCCTTCGAGGCCCTTTGCTTTCGCAAAGGACGCCTCAGGATGAGGCGCACGACTTTGAAACAGACACTTAGCCGAGCGCTTCAGCCGAAATTGGCCACCATCCTTTTTGGCCCGCGTTCGCCGGCTCATTACCAAATCGACAGATGTAAACGACGACGGTGGGACAACTCGTCGCATCCCCGATAGCCCGGCGCCGTGGGAGGTTGGGCTATGGGCTTCGGGGCGCGCGAGTAATGTGGTGCTTGTTCATCAAACAGGGCCATATCGTGGCGTCCAGGGAAGTCCTCGGCAGGTTAGACCAAGAGGCCATTGAGCGATCCAGCTCTCCGCCGTCGGCCAGCTTCCAAGGAGCGGATTCCCTCCCCCCTTGTGGGGGAGGCCGAGGGAGGGGGTCGGGCCATGCTTTTCCGGCTATACGCTCCCGAAAAGCGGATTTCTATCGGGTAGTAGGCCCGGACGAATTCCCTGCGGCCCAGCCGTCCATCGGCCAAACCCTCGGCCGCCACATGGACATAGACCACGTCGTCGTCGACGGGCGGCCTGGCGTAGGTAGGATCCGCCCGGCTGCTTCGCGGTCCTCGCGCATCAGCAAGATCGCGACAAATCCCGGCGCCAAACCGCATTGCGGCACCATGATTCCTTTCGCGTCGGCCGCGAGCGCGCGGATGTGCCGGGTCGTCGGAACGTCTTCCGTGAGGTCGAAATAGTGGATGCCGAGCGCATGGGCCGCCAAAGCGACGGCCTTGTTGAAAGCGTAAGGGAGGCAGGACAGCAGCCTCCTGCCCGCCGAGCGCCTCCAGCGACGCTCCGGGGTCGGTGAAATCCACCTCGCGAACGGGAAACGGCGCGTCCGCGATCGGGCGCGCGTCGAACCCGGTCACCTCGAATCCGGCCTCGGTGAGGAGCTCGGCGGCGAGATGGCCGACTTTGCCAAGCCCAAAGACCGCGATTGTCGTGAACGCCGTCGGCTTTCCCTCGGTTAGGGTCTGAGTTTGAAAATCTACGGGATTGACGGTTGGACGCGGCGTCCAAATGGCGTCGTAGCCGACAGGAATGTGGCGCGGCGACGCGAGTGGTGAACATATCGGGATTTTTGAATTTTTCCCACCAAAGCCGCGGCCGACGTGATCGTCCATCGAGCCTCTTGCAAAATTCAATGAGCGCGACGCAATTCGCCTTCATTAGGCGTTGTGAGCGGCCGAGGCTCAGGCCGGCGCGGGCCGAAACTGCGTGACGCGGAGTATTTGATCGACGGCGAGCGCGACGACGCCGAACATGAGGTGGCATTTGACCTTGATCGCGCCGCGCACGCGGACGGCCCGCGCGCCGAATTCGTCCTTCAGTCGGGCGTTCACGCGTTCGGCCATGGTTCGAAAATCAAAGAGCCGGTCGTCGGGGTCGGGTATGTGGATGAGTTTCATGCGCTCGACTTCTTTGGCCCATTCGGCCTTGGCTTCGTGCTGGGCGCGAAAGTTGCGATCGATGATCGGCGCATGGCCGAGCGCCTTGCTGTGGTCATGGATGGCGGCGGCGTCGTAGGCCGCATCCATTAGATCGTAGAGATAGGAGACGCGGGCACCGGTCATGGTCATCAAGGGAATGGCGACCTGACTGTCGTGGACGGAAGCCGAAGTCAGTACGCAGGAGACCGGGATTTGGCCGCAGGCGACATCCAGATGCAGTTTGTAGCCGATCCAGGTTTCCTTGTAGCCCTTGCTGTTCTTCTTGGAGCCGACATCGCACGCGGAGGGCAGATCGGCGAGCATCTGATCGAGGTTCTGCGTGGTCTGCCGTTCGAGCCGGGTCGGCTCGGGTTTTGGCCGTTGCTCGTCCTTGCGCGGGCGTCCGCGCTTGCGCGTCGGCTGAGCGCCATCGGGCGGCGGCGGATCCTCACTTTTGTCGTTCGGCTCCGTCTTGACCGGCTTCTCGCGCGCCTCGATCTCGGTGGCGTCGCGCGCGATCACGCCGACGATGCGCCCGCCGAGCGAGCGCTCGATCAGCGCCGCGTGCATCTTGGCGGGCAGATCGGACTGCGCAAACTCCGCGAAGGCGCGGGAAAACGTCGCTTCCGACGGCACTTGCGAGCGTCGTTCCCAACCGAGAATGCGTCGCAGCGACTTGTCGACATCGAGGCGCTCGATCAGCGCGGTGGTGGTAGGAACGCCCAGCACCGCCTTGGCGACGAAGGCCCTGGCGAGGGCGCGGCGATCGCCTTGCGGCCGGCCGGGGCCTCGGGGCGGTTCGGGAACGAAGGCCTCGAGGCCGATCACGTCGAGGGTCGTGACGAGCCGCCCGAGCGCTTCGGTCATCGGGCTCACGAATCCCCTCATTCTTGATCAACTCGAAATTGCCTGGATTGGCAAGTCAGCCCGTGGCCGGTTCACGAATCAGCCGGGCGGGGGCTCATGCGCAGGTCGATCGAGCGGGTGGGATTGGTTCATGAGTTTGTAGAGCGCACGTTTTCGGGGAGCTTGCACGCCAAGCGCATTCTTTCGCTGGCCAATGGGACGCTGGGGGTTCTGACGGGGGCGTCGTTGGCCGTTTCGCTCATCGGGCATGCGCTGGCGCAAGCGCGCGGTCTTTCGGACAGACACGCGATCAAACAGGTCGATCGTCTGCTGAGCAACGCCGGGGTCGTCGTCTGGGACCTGTTCGCGCCGTGGGTTCGCGAGGTCGTGGGCCAGCGCAAGGCGATCGTCGTGGCGATGGACTGGACCGATTTCGACGCCGACAATCAGGCGACGCTGGCTTTGAGCCTGATCACGCGTCACGGCCGGGCGACGCCGCTCCTGTGGCTGACGGTCGACAAGGACGAACTGAAGGACCAGCGCAACGACTTCGAGGACCTCTGCCTGACGCATTTGAAGGCGATCCTGCCCGAGGGCGTGGCGGTGACGATCCTGGCCGATCGCGGCTTCGGCGACGTCAAACTGTTCGAATTCCTCGACAGCCTCGGTTTCGGCTACGTCATCCGCTTTCGCGGCAACGTCCATGTGACCGCGGCGGACGGCGAGACGCGCCTGGCCGCCGACTGGGTCGGCAAGAAAGGGCGCGCCCGCCTTCTGCGCGGCGCCGAACTCGCCGCCGCCCGCCACAAGGTCGGCGCGGCGGTCTGCGTCCACGCCAGGGGCATGAAGGAGGCTTGGCATCTGGCCGCCAGCGATGCGGCCGCGAGCGCCGCCCAGATCGTCAAGCTCTACGCCAAACGATGGACGATCGAGCCGGGCTTCCGCGACACCAAGGATTTGCGTTTCGGCATGGGCCTGAGCGTCCTGCGCATCGGCGATCCACAACGGCGCGACCGTCTGCTGCTGCTCAACGCTTTGGCGATCCTCCTGCTCACGCTGCTCGGCGCGGCCGGCGAAAGCCTCGGCATGGACCGATCGCTCAGAACCAGCACGGTCAAACGCTGCGTCCATTCGCTGTTCCGCCAGGGCTGCCTGCTCTACGACCTCATCCCCACCATGCCCGAGAAGAGATTGCGGCCGCTCCTCGTCAAATACGAGGAATTCATAAATGAAAACAGGGTCTTCAACGAAACCTTCGGGTTCGCGTAAATGAGGGGATGCGTGAGGTCATCGGGTCGATTTCCTCACGAAGCCAAGGAAACAGAGTGCCCTGGATATGGTTCCAGCGGGCTTTCATGGCGTCGAGAGGATCGTTGGTCATGCCTGTTATCGCGAATCAGGGCGATGGAACCAAAACAATATTTCAACATCCGCTAAAGACAAGGCGTAATATTTTATAGCATATCACTTGAAACGCGCCGGACTTGATCTAAATATATTGCCTATCTACGTTAGGATGTCCGAATAATTTTGCAACTGCCTCTCTATATAACCTTATAACCTTGACTTTGAAACCGATGAAAGGGACAAGTTCACCGCAACCGGTAGAGAGCCACTTGGCGTCTTACACTCGACACACTTTTCGCAGGGCAGGGGAGACAAACCTTTCCCTTAATTTGTAGCGTACGTTGGGGGCACACTATTGGCAATTGGGAGACTCCCTTAAAACACATTTTCCTGGGTTGCCTATTGATTTCGCTGGATATTTTCGCCTTGAGTTGGCCGATTTTTCGCCAGTGAGCAGCCCACAATTTGTGGCGTCCGACGAACGGCCAAGGCAGCAGAGCGACTGCTTACCCGTCCCGGCAAATCTGCCTGGCTTCCCAATGGCGTCAAGCGTCAAGCCGAAGACACGGGGTTGGCAACGGAGCTAATTTGAGAAAGGGCTGGAAAGACCCGGACGGGACAATCTATGAAGGCGTGACCGACGTCTCAGCCGACGCGGCTGCGCAAACAGCAAGACGATGGAGCCTCTTGCAAAATTCAATGAGCGCGACGCAATTCGCCTTCATTAGGCGTTGTGAGCGGCCGAGGCTCAGGCCGGCGCGGGCCGAAACTGCGTGACGCGGAGTATTTGATCGACGGCGAGCGCGACGACGCCGAACATGAGGTGGCATTTGACCTTGATCGCGCCGCGCACGCGGACGGCCCGCGCGCCGAATTCGTCCTTCAGTCGGGCGTTCACGCGTTCGGCCATGGTTCGAAAATCAAAGAGCCGGTCGTCGGGGTCGGGTATGTGGATGAGTTTCATGCGCTCGACTTCTTTGGCCCATTCGGCCTTGGCTTCGTGCTGGGCGCGAAAGTTGCGATCGATGATCGGCGCATGGCCGAGCGCCTTGCTGTGGTCATGGATGGCGGCGGCGTCGTAGGCCGCATCCATTAGATCGTAGAGATAGGAGACGCGGGCACCGGTCATGGTCATCAAGGGAATGGCGACCTGACTGTCGTGGACGGAAGCCGAAGTCAGTACGCAGGAGACCGGGATTTGGCCGCAGGCGACATCCAGATGCAGTTTGTAGCCGATCCAGGTTTCCTTGTAGCCCTTGCTATTCTTCTTGGAGCCGACATCGCACGCGGAGGGCAGATCGGCGAGCATCTGATCGAGGTTCTGCGTGGTCTGCCGTTCGAGCCGGGTCGGCTCGGGTTTTGGCCGTTGCTCGTCCTTGCGCGGGCGTCCGCGCTTGCGCGTCGGCTGAGCGCCATCGGGCGGCGGCGGATCCTCACTTTTGTCGTTCGGCTCCGTCTTGACCGGCTTCTCGCGCGCCTCGATCTCGGTGGCGTCGCGCGCGATCACGCCGACGATGCGCCCGCCGAGCGAGCGCTCGATCAGCGCCGCGTGCATCTTGGCGGGCAGATCGGACTGCGCAAACTCCGCGAAGGCGCGGGAAAACGTCGCTTCCGACGGCACTTGCGAGCGTCGTTCCCAACCGAGAATGCGTCGCAGCGACTTGTCGACATCGAGGCGCTCGATCAGCGCGGTGGTGGTAGGAACGCCCAGCACCGCCTTGGCGACGAAGGCCCTGGCGAGGGCGCGGCGATCGCCTTGCGGCCGGCCGGGGCCTCGGGGCGGTTCGGGAACGAAGGCCTCGAGGCCGATCACGTCGAGGGTCGTGACGAGCCGCCCGAGCGCTTCGGTCATCGGGTCGATTTCCTCACGAAGCCAAGGAAACAGAGTGCCCTGGATATGGTTCCAGCGGGCTTTCATGGCGTCGAGAGGATCGTTGGTCATGCCTGTTATCGCAAATCAGGGCGATGGAACCAAAACAATATTTCAACATCCGCTAAAGACAAGGCGTAATATTTTATAGCATATCACTTGAAACGCGCCGGACTTGATCTAAATATATTGCCTCTCTACGTTAGGATGTCCGAATAATTTTGCAACTGCCTCTCAGTAGAACTAGGAGGACTTCCTTGGGTTCTCGTATGGGTTCGGCCCCGGACGCGGCGCGCATGACGCGCTGGACGCCCTGGTGGTCGGGATCGGCAAGAGGAAGGTGAACTGGATACTGGACGCCGACATCCGCTCATTCTTCGATACGGTGAGCGACGAATGGCTCATGCGTTTGCTGGAGCACCGGATCGGCGACGTCCGCATCCTCCGCCTGATCCGGAAGTGGCTTCTGACGGTCAGTGAAAGGGGAACGGGGCAGGGGTCGGTGATCTCGCCGCTGCTCGCCAACGTCTACCTCCAATACGTCATCGACCTCTTCGCCGAGCAATGGCGCAAACGCGAAGCCAAGGGAGACATGATCATCGTGCGCTACGCCGATACCTGTGCGCCACGAACGCACTGACGAAAGGAGGTGCGATGCTGTGCAAGAGATGAGGGCAGGCCCCTCGGAGCCGGCCGTCAGGGGCAGGCTCCAAACCACCGCAAGCTGCGACGGTCAAAAGCCGTGGTGGTGAGCGTTGCGGAAAAGGCGGGACTTGATCCCGTCAGGTGCGGCTCAGAGAGACGAGCGAAAGCGAACCGCTGATGACGTGTCGAAAGCGTATGGACGATGTCGAAACCGGGGGGAAGTCGTTAACCCGGGACGAGTCTGGGGGATGGCCTGATTGCTGCCCAGACGGCATCCGGCATGGAGGCGGCGTGACTCTGAGGCAGGCTTTTGTGGAAGGGGAACATGTGCTCCGATGCGAAGGGAGAAATCCAAGCAGGCGGTCCCTGCG
Source organism: uncultured Alphaproteobacteria bacterium (assembly GCA_963768555.1). Classification (GTDB taxonomy): domain Bacteria; phylum Pseudomonadota; class Alphaproteobacteria; order Rhizobiales; family Beijerinckiaceae; genus Roseiarcus. The sequence goes on from CAVYIZ010000097.1 coordinate 127,403, forward strand.
AGGATGAGAGTACCGATGCGGGGCACAGGGGCGGGGCGGTCCGTAGTAGGGATGAAGGCTCTGTAATGGAGCTGGACTGAAGGGACCGCGTTGTTCAGCCCGAAACCAGGGTCAACCAGCGATGGGAGGAACCCTGTGGATCGGGCAAGGCCGTACGCGGCCGAACAATGGGAGCCGGATGACGCGAGAGTGTCACGTACGGTTCTGCGAGAGCGCGGGGGTGCGATCCCCCCGCGCCACTCACCCGATCTGCCACTGCCGAAGTGAGGAGCAAGCAGCGGCGCTGCGGAATGCGCTCGAGAAGCGGTTCACGGATTGCGGACTGACGCTTCATCCGGAGAAGACGAAGATCGTCTACTGCAAGGATGATGATCGGCGCGGACACTATCCGAACCAGAAGTTCGACTTCCTCGGCTACACGTTCAGGCCGAGGCTGTCGCGCCGGCGGGGCGGAAAGGTCGGCGTCTGGTTCAGCCCTGCGGCCGGCGACAAAGCGCTCAAGGCGATCCGGCGGACGGTTCGAAGCTGGTCCTTTCACCAACGCAGCGACAAGACGCTCGACGATCTGGCGCGGATGTTCAATGCGCATATCCGCGGATGGATCAACTACTATGGACGGTTCTACCCGTCGGCTCTCTACCCGACCTTGCGGCACATCGATGTCTTTCTGGCGCGATGGGCCGATCGGAAGTTCAAGTCCTTGCGCAGGCACAAGACGCGGGGCCATCCACTGGCTGCAACGCATCGCACGCCGCCAGACCGGCCTGTTTGCTCATTGGCCCCTGCTCTTTGGACGCGGCCGAACAATGGGAGCCGTATGACGCGAGGGTGTCACGTACGGTTCTGCGAGAGCGCGGGGGTGCGATTCCCCCGCGCCACTCACCTGGTCCTCGGCTTCGAGCATGAGGCCGACGCGCGGCGCTTCCTCGACGCGATGCGGGCGAGGCTCGAGGCGTTTGCGCTCTCGCTCCACCCGGACAAGACCCAAATCATCGAGTTCGGCCGCCATGCGGCGGCCGCTCGCGCGGCTCGCGGTCTCGGCAAACCGGAGACTTTCAACTTCCTGGGTTTCACCTTCATTTGCGGCAAATCGCGGAGGGGCAAGTTCCTGATCCACAGGACATCCCGCCGGGACCGCGTGCGGGCGAAACTCAAAGAGGTGAAAGACAAGCTGCGAATGCGCATGCACTGGCCGCCGCCGGAAACCGGCAAGTGGCTGGGGCAGGTCGTGCGAGACTTCATGAACTACCACGCCGTCCCGACCAAGTCGGGCGGTCGATGGCTTCCCGGACTCCGTGCTCTGGCTCTGGCGCCGCGCCGCTCGGCGGCGCGGCGACCGGGACAAGACCGGTGGAGCCAGATCATGCAGTTCGCCGCCCGCCACCTCCCCGCAGCGCGTATCCTCCACCCTGGTCGGAGAAGCGGTTTGCCGTCAAACACCCGAGGTGGGAGCCGTATGCGAGAAAGTCGCACGTACAGTTCTGTGCGGGGGGCGCGCAGTAATGCGCGTCCCTACCGCGACCAGGGGGACTTTACGCCCTTGTTCGGACGGGGTCGTGCGGCGCTTTCCCATTCGGCCTTTCCGCTCGGACAGCCGAAAACTCCCCTTGCTCCACGCAAGGGGGAGAGAACGCGGTGGAGCGGGCGTCGCGCTACAACGCTTCGGTGGACCCCGAGCGAAGACCCGCAAGGTGCCATATGCCCGTGACGCAACCCGGGCGTTTAAAACGCGCCCTCCCCGAAGGCCGGACGCTCCAGGCGTGCGGGCTCGGCGGCCGGCGCGGGCGCGCTCGCATAGCGGCGCGCGAGCGCGGCGCAGGCCATCAGCTGGATCTGGTGGAAGATCATCAACGGCAACACGATGAGGCTGAGGGCCGGGCCGGCGAACAGCACGTTCGCCATCGCGATGCCGCTGACCAGGCTCTTTTTCGAGCCGCAAAACACGATCGCGATCTCGTCGTCGCGGGAAAAGTCTAGCCAAAGATATTTGAAATTTCACGACGGTGGCGCGAGCAGGTGGGTGGGGTATCCGAGGATGGTCGAGACGCGCCGGGTCTGGCGATCGGAATAGATGAAGGCGGGTCCCTCGATGCGATCGTTGCCCTTCCAATCGATGACGAAGGAGGTATCGTTTTCTTCGATGTGGACGGGTTCGGGGTCGCGGTCGCGGGCCAGCCTTGCGGCGCGTTGATCGGACGGGTCGAGCAGCCAGGCGTCGCCGGTTTCGGTAGAGAACAGGACAAGCTGACCAACCGTGACGACGCGCCCATGGCGGTCGGCAGCCCGGCGCTGGATGTAGCGGGCCTCGTCGGCGAGGCGAAAGCTCTTCCCCTCCACCATCTGTTTGCCCGGTCGACGCCGGATCGCCTTTCGATCCCTGCCGGGCATCGAGGGGGCTGCCATGGATTTGTTCACCAAGCTGTTCGGCGACTTCTTGGTCTTCGTCTATCACTGCTTCGACCGGATTGTCATTCACGGCTATCTGACGGCGCTGTCGCGGCCCGAGCTGGTCGTCCACTTCTTCCGTGAGATCGTCGCGGTGGCGGAGGTCAGCAAGGAGGCGCTGAGCCAGCGGACGGCCGATTACCAGAATTGGGTGGAAGGCTACGCGCGCAATCACGCGATCCCGATCGAATGGGCCGAGAAGGGGGTACGCAAGGAGGACCACGTGCGGCCGTGGCTGCGCCGCATGGAGAAGCGCAATGCCTACGGCGCCTACTTAATCTTCAAGAGCATGGAGCAAGGGCCGACCTTCCGCATCAGCCTGCCGAAGCACCCGGCCAAGGACCCGCACTACCGCATCGTCGCGCACCAGCGCAGCCCTTCACGCATGACTACTTCTATGTCCGCGACGAGGCGCTCGGACCGATGGTTGTGCGGGTGGCTTCCTTCTTCCCCTTCCAGACCACCTACTATCTCAACGGCCACAGCTTCATCGAGCAGGAGCTGAAGCGGGCGGGGATCGGCTTCCGCAAGGATGACAACGCTTTCCTCGCCGTCGACGACGTAGCGGCGCTGCAGGCGTCGGCCGACCGGCTGAGCCCAGAGATCATCCGCCGGCGCCTCGACTACTGGACCCTGATCCTCGGACCGAAGTTCTCAAAGAAGGAGCGCGCCAAGCTCAACCTGTCACGCTTCTACGCCATCTCCCAGATCGAGTACTGCCGCAACTTCATCTTCAGGCGCCGCTTTCCCATCCACAAGCTATTCGAGCGCAGCTGCGAACTCGGCCTGTGGCGGCTCAGCGCCGACAAGATCGCCACGATCTTCGGCAAGCGGGTCAGTCGCCGGATGCATGGCAAGCTGGCCACGGTCATCGACCAGATCGAGCACGGCCATCATGTCTTCCGCGCCGACTTCAAGAGCGGCTTCCTCAAACAGTATGAGAAGTTCCGGACCTTTCTGCGCAACGAATTGGTCTCCAACAATCTCACCGACTTCGGCCTGCGCAAGGGGCTCGACCATCTCGATGCCGTGCGGACCACCTTCCAGGCTGATCACGGATCGCTTCGCCGGCTTCCAGGCCGAGTGGCTCAACGTGCATGTCGATTTCCCGCTGCTGCAGCGCCTCGCCCATCCGATCACGATCGGCGCGGTGCGTTATCCCGGCCTCAAGATCCACGAGCCGCGCATCATCCGCCTGTTCGAGGTCCTCCTGCATGGCGGTCCTCAGATCGGCGGCTGGACGGCCCGGCAGACACATCAAGCCGTCCTCGACACCTTCGACCGCTCTGAGAAGACCTACCGCCTGAACCAGCTCCGCTACGACTTGCGCAAGCTCAAGGGACACGGCCTGATCGAGCGCGACGGCTCGCGCTACGCCTACCGGCTCTCACCCAAGGGCGTCCAAGTCGCCCTCCTCTTCCTCTTCTTCCACAAGCGCCTGTGCGGCCCCCTCGCCAACAGCCGCTTCCATCACCGGCCGGACCCGCAATACCGTCCACACAGCCGGCTCGAAGCCGCCTATCACCGCGCCGACACCGCCATCCAACGCGTCGTCGATCTCTTGGCTGCAGCTTGATCGCCCCGGCGCCTCAATGACAATGTTCAACTCGTTTTGTCTATCATCTTTCAGGTAAGAATTCACGGTCAGTTTGCGCGCGGCCGAGTGTGCGGTAGTGGAATTCGAGGCGTAGAGGCTGCTTCCCGTTTTACGCGCAGACACCCGGCCCGCTCGTTAAGAAGCCAAAGGAATCTTGCAATGCGTTTGATTATCGCGCTGATCCTACCTTGGTTGGCCTTCTTCACGATTGGCCGTCCCCTGGCGGGGATCGTCTGCCTGATCCTCCAAATCACTCTAATTGGATGGCTCCCGGCGACGATTTGGGCCGTGTACGCGCTCAGCCAATACAAGACCGACCAAAAGATCGAGCGGGCGCTGCAAAGGAGCCGGGCCTAATCCTCGCGCCCTCATGCCTCAAGGAGCCCGCGAAGCGGGCGTCTCGAAGACGAGGGCGCGCGAACGGCTCGGCCCCGAGCATCCTTCGAGGCCCTTTGCCTGCGGCAAGGGGAGCCTCAGGATGAGGACCTTGGAATGGCGCATCCGGTCACGCAATCAGCCCCTTCATCGGCGCAATCGACGCCGTATCGGGAAAGATCGCTTCGGCGTAAGCCCGAACTGTTCGGCGAGCACGCCCTTCAGCACAGCGCGCAGATCGGTCGTCGGACAGGCGGGCCGCCGGCGAAGCGGCGCGTTACCCGCCCGGCCCTTCCCTCCAACCCGCTCGCTGCGCCCCGGCGGAGGAGAATGCCGCCTTGTCGCGCTTCGCCTCGATCGCGGCGATCGTCGCTCGCAGCACGTCGGTCACGCCGCGTCGCGTCGCAGTGGACAGCATAAGCGGCTTCGCCCGTTTGGCGCCGTCGGCGAGGGGCGGGCCATAGGAGCGCACGGCCCGTCTGAGCCGTTCGAGCTGCTTCGCCAGCGTCTCGTCGTCGACGGCGTCGACCTTGGACAGGCAGACGATCTCGGCCTTGTCTTCGAGCCCTTCGCCATAGGCCGCGAGCTCCCGCCGGATGGTGCGGTAGTCCGCGCCGGCGTTGGCGCCCGTCGCGTCGACGAGATGCACCAGCGCGCCGCAGCGCTCGACATGGCCGAGGAAGCGGTCGCCGAGGCCGTGGCCCTCATGCGCGCCCTCGATGAGGCCGGGGATGTCCGCGAGGACGAATTCGCGTTCGTCGACGCGCACGACGCCGAGGCCTGGATGAAGGGTGGTGAACGGGTAGTCGGCGATCTTGGGCTTGGCGGCCGAGACGGCGGCCAGGAAGGTCGACTTGCCGGCGTTGGGCAGCCCGATGAGCCCCGCGTCGGCGATCAGCTTGAGCCGCAGGATGAGCGTACGCTCGATCCCCGGCTGGCCGGGATTGGCGCGGCGCGGCGCGCGGTTGGTCGAGGTGGTGAAATGGGCGTTGCCGAAGCCGCCGTTGCCGCCCCGAGCGACGACGACGCGCTCTCCCTCTTGCGTAAGGTCGGCGAGCATCGCTCCGCTCTCCTCGTCGGCGACCTGGGTGCCGACGGGAACCTTCAGCACGGCGTCGGCGCCGCGCCCGCCGGCGCGGTTCTTGCCCATCCCGTGCATGCCGGTCTTGGCCTTGAAGTGCTGCTGGTAGCGGAAGTCGATGAGCGTATTGAGGCCGCCGGCGCATTCGACGACGACGTCGCCGCCTCGCCCCCCGTCGCCGCCGTCCGGGCCGCCGAACTCGATGAACTTTTCGCGCCTGAACGAGACGCAGCCCGCGCCCCCGTCGCCGGAGCGAACGTAGACGCGGGTCTGATCGAGGAATTTCATGTCCGCTCGTCCGAATGAGCCGCTTTGAGCGCAAGCTCCTCGCGCCGCAAAGCCATCGCCTCCGCCCAAGCCCTGCGGGTCAGGCGGAAGTTGTGGCTCTCGACCAACCCCCCGCGCGCCGGCGCGCCCTTCGGTCCGGTCGAGACGATCTCGAAGCCGCACTTCTCCAGCACCCGGCGGGATGCGGGGTTGTCGACCGAGGCGCTGGCGAGGATCTCGACCGCCGAGGTCAGGCCGAAGCCAGCCTTGACCATCGCGCGCGCCGCCTCGGTCGCGAGGCCCTTGTTCCAGTATTCGGGAGCGAGGGCGAACCCGAGCGTCAGGCGGTCGGCGCCGCGCGATTCGAGGCTGATCGAACCCATGACCTCGCGCTTGCCCTTCTTGGGCGCGAGCACCAGCGTCAGGTCTCGCCCCGAAGCGTTGGCTTCCCGCGCCGCGTAGATAAATCGCTCGGCCGACCCCGGCGGGTAAGGGTGGGGGATGCGCGCGGTGAAACGCGCGACTTCCCACAGGCTGCAGAAGCGATGGATCGCCGCGCCGTCGGACGAACGCGGCCAGCGCAGCCAAAGCCGCGCCGTCTCGAGGCGGAACACGTCGTCTCTGGCAAGATCGGGAAACATGAAAGCTCCAGCCGGGCGCCCGAAAAGGGGCTTAAACGACGAAGGAGACGCGGCGGCCGCATCCCCTTCGTAAGCCTGGCTTACCGGACGGATGAAAGGGCATCTCGCCTTTCACTCTCATCTCGAAGCTTGTTGGTTAAGTTTCGAGAACGTCCGCGGGGCTGGTCGCCGGAGCGGGGTTCTCGTCGATCGACCCCGCCTTATTCTGCTGCGCGTTGATACGCGTACGCTGACGTATTGTCGGCCGTCGCCTTTAATCTCGAAGGCGACCTCGCCGGCGGCGGTGGCGAACAGCGTGTGGTCCGTGCCCATGCCGACGTTGCGTCCGGCGTGGAATTTCGTGCCGCGCTGCCGCACGAGAATGTTGCCGCCGACGACGCGCTCGCCGCCGAACTTCTTCACGCCGAGACGCCGGCCGTCCGAATCGCGGCCGTTGCGCGACGAACCGCCTGCCTTCTTGTGAGCCATGACCCTTGCTCCAAAACCCCTTTGCGCCGCGAAGACGCGTGATTAATCCCTGTATATAGTGCAAGCGGCGTTGCGTGGGAATTGCCCGCCGGCCGCAAATCGCGTCAGGCGCCCGCCTGGATGCCGGTGATTTTGACCACCGTCAGATCCTGCCTGTGGCCGCGCTTGCGTTTGGAATTCTTCCGCCGGCGCTTCTTGAACGCGATCACCTTCGGCCCACGCGTCTGCTCGACGATTTCGCCGACGACGCTCGCGCCCGCGACATGCGGGGCGCCGACCCGATTGGTCTCGCCGTCGAACAGCGCGAGCACCTCGTTGAACACCACCTGCGAGCCGGCTTCGCCCGGAAGCGACATGACGGTGATCTGTTTGTCGGCGGCGACCGTGTATTGCTTGCCGCCGGTCTTGATGACTGCGAACATCGTTCTTTCCCGTGTTCCGCCCGGCTCGTTGCGCGGGGATCCCGCGCGGCCGGCTTCTTTGCAGTGGACCCAAATCGCGGCGCCCAGAGGCGCCGCGGGCGAATGCTCTTTGATTTGAGGCTTCCAGCCGCGCAACGCGCGCAAAAACCAAAAGCGCGGCGTCGCCGCCGCGCTGGAGCGGTTCAGGCTATAGATGGGCCGGCCGCGCGAGTCAATTCGATTCGCGGGCGCTCGCAGGTCGGGGCTTCTGTAGACGCGCTCGCCGACCGCGTCCGGCCGCGCTCAGCGAGCGCGGCTACAACGCCGCGACAGCTCTCAATCGATCAGCCGATAAGCCGGCAACGTCAAAAACTCCTCGAACTGGTCGGCGAGGGACATGTCCGAGAAGAGCCGGATCGCCTCGGGGAAGCGTCCGCCCTCGAACGTAGCGGGGCCGACCTCCGCCTTGACGCGCTCCATCTCGCCCGCGAGCGCGGTCCTGAACATGTCGGGGGTGACCTCGCGGCCGTCGTCGAGCTTCGCCCTGAGGTGAATCCATTGCCAGACCTGGGCCCGCGAGATTTCGGCCGTCGCGGCGTCCTCCATCAGATTGTAGATCGGCACGGCGCCGCGCCCGCGCAGCCAGGCCTCGATATATTGCACGCCGACGCGGATGTTCACGCGCAGGCCCTCCTCCGTCCGCTGTCCCTCGTGCATCCTGACGAGATCGGCGCGCGGTCACATGCACGTCCTCGCGCAGGACGGAGAGCTGGTTCGGCTGCGGCATCAGCCGGTCGAACACCTCCATGGCGACCGGCACGAGGTCGGGATGGGCGACCCAGGTGCCGTCGTGGCCGTTCCCCGCCTCGCGCTCCTTGTCGGCCCGCACCTTGGCGAAGGCGGCTTCGTTGGCGCGCGCGTCGCCCTTGACCGGGATCTGCGCCGCCATTCCGCCCATGGCGAAGGCGCCGCGGCGATGGCAGGTCTTGATGAGCTGGAGCGAATAGGCGTTGAGGAACGCCTGGTCCATCGTCATCACGGAACGGTCGGGCGTGAGGAAGGCCGGATTCTTGCCGAGCCGCTTGATGAAGGAGAAGATGTAGTCCCAGCGGCCGCAGTTGAGGCCCACGATGTGGTCGCGCAGCTCATAGAGAATCTCGTCCATCTCGAACGCCGCCGGCAGCGTCTCGATCAGCACCGTCGCCTTGAACGAGCCGTTCGGCACGCCGAGCGCGGCTTCCGCGTGCGAGAAGACCTCGTTCCAGAGGCGCGCCTCGAGGTGGCTTTCCAGCTTCGGCAGATAGAAGGCGGGCGTCGCGCCTTGGGCCATCTGGGTCCTGGCGCAGTGAAAGACATAGAGGCCGAAGTCGAACAGCGCGCCGGACATTTCCCGGCCGTCGACCGTCACGTGGCGCTCCGGCAGATGCCAGCCGCGCGGGCGCACCATCAGCACCGCCGGGTTGCTCTTGAGCGCGTAGGTCTTGCCGGTCGCAGGGTCGGTGAAGTCGATCGTTCCGGCCCAGCGGTCTTTGAGGTTCGCCTGGCCCTCGATCATGTTGGCGAACATCGGCGAAGAGGCGTCCTCGAAGTCGGCCATGAACACCTTCGCGCCGGAATTCAGCGCGTTGACGATCATCTTGCGGTCGACCGGTCCGGTGATCTCGACCCGGCGGTCCATGAGGTCGGCCGGAATCGGCGCGACCTTCCAGTCGCCGTCGCGGACGGCTTTGGTCTCGGTCAGAAAGTGCGGCAGCTGCCCGGCGTCGAACAGCTTCTGCCGCTCCATTCGCCGCGCGAGCAGCTCGACGCGCCGGGCGTTGAAGCGCCGGTGCAGGTCGGCGACGAACGCAAGCGCCTCGTCCGTGAGGATTTCCGCCTGCCGGGAGCTCGGACTGGCGTGGACATGGACGCCTGCGGCGGCCGGTTGCGCGGTCATGGGTTTCTCCGGTTCGGCGTTCAAGGTCTGGCTTCGTAGACCGTTTTGCCGCCTTTGGGGAGGCCCGACCGCGTTTCCTTCAGGCCGCCAGATCCGTCCGTCCGGGGTCGGATCGCTCGCGCGCGGCGGCGCGCCGCCGCGCCAGCATCGCGGACGGCTCGGCTTCGGGTCGAAGCGCGGCGGCGTCGACGACATCCTGCCGGACGAGGCCGATGTCGCGCAGTTCGAAGTCCGACATACGCGCCAGCTGTCTCATCGCTCTGCGCTCGGCGCTGATGCGCACAGGCCAGGAGAGCGCGCGCCTGAGCGCAGCTGCTCCATGCGAGGCTTGGCGGGCGAGGGAAGACATCATCGTTTCTCTCCGAGGAAGACATGAAAATACCGTGCGGCGTCGGGGCGCGGCGCCGGCGAAAACGACTCGAATTTGGAACACGCGGAATCTACTGCCGGACCTATTGATCGGTCCAACGAATGTTTCTAAAGTTATCGATCACGAATTCGGATGAATGATCATGCTCGACACCGACCAGCTGCGCTCGTTCCTGGCCATCGTCGATTCGGGCTCGTTCACCAAGGCGGCCGAGCGCGTGCACAAGACGCAGTCGGCCGTTTCGATGCATGTCCGTCGGCTCGAGGAGCAGCTCGGCTGCGCCCTGTTCGTCAAACAGGGCCGCGGCGCGCGGCTCACCGCCGAAGGCGAGAGCCTGATCGACTTCGCCCGGCGCATCATCCAGGCCGAGGCGGGCGCGGTCGCGGCCCTGTCGCGAAAAGGCCTGCGCGGCGCCGTGCGGCTCGGCATTCCGGACGACTACGCGGAATCGTTCCTCGCCGAGATTCTGAGCCGTTTCAATCGCCAGCATCCGCTCGTCGAAGTGTCGGTCGCCTGTGAGGGCTCGCCCGAGCTCGCCCAGCAGATTTCCGCCGGCGCGCTCGAACTCGCGCTGGTGACCGATCATCCCGGCCTCAGGGGATTCGAACTCCTGCTCGAGCAGCCGCTCGTCTGGGCGGCCGCTGAGCGCTTTCGGGTCGAGAATGGGGCGCCCATTCCGCTCGCGCTCGGATCGACCACCTGCCTCTGGCGGCGCGAGGCGGACGCGGCGCTCGCCGCGGCGTCGCGCGCCGCTCGCGGCCTGTTCTTTTCCAAGAACTACAGCGCCATCGGGACGGTGGTGCGCGCCGGCCTCGCCGTCACCACGCTGCCGGCCTCGATGGTCGGCGAGGGCCTGCGCATTCTCGGCCCCGAAGAGGGCCTGCCCGAACTGCCGCTGACCCGCATGGGCCTCATTCACGCGCCCGGCCGCGCGACCGAAGAGGCCAAGGCGCTCGCCGACGCCATCCGGATGACGGTCGACGCTCCGGCGCGGCGCGCGGCGTGAGCGCGTCGCGATGCGGCGGTGAAGTCAATCGTTAAGGTTAAGCCGCCGTTAAGCGGTCCATGACAGGTTTCCCCGGGCTTTTCAACTTGCGCGACCTAACGTCGGGCGCGCCCCGGACCAAAGGTTGTTATGGCCAGATTGTCAGCTCTTGCTGTCGCCGCAGGCGTCGTCGTTGCGAGCGGCCGACTGGCCGAGGCCGTCGACTTGCCTCCGGCGCCGAATTTGCCGGCGCCGGCGACGTCCGAGGAGCCATTCAACGGCTGGTACCTGCGCGGCGACGTCGGGCTCGGCGTCGCCGCCGCGGAGCCGAGGCTGGTCAGCATGCCCGATCCGGTCGCGGCCGGCGTTGCGAGCGGCCTCCTGTCGCCCGCGGCCTATCGGACCTTCGATAATGCGACCCTCTCGCCGTTCGGGATGATCGACGGAGGCGTCGGCTATCGGTTCAACGCCTGGTTCCGCATGGACGGCACGCTGGAATATCGCAGCGACGCCCGGCTGAAGGCGCATTCCGGGCTGACCGACCCGGCTTCTCCGGCTTTCGGCCCGCTGCAATATTCGGACTCGTATCGCGATGACGTTTCCTCCTTTGTCGCGCTCCTCAACGGCTACGCCGATCTCGGGACCTACTTGGGCGTGACGCCCTTCGTCGGAGCCGGAGCAGGCTTCGCCGACAATCTTGTCTCCGGCTTCACTGACGACGGCTTCGGCTACGCCCTTCGCGGCCCGCTCGTGTCGTCCGGCGCCGTCGCCAACGGTTCGAGGACCCGCTTCGCCTGGGCTCTGATGGCGGGTTTCGATTACGACGTCGCCCCCAATCTCAAGCTCGAGTTCGGCTATCGCTATCTGAACATGGGCTCGATCGCGACCGGCGGCTCGCACTGCCTTGCGGGGGGCTCCAGCGGCGCGCTCAGCGCCGCAGGCTGCAACGGCGGCGTCCATACCCTTTCCTCGCGCGGCGCCCTCGCCTCCAGCGACTTCCGGATCGGGCTCATCTGGACGATTGCCGAACCCGCCGCCGCGGGCGCGCTGGCCGCGGCGCGCGACTGAGACGGAGCGCATCGCGGCCGGCGCGTCACGCGGCGAGGGGCGCGGTCCGCAGAACGAGCGACGCATCGCGAGAACAAGGCGCGATCGCGTAAGGACGCCCTCCATCGTCGCTGAACTCGACAAGCGATGTCGCTTCGTCTGGCCTTCCGGTCATGTCTGATCGCTCGTCCGAACTCATCCCTGAAAACAAAGGTCGATAAAGAAAGAACGGATATACCTCCGCGGCATCGACGGCCAATCCGCCGCTTCGCATCCGCAGCTCGCCGTCCCCGTCCCTAGGAGGCAAGCAGCCGTTCAATTTATCGCGAGCCCGCCGTCCGCCTGGGCGCGCCGCGCGGATCGATCCGGCGCCGGCCTCGCCCCGCCATTGCCTTCGGCGTCAGGCAAAGCTACCCATTGGCGCTTCCTTAGGACCCGCCGCCGGCGTATCCGGCGCATCAAGGGCTTTCATGACAGACGCGACCGTCCCGCAGGCGGGGCTTCTCCGCTCCGCCTGGGCCAACCCGATCCTGCTGCTCGTCCTGACCACGCTGATCTGGGCGGGACACTCGGTCGTCGGGCGTCTGGCGGTCGGCCAGATCGGGCCGATGACGCTCACCTGCATGCGCTGGGCGGTGGCGCTCGTTCCGATCCTCGTCGCTGCGCGGCCGTCGCTCCGCCGCGACTGGCCGACCTTGCGCGCGCATTGGTTCTATCTGGCGATGATGGGCGCGGCCGGCTACACCGTCTTCGTCGCGCTCTTCTATGTCGCGGCGCATCGCACCAGCGCGTTGAACCTGTCGATCATCCAGGGCGCGATTCCCGCGCTCGTTCTTCTGGGCGCGCGGCTCTTTTTGGGCCTCAGGTTCACGGCGCTCCAGGCGCTCGGCGCGATCATCACGATGCTCGGGGTGGCCGTGATCGCCGCCCAGGGCGACCCCGCCCGGCTCGTGGCGCTCGCCTTCAACAGCGGCGACGTCATGATGGTGGTCGCGGCCGTGCTATACGCCGGCTACACTGTCGGTCTTCGCCAGAGACCGAACGTCTCTGGCCTCAGCATGCTGGCCGCCATGGCGGTCGCCGCCCTCATCACCTCCATTCCGCTGATGATCTGGGAGATTGTTTCCGGGGGGTTCGTCTGGCCGACCGCGGCGGGACTTTTGGCGCTCGCCTTTGTGGCGCTCGGCCCCGCGTTCGCGGCGCAACTCTTCTTCATGCGCGGGGTCGAGCTGATCGGGCCGGGGCGGGCGGGCGTGTTCGTCAATCTCGTGCCGGTGTTCGGGGCGATCATGGCGGTCGCGCTGCTCGGCGAGCCCTTCGCCGCCTACCACGTCGTCGCGCTGATCCTCGTCGTCGGCGGCATCGCCATTGCGCAGCGCGGCGCGCCTGGCGTGCGCTAGAGTTTTCAAACCTGGAGGAGAACCCGATGGGCCATTGGATTGAACTGAGGCCTGAGGGCGCGGGCCGATTCGAGCCTGGCGCGCCGACCCGGAGGGGCGTCCGCGCGGCGCCATCGTCGTCATCCAGGAGATTTTCGGCGTCAACGCCCACATCCGTGCGGTGACCGACCGCTTCGCCGTCGACGACTATCTCGCGATCGCCCCCGCGGTGTTCGACCATGTCCAGCCGGGCTTCGACGTCGGTTACGACGCCGAGTTGCGCGCGCAAGGCATCGAAATCGTCGGCAAGATCGATCGCGAGCAGACGATGCGCGACGTCGTCGCGGCGATCGACGTCGCCAGGGAGGGCGGCAAGGTCGGCATCGTCGGCTATTGCTTCGGCGGTTCGATCGCCTGGGCGGCGGCCTGCACGCTGCCGGACTTGAGCGCCGCCGTCGGCTATTACGGCGGGCAGATTCTCGCGATGAGGGACATGCAGCCGCGCCTCCCGACCATGCTGCATTTCGGCGAGAAGGATCAACACATCCCGATTGCCGGCGTGCGCGAGTTCGCCGCCCTCCACCCGAACGTGCAGGTCTATACCTATCCCGCCGAGCACGGCTTCAACTGCGACCAGCGGGATAGCTACGACGCGCCGAGCGCCGCGCTCGCATGGACGCGCACGCTCGAGTTCTTCCGCAAGCATTTGGGGTGAGGGCGGCCGCCCACCCTCACCCCGGCCCTCCTCCCGCAAGCAGGAGAAGGGGCGAATCCCTTCTCCTGCTTGCGGGAGAAGGTGGCGCGAAGCGCCGGATGAGGGGGTGCGCCGAGCCTCGACAGGTGCTCAGAGGGCATCCAAGGATGTCCGCCCGCCGGAGGGCTACGGCGCCGCGCCGGCTTCCTTGGCGCGGTGAAGCGCAATGCCGATGATCACGAGACCGACGCCGCCGAGCTCCGCGACGGTTGGAACCTGCCGAAGCGCCAGGAAGCCGATCGCGACTGCGGTCGCCGGCAGAATGGAAAGGAAGAGCGCGAACGTGGCGCGGGGAAGCCGCGCCATCGCGAGCTGGTCGGTCACGTAGGGAATGACCGACGAAGTGACGCCGACGCCTATGCCGGCGGCAAGCAGACGAAGGTCGAGAAAGGCGGGCGCGGCGTCTCGCATCCCGATCGGGAGCGCCGCAACCATCGCGATCAGCATGGCGAGGCCGAGGCGATCGATGCCGCCGCGGCCGGAGATGCGATGGCCCAGCACAATGTACAAAACGAACAGCGCGCAGTTGGCGCAGGCGAAGGCATAGCCCCAGGGCGCAGCCGCCAGCCGCACGTCGGTCAATATCGCAACGCCCGCGACGGCGACCACCAGGGCGGCAAGGTTGCGCGCCGACCGGACGCCGAGGGCGGCCAAGCTTATCGGACCGAGAAACTCGATGGCGCCGACCGTGCCGAGCGGCAGCTGGTCGATCGCCAGATAGAAGAACGAATTCATCGCCGCGAGCGAGACGCCGAGCCCCGTGACCGCCCAGCGTTCTGCAATGGTCAGCGTTCGGAAATACCGCCACGGCCGCCGCCAGACCGCAAAGACGATCGCGGCGCTCGCGATCCGAAGCCAGGCGACGCCGAGCGGCGCGATCGCCGAAAACAGCATGACGGCGAAGGCTGGACCCAGATAGTGGAATATGGCGCTGACGACGAATAGGCCTGGGGCGGAACGCGCTCCGCGAGGCGGGATTCGGCGATGGTCGCGGCGCTGGCCATGCCTCAGCATCTATTGCAAGGAGGCGAATGTCTATGGATATTTGAAGGAGGATGCGGTATCGTGGCTTCAAAAGTGAGGAAACTCGCGTGTCCAGCCTAAGGGGGTCGCCGCTGCTCGCTGACCCGGTCAATGTGCAGATCCTGCGCGCGCTGCTCGAGAACCCGCGCATTTCGAACGCGGACATTGCGCGGACCGTCGGCATGTCGGGCCCGTCCGTGCGCGAACGCGTGCAGCGCCTCGAGGATTCCGGCCTCATCCGCGGATTTCGGCTCGATCTCGATCCGAAGCTGCTCGGCTACCCGGTGGGGATCATGGTGCGGGTCCGGCCGGCGCCGGGCCAACTGCAAAAGATCATCGAGCTGGCGCAGAACACGCCCCGCGTCGTCGAGTGCCATCGGATCACCGGAGAAGATTGCTTCATCATGCGTCTTCAGCTCGAGAGCATCGATGCGCTCGACAGCGTATTGGACACGTTCCTCGCTTTTGGCCAGACGACGACCTCCATCATCCAGTCGTCGCCGGTTCCGGCGCGACCGTTGCCGCTGCCGGATGGCGGCTGACGCTTGGCCTTAGTTCTACTGAGTCACAACCCCATTTTGCGGATTCGTCGAGTGTAAGGCTCTGATATTCTGCCGATTTGTTTTGTTGGCGGAGGCGGCGAAAGTGGACGGGGCGAGGCGGGAGAGCGAGGCGCGGTTTGCGGCTTACGTGGACAGTGTGGCGGGCGTGCTCGGGCACGCGGACCGAGCGGGCCCTTTGCTGGATTATTGCACCGGTTTGCTGATGCCCTGCGAGCGCAAGAGCGTCGAGCCGATCGCTTCGATGGTGTCTCCGGCGCGCGCCGCGGCGGCGCATCAGTCGCTGTTGCACTTTGTTGGGCAGTCGGCGTGGTCGGACGAGGCGATGCTGGCGAAGGTTCGCGAATTTGCAGCGCCGGCGTTTGCGGCGCAAGGAGGCGTCGAAGCCTGGATCGTCGACGACACGGGGTTTCAGAAGAAGGGTTCGCATTCGGTCGGCGTGGCGCGGCAATATTGCGGGTGGCTGGGCAAGACGGACAACTGCCAGATCGCAGTGACGCTATCGATCGCCAATCATCATGCGAGTTTGCCGATCGCCTATCGGCTCTATCTACCCGAAATCTGGGCGAACGACGCCGAGCGTCGAGAAAAGGCGCATGTTCCCGAGGACGTGGAGTTTAGGACCAAGCCGCAGATCGCGCTCGCCCAGATCGAGGCCGCCGTGAAGGACGGCGTGGCCAGGGGCGTCGTGCTGACCGACGCCGCCTACGGCTGCGACCGGGCCTTCCGCGCCGGCGTCACGGCGCTGGGGCTGACCTATGCGGTGGGCGTGCAATCGACGCTGCCGGTCTGGCCTCCCGGCGAAGAGCCATGCGCGCCACTCGACGTCTTTCCAGGCCTCGGCGGGCAGGCGCATCGCAAGCTCTTTGGCCGAAATCGGCCGATGATCGGCGTCGTGTCGCAGGCGCGAAGGCTTGCGCCCCCGGCCGCTCCAGGGCTCGGGCGGCTCCAACCAGCCCTTGTCTTCGCGCTTCGCCGCCGCGCGGGTCAGGCCGGCGTCGCGCGACCACAAACTGGTCGCGCCGCATCCCGTCGAATGGCTCGTCGTCGAATGGCCAGAGGGCGAGGCGGAGCCGACCAAATACTGGCTCTCGACCTTGCCCGAGGACATGCCGCTCGCGGTTCTCGTCGACGTCATCAAGCTGCGATGGCGCATCGAACGCGACTACGAGGAATTGAAGAGCGAACTCGGCCTGGCTCACTTCGAGGGGCGAGGCTGGCGGGGATTCCATCATCACGCCAGCCTCTGCATCGCAGCCTACGGATTCCTGATCCTCGAGAGATCAGCTTTTCCCCCCAGCGCGCCGGCGCCGCGAAAAACCTGTCCTTTCCGGCCGTTCTCGATCCCTTCGCGCTCCCAATCCGTCCCGAACGCCACGTGGCCAACTCGATCGCCACAATGCGCAAGCTATTCACGATCGCCCTAGCAAAATCCCTCTATCGATGCCCATGCTGTCAAACCGTCTCGACGCCGCGGAACTTCAGCCAACGCTTGTGACGCAGTAGAAATTAAAGGCAGCATAGAAATATCGCCTCGCGGTTTCGGCGTTGCAACTCCCGCACTTGACCCTTTCAGATTCATACAAGTCATCGAGTTGAAGGCGGGCCGGCGAGCCCCCCTTCTCCGCGAAGCGGACACAAGGTGGCGCGGAGCGCCGGTGGGTGTGGCCCGCTGCTTCGACCCAAGTCGGATTGCACGACCGTCACCGCGAACCTGCAAAGAGCCATGCCTGCATTCCACACCCCATCCGGCCCTTCGGGCCCCCGCTTCGCGGAGAAGGGGGACGCGCCGACCGCCTGCAACCCGATCGAATTGTGTTAATGCAGTAGGGGTCCCTGAGCACGGCGACGGCGAGCCTAAGAAGCGAGCAATATAGAACAGGAGTAGTATGTATTGTACGGCCGCAGCCCGCGCGCCGGGGCCGAATTTCAGGGCGACACTAAACCGGGTCGTAAGCCTTTGAAAACGCGAGGGGCAAACGCTAAACTGGCGCTAAACGGCGATAGACGTCCTGAGCCCTGCCTCGTGACCGCAGCCCGCCACCGCGTCCATAGGGGCACCCTCGGCTTCGCCTCTCCCTTGAACCGGGCCCCGCGATCGTGACAGTTTGGCCGCCTGCCCAAGCAAGCGAGGCGGCGCATGGACCAGATGAGGGACAAGGCCCTGGAGGGCCACAATCGTCCGCGCAATCCGGGCGCGCCGCTGAACCCCGACTGGTTCGAGAGCGTGGGCGTCAACGCCAGCGCGGTCGAGCGCCGCGCCGCGACGCTGACGACCCGCCGTTCGGTCAAGAAGGAATATCAGGCCGCCTGGCTGGTGAAGGCGCTGACCTGCATCGATCTCACCAC
The DNA here is from genome assembly GCA_963768555.1 of uncultured Alphaproteobacteria bacterium. Taxonomy (GTDB): domain Bacteria; phylum Pseudomonadota; class Alphaproteobacteria; order Rhizobiales; family Beijerinckiaceae; genus Roseiarcus. The sequence goes on from CAVYIZ010000097.1 coordinate 145,081, forward strand.
GCTCGCCGGCGACGACACGCCCGAGCGCGTCCGCCGCCTCTGCGCCAAGGCGCGCCGCCCCTTGAGCGACGACCTTCTCGCCGCGCTCGGCCTCGTCGACGCGCCGCCGACCGTCGGCGCGGTCTGCGTCTATCCGACCATGGTCGCGCCCGCCGTCCGGGCGCTCGAAGGCTCCGGGATTCCGGTCGCCTCCGTCGCGACCGGCTTTCCCGCCGGCCTCATGCCGCTGAAGCTGCGGCTCGAGGAGATCCGCTACGCGGTCGGCGAGGGCGCGGGCGAGATCGACATCGTCATCACCCGCGCCCATGTGCTCGGCCGCGACTGGAGCGCGCTCTACGACGAGGTCGCGGCGATGCGCGAGGCCTGCGGGCAGGCGCATCTCAAGGCGATCCTCGGCACGGGCGACCTGAAGACTTTGCGCAACGTCTATGCGGCGAGCATGGTCGCGATGCAGGCCGGCGCCGACTTCATCAAGACCTCGACCGGCAAGGAGGACGTCAACGCCACCTTGCCGGTGAGCCTCGTGATGGTGCGGGCGCTGCGCGACTATCGCGAGCGCGTCGGCGTCGACGTCGGCTTCAAGCCGGCGGGCGGCCTGCGCGCCGCCAAGGACGCGCTCGCCTGGCTGATTCTGATGAAGGAGGAGCTCGGCCTGCCGTGGATGCAGCCCGACCTCTTCCGCATCGGCGCGAGCGGGCTCCTCACCGACATCGAGCGCCAGCTCGAGCATTATGCCACCGGCCGCTATTCGGCGGCCTATCGCCACGCGATGGCGTGAGGGAAATCGATGGCCCTGATCAAGGACATTCTGCGCACCATGGACTACGGCCCTTCGCCCGAAAGCAGCGAGCACGTCAGGGCGTGGCTCGAAAAGCACAAAGCGGGCTTCGGCCATTTCATCGGCGGGCGCTTCACGAAGCCCGGCGCGCTGTTCGACGTCTTCAACCCGGCGACCGGCGAGCGGATCGCCGGCGCGACGCAGGGCTCGGACGCCGATGTCGGCGCGGCGGTCGCGGCGGCGCGCAAGGCGCTGCCGAAATGGGCGGCGCTGTCCGGCTATGAACGCTCGAAACATCTCTACGCGCTCGCCCGCCACGTGCAGAAGCGCGAGCGCTTCCTGTCCGTGCTCGAGACGATCGACAACGGCAAGCCGATCCGCGAGTTGCGCGACATCGACATTCCCCTCGTCGCCCGCCACTTCTACCATCACGCCGGCTGGGCCTCGCTGATCGAGACCGAATTCGCGGGCACGCGCCCGGTCGGCGTGTGCGGGCAGATCATCCCGTGGAACTTCCCGCTTCTCATGCTCGCCTGGAAGATCGCCCCCGCGCTCGCGGCGGGCAATACGGTCGTCCTGAAGCCCGCCGAATACACGCCGCTGACCGCGCTCGCCTTCGCCGAGATCTGCGTCGAGGCGGGGCTGCCGGCGGGCGTCGTCAACATCGTCACCGGCGACGGCGCGACCGGGGCGGCGCTCGTCGCCCACGAGGGCGTCGACAAGATCGCCTTCACCGGCTCGACCGAGGTCGGCCGCGCCATCCGCAAGGCGACCGCCGGAACGGGCAAGAAGCTCTCGCTCGAGCTCGGCGGCAAGTCGCCCTTCGTCGTGTTCGAGGACGCCGATCTCGACAGCGCGGTCGAGGGCGTCGTCGACGCGATCTGGTTCAACCAGGGCCAGGTCTGCTGCGCCGGATCGCGGCTGCTGGCGGCCGAGGGCGTCGCCGACGCGCTCTACGCGAAGCTGCGCGCGCGGATGGCGAAGCTCAGGGTCGGCGATCCCCTGGACAAGTCGACCGACGTCGGCGCGATCGTCGCCCCCGTCCAGCTCGAGCGCATCGAGCGGCTGATGCGCGAGGGTGCCGAGGAGGGGCTCGAATTCTGGCGGGCGGACGAACGCCTTCCCAACCGCGGCTGCTTCTATCCCCCGACGCTGGTCACCGGGGTCGAGCCGGCGTCGATCCTGGCGCGCGAGGAAATCTTCGGCCCGGTGCTGGTCGCGACCACTTTCCGCACGCCGGACGAGGCGGTGGCGCTCGCCAACAACACCCGCTACGGCCTTGCCGCGTCGGTCTGGACGGAGAACGTCAACCGCGCGCTCGAAGTCGCGGCCCGCATCAAGGCGGGCGTCGTCTGGATCAATTCGACCAACATGTTCGACGCCGCGTCTGGATTCGGCGGCTATCGCGAAAGCGGCTTCGGCCGCGAGGGCGGACGCGAGGGACTGTTCGAGTACCGCGTCGCCGATGCGGCGGGCAGGCCGTATCCGGCGAAGGCTCAGCCGCTCAGCGCGCTGCCGGGCCTCGCTCCATCGAGCGACGGCGCGGGCGGCCTCGACCGCACCGCAAAACTCTATGTCGGCGGCAAGCAGGCGCGGCCCGATTCCGGCTACAGCTACGCAGTGCTTGATCCGAAGGGCGGCGAGATCGGTCTCGCCGGCCTCGGCAACCGCAAGGACATCCGCAACGCGGTCGAGGCCGCGGCCAAGGCGACGTCCTGGGGCGCCGCGACCGCGCATAACCGGGCGCAGGTCCTCTACTATGTGGCGGAGAACCTGAGCGCGCGGGCCGACGAGTTCGCCAAGCGGCTGCGCGCGATGACCGGCGTTTCCGCCCGCGCCGCCGAGGCCGAGGTCGAGGCGTCGGTCAGGCGCGCCTTCTTCTACGCCGGCTTCGCCGACAAGTTCGACGGCGCGGTCCATGCTACGCGCTCGCGCTTCGTCACGCTGGCGATGAACGAGCCGTGGGGCGTAATGGGCGTCGTCTGCCCGAACGAAGCGCCCCTGCTCGCCTTCGTTTCCCTCGTCATGCCGGCGATCGCGATGGGCAATTGCGTCGTCGCCGTCCCCTCGGCGGTCCACCCCCTGAGCGCGACCGATTTCTATTCCGTCCTTGACACTTCGGACGTTCCCGGCGGCGTGGTCAATATCGTCAGCGGCGAATTCGAATGCGCTCGCCGCGACGCTCGCCGAACACGACGGGGTCGACGCTCTCTGGTTTGTCGGCGACGCAGCCGGCGCGGCCAAGGTCGAGGCTCTGTCGACCGGAAACCTGAAGGCGACGTGGGTCGCGTCGTCTGCCCTGGACTGGCCGAAGGCGGAAGGACGCGCGTTCCTTCGCCGGGCGACCCAGGTCAAGAACATCTGGACGCCCTACGGCGAATGACGCCTCACCAGATTTTAGTGACCGTATAGCCCTCGGCGCGCAGGCGCTCGATCAGGCCCTCCTTGCCGGGGAGGTGCAACGCCCCGACGGCGACGAAGGCGCCGCCGGCCTTCAAAAGCGGCGCGATTCGCTCCGCCATTGTCGCGTTCCGGCCGACCAGCAGAAGGCGGGTGAATTCGTCCTCGGCCGCGCGCTCGTCTTCGCTCATGTCTCCGAGCGCGTCCGAAATCGGCAGGATCTCGGCCGGACGGCTCTCGCGATAGAGCCTCAGCGTGGTGGCGTAGACGTCGTCGTTCATGCCCGGATCGCGCGCGACGAGGGCGAGCAGGGCCGCCGCGACCTGCGGGCGCATGGCGGAAATCGTGTCGATCTGCTCCCCGATCGTCTCGAGTTCCACGACCTTGACCCCTGACGCCTTGGCGGACTGGGCGATGAGTTGATCGACTTCCGGCAGATCGAGCGCTTGTCGCGCGGCTTCGCACTGCGGGATCGCCGTCAGCATCGCCAGGAACCAGAGCTTGAGATGGTGGGCGAACTCGCTGGGATAGCCCTGAGCGGCGAGCAGCTTCTCGATTTCCGCGCGATCCGCCTGAGGCGCGTCCGCGAACGTGTCGTGATCGCGGTCGAGCGCCCTGGCGAGCATGGCCGCGCCGGCATTCGCCTTCTCGTCGGCGTCCATCGGGCCGCCGAGCTCGGTCGCCACGACCTTGGCGCCGCCGATTTGCTCCGTTGCGCGGCGCGCCAACACAAGCGCCGATTCGTCGGTCGAATGGATCGTGCCGTAAAGATAGGAAGGCTCCAGGCCCGGCTTGTCGATCCGCCAGAAGACGCCGTCGGCGTTGACGAGATCGTCGGCGCGCCTGGCCTTCGCCGCGTCCAGTCCGGCGATCTGGGTCAGATCCTTGCCGTGGCACACCGGCGCTTCGGCGGCGGCCGGCGAGGAGAGACACCAGAGAAACCCGAGTCCGCAAAGGGCGAAAATCGACTTCATCGCCTTCGTTCTTAGAGCTTGCGCAGCGCGACCTCCTCGATGCGGTGGCTCGCGCCTTTCGTCAACAAGAGATCGGCGCGCGGCCGCGTCGGCAGGATGTTCTCGTGTAGATTGACGAGGTTGATCCTCCGCCAGATCGAACGGGCGGTCGCTTCCGCCTCGGCGTCGTCGAGATCCGCATATTGACGGAAGTAGCTGCGCGGGTCGCGGAACGCGGTCTGCCGGAGCCCCATGAACCGCTCGATGTACCAGTGCTCCAGCAAGGCGTCGTCGGCGTGGAGGAAGACCGAGAAGTCGAAGAAGTCGGAGACGAACGGGACCTCCTTGCCGTCCCGCGGCAGCCGGTTCGGGGCGAGCACGTTGATCCCTTCGACGATGAGGATGTCCGGACGGTCGACGATGATCGATTCTCCCGGCACGATGTCATAGGTGAGGTGCGAATAGACGGGCGCCGCGACGTTGTGCCGGCCCGCCTTGACCGCCGACAGGAAGCGGATCAGCGCGGTTCCGTCGTAGCTTTCGGGAAAGCCCTTGCGGTCCATGATCCCTTGCCTGATCAGCTCCGCGTTCGGGTGGAGGAAGCCGTCGGTCGTGACGAGCTGAACCTTGGGCGTGTTCGGCCAGCGCGTCAGCAGGGCCTGCATGACGCGCGCAGTCGTCGACTTGCCGACCGCCACCGATCCGGCGACGCCGATGATATAGGGTACCTTGCCGTCGAGGGCGCCAAGGAACCGCTGGGTCGCCTTGAACAGCCCCTGCGTGGCGGCGACATAGAGCGCAAGCAGGCGCGACAGCGGCAGATAGATCGCCACCACCTCGTCGAGCGAGATCGGGTCATGGGTCGACTGGAGCTTGCGGAGGTCGTCGATCGTCAGAGTGAGCTGGGTGTCGGCGCGCAACTGCGCCCATTCGTCACGGGTAAAGCGCCGGAAAGGGGACTCCAGCGCAGGACGGTTGGCTTCACGATCCATGACGACTTCCTCGCGCTTGCCCTCGCCCGCTTGCTAGCCCTTGCGAGATGCCTTCTCCTGGTGGCCGCCCTGCCGCGTGCGGCTCTGCAATTCGCTCATCACGGACTGAAACGCGATGCCGCGCGATTGCAGCACGACGAGCAGATGATAGAGCACGTCCGCGGCTTCGGCCCGCACGGCGTTTTCGTCCTCAGCCGCCGCGGCGATCGCCAGTTCGATCGCCTCCTCGCCGAACTTGCGGGCGCAATGGGCGGCACCCTTGTCCAGAAGGCTGCGGGTATAGGATTGGGCGGCGCTCGCTTCGGCGCGGCGCGCGATCGTTTCTGCGAGATCGTCGAGCGTCAACATCGTCCAGCCGTATCGTTCTTTCCCGCTCGGGGAAAGCGGGAAGAAAGAAGGGGAAGGGCTCGCGGACGGGTCGTATTCAGACCCGGCCAAACGCGCTTTCGAGATGTGATTGGAGGGTCTTCGGCACGACGGCCGGCGCGGCCTTGCCCACATCTTGTGGGTTCGAGGCCTTCGGGGCCCTACTATCTTTTCAAGCCTTTGCGGCACCATTTCCGGGCTGGCCGACTCCTTGGGGCCGATGCGGGCGTGCGCCTGAAAGCCGCGTCGGCCTCAGGCCGAGTCCCATGGCTTCCTGGACGCGCCATCCGCGCGTCCAGGACGCGTCCGAGAGCGCATTAAGGGCCGAAAATCGCTTCCAATTCCCTCCATTTTTGGTGCCGAATAGTGAATTATCAAAGGGTTATCCCTGCTTTCGAGCGGTAATTGCTCACCCCGTCTGGGGGACGGCGGGTCCGATGAGGACGTTTCGGATGGCTTGGAGAGCGCCGATCGACTGTCTGCGGCCGGTTTCGATGACGGTTCGGATGTCGGCGTATTGTTTTGCGCCCCATTGGGAGCGGAAGCCGTTGGTGATTTTGCGGTAGGTGGCGCAGGGCCGCAACGAGCGCTCGGATTTATTGTTGGTCGGGGGAACGGCCCGGTTGGACATGAAGACGAGAAGGTTGGGGCGGAGCTTCTCGATGGTCTTTTTCCATTTGACGCCGGCGGGATGAACGGGGGTCAGGGCCAAGATTTGATCAAGCTGGGCTTCGAGGCGTCTTTTGTGGATTTTGAGCGTGGCGTCGTTCCATGTGTCGCGCCGCCCGGCCTCCTCGCAAGCCACGCCGATGAAGTGGCGCAGGGCGGGGGCGAAGACGGCGTCGCCCGCGTCGATGACGTATTGCGTGTCGCGGAGGAGATGGGCGAGGCAGGCTTGGTGGTCTTTCTTGGCCCAGCCGGCCTGGGCGCCGTAACGATCGGAGACCCAGGCGCGTCGGGGCGAAAGTCGCCGAGAAACTCCTCGACCGCCTCCTTGGAGCGGCGGGGATGAGTTAGGAAGAACGCGTTCTGATCGTGATGGAAAACCCACAGCCACCAGCTTCGCTTGCCGACCCGCAAGCCGGTCTCGTCGGAACAGATCACGCTGCCCGACAACAGCCGGTCGCGGATGGCGGCGCTGGCCGCCGCGAAGTTTTCGCGCGTCGCCGAGAGAATGTTGACCAGCGCGCCTTCGCTGATGTCGAGGCCGAACAGGTCTTTCATCAGCCGCGACAGCCGCTCGAAGGCGACGCCCTGGGTGAAGCGCAGATAAAGGACGAAAGCCTTCAGGTTGGGGCCGAACGGCGAGCCGGGCTCCAGCCCCTCCGGGGCCTCGGCCTTGAAACGCCTGGCGCAGCACGGACAGACGCCGCCGTGCAGGCTCACCCGTGTGATCTCGGGGACGATCGGAGGAATCTCGATCCGGTCGTAGACCTCGCAAGGCGCCTGGGGGACGCCGGAGACGTCGGCCCCGCAATGCCCGCACGCGCTCGCCAGGACATCGCGCCGATGCGTCGGGTTCGGATGCAACGGCCGATGCGCGCCCGGATGCGGCTTCTTCTTGCGGCGGCTCTTCACGAACTCGGTCGTCTTCTTGTGGCCCTGGCTCGGCGGGATGCTCGAGTTGTTCGGCATCTTCGGCGGACGATCCTGCTTGGCCTGCAGGGCCGCCTCGAGGTTGGCCACCTTCGCGATCAAGCGCTCGATCGCCTCCGCCTGCGCCACCGCGACGCCGAGCAGTGTTTCCCGATCCAGCGACTCAAACGCACTCCGATTTATCGGAAGCGTGAATCATACGTTGATTCTCAGGTCAATGGCTCAAGTCAATGGCGCCAAACACCGCTGCCCCACGACCCTTTCAAGAAACGGGGGTGAGCAATTACTTCGAGCGTTCGAGCGAAATTGCGAAATTGTAACTGCTATGAAAATAGCCGCAGGGGTGCTGAAGGCTCCGACAAATCGGCCCGCGCCGCCACCATTTTCACCGATAATGGCGCGCCACAGGCGCTGGTTGCCTCCCAAGGCGATCTGACTCCGTCCCCACGGGCTTCGTCCGCTCGCGCCGAGAGGCGCGCCAGGAGCGAACGGCCGACGTCGTAACGCCTCGGGCCAAACTCCTCCAAGCCGAACCAAAGCCAGCTCAAGTCGGACCAAGGAAACGGGCTTGGATTTTTTTGGATTTCTTGTGCGCCAGGAGGCTGGCGCGATCCTGCCGGTGGAAGACCGGCTCGGGTAAGCCGTAGCGGGCGCCCGGCAGCGAGTGTTGCGTGGTCGTCGGCGACGGCGGCTGCGAAGCGTACACAGCGATCGTGTGGGGTGTGCTATTGAGCCGCGAAAGCCAAATCGACGCAGAGGCCGAGACGGTAAGGAACGTCGAAGGCAACATGTGCGGCCCCGTCATGCGAGGGGCTGACGCTCTGCCGTGGTCGAAGACCACATCACGCACGAAAGGATCGCGTCGGAACCTGGGAGACCTAGTCTGGCCCGCAGTCGGGCCGCGGCAGGAAGGCGAGGAGCCGAAGCTGCCGCGGAACAGGCGAGGAGTTGGACGAGCCTCGTAGTACCGGTGAAGCGCCCGAACAAGGCCGCGCGGAGCGGCGGCGGAGGGCGTGGAGGGAAGGGGCTCGGTCGGAGGGACGACAGACGGCAAGCGATGCCCCGGACACAGCACCGGACCAGGCATGCCGTGCCCGCCGCCTGCAACAGCGCTGCAGCGGATTGTAGTCCGCGCCCGGCCGGTCACGCCCGACCTCCGGCAAGAGCCCGGTGCGGGGTGCGAGAGGAAAGCTGGAATGAGCTTGCCGGTGAAAGTCTGGTCCGTTCAAAGCCGAGCAGGCAGGACGGGAGCGAGTTTTGCGGGCGTCGCGGCAATGCGGGGTCCGAAGCGTAGACAGCGGTTGCACGCCAGGGGAATCGGGTGAAGGAAATCACGCGGTGACGAGGCTGGCGAGGAATTGGTCGTCCCAGGCGGCTACCTTTCGCCTCAGACGCATGGAGTTTTTGGTCGCAGCCCTTCGCATGAGGTTGTAGCCCATGTGCTTGATGGTGGCGAAATTGGCGGGGGCGTTGTCGGTCCGCACGCGGCACTCATCGTGCCGGCGACTTCGCGCGTGCTCTCGACCACGACGATGCCCTTCAGCCCAGGCCAATCATGTCGTTCCTGTAGCCACTCGACATCATGAACGACAGTGATCTCCCGGGTTTCGATCCGGCCGTGATCGCCATCGACGGTCTTGTCGCGGCTGACCTTGGCATCCTTGAAATCTACCGCCTTTTGTTCATCGACGAAGAGCTTGACATCGTCTTTGAGCGTGCCTTGATTGCCCTTCAGGGCGAGGATGTAATCGGCTTTCTTGTCGATGATCGTCTGAGCGATTTCGCGTTGGCAACCCATCGCGTCGATGGTGACCACCGCCCCCTCGATCGCCAACATGCCCAACAGCTTGGGAATGGCGATGATCTCGTTGGATTTTTCCCCGACCTTGACCTGACCGAGAACGAGACGTTGGCGCGCGGCGAAAGCCGACACGATGTGGATCGGACCCTTGGGGTCTTTCTTCTTCTTGGAGGTTTTCGAACCGGACCTGCGCGGGGTCTTGCCGTCGATGGCGATCACTTCGGCCGAAACTCCGGTTTGCGCCGCGACCCAGGCGACAAAGCAACGCTCGAATGGCTCCGGGTCGAGCGTGGCCAGGATGTCGCCCAAGTGGTCGTGCGCCGGCGTCCCGTCCTCGAAAGGCCGGAAGCGTCTGAGAAACGCCAGCTTCAGTCGGCCGAACCTGGCTATGTCCGTAATCGTCTCCGACCCGGCGACGATGGCAAGCAGGCACAACAGCAAAATCTCATCGAGCGGATATTTCACCTTGCCCCTCTGCCGGACGTCCGGCAATTCTTTGAAGTAACTAAGGAAGACGACCGTTTCGTAAAGCGCTTCCATTTGCTCCGTCGGACTTTCCACCGCAATCCTCCGATTGGCGAATCAGCGGATTTGACAGATTTCAGCACTCGATCGATTTGTCACGAACTTCTTCACCCGATTGCCCTGGGTTGCACGGGGTGTGGCATTGACTCCCGAAATCGGCATGTTGCGGAGGCAGAGCTGGCGCTCGCACCAGCGAAAGCCGCACATCCGGTCTCGCCATGCGAGAGGCCGGATGCTCCGCCGGGGGCTTAGATCACGTCACGGCCAAAAGGCCCATTCCGGAACCTATGAGACCCATCAGCGTCCATCGGCGGTCACCGGTGGGGGCGCGGCGAACGAGGGACAACCACAGTTCGCCGCATCGCGGATGGGAGTTCGGACCGCTCCATACTATCGATGAAGTCGCCGAAGGAAACGAGGCGATGGAGAAAAGGGAGCGGCAGGAAGGGATCACGACGGGGCAGGCGAAGGGCCAGACACGGCGCTGGCAATCCTTGCAGCCGAACCTCGCGCGTGTGAACGAGGCGGCCAGACGTTCTGGCCAGACGCGGTTCACGGCCCTGCTGCATCACGTCGACGTCGCCGCGCTCGAAAGGGCGTTCCGGCGCCAGAGGCGTGCGGCCAGTCCAGGCATCGACCGGGTGACGGTGGAGGACTACGAGCGGAATCTGGAGGCCAATCTCCAGCGTCTGCACGAACGGGTCCACAGCGGACAGTACTGGCCCAAGCCGGTGCGCCGAACCTACATCCCGAAAGCTGACGGCAGTCTGCGTCCGCTCGGCATTCCGACACTGGAAGACACAATCGTCCAGGGCGCGGTGGCCGAGGTGCTGAACGCCGTCTACGAGGCCGACTTTCTGGGGTTCAGCCACGGCTTTCGGCCGGGGCGGAGCCCGCACTCGGCCTTGGATACTCTGGACAAGGCCCTGATGACGCAGCGGCTCGATGTCGACATCCGCACCTTCTTGGATACCGCGTCATAATGCCCTCTGGCTTATTAATTCTACTGCGTCACAAGCGTTGGCTGAAGTTCCGCGGCGTCGAGACGGTTTGACAGCATGGGCATCGATAGAGGGATTTTGCTAGGGCGATCGTCAATAGCTTGCGCATTGTGGCGATCGAGTTGGCCACGTGGCGTTCGGGACGGATTGGGAGCGCGAAGGGATCGAGAACGGCCGGAAAGGACAGGTTTTTCGCGGCGCCGGCGCGCTGAGGGGGGAAAAGCTGATCTCTCGAGGATCAGGAATCCGTAGGCTGCGATGCAGAGGCTGGCGTGATGATGGAATCCCCGCCAGCCTCGCCCCTCGAAGTGAGCCAGGCCGAGTTCGCTCTTCAATTCCTCGTAGTCGCGTTCGATGCGCCATCGCAGCTTGATGACGTCGACGAGAACCGCGAGCGGCATGTCCTCGGGCAAGGTCGAGAGCCAGTATTTGGTCGGCTCCGCCTCGCCCTCTGGCCATTTGACGACGAGCCATTCGACGGGATGCGGCGCGACCAGTTTGTGGTCGCGCGACGCCGGCCTGACCCGCGCGGCGGCGAAGCGCGAAGACAAGGGCTGGTTGGAGCCTTCGCGCCACTCGACGTCTTTCCAGGCCTCGGCGGGCAGGCGCATCGCAAGCTCTTTGGCCGAAATCGGCCGATGATCGGCGTCGTGTCGCAGGCGCGAAGGCTTGCGCCCCCGGCCGCTCCAGGGCTCGGGCGGCAACGGCTCTTCGCCGGGAGGCCAGACCGGCAGCGTCGATTGCACGCCCACCGCATAGGTCAGCCCCAGCGCCGTGACGCCGGCGCGGAAGGCCCGGTCGCAGCCGTAGGCGGCGTCGGTCAGCACGACGCCCCTGGCCACGCCGTCCTTCACGGCGGCCTCGATCTGGGCGAGCGCGATCTGCGGCTTGGTCCTAAACTCCACGTCCTCGGGAACATGCGCCTTTTCTCGACGCTCGGCGTCGTTCGCCCAGATTTCGGGTAGATAGAGCCGATAGGCGATCGGCAAACTCGCATGATGATTGGCGATCGATAGCGTCACTGCGATCTGGCAGTTGTCCGTCTTGCCCAGCCACCCGCAATATTGCCGCGCCACGCCGACCGAATGCGAACCCTTCTTCTGAAACCCCGTGTCGTCGACGATCCAGGCTTCGACGCCTCCTTGCGCCGCAAACGCCGGCGCTGCAAGTTCGCGAACCTTCGCCAGCATCGCCTCGTCCGACCACGCCGACTGCCCAACAAAGTGCAACAGCGACTGATGCGCCGCCGCGGCGCGCGCCGGAGACACCATCGAAGCGATCGGCTCGACGCTCTTGCGCTCGCAGGGCATCAGCAAACCGGTGCAATAATCCAGCAAAGGGCCCGCTCGGTCCGCGTGCCCGAGCACGCCCGCCACACTGTCCACGTAAGCCGCAAACCGCGCCTCGCTCTCCCGCCTCGCCCCGTCCACTTTCGCCGCCTCCGCCAACAAAACAAATCGGCAGAATATCAGAGCCTTACACTCGACAAATCCGCAAAATGGGGTTGTGACTCAGTAGAACTAGGGGGATCAAAA
>CAVYIZ010000098.1:0-43513 GCA_963768555.1 uncultured Alphaproteobacteria bacterium
AATTACCGCTCGAAAGCAGGGATAACCCTTTGATAATTCACTATTCGGCACCAAAAATGGAGGGAATGCGCTCTCGGACGCGTCCTGGACGCGCGGATGGCGCGTCCTGGAAGTCATGGGACTCGGCCTGAGGCCGACGCGGCTTTCAGGCGCACGCCCGCATCGGCCCCAAGGAGTTGGCCAGCCCGGAAATGGTGCCGCAAAGGCTTGAAAAGATAGTAGGGCCCCGAAGGCCTCGAACCCACAAGATGTGGGCAAGGCCGCGCCAGCCGTCGTGCCGAAGACCCTCCAATCACATCTCGAAAGCGCGTTTGGCCGGGTCTGAATACGACCCGTCCGCGAGCCCTTCCCCTTCTTTCTTCCCGCTTTCCCCGAGCGGGAAAGAACGATACGGCTGGACGATGTTGACGCTCGACGATCTCGCAGAAACGATCGCGCGCCGCGCCGAAGCGAGCGCCGCCCAATCCTATACCCGCAGCCTTCTGGACAAGGGCGCCGCCCATTGCGCCCGCAAGTTCGGCGAGGAGGCGATCGAACTGGCGATCGCCGCGGCGGCTGAGGACGAAAACGCCGTGCGGGCCGAAGCCGCGGACGTGCTCTATCATCTGCTCGTCGTGCTGCAATCGCGCGGCATCGCGTTTCAGTCCGTGATGAGCGAATTGCAGAGCCGCACGCGGCAGGGCGGCCACCAGGAGAAGGCATCTCGCAAGGGCTAGCAAGCGGGCGAGGGCAAGCGCGAGGAAGTCGTCATGGATCGTGAAGCCAACCGTCCTGCGCTGGAGTCCCCTTTCCGGCGCTTTACCCGTGACGAATGGGCGCAGTTGCGCGCCGACACCCAGCTCACTCTGACGATCGACGACCTCCGCAAGCTCCAGTCGACCCATGACCCGATCTCGCTCGACGAGGTGGTGGCGATCTATCTGCCGCTGTCGCGCCTGCTTGCGCTCTATGTCGCCGCCACGCAGGGGCTGTTCAAGGCGACCCAGCGGTTCCTTGGCGCCCTCGACGGCAAGGTACCCTATATCATCGGCGTCGCCGGATCGGTGGCGGTCGGCAAGTCGACGACTGCGCGCGTCATGCAGGCCCTGCTGACGCGCTGGCCGAATACGCCCAAGGTTCAGCTCGTCACGACCGACGGCTTCCTCCACCCGAACGCGGAGCTGATCAGGCAAGGGATCATGGACCGCAAGGGCTTTCCCGAAAGCTACGACGGAACCGCGCTGATCCGCTTCCTGTCGGCGGTCAAGGCGGGCCGGCACAACGTCGCGGCGCCCGTCTATTCGCACCTCACCTATGACATCGTGCCGGGAGAATCGATCATCGTCGACCGTCCGGACATCCTCATCGTCGAAGGGATCAACGTGCTCGCCCCGAACCGGCTGCCGCGGGACGGCAAGGAGGTCCCGTTCGTCTCCGACTTCTTCGACTTCTCGGTCTTCCTCCACGCCGACGACGCCTTGCTGGAGCACTGGTACATCGAGCGGTTCATGGGGCTCCGGCAGACCGCGTTCCGCGACCCGCGCAGCTACTTCCGTCAATATGCGGATCTCGACGACGCCGAGGCGGAAGCGACCGCCCGTTCGATCTGGCGGAGGATCAACCTCGTCAATCTACACGAGAACATCCTGCCGACGCGGCCGCGCGCCGATCTCTTGTTGACGAAAGGCGCGAGCCACCGCATCGAGGAGGTGGCGCTGCGCAAGCTCTAAGAACGAAGGCGATGAAGTCGATTTTCGCCCTTTGCGGACTCGGGTTTCTCTGGTGTCTCTCCTCGCCGGCCGCCGCCGAAGCGCCGGTGTGCCACGGCAAGGATCTGACCCAGATCGCCGGACTGGACGCGGCGAAGGCCAGGCGCGCCGACGATCTCGTCAATGCCGACGGCGTCTTCTGGCGGATCGACAAGCCGGGCCTGGAGCCTTCCTATCTTTACGGCACGATCCATTCGACCGACGAATCGGCGCTTGTGTTGGCGCGCCGCGCAACGGAGCAAATCGGCGGCGCCAAGGTCGTGGCGACCGAGCTCGGCGGCCCGATGGACGCCGCCGAGAAGGCGAATGCCGGCGCGGCCATGCTCGCCAGGGCGCTCGACCGCGATCACGACACGTTCGCGGACGCGCCTCAGGCGGATCGCGCGGAAATCGAGAAGCTGCTCGCCGCTCAGGGCTATCCCAGCGAGTTCGCCCACCATCTCAAGCTCTGGTTCCTGGCGATGCTGACGGCGATCCCGCAGTGCGAAGCCGCGCGACAAGCGCTCGATCTGCCGGAAGTCGATCAACTCATCGCCCAGTCCGCCAAGGCGTCAGGGGTCAAGGTCGTGGGACTCGAGACGATCGGGGAGCAGATCGACACGATTTCCGCCATGCGCCCGCAGGTCGCGGCGGCCCTGCTCGCCCTCGTCGCGCGCGATCCGGGCATGAACGACGACGTCTACGCCACCACGCTGAGGCTCTATCGCGAGAGCCGTCCGGCCGAGATCCTGCCGATTTCGGACGCGCTCGGAGACATGAGCGAAGACGAGCGCGCGGCCGAGGACGAATTCACCCGCCTTCTGCTGGTCGGCCGGAACGCGACAATGGCGGAGCGAATGGCGCCGCTTCTGAAGGCCGGCGGCGCCTTCGTCGCCGTCGGGGCGTTGCACCTCCCCGGCAAGGAGGGCCTGATCGAGCGCCTGCGCGCCGAGGGCTATACGGTCACTAAAATCTGGTGAGGCGTCATTCGCCGTAGGGCGTCCAGATGTTCTTGACCTGGGTGGCCCGGCGAAGAAACGCGCGTCCTTCCGCCTTCGGCCAGTCCAGGGCAGACGACGCGACCCACGTCGCCTTCAGGTTTCCGGTCGACAGAGCCTCGACCTTGGCCGCGCCGGCTGCGTCGCCGACAAACCAGAGAGCGTCGACCCCGTCGTGTTCGGCGAGGGTCGCGGCGAGCGCATTCGAATTCGCCGCTGACGATATTGACCACGCCGCCGGGAACGTCCGAAGTGTCAAGGACGGAATAGAAATCGGTCGCGCTCAGGGGGTGGACCGCCGAGGGGACGGCGACGACGCAATTGCCCATCGCGATCGCCGGCATGACCAGGGAAACGAAGGCGAGCAGGGGCGCTTCATTCGGGCAGACGACGCCCATTACGCCCCACGGCTCGTTCATCGCCAGCGTGACGAAGCGCGAGCGCGTAGCATGGACCACGCCGTCGAACTTGTCGGCGAAGCCGGCGTAGAAGAAGGCGCGCCTGACCGACGCCTCGACCTCGGCCTCGGTGGCGCGGGCGGAAACGCCGGTCATCGCGCGCAGCCGCTTCGCGAACTCGTCGGCCCGCGCGTTCATATTCTCCGCCACATAGTAGAGGACCTGCGCCCGGCTATGCGCGGTCGCGGCGCCCCAGGACGTCGCCTTGGCCGCGGCCTCGACCGCGTTGCGAATGTCCTTGCGGCTGCCGAGGCCGGCGAGAGCGATCTCGCCGCCCCTCGGATCAAGCACTGCGTAGCTGTAGCCGGAATCGGGCCTCGCCTGGTTGCCGCCGACATAGAGCTTTGCGGTGCGGTCGAGGCCCCCGCGCCGTCGCTCGATGGAGCGAGGCCCGGCAGCGCGCTGAGCGGCTGAGACTTCGTCGGATACGGCCTGCCCGCCGCATCGGCGACGCGGTACTCGTAAAGTCCCTCCCGTCCGCCCTCGCGGCCAAAACCGCTTTCGCGGTAGCCGCCGAATTCAGACGCGGCGTCGAACATGTTGGTCGAATTGATCCACACCACGCCCGCCTTGATGCGGGCCGCGACTTCGAGCGCGCGGTTGACGTTCTCCGTCCAGACCGACGCGGCAAGGCCGTACCGGGTGTTGTTGGCGAGCGCCACCGCCTCGTCCGGCGTGCGGAAAGTGGTCGCGACCAGCACCGGGCCGAAGATTTCCTCGCGCGCCAGGATCGACGCCGGCTCGACCCCGGTGACCAGCGTCGGGGGATAGAAGCAGCCGCGGTTGGGAAGGCGTTCGTCCGCCCGCCAGAATTCGAGCCCCTCCTCGGCACCCTCGCGCATCAGCCGCTCGATGCGCTCGAGCTGGACGGGGGCGACGATCGCGCCGACGTCGGTCGACTTGTCCAGGGGATCGCCGACCCTGAGCTTCGCCATTCGCACGCGCAGCTTCGCATAGAGCGTGTCGGCGACGCCCTCGGCCACAAGCAGCCGCGATCCGGCGCAGCAGACCTGGCCCTGGTTGAACCAGATCGCGTCGACGACGCCCTCGACCGCGCTATCGAGATCGGCGTCCTCGAACACGACGAAGGGCGACTTGCCGCCGAGCTCGAGCGAGAGCTTCTTGCCCGTTCCGGCGGTCGCCTTGCGGATGGCGCGGCCGACCTCGGTCGAGCCGGTGAAGGCGATCTTGTCGACGCCCTCCTGGGCGACGAGAGCCGCCCCGGTCGCGCCGTCGCCGGTGACGATGTTGACAACGCCCGCCGGCAGCCCCGCCTCGACGCAGATTTCTGCGAAGGCGAGCGCGGTCAGGGGGGTGTATTCGGCGGGCTTCAGGACGACCGTATTGCCCGCCGCCAGCGCGGGGGCGATCTTCCAGGCGAGCATGAGAAGCGGGAAGTTCCACGGGATGATCTGCCCGCACACGCCGACCGGGCGCGTGCCTTCGAATTCGGTCTCGATCAGCGAGGCCCAGCCGGCATGATGGTAGAAGTGGCGGGCGACGAGGGGAATGTCGATGTCGCGCGACTTGCGGATCGGCTTGCCGTTGTCGATCGTCTCGAGCACGGACAGGAAGCGCTCGCGTTTCTGCACATGGCGGGCGAGCGCGTAGAGGTGTTTCGAGCGTTCATAGCCGGACAGCGCCGCCCATTTCGGCAGCGCCTTGCGCGCCGCCGCGACCGCGCCGCCGACATCAGCGTCCGAGCCCTGCGTCGCGCCGGCGATCCGCTCGCCGGTCGCCGGGTCGAAGACGTCGAACAGCATGCCGGGCCTCGTGAAGCGCCCGCCGATGAAATGGCCGAATCCCGCTTTGTGCTTTTCGAGCCACGCCCTGACGTGCTCGCTGCTTTCGGGCGAAGGGCCGTAGTCCATGCTGTGCAGAATGTCCTTGATCAGGGCCATCGATTTCCCTCACGCCATCGCATGGCGATAGGCTGCAGAATAGCGGCCGGTTGCATAATGCTCGAGCTGGCGTTCGATGTCGGTGATGAGCCCGCTCGCGCCGATGCGGAAGTGCTCGGGCTGCATCCACGGAAGGCCGAGCTCCTCCTTCATGAGAATCAGCCAGGCGAGCGCGTCCTTGGCGGCGCGCAGGCCCCCCGCCGGTTTGAAGCCGACGTCGACGCCGACGCGCTCGCGATAGTCGCGCAACGCCCTCACCATCACGAGGCTCACCGGCAAAGTGGCGTTGACGTCCTCCTTGCCGGTCGAGGTCTTGATGAAGTCGGCGCCAGCCTGCATCGCGACCATGCTCGCCGCATAGACGTTGCGCAAAGTCTTCAGGTCGCCCGTGCCGAGGATCGCCTTTAGATGCGCCTGCCCGCAGGCCTCGCGCATCGCCGCGACCTCGTCGTAGAGCGCGCTCCAGTCGCGACCGAGCACATGGGCGCGGGTGATGACGATGTCGATCTCGCCCGCCCCCTCCCCGACCGCGTAGCGGATCTCCTCGAGCCGCAGCTTGAGCGGCATGAGGCCGGCGGGAAAGCCGGTCGCCACCGAGGCGACCGGAATCCCGGAGCCTTCGAGCGCCCGGACGGCGGGCGCGACCATGGTCGGATAGACGCAGACAGCGCCGACGGTCGGCGGCGCATCGATGAGGCCCAGCGCGGCGAGAAGGTCGTCGCTCAAGGGGCGCCTCGCCTTGGCGCAGAGGCGGCGGACGCGCTCGGACGTGTCGTCGCCGGCGAGCGTGGTGAGATCGATGCAGGTCACCGCCTTCACCAGCCAGGCGGCCTGATATTCCTTCTTGACCGAACGGCGGGTCGTCAGCGTCGCGGCGCGGCGCTCGACCGCGCTGGCGTTGACGCCCACGCTCTCGAACCAGTCGGGGTTCAGCGGCGCTCCCGGATTGCGCGGACGATTGTGGCCCTCCAGGGCCTTGTCCTTCATCTGGTCCATGCGCCGCCTCGCTTGCTTGGGCAGGCGGCCAAACTGTCACGATCGCGGGGCCCGGTTCAAGGGAGAGGCGAAGCCGAGGGTGCCCCTATGGACGCGGTGGCGGGCTGCGGTCACGAGGCAGGGCTCGGGACGTCTATCGCCGTTTAGCGCCAGTTTAGCGTTTGCCCCTCGCGTTTTCAAAGGCTTACGATCCGGTTTAGTGTCGCCCTGAAATTCGGCCCCGGCGCGCGGGATGTGGCCGCACAATACATACTGCTCCTGTTTTATATTGCTCGCTTCTTAGGCGCGCCGTCGCCGTGCTCAGGGATCCCTACTGCATTAACACAATTCGATCGGGTTGCAGGCGGTCGGCGCGTCCCCCTTCTCCGCGAAGCGGGGGCCCGAAGGGCCGGATGGGGTGTGGAATGCAGGCATGGCTCTTTGCAGGTTCGCGGTGACGGTCGTGCAATCCGACTTGGGTCGAAGCAGCGGGCCACACCCACCGGCGCTCCGCGCCACCTTCCCCAACAGAGCCTGCGCCGCTGGGAGCGCGCGCGGCAAGGCGAGGGCCAGTTCGTGCAGATCGTCGGCGAGCCCGGCATCGGCAAGTCGCGCCTGATCGAGGAGTTCCGCGGAAAACTCGCCGAGACGCCGCATACCTGGGTCGAATGGGCCTCGTCGCAGCTCCTGCAGAACACGCCCTTACACCCGCTCGCCGAATGGGGCCGGCAGCGCTTCGGCGGCGCCGAAGTCGCGGCCGAGCGACGGCTCGCGGATTTCGAGAGCACACTGCGGCTGATCGGCCTGGACGCGGCCGAATATGCCCCTCTGGTCGCGCCGCTGGTCGACGTCCCGCTGCCCGAGGAGCGCGCGGCGAAATTCTCGCCGGAGGAACTGCGACGCCGGCAATTGGCCGCGATGACCGAGTGGTTTCTCGCCGGCACGCGTTCGCAGGCGGTCGCGCTCGCCTTCGAGGACCTGCACTGGGCCGACCCGACCTCGCTCGATCTCATGCGCACTTTGGCCGAGCGCGGCGGGCAGGCGCCGCTCTTCATCATTGCCACGACGCGGCCGGAGTTCCACCCGCCCTGGAGCCTGAGATCGCACCACAGCGTGATCTCGCTCGCCCCGCTCGCTCGCGCCGACGTCGCGCGAATGGTCGGCGAGCTCGCCTCGCGCCATGCGCTGGCCGAGGATGTGATCGACGGGGTGAGCGAGCGCACTGGCGGCGTGCCGCTGTTCGTCGAGGAGGTCACGCGCCTCCTGTTGGAGCGGGGCGTCGAGGGCGGCGCGCAGGCGATCCCGCCGACCTTGCAGCAATCGCTCGCTGCGCGCCTCGACCGGCTCGGGCCTGCGCGGGAGATCGCGCAGTTCGGCGCGGTGCTGGGGCGCGATTTCACCTATGCGCTGCTCCAAGCGGTCTCCGGTCTCGACGAGGCCGGACTGCACTCGGCGCTGAAGCGGCTCGCCGAGGCCGACCTTCTGATCGCCGAGGGCGGCGGCCCTCACGCGAATTACCGCTTCAAGCACGCGCTGATCCAGGACGCCGCCTACGACAGCCTGCTCAAGAGCCGCCGCCAGGCGCTCCACCGCCGCACGGCCGAAGTCTTGCGCGACGCGGAGGCCGAGCCCGAAGCGATCGCGCATCACTTCACGCAAGCCGGTCTCGACGATCTGGCCATCGAATGGTGGGGCAAGGCCGGCGACCAGGCTTTGCGCCGCTCGGCCTTCCAGGAGGCGATCGCCCATCTCGGCAAGGCGATCGAGATGGCGGACAAGGCGGGAGACAGGCATGCGACGGGTGCCTCAGGCCAGCAGCTTCATTTGCACGTGGCCTATGGCAACGCACTGTTACAGGCGCGCGGTTACGGGGCGTCCGAGACGACCGAAGTCTTCGCAAGAGCTCGCGAATTCTACAGCCGATAGGGACGCGCCAGAACAACTCGCGGCCGACTACGGCCTATGGGTTGGCGGACTCGTAAGGGGCGAACTTTCGTCGATGAGGGTTCATGCCAAGGCCTTCCTCAGAAAAGTCGAGGCAAGACCCGATTCGGCTGAAGCCGGCGTGGCTCATCGTCTTCTCGGTTCCACACACTGGTTCGCCGGAGAGTACGTCGAAGCGCGCGACCATCTGGAGCGCGCCCTCGCGGCTGTTCCAGTCCGGGCGAGACGACGATCTCGCCTTTCGCTTCGGACAGGACGCCGGCGTCGCGGCATCGCTTTACCTCGCGCTTGCATTATGGCCTCTGGGCGACGTCGAACGCGCGATCTCCCTCGTTCGCGGACGCGCAAGAGCGGATCGCGCGGCCTCGCGCATATCGGCACGCACGCGTACGAGAAATGCGCACGCAGCCTTGTTCGAACTGATGCGGGGCGACCTCTCGCGCTCCGCGCTGAACGCCGCTCGAACTCGCCCGACTGTCGCGTGAGCATGATCTGCCGATGTGGCGAGCGTATGGGGTTTTTCTCGCGGGGCTGGCGAGGGCTGAAAGCGGCGTGCCTGGCGGCGGGCTCGAGGAAATGCGCCGCGGCGCCGAACTTCTGCGCGAACAGAACGTTCTGATCTTCGACGGGCTCGTTCAAAATCTGCGCTGGCCGAGGCTGAAACCCGGGCGGGCGATGTCGGCCGAGCCGTCGCGATCTGACGAAGCCCTGGCGTCTTGCGAGCGGACCGGGCATCGCGCGTTCGAAGCCGAACTGCATCGCGTCCGCGGCGAAATGCTGCTCAAGCGCGATCCCGCCAACCCGGCGCCTGCCGAGGAAGCTTCCAGACCGCCATCGCCATCGCGCAGCGGCAAGCCGCGCGCAGCTTCGGTTTGCGCGCGGCGCTGTCGCTCGCAAAACTCTACCAATCGACCGGCCGCCCGGTCGAGGCGCACGACGTTCTCGCGCCCGCGCTCGAAGGTTTTTCGCCGACGCCGGAAATGCCGGAGATCGCCGAGGCGCAGGCGCTGCTCGCGGCGCTTAAGGAGACCGACGAAGTCAAGGCGAATTGGCGCGGCGACAACGGATGGCGCAATTGCGGGTGGCTTACGGCAACGCGCTCATTGCGCCGGGGCTTCGGCGCCGGAAACGACGGAAGCCTTCGCCAAAGCCCGCAAGTCGGCGCACGGCGAAAAAGACGCGCCAGAACGATTGGCGGCGGACTACGGCCTGTGGGCCGGCAGCCACCTGCGCGGCGAGCTGGCGGCGATGAGGGCGCACGCGGCGGCTTTCCTCAGTGACGTCGAGGCGAGACCCAATTCGCCCGAGGCCGGCGTCGCGTACCGCGCGGCGGGGTCAACTGCTGGTTCGCCAGAGAGTATCGTGAAGCGCGAGATCATCTAGAACGCGCGCTGGCCTTGTTCGAGCCGGGCCGGGACGACGATCTGGCCTTTCGCTTCGGACAGGACGCGGGCGTCAGCGCAATGCGCAAATCTGGCGATGCGTTGTGGCCGCTCGGCGACGTCGAACGCGCGGTTTCGCTCGTCGAGCGGATCGTCGGCGCGGATCGCGGGCCTCGCGCATGTCGGCACGCTCGCGTTCGCGGAGACTGCAGCCGCGCATGTTCGAATTGATGCGCGGCGACGTTCGCGTGCTCATGATGAGCCCGTCCGCATCGAACCCGGCACTCACCGAAAAGGGCCACCCGACCATCCTGCGCCTCTTCGGGCGAGACGACGCGCAGGGGGGTTTCATCGCTCCCTGGATCGCCGAGAACTACAAGGGCAAGAAAATCGCCATCCTCCACGACAGGTCGGCCTACGGCAAAGGGCTCGCCACGATCGTGAAGGACAAGCTCGAGGCCGCGGGCGTCAACGAGGTCCATGTTCGAAGGCATCAACCCAGCGAGAAGGAACGGCGCCGTGGTGACGAAACTGAAGAGCGCCGGCGTCCGGATTTCGTCTCTTTCGGCGGCTACCACACCGAGGCGGGCCTCATTCTCAGGCAGGCCGCGGAGCAAGGTTATAGACCGAGACTGATCGGGCGGCGACACCCTCGCCACCTCCGAGTTCTGGCAGGAAATCGCGGGGCCGGCGGGCGAAGGCGCGCTCTTCACCTTCATGGCCGATCCGCGTCGCTCGCGGAGCGCAGTCAAGGCGCTCGAACGTTCAAGGCGCAGGGCGTGGATCCGGGGGGCTACGCGCTCTTCAACTATGCGGTCGTCCAGGCCATCGCGGACGGCGTCAGGAGGGCCGGCTCCGACGATCCGAAGGCGGTCGCCAAGGCGCTCGAAAACGGCGAGCCGGTCGAGACCGTGCTCGGCCCGGTCAGATTGACAGCAAGGGCGACATCAGCGGCCCGAGGTACGATATCAACGTCTGGAAGGACGGCAAGTACGCCCCGATGCTCCCTGCCGAGTGAGGAAGGCGAAATCGACATGACGCGCGCCGCCCAGGCGCCTTAGGCCGGCGCGAACAGCTCCTCCACGGCGATCTCGAGGCCGGGCGGGTCGAGGCGAAGGGGGCCGGTCGCGAGAATTCGCGTCTCGATCACCTCGCCCTGGCCGCGCTTGTGCCAAATCGCCGTGCGGCGTTCGGGATCGAGGATGAGATAGTGGGCGACGCTCGGAGCGAGAAATAGCCGGCGAGCTTGGGCCCATGATCGCGCGCCGCCGTCCCCTCCGACAGAACTTCGACCACGATGAGAGGGCCGGAATCTCGAGCGCGTCGGGAGGAAGACGCGGCCCGCAATGACAAGCGCGTCCGGCTCGAATGCGGTGCGCGCGTCGATCCGCACAGTCGCGCCGTCGGGAACAGCGTGGCACGGCGCGCCCGCCCGCTGAATTGCGCTCTTCAGCGCGACCACGACCTCGAATTTCGTTTCGGTATGGATCAGTCGCTCGGGCGACATCGCGACGAGTTGCGCCGTCTTGCAATTCCCAGCGGCCTTCGCGCCCCTCGGCCCAGGCGAGGAACTCGTCGACCGTCATGTTCGCTTTGGCGACAACCGGCATGGCGGCTAGACTATCATGGCTGCGGTTCACAGAAAACCGGCCGCCTCTTCACAGCCTGCCGAAGATCTTGTCGAGGAAATTGTTCGTCTTCTGCCCCGGCTGCTCGCCCGCGTTGGGGATCGGCGCAGGCGGGATCGGGGCCGAGTCGACGACCGGGGCCGGCGCCGCCCGGCCGGCGGTATGAGGCTGAGATGCGGCGGCGGCGGGCGCGCCGGCCGCGCCCGGCGATCGTCCTCCGCCGCGGCCGCCCGGCGGCGCTGTCGCCGAGGCGCCGCCGGTGAGGTCGAGCGGCGGCAGGAAGGAGGCGAGCGGATTCGGCGCCGACGCGGTCCTGAAGTTGGGGAGCGGCAGGGCCGCGACCGGGACGCCTTCGTGCGCGCGCCTTCATGAACCGGCTCCACACCTCGACCGGCAGGTTGCCGCCCGAGACCTTTTTCGTCGGGCTGTCGTCGTCGTTGCCGAGCCACACCGCGGCGACGAGATAGCTCGTGTAGCCGACGAACCAGGCGTCGCGGAAATCCTGGCTGGTGCCGGTCTTGCCGGCCGCCTGCCAGCCGGGCAGCTCTGCCTTGCGCGCGGTGCCGGTGATGAGCGTCTCCTGCATCATGTCGTTCATCATCGAGACGTATTGCGGCTCGATGACGCGGCCGAAGCTGGCGTTGCGGCGGGCATAGAGGAGCTTGCCGTTGGCCGTGCGCACCTTGCTGATCACATGCGGCTGCACGCCGATCCCGCCATTGGCGAAGGCGGCGTAGGCGGAGGCCATCTCGAGCGGCGTCACCGCCGAGGTGCCGAGCGAGATGGTGGCGTTCGGCTCGAGTTCCGAGGTGATGCCGAGCCGGTGCGCGACCGCTGCGACCGTCTTCGGCCCGACCTCGAGGCCGAGCCTGACCGCGACCGTGTTCAGCGACAAGGAGAGCGCCTTGGTCAGGGTCACGGGGCCGAAATATTCGCGGCTGTAGTTTTCCGGGTTCCAGCCCTTGACCGAGATCGGCGCGTCCTCGCGCACCGTGTCCGGCGTCAGGCCCTTCTCCAGCGCCGCCAGATAGACGAACGGCTTGAACGACGAGCCCGGCTGGCGCTTGGCGGAGACCGCGCGGTTGAACTGGCTCTCGGCGTAGCTGCGCCCGCCGATCATCGCCTTGACCGCGCCGTTCGGGTCGATCGCGACCAGCGCCCCCTCGCCGACTCCGAACTTCGCGCCCTTGGCGTTGAGCTCGTCGGTCAGCGCCCGCTCCGCCCCCGCCTGCATCTTCGGGTTGATCGTGGTCGTCACCACGATGTCCTCGTCGATCGCGCCGACCGTGTCGTCGAGGGCGTCCATCACGTAGTCGGCGGCGTAGTTGATCGAGCCGGCCGTCTTGTCGCGGCGAACCTGGGCCGGACTGGCGAGCGCCATCTTGGCCTGCGCCTCGGTGATGTGGCCCTGCTCGGCCATGGCGGTGATGACCTGCGCCGCGCGCTCGTTCGCGCCGGCGAGATTGTGGTTCGGCGCGAGCTTGGTCGGCGACTTCATCAGCCCCGCGAGCAGCGCCGCCTCCGACAGGGTGTCGAAACGGGCGCTCTTGCCGAAATATTTCTGCGACGCGGCTTCGACCCCGTAGGCGCCCGAGCCGAAATAGACCCGGTTGAGGTAGAGCTCGAGGATCTGGTCCTTCGAATATTTGCGCTCGAGCCACAAGGCGAGGATCGCCTCCTGGATCTTGCGCGAAATCGTCCGCTCCTGGGTGAGGAAGAGGTTCTTGGCGAGCTGCTGGGTCAACGTCGAGCCGCCCTCGACCACGCCCCTGCCGGTCACGTCGCGCAGGATCGCGCGCGAAATGCCGACCAAATCGATGCCGAAATGCGAGTAGAAGCGCCGGTCCTCGATCGCGACGAAGGCCTTCGGCAGATAGGGCGGCAGGTCGATCAGCCTGACCGCCGGGCCGCCGGTGTCGCCGCGGTTGGCGAGCAGCGAGCCGTCGTCGGCGAGGATGGCGATGTTCGGCGGGCGCTTCGGCACCGCCAGCTGATCGATCGGCGGAAGCTGGCTCGCATTCCAGGCGAAGAGGCCGGCGAGCGCGACGAGGCCCCAGATACCGAACACGATCGGCCAGTAGAGGAGCGCGCCGATGGTCGAGCGGCGCTGCCCGCGCCGGCTGTTCTTCGCCCGCCGCGCCGGCTTCGCCTGCTGCTTGCGGCGCGAGGGCGGACGGTCCTCGGGGTCGGCGCGCAGATCGTCGTCGAGCGCGGCGCGCCTCGAAGCGCGGCTCGATCCGCGTCCGGTTTTTCCTGCCGCCTCGGCCGAACATGTCAATCCCGCTCGCGACGCATGGGCCGGGATCAGGGGCCGAACGCGCCTTACGCAGCGGGATAACCTAATGCCGGCGATTTAAGGGCCGGTAAAACTTTCGCCAAAATTGCCGGAATCGCCGCCGCCCGGGGACAAGGAGGCCGGAATTCGGCCGCCCGGCCTTGCGCTCCTTGGCCCGCCTTGGCAAAGTCCGCGGCCCCGCGACGGGGCGCGAAGGCGTCATGCGAGATTCGGAATACCTGCGATGAAAGTCACCATCGAGCGTTCGGTCCTGCTCAAGGCTCTGGGACACGTGCATCGCATCGTCGAGAAGCGCAACACGATCCCCATTCTCTCCAACGTGCTGATCGAGGCGGTCGACGGGATGGTGGCGCTGAAGAGCACCGACCTCGACCTCGAGGCGACCGAGCAGGTTCCCGCCGACGTCATCCAGGCCGGCGCGACCACGGTCGCCGCGCACGTCATCTACGACATCGTGCGCAAACTCGCCGAAGGCGCGCAGGTCAGCCTCGAAATGGCCGGCGACACCGGCCAGCTCCTGCTGCGCTCCGGCCGATCGCGCTTCTATCTGCAGGCCCTGCCCGCCTCGGACTTCCCCGACCTCACGCTCGGCGAGTTCTCGCACAGCTTCGCGCTGCCCGGGGAGGAGCTGAAGAAGCTCATCGACAACAGCCAGTTCGCCATCTCGACCGAGGAGACGCGCTACTATCTGAACGGCATCTTCCTGCATACGGTCGACGTCGGCGGGACGCCGATGCTGCGCGCGGTCGCGACCGACGGCCACCGTCTCGCCCGGGTCGAGACGCCGGCGCCGCAGGGGTCGGTCGGCATGCCGGGCGTCATCGCCCCGCGCAAGGCGGTCAGCGAGGTTTTGAAGCTGCTCGACGAGCCGAGCAAGGAGGTGCGGGTCGAGATCTCGACCGCCAAGGCGCGCTTCCAGTTCGGCGACGTGGTCCTGACCACCAAGCTGATCGACGGCACGTTTCCCGACTACCAGCGCGTCATCCCGACCGGCAACGACAAGCGCCTCGTCGTCGACAAGGAGCCGTTCGAGAAGGCGGTCGATCGCGTCTCGACCCTGTCGTCCGAGCGCGGCCGAGCGATCAAGCTCTCGATCGCCGACGGCAAGATGACGCTCTCGGTCAACAATCCCGATTCGGGCTCGGCGAGCGAGGAGATCGAGGTCGACTACGATTCCGCCCCGATCGACATCGGCTTCAACGCCCGCTACCTCCTCGACATTCTCGGCCAGCTCTTCGGGCGACACGGCGCTGATCAAGCTCGCCGATCCCGGCTCCCCGACGCTTATCCAGGACCGCGACGGCGCGAGCGCGATCTACGTTCTGATGCCGCTGAGGGTGTGACGTCTGGCTGAGATCCTGCGCTCGAGAAGCGCGGGTCTCGCCCAAAAGCGAGCACCGCCTTGTTTCGTCGAATCCTGGTCCTGGCGGCGCTCGCGGCGATCGTGCTGGCGGCCGCCTGGACCCTGTTCCGCCCGCGCGATCCGGCGCCGATCGCCTGGCAGGGATATGCGGAAGCCGATTTCGTCAAGGTCGGGCCGACCCAGCCCGGCCTTCTGACGGCGGTCCATGTCGCGCGCGGCGACCGGGTCGTCAAAGGCCAGCCGCTGTTCGAGCAGGACGCGGCGGACGACCGGGCGGCGGTCGATCAGGCGCGCCGGCTCCTGCAGCAGGCGCGCGACCAGCTCGCCAATCTCCTCTCTCCCTCGAAGCCGAGCGAGATCGAGCAGGCGAAGGCCAACCTGCGCGACGCGGAGGCGGCGCGCGACCGGGCGCAGGAGGACCTGCGGCGGAGCTCCGCGCTCTTGAAGACCGGCTCGGCGACCCAGCTGGTGGTCGACCAGGAGGAGACGACGCTGCGCTCGGCGGAGGCGAAGGTCGGGGCGGCCACAGGCGGCGCTCGCGACCGCGCAGGCCCCGATGGGCCGCCCGGCCGAGATCGAAGCGCAGAAGTCGCTCGTCAATTCGCTCGGAAGCGGCGCTGAAGCAGGCTGAGTGGCGACCTCGATCAGCGGTCGGTCGCCGCGCCCGACGCCGGCCTCGTCGCCGACGTAATCGCCTTTCCCGGCGAGACGCTCGCCGCGGGCGCGCCGGTCGTCTCCCTCCTGCCGCCGCAGAACATCTTCGTCCGCTTCTTCATCCCCGAGCCCGAGCTCGCCGCGGGTGCATGTCGGCGACAAGGTCGCCTTTTCCTGCGACAATTGCCCCGGCGATCTCGGCGGCGGCGTCTCCTTCATTTCGCCGCAGGCCGAGTACACGCCGCCGTTCATCTATTCCGAGCGGACGCGAAGCAAGTTCGTCTTCCTCGCCGAGGCGCGGCCGCCGCCGGCCGAGGCGGCGCTTCTCAATCCGGGCCAGCCGGTGACGGTGAAGCCTTTCATCGAAACGCCATGAGCGACTACGCGATCGACGTCAGCGGACTGCGGAAGAGCTTCGGCGACCTCAAGGTGGTCGAGGGCCTGAACCTGCAGGTCGCGCAGGGCGAGATCTGCGGCTTTCTCGGGGCGAACGGCAGCGGCAAGACGACGACCATCCGCATGCTCTGCGGCCTGCTCAAGCCCGACGGCGGCTCGGGCCAGTGCCTCGGCTACGACATCATCGCCCAGCCGCACGTAATCCGCCGCCAGGTAGGCTACATGACGCAGCGCTTCAGCCTCTACGACGACCTGACGGTGTTCGAGAACCTCGACTTCGTCGCCCGCGTCTACGAGATGCCGGGCCGCCGGACGGCGGTCCAGGAGATCATGGAGCGCATGGGGCTCGAAAACCGCCGCAACCAGCTGGCGGGACAACTCTCCGGCGGCTGGAAGCAGCGGCTCGCGCTCGCCGCCTGCGTCCTGCACCAGCCGAGGCTCCTGCTGCTCGACGAGCCGACCGCCGGCGTCGACGCCAAGGCGCGGCGCGAGTTCTGGGACCTCATCCACGACATGGCGGTCGAGGGGCTGACGACGCTCGTCTCGACCCACTACATGGACGAGGCCGAGCGCTGCAAGCGCATCGTCTATCTGGCGCAGGGGCGCATCGTCGTGCAGGGCGGCGCGGCTTCCGTCGTCGCCCATTCCGGCCTCGTCACGTTCGAGGGGACGGGCGAGGACGTCGACCGCGCCGCGGTCGCGCTCCGCCATACGCTCGGCGTGGAGGCGGCGGCGGTGTTCGGCCGGTCGCTCAGGGTCGCGAGCCTCGACCGCGCGGCTTGAAGCGGGCGATCGAGACGAAGGGGGCGGGTCTTGTCTGGGCCGAGGTCGAGCCGAGGCTCGACGACGTCTTCATCCACATGCTGAGCGTTCAGGAGGCGAGGCCCATGAACGCCTTTTCCTTCGTCCGCCTCATCGCGCTCCTGCGCAAGGAATCGATCCAGATCCTGCGCGATGCGATGACGCTGCGGATCATCATCATGATTCCGATCATGCAGCTCTTCCTGTTCGGCTACGCGATCAATTCCGACCCGAAGCATCTGCCGGCCGGCCTCCTGTCGATCGAGGACTCGAAATACACCCGCACCATCGCCGCGGCGCTCAACAATTCGGGATACTACAACATCCGAGTGATCCGAGTCGGAAGCGGAAGCGGAGGCGGGACTCGCGCGCGGCGAGCTGATGTTCGTCATCGAGTTTCCGCCGGATTTCGACCGCGCCGTCGACCGCGGCGAGACAGCCCGGCGTGCTGATCGACGCCGACGCGACCGATCCGACCGCCATCGGCAACGCGGTCGCGGCGCTCGGCCAGGCGGCGAACGATCATCAACCGCGACCTGCCGCCGATCCGCCAGATGCAGCCGCAGACGCCGCCGTTTCAGTTCGTCGTCCACGCCCGCTACAATCCCGAGCAGCTGACCGTGCTCAACGTCGTGCCCGGGCTTGTCTGCATCGTGCTGATGTTCTCGACCCTGTTCGTCACCACAATGGCGATCACCAAGGAGCGCGAGCGCGGCACGATGGAGAACCTGCTCGCGATGCCGGTGAGGCCGATCGAGGTGATGATCGCCAAGATCGCGCCCTACGTGGTCATCGGCTACATTCAGGTCATTCTGATCCTGGTCGCCGCGTCGATCTTCTTCGACCTGCCGATCCGCGGCTCTGTGCCGCTCCTGCTCGGCGCGCTCGGCGACTTCATCGCTAGCAATCTCGCGCTCGGCGTGACCTTCTCGACCATGTCGGCGAACCAGATGCAGGCGGTGCAGCTCGCCCAGTTCACGCTGATGCCCTCCTTCATGCTGTCGGGCTTCATGTTCCCGTTCCGCGGCATGCCGCTCTGGGCGCAGTGGCTGGGCAACGTCTTCCCGACGACCCATGCCATGCGGATCGTGCGCGGCATGCTGCTCAAGGGCGTCGGCTGGACCGAGATCGCGCCCGAGCTGTGGCCGATGGCCGCATTCTCCGTCGCGATCATCGCCTTCGCCTCGCTCGTCTATCGCGAGACGCTCGACTGAGCTTCTCGACTTGGGTTGTCCGAGCCTGCCAAGGTGGGCAGAGGCGCGCCGCTGCGACCGCTACTGAACCAAAGTGTCACAGCTGTCGTCTGCCGGGACATGGCGGCAATCCGCACGCGCAATAGCAATGGAGCCTGCCGAGCGGTACGCGTCACTCGCGATCATCTGTCGACGGCAGACGCAAGGCGACGCCTACGAAAGCCCCGTTCCGCGCGCCGGTTGAGAGCCCCTGGCCACAGCGGACTGAAACGAGAAGGAGATCGAACCATGACGAACGAGACTTTGAAAGGACTCAAGGTCGCGATTCTGGTGACCGACGGTTTCGAACAAGTCGAGCTGGTGCGGCCGCGGAAGGCGCTCGACGAAGCCGGCGCGCACACTCAGATCGTGTCGCCGAAGGCTGAACGCGTCCGCGCGTGGAAATTCAGCGAATGGAGTGACCAGCTCCCGGTCGACGTTCCTCTCGATCAGGCCAAACCGCAGGACTTCGACGCTCTGCTCCTGCCTGGCGGCCTCCTCAACCTCGATGCGCTGCGGGTTCAGCCCAAGGCCATGGCGTTCGCGAAAGCGTTCTTCGACACGGGCAAGCCGGTGGCGGCGATCTGCCGTGGCCCATGGACCATCACTGAGATCTGCGCGGCTCGCGGCAGGCGGATGACCTCGTGTTCGTCGCTCCAGACCGATCTCAGGAACGCCGGAGCAGACTGGGTGGACCAGGAGGTCGTCGTCGACCGCAATCTGGTCACGGGCCGCAGTCCCAGCGACATGCCTACATTCAATCGGGAAATGGTCAAGGTGTTCAGCGCTGCGCTCGGACGGCAGCATGCTGCGTGACGTCGTGGAAAACGCAGCGCTGCAGACTTTCGAGCGGGCAGGCGGAGCGAATCTGTGAACTGGGTTACCCGAGCCTATTACAAGCTTCACAGATGGTGGAAGGCGGTACGCCTCTATCTGGTGATCGCCGGACCGGGCATCGTCGTGATGGTCGCGGACAACGACGCCGGCGGCATCACCACCTACGCGGCGACCGGGGCCAAATACGAATACTACCTGATCTGTTCCTCGTGATTCTCGGGCCGGTCGCCTACTTTGTCCAGGAAATGACGGTGCGGCTCGGCGCAGTCACCAAGCGCGGCCACGCTCAAGCCATTTTCGACGGTTTCGGCCCCTTCTGGGGTTGGTCTTCCCTCCTCGACTTGACGCTCGTAGACTGGCTGACGCTGGTGACCGAATTCATCGGCATGACCTCGGTGCTGGCTATTTTCGGCGTGCCCGGCTGGGTCACGGTCACGGGCGTCTGCCTGCTGATGGGCTTCATGGTGGTGAATGGGCGCTATCGGACCTGGGAAAAGCTGGCCATGGCGTTCTGCGCCCTGAACCTGATCTATATCCCGGGTGCCTTCCTCGTCCATCCGAGCGTCTCGGACGTTCTTCGCCACGGCCTCATTCCCAATTTTCCCGGCGGGTTCACCGGCCAGCTGTTTCTCTTCCTGGTGGCGAACATATAAGGGTCGTGACGCATTGATGAGCCAGGATCAGATGTCTCCCGCTGCGATCCCATTATCCGCCACGACCCCATCAGACGCCAAATTTCTTCTCAGCGATCTGATCGGCGGCAGGGCGCGCTGTTCCGGCAAGCCCATCGGCAAGCTGGCCGACATCGTCGTCGCCGACGGGGACAAGGCGGCCGAAGTCACCCATCTGCTGATCGATCGGCCTTTCGGTTACAAATCGCTCATGGTTCCGTGGGCCAAGGTCGAGCGGCTCGAGCCGAATGGCGAGACGGAGCTCGCGATTTCCGACCCGCAAGCATACGAGGGCGAACCCGCCGAAGAACAGATTTGTCTGCACGACCACCTCTTGGACAAGAAGGTGGTGGACATCGACGACGACGACGTCGAGGTCGTCTATGACATCACTCTGGCCGCGCACAATGGTCGCCTTTTTGTCACCGGCGTCGACATTTCACGGGCCGGATTCCTGCGCCGGACCGGCTTGAGGCGCCTGGCGAACTTCATTCGCGGCATCGCGGCCAAGATCAATGACGACACCATTCCGTGGGCGTGCGTGCAGCGGTTGCCGCACGACATCGGCAGGTTCGACGGGAACGTGAAGCTGAACCTGTTGAAAGAGAAGCTGCCGCAAATTCACCCGGTCGACCTCGCCGACATCCTCGAGGAACTGGACCACGACCACCGCGTTGCGATCTTCAATCAGCTTGATACTGAACAAGCATCAGATACTCTCGAGGAGGTCGAACCGCGCGTGCAGCGGTAATTGGTGTCGTCATTGACGGTCGAGCGCGTCGCCGAGCTGGTCGATGAAATGAGCCCGGCACAGGCGGCCGACATTCTCGCCGCTCTCTCGGACTCGGACACCGACGCCATCCTGGAGAAGGTCGATGCGACCGAAGCGGTCAAAATCCGGTCGCTGATCGAGAGGCATGACGAACGCATCCTCGACATGTCCACGACCCGTTACATGACGTTTCCGCCGTCGACGACGGTGCGCGAGGTCATCAGCAAATTCAGGAAAGTCGCCAAGGACGCCGAAGTCGTCACGTATATCTATGTCACCGATCCCTCCGACGTCCTGCTGGGCGTCGTGGACATCAAGGAGCTGTTGCAGGCAAACCTCGACGAGACTCTCGAACAAATCATGACGACCAATGTCGTCAGCCTGGACGAGAACGACACCGTCGCTCCGGCGTCCAAGTTATTCGCCCGATACGGCTTCCGCGCCATCCCGATCGTCGGCGAAGGCGCTGTAATGAGAGGCGCAATTCCTTATCGGGACATCATGCAGTTGAGCCATCGCTTCATTTGAACGTATAAACGCCGTTCTCCCAGGGCATACGAAGAAACCGGGAACGGCTGCGCCGCTTTCATGACGACCGACCGGCGACCGGGAAAGCCTCTCCACTGAGCCCTCCAAGGATGGAGCCGGCGGCCTTACTGCGGCCTCTGATCTTAGAGTTTTCCGATCAGGTGGTCAAAGGCCGCGGTCGACGCTTAAGTGGAAATTGGAAACCGGCGCGGTCGCTATGATCGCAGCAAGTTGCGCTATCCGAGCGACCTGACGGACGCGGAATGGGCGCTGGTGGAGCCGCTCATTCCGCCGGCCAAGCGCGGGGGCAACAAGCGGACGGTGAACCTGCGCGCGGTCGTCGACGGTCTGATGTATGTCCTGAGCACCGGCTGCCAGTGGCGGGCCATTCCCAAGGACCTGCCGCCGCGTTCGACGGTCTACGATTATTTCGATCTGTGGGAGCGCAGAGTTTTCCGCTGAGGCTACTGTCTCTCCAGGCGTTGGACAATTGCGCCACCAACTTGACTGCCGCCTGCTCTAGAGCGGGTTGCTTAATGCTCATGTCGGGCGACATGAAGAATTGACCCCCTGACGACAGGAGGAATTGACCCCCTCCCGGTGGTTATCCACGGGGGTTTTGATGTCCGAGCAGCGACTCAGGGCAGGCCCTCTGCGGTTCATTGAATCGCGGAGGGAAGGGATGCTGGAGCCGGAGGAGGTCTCGGCGATGCTCCGGCTGAAGGAGCTGGGCTGGGGCACGCGGCGGATTGCGCGGGAACTTGGGGTCAGCCGGAACACGGTGAAGGGCTACCTTGAGGCGGGCGGGCGGCGGCCGTACCGCCAGCCGGGGCGTGGCAAGAAGCTGGGCGGACAAGGAAAGCTGGTTGCAGGCGCGCTTTGCGCGTCATCGCGGCAATGCGGACGTGATCCGCCAGGAGTTGGCTACCGAGAAGGGCATCGTTGTCAGCCTTCGCACGATCGAGCGAGCGGTGCAGCCGTATCGTCAGGAGCTTGCGGCGCGGGCGCGGGCGACGGCACGCTTTGAGACGGCGCCGGGCAAGCAGCTTCAGATCGACTTTGGCGAGCGCCTGGTCGAGATCGCCGGCGGCAAGATCAAGGTGTTCCTGTTTGTCGCGACGCTCGGCTATTCGCGGCGGTTGCATGTGCGAGCGTTCCGCAATGAGCGCCAGGAGAGCTGGTTTGCGGGCCTGGAGAGCACCTTTGCCAAGTTTGGCGGGGTGACCGAGGAGGCTGTTCGACAATGCGCGGGCCTTGGTGGTTGATCATGATGCGGTGACGCGCAGCGTTGTCTTCAACGACACGCTGGCAGCCTTTGCCAAGCACTGGGGGTTCCGGCCGCGGGCGTGTGCACCCTATCGGGCCCGCACCAAGGGCAAGACCGAGAACGGCGTTGGCTATGTGAAGAAGAACGCCGTTGCCGGCCGGAGCTTCGGGAGCTGGGAAGCTTTCGAGGCGCACCTCGAGGCCTGGACGCGGGAGATTGCCGAGAAGCGCATCCACGGCACGACCGGGGAGGCGCCGATCGCCCGCTTTGCGCGCGAGGAAGCCAAGGCGCTCAAGCCGATCATCGGCGTCACGCCGTTCAGCACCACGCGCGAGCTGATCCGCCGGATCGGCTCCGACTGCTCAGTCGAGATCGATGGCAACCCCTACTCGGCGCCGTGGCGGCTGATCGGCGAGAGCGTCCGAGTGACGGTGAGCGATGCTTCGGTGCGGGTCTATCACGGCGCGCTCGAGGTTGCCGTGCATGGCATTCTGAGCGGACGGCGGCAGCGTGCGGTCGATCCGGCGCATTACGCAGGCGTCGCCGGAGTGGGCGGCCGCTACGTATAAGTGGCGAAAAAGACGAGCGGAGGCTGCGCCACGGAAGCGGCATTGCGCGCCGAGAGGCGTATGCAACCGTGCGAGGCGGGCCGTCGAGTTGGCCAACCGCGTTCGCGCCATGGTTCGCGTATTACCCATGGAAGAAAATCGAGTGCGGCATCGGCGGGTTGCCGTACTTGGCCGAGTACGCCATGGTGTAGAAGGCTCGCGCCGCGAACACGTCTCGCGGCGTCGCATAACCTGCTCTGCCCGATGAAATCGGCCAACTCATAGGTTTCCTCCGACCCCGGCCACACCTGCATCGTCCGCGACGAGAGGTCGACGTCGATCTAAACAAAGGCGGACGCCCGGCTCACGGCCGCCCCCGTGCCCCGGGCGCAGGCCGATCAATTCATGGCGCAGAACCCGCGATCGCGCAATCGAGGTCCTGAAGGTCCTCGGCGTGGCCACCGCCCTCCAGCGAAAAGCTGTCGGCGAGCAGGATGAACCCGGGCTTTCCGCCGAAAGTCGCGCCAACCGCAGCCAGCGAATAGGCGTCCATATGACCTTTGGCGCCCTCGAGGCCGTCGGCGAGCAATTTGAGCGGTTCGGCGTCCGAAAGATCCGTCGAGTTCGAGCCGACGGGCGAAGTACATCCGCCCATTCAGCGCGACGGTCATCGCGCGCCAGCGGTCGTTGAGAGCCGAGCGGTAATCGTCCAACTTCTCCGCCACGGACTTGGCGAGACAGTCGACGTGTAAATGAAATTGGTCCTGGCTACGCGCCCATTTCGAATTGATCGTGACAGCGACCGACTCGCGCGGCAACGAACGGCGGAGGCGGTCCTCAAGAAGCGCTTTGGCCTTCCAGGCGTCGGCGAAGACGTTCGGCGCATCGGGCGCAAGCATCTGCGGGTCTTCGATCCCGGTGATTCGCCTAGTCGGAATGGCGAGCATCTGCGCCACTCCGCGCAGATCCTTCAAAATCGCGACGCCCTCAGCTTCGCCCCTAGCAAGGTCCACATTTTCGCAAGGCTTGGGGCCTTCGCCCGCTTCGGCGTGAGGCACGCAGGCGTCGTGCACGATCCGCCACAAGGCCAGCGAATCCGCGCAGGCCGCGAGCGGCGCCAACGCGAGAGCGGACGCGACGAGGAGCGCCATTGACAAAGAACGAGGGCGAGCACCGCGGTGATCGGGCGCTCCGCCCATCAAGCCGACGCTTATTTCCGGCCGCATCGACGCTCACACATGAATTGCGCGCTTGTCCACCGCCATCGCCGCTTCCTTCACGGCCTCGGACATGGTCGGATGGGCGTGACAGGTGCGGGCGAGGTCCTCGGCCGAGCCGCCGAACTCCATCAGCACGACAGCCTCGGCGATCAACTCGCCGGCTCCGAATCCGACGATATGGGCTCCAAGGACGCGGTCGGTCGCGGCGTCGGCGAGAATTTTGACGAAGCCGTCAGTGTGGCGCATTGCGCGCGCCCGGCCATTGGCGATGAAAGGGAACCTGCCGACCTTGTAGGCGACGCCCTCGGCCTCGAGATCCTCCTCGGACTTGCCCACGCTGGCGATCTCGGGGCTCGTGTAGACGACGCTAGGGATCGCGTCGTAGTTCACGTGTCCCGCCTGGCCCGCCAAAATCTCGGCGAGCGCCACCCCCTCGTCCTCGGCCTTGTGGGCGAGCATCGGCCCGCGGATCACGTCCCCAATCGCATAGACGCCGGGGACATTGGTGGCGAAATGCGAATTGACGACGACCATGCCGCGGTCGATCGCCACGCCGAGCGCCTCGAGTCCGAGATTCTGCGTATAGGGACGCCGTCCGATCGCGACCAGCACGACATCGGCGTCGATCGTCTTCGCCTCGCCGCCGGCAGCCGGCTCGACGGTCGCCTTGACGGCGCCGGCCGCCTTCTCGACCTTGGCGACCTTATGGCCGAGGTGGAAAGCAAATCCCCGCTTCTCCAGCAGACGCTCGAACTGCTTGGCGACCTCGCCGTCCATCCCGGGAAGGATGCGATCGAGGAACTCGACCACCGTCACCTCGGCGCCGAGACGCCGCCAGACAGAGCCGAGTTCGAGCCCGATGACGCCGGCGCCGACGACGATCAGCCGCTTCGGGACCTTGCGCAGGCTCAGGGCCCCGGTCGAGGAGACGACGGTCTTCTCGTCGATCTCGACCCCAGGCAGCCGCGCGACATCGGAGCCGGTCGCGATGACGATCGCCTTCGCTTCCAGCGTCTTCTCGTTGCCGTCCTCGCCCTTGACGACGACCTTCCCCGGCACCGCGATGCGACCCTCGCCGGTCACCCAGTCGATCTTGTTCTTCCTGAACAGAAAGGCGACGCCGTTGACGTTGGCGGCGACGGTGTCGTCCTTGTGTTTCATCATCGCCGCGAGGTCGAGCTTCGGCGCCGCCACGACGACGCCGAGCGGCGCCATCCCGTGGCCCGCCTCCTCGAACATTTCGGAGGCATGGAGGAGCGCCTTCGACGGGATGCAGCCGATGTTGAGGCAGGTTCCGCCCAGCGTCTTGCGCTTCTCGACCACGGCCACTTTCATGCCGAGTTGGGCCGCGCGGATGGCGCATACGTATCCGCCCGGGCCTGCGCCGATGACGACAAGATCATAGGACATCGCTATTTCCGAGCTAAATCATTGAGACGCTGCTCCAATTCTGCAATACGAGAAAGGAGTATCTGTGTTTGGATATCCGCTGGGGGGGCCTCCGTGTCCTCGAACTCCCAAGGAACGTATTGGAAAAACTCGGAAGTACTTTGGCCCCAGCGAGGACCCTGTTTGTTTAGCTTAGGTTCTAGTATTTGCAATAGAACGGCTTCAATCTCGTCAAGGGCGTCCGAGTTTGCTCCGCCGCAATTACTTTCTGGTTTCTGATGCTTTGACAATTGCGCTTGGTCAGTAACGTCGCGTAGCCCAAGCCAAGAGAAATGTGTCCACCTATCACGAATCGACCCTTGGGAATGCTGCCTGAGCCGAATTAACAAGCGTTGATCTCCGGCTCCAGTCTGACCAGCATAAACAATTTCTCGGTCTTTATCGTAAAGGACATAAACCGCAATCTGGTCCTCAAAATCAACTACAAATGGAACTCGATCACGAATTGATACCCAAGTAATCTTCCCGCTCCGCCTTTGCCTCGCCTTCCCCAATCTACTAAATCTTTACTCCAAAAATGGCCGTAGCACCGTATCGCAATCATCGCTCACCTCGCAAGTAACCTGCCGCCTACGGGGGTAAAGTCGAAAAACCTTTGCGGGGCGCCGCTTACCATCAGGCCAAACGGGCCAGCATCATCAAGAGGCCGATGACGGAAATTCCCCACAGGGCCGTGCGCAGGTAGAGGGTGCCCATGAGGTAGATCGGCAGGTAGACGATGCGGGCGAGAATCCAGATCGTCGCGCCGAGGGCGCCCATGCCACCCGTGTGCTGGGTCGCGATCAGCGCCAAAGCCATGGCGACGAACGGTCCGAGATTCTCGACGTAATTGGCGAGGGCGCGCGTCGCGCGGCCGCAGGCGAGGCCCTTGGGCGTGGGCTGGGTGTCGCGCGGCGTGATCAGATACGCGGCGCCGAATTCGGCGTTCGCCGTATAAGCCTGAACGAGAACATGCGCTACCCACAACAGGACGCTCAGTTCCAAGCACGTGAGTTCACTCATTGAATTCTCCCTTTCGTTGCAGGCCCACCAGCGAGCTTACTTTCACAGATCTAACACGAGCCTCGCCGGATCTTCGAGCGCCTCCTTGACGCGCACGAGGAAGGTCACCGCCTCCTTGCCGTCGACGACGCGGTGATCGTAGCTCAGCGCCAGATACATCATCGGGCGGATCTCGATCTTGCCGGCGACGACGACGGGACGCTCCTGGATCTTGTGCATGCCGAGGATGCCCGACTGGGGCGCATTGAGGATCGGGGTCGACATCAGCGAGCCGTAGATGCCGCCGTTGGTGATGGTGAAGGTGCCGCCCTGCAGCTCCTCGAGCTTGAGCTGACCGTCGCGCGCGCGCCTGCCGAGATCGGCGATCGACTTCTCGATCTCGGCGACCGAGAGCTTGTCGCAGTCGCGCACCACTGGCACGATGAGGCCTTTGTCGGTCCCGACCGCGATGCCGAGGTGGTAATAGTTCTTGTAGACGAGGTCGGCGCCGTCGATCTCGGCGTTGACCGCGGGAATTTCCTTCAACGCCTGCACGCAGGCCTTCACGAAGAAGCCCATGAAGCCGAGCTTGGCGCCGTGCTTCCTCTCGAAGGCGTCCTTGTAGCGGGCGCGCAACGCCATCACCTCGGACATGTCGACCTCGTTGAAGGTCGTCAGCATCGCGGCGGTGTTCTGGGCGTCCTTGAGGCGGCGCGCGATCGTCTGGCGGAGCTTCGTCATCCGCACCCGCTCCTCGCGCGCGCTGTCGTCGGGCGTCGTGGCGCGGGGCGACGGCACGCTGACGGGGGCGGGCGCAGGGATTGGAGCGGGCGCGGGATTGGAGCGGGCGCAATCACCGGGGTGGGGGCCTGCGCAGCGGCCGCTGCGGCGGCGGCGGCGAGCACGTCGCCCTTCAGCACTTGGCCGCGCTTGCCGCTCCCGGCGACGCCGGCGAGATCGACCTTGTTCTCGGCCGCGATCTTGGCCGCCGAGGGGGCCGGCGGCATCGCGGCTGGCGCAGCGGCCGCCTTCGGCGCGCCGGCGGCAGGGGACGCGGCGGCCAGCGCCGCGGCTCCGCCGGACAGCTGGCCGAGCAGCGCGCCAATCGCCACCGTCTGGCCGGTCTCCGCCGTTATCTCGCTTAGCACGCCGGCGCCCGGCGCGTTGACCTCGAGCGTCACCTTGTCAGTTTCGAGCTCGACCAGAGGTTCGTCGGCGCGCACCGGTTCGCCGGCCTTCTTGAACCACTTGCCGACCGTCGCCTCGCTGATCGATTCGCCGAGGGTCGGGACACGGATTTCAATCGCCATGCTCGTCGCGCCGCGAGGCGCCCTTCTTTGTTCAGGGAGTTACGGAGGTGATCGGGGCGAGCGGCATGCTCGGCCGCACCGCGATCGTCGGCATCAGGAAATTCTCGTAGGCGAGGCCGCGCTCGGCCAGGATCGCCGGGTCGCAGGCCTGCATCGCCTCGAGCGCCGTCAGCGACGGCGCCTCGATGATCGCGACGCCA
This sequence comes from uncultured Alphaproteobacteria bacterium, assembly GCA_963768555.1. GTDB lineage: Bacteria > Pseudomonadota > Alphaproteobacteria > Rhizobiales > Beijerinckiaceae > Roseiarcus. The sequence continues at coordinate 27,539 of CAVYIZ010000098.1, forward strand.
TAGGCAGCCGCCGGATCGACGACCCGCCCCATCGCGATCACTGTCCCGATCTCGATCCGCGGCATCCAGTACTCGCGATGACCGCGCATCACCGTGGCCTCCTCGGGCGTCATGTCCGCGAGGAACGTCGGCCGCGGCAGCTTCAGTTTGCAAAGATAGTGCGGCATGGGTCCGTCTCGTCTCAGCCCAGGCCTCAAGCCAGGCATTCGTCGAGGATGGCCTTGAGTTGGGCGAGGTGTTTCGACATCAGGCCGGTCGCCGGCGACGCCGCAGCCGGACGGCCCGCGTAACGCGCGCGCTGCGACTTGCCCCCGACCTGGCCGAGCACCCATTCGATATAGGGTTCGACGAAGAACCAGGCGCCCATGTTCTTCGGCTCCTCCTGGCACCACACGATCTCGGCCTTCTTGAAGCGAGACAAGTGCCGCACCAGCCCCCTCACCGAGAACGGATAGAGCTGCTCGACGCGCAGGAGATAGACGTCCTCGACGCCCCGCTTCTCGCGCTCGTCATAGAGCTCCCAGTAAACTTTGCCGGAGGAGATGACGACTCGGCGGATCTTGTCGTCGCGGACGAGCTTGATCTTCTCATTCTTGCCGGTCTCGGCGTGGTCGAGCAGGATGCGATGGAACGACGAGCCCGCGCCGAAGCGGTCCAGCGGCGACACGGCGCGCTTGTTGCGCAGCATCGACTTCGGCGTCATCGCGATCAGCGGCTTGCGGAACGGTCGCTTCAGCTGGCGTCGCAGCACGTGGAAGAAATTGGCCGGCGTCGTGCAGTTGACCACCTGCATGTTGTCCTCGGCGCAGAGCTGCAGATAGCGCTCGAGCCTTGCCGACGAGTGCTCCGGCCCCTGTCCCTCATAGCCGTGCGGCAACAGGCAGATGAGCCCCGACATGCGCAGCCACTTGCGTTCGCCGGAAGATATGAACTGGTCGAACACGACCTGGGCTCCGTTGGCGAAGTCGCCGAACTGCGCCTCCCACATGACGAGCGCGTTCGGCTCGGCCAGCGAATAGCCGTATTCGAACCCGAGCACCGCCTCTTCCGACAACATCGAGTTGATGACCTCGTACCGCGCCTGGCCGTCGCGGATGTGGTTGAGCGGGATGTAGCGCGCCTCGGTGTCCTGATCGATCAGCACCGAATGGCGCTGCGAGAACGTGCCGCGTTCGCTGTCCTGGCCCGAAAGCCGGACTGGAAAGCCTTCGTCGAGCAGCGAGGCGAAGGCGAGCGCCTCGGCGGTCGCCCAGTCGATTCCCTCTCCGCTTGCGATCGCGTTTCGGCGATTTTCGAGGAAGCGAAGGATCGTCTTGTGGCCGTGGAAGCCCTCGGGCGCCGCGGTGATGCGCTCGCCGATCTGCTTCAGCCGCTCGACGCTGACGCCGGTCTCGCCGCGGCGGTCGTCGTCAACGACGTCCTGCTCCGCCTTGACGCCGGCCCAGCGCCCGTCGAGCCAGTCGGCCTTGTTCGGCGAATAGGCCTGGCCCGCCTCGTATTCCGCCTCGAGCCGGTGACGCCAGTCGGCCCGCATCTTGTCGACCTCGCCCTGGGTGACGATGGCTTCCCCGATCAGCTTTTCGGCGTAGATTTGCAGGGTCGTCGGATGCGAGCGGATCAGCCGGTACATGATCGGCTGGGTGAACGACGGCTCGTCGCCCTCGTTGTGGCCGAACCGCCGGTAGCAGAACATGTCGACGACCACGGGCTTGTGGAACTTCTGCCGGTACTCGGTCGCGACCTTGGCGCAGAAGACGACCGCCTCCGGGTCGTCGCCGTTGACGTGGAAGATCGGCGCCTCGACCAGCTTAGCGACGTCGGAGGGGTAGGGCGAGGAGCGCGAATAGCGCGGGTAAGTGGTGAACCCGATCTGGTTGTTGATGATGAAATGAAGCGAGCCACCGGTGCGATGACCGCGCAGGCCCGAGAGGCCGAAGCATTCCGCCACGACCCCCTGGCCGGCGAAGGCCGCGTCGCCGTGGATCAGCAGCGGCAGCACTTTCGATCGCTCGATGAAGTCGTTGAGCTGGTCCTGCTTGGCGCGCGCCTTGCCGAGCACGACGGGGTCGACGATCTCGAGATGGGACGGGTTGGCGCTCAGCGATAGGTGGACGTTGTTGCCGTCGAATTCGCGGTCGGACGAGGCGCCGAGGTGGTATTTGACGTCGCCCGAGCCTTCCACCTCGTCGGGCGCGGCGGAGCCCCCCTTGAATTCATGAAAAATGATGCGGTGGGGCTTGCCCATTACCTGGCTCAGCACGTTGAGCCGGCCGCGATGGGCCATGCCGAGGGCGATCTCGCGCAGGCCGAGTTGTCCGCCCCGCTTGATGATCTGCTCGAGCGCCGGGATCATCGCCTCGGCGCCGTCGAGGCCGAACCGCTTCGAGCCCGGATACTTGATGTCGAAGAAGTTCTCGAACCCTTCCGACTCGACCAGCTTCGACAGGATGGCGCGCTTGCCCTCCTTGGTGAATTGAATCTCCTTGTGGGGACCCTCGACGCGCTCCTGGATCCAGGCCTTCTCGGCCGGGTCGGAGATATGGATGAACTCGAAGCCGATCGTGCCGCAATAGGTGCGGCGCAGGATCGCCAGCATCTCGCGCACCGTCGCATATTCGAGCCCGAGCACGTGATCGATGAAGATCTTGCGGTCGTAGTCGGCTTCATGGAAGCCGTAAGTCGCCGGATGCAGCTCCTCGTGATCCTTCTGCGGCTCGAGGCCGAGTGGATCGAGGTTGGCGTGCAGATGGCCGCGCATGCGGTAGGCGCGGATCATCATCAGCGCGCGCACCGAATCGCGCGTCGCGCGGCGGATTTCGTCCTCGCTGACCGGTGCCGCCGGCGCAGCCTCGACCGCCTTGGCGCGCAGCTTCTCGGCGACCGCCTTCTCGGTCGCCGGCCAGTCGCCGTCGAGCGCGTTGATCAGGTCACCCTTCGGCGTCTGCGGCCAGTGCGGCTTCTGCCAGGACGCGCCTTTCGCCGTCTTGTCGACGCTCGCCGAATCGTCGCCGAGCGCGGCGAAAAACGTCGCGCCAGCCTGGTTCGACCGACAGCGGGTCCTTCTCGTATTTCGCCTGAAGCGCCTCGATGTAGGCGCTGTTCGCGCCGTACAGGAACGCGGTCTGCAGCAGCGCCTGATTGATGTCCTGGCGGGTCATGGAGCGGGCTCCCTACTAGCCGTGCAGAAGGTCGACGAGCGACTTGCCGAGCCGGGCGGGCGACGGCGACACGCGGATGCCGGCCGATTCCATCGCCGCGATCTTATCCTCGGCGCCGCCCTTGCCGCCGGCGATGATCGCGCCGGCGTGACCCATTCGGCGTCCCGGAGGCGCGGTGCGGCCGGCGATGAAGCCGACCACCGGCTTCGACCGGCCGCGCTTGGCTTCGTCCTTCAAGAACTGTGCGGCGTCCTCCTCCGCCTGCCCGCCGATCTCGCCAATCATGACGATCGACTTTGTGTCGGGGTCGGCGAGGAACATCTCCAGCACGTCGACGAACTCCATTCCCTTGATGGGATCGCCGCCGATGCCGACCGCCGTCGTCTGGCCGAGCCCCACGCGGGTCGTCTGGAACACCGCCTCATAGGTGAGCGTGCCCGAGCGGGAGACGACGCCGACGCTGCCCTTGGAGAAGATGTTGCCCGGCATGATGCCGATTTTGCATTCGCCCGAGGTCATCACGCCGGGGCAGTTGGGACCGACCAGGACGGACTTCGACCCCTGCAACGATCGCTTGACCCGCATCATGTCGAGCACCGGAATGCCCTCGGTGATGCAGACGATGAGCGGCGTCTCCGCGTCGATCGCCTCGCAGATGGCGTCGGCCGCGCCCGCAGGGGGCACGTAAATCACGCTGGTGTCGGCGCCGGTCTTTTCGCGCGCCTCCGCGACCGTGTCGAAGACCGGCAGGCCGAGATGGACGGCCCCCCCCTTGCCCGGGCTCGTGCCGCCGACAAGCCGGGTGCCGTACGCCATCGCCTGCTCGGAATGGAACGTGCCATTCTTGCCGGTGAAGCCTTGGATGATGACTTTGGTGTTGGCGTCGACGAGAATGGACATGTGAGGCTTTCGGCGTTGGACGATTATTGGTTTCGGAAAGGGTTTTCGCAGCGGACGGCGCCGTAGCTCTGCCCGTGACCAAAGTTTTCGCTGTAAAGGACATCGGCGCCGAGGCGTTCCGCGGCCGCGACGATTTGGCTGTCCCCTCAGCCATCCCCTCATTTTTTCGAGGGCCAAAATGCAACTGGAGGTTGGCATTTTGATGCGGCAGTTTCGTATACAAGTCCTGAAGTGCGAGTTCGGGTCTCGCAATCGTCGAGAGAGAGGTCGCGCCACGACAAATGCGGGGCCTTAGGGCTCCCCATTCGCTGTACGTGAGGGCCGAAAAGCGCCGAAATCAGGCCGTTCTCGAAATAGGGGATTCCTGAGGGCTGTCCCAGTAGCTCAGTTGGTAGCGCTGCTGCACGATCGCCGCGCTTTCTACAATAGAGCGATCGATCTCCACGAGCGGAAATTCGAACAAACGGTCAAGCCATTTCATTGTCTCGACCGGGGTCAACGGTCGGCTCATTTTCTTTCTATTTTGAACGTTGTGGACGAACTCGCCGATCACTTGAGTTGAAAAGCCGATGTCGTCGCGGGCGATGATTTCCTCGGCCCGCCGGTATTTGGTCGGCAAATCCTCCCGACCGGTCGCCGCGTAAATCAGCACGTTCGTGTCGAGGAAGATCCTACCGCTCATGGGTCTCCTCGCGGTTGAATTTCCAATTCGCGCCCATCCGGCCTTCCGACTCCTCCATCAGGCGCAACAGATTGCGGCGCGCTCGGGCGAGCTTTTCGTCGCGGCCCGCAATTTCCGTGAGGAAATCGCGCACCATGGCGTTCACCGTCATGCGCTTCCGGGCGGCGACGACACGCACTTTGTCGAGAACCTCGTCTTTGATCGCCAGGGTGATGTTTTTCATGGCTTGCTCCACAGTTACACAGGACATGTGTATCCGAGAAACGAATACAAGTCGCATCAGCCCTTCTTCACCGCCGCGACGATCTTTCGCGCCGCGTCGTCGAGGTCGTCGGCGGGAATGACGTTGAGCCCGGAGTCGCTGATGATCTTCTTGCCGACGTCGACGTTGGTGCCTTCGAGGCGCACAACCAGGGGAACTTTTAGGCCGACGTCCTTCACCGCGGCGATCACGCCCTCGGCGATCACGTCGCAGCGCATGATGCCGCCGAAAATGTTGATCAGGATGCCCTTCACGTTCGGGTCGGCCGTGATGATCTTGAACGCCGCCGGTGACTCTCTCCTTTGAGGCGCCGCCGCCGACGTCGAGGAAGTTCGCCGGGCTCTCGCCATAGAGCTTGATGATGTCCATGGTCGCCATGGCGAGGCCGGCGCCGTTGACCATGCAGCCGATCGTGCCGTCGAGTGTGATGTAGTTGAGGTCGTGCCTGGAGGCCTCGATCTCCTTGGCGTCCTCCTCCGTCTCGTCTCGGAGCGCGAGGATGTCGGGATGGCGGTAGAGGGCGTTGTCGTCGAACGATACTTTCGCGTCGAGCACGCGCAATTGCCCGTTGGTCATGACGATCAGCGGATTTATTTCCAGCAGCGACATGTCTTTATTGAGGAAGGCGGTGTAGAGCCGCGTGACGAGGCTCTCGATCTGCTTGGCGAGATCGCCTGCAAGTCCGAGCGCGCGCGCCGCGGCCCGTCCGTGATGCGGCATGATCCCGGTCGCCGGGTCGACGGAGAACGTATGGATCTTCTCGGGCGTGTGATGCGCCACGTCCTCGATGTTGACGCCGCCTTCGGTCGAAACCACGAACGACACCCGGCTCGTCTGTCGGTCGACCAGCGCCGAGAGATAGAACTCCCTGTCGATGTTCGCCCCGTCCTCGACATAGAGGCGGTTGACCTGTTTGCCGGCCGGGCCGGTCTGCACCGTGACCAGGGTCGCGCCCAGCATCTGCCTGGCGAAGGCCTCGACTTCCTCGATCGAGCGGGCGAGCCGGACGCCGCCCTTGTCGCCCGCGGAAGGCTCTTTGAACTTGCCCTTGCCGCGCCCGCCGGCGTGAATTTGGCTTTTGACCACCCAGAGCGGTCCGCCGAGCTTCTTGGCGGCCTCGACCGCCTCCTCGGGGGTGAAGGCGGGAAAGCCGTTGGCGACCGGCGCACTGAAGGCGCGGAGCACCGCCTTCGCCTGATATTCATGGATGTTCATCGGGACGACAACCTCGAGAAGGAGCGAGCGCTCGCGGAGCGCGGCGACATCAGGCTAGCGCGGAGTTGATCGACTTGCAGGCTTCCATCAGCGTATGGACCGCCGCGACGGACTTGGCGAACATCGCCTCCTCAGTCGCGTCGAGAGCGATCTCCATGATGCGCTCCACACCCTTCGCGCCGATCACCACCGGCACGCCGACATAGGTGTCCCTGACGCCATATTGCCCGGTCAGATGCGCCGCGCATGGCAGGACGCGCCGCTGGTCCTTTAGATAAGCCTCGGCCATCGCAATGCCAGAGGCGGCGGGGGCGTAGAAGGCCGAACCGGTCTTGAGGAGGTTGATGATTTCGCCGCCGCCCTTGCGGGTGCGTTCGACCATCGCGTCGATCCTCGCTTGCGTCGTCCAGCCCATTTTCACGAGGTCGGGCAGCGGCACGCCGGCGACGGTCGAGTAGCGCACCGACGGCACCATGTCGTCGCCGTGGCCGCCCAGCACGAAGGCCGTGACGTCCTCGACCGAGACGTTGAACTCCTCAGCGAGGAAATATCGAAACCGCGCGGAGTCGAGCACGCCGGCCATGCCGACCACCTTGCGCGCCGGCAGGCCGGAAAACTTCTGCAGCGCCCAGACCATTGCGTCGAGCGGATTGGTGATGCAGACAACGAAAGCGCTGGGCGCGTGCGCCTTGAGGCCGGCGCCGACCGCCTCCATCACCTTCAGATTGATGCCGAGCAGGTCGTCGCGACTCATGCCGGGCTTTCTCGGCACCCCCGCGGTGACGATGACGACGTCGGCGCCGGCGATGGCCGCGTAGTCGCTCGCGCCGGCGAGCTTGGCGTTGAAGCCTTCCGCAGGCCCCAATTCGGCGAGATCGAGCGCCTTGCCCTGGGGAACGCCGTCGACAATATCGAACAGGACGATGTCGCCCAGCTCCTTCAGGGCGGCCAAATGAGCGAGGGTGCCGCCGATCTGGCCGGCCCCGATCAATGCAATCTTATTTCGCGCCATGGAATTTTCCGCTCTTTCGTCGCTGATTGATGCCGCCGCGCGTCACGATGTGGCGCCGGCCCGGGAGGTTCGCCGTGCTATTCACTGATCATCCGAAGCGATCAAGCCGAACTTTTGGCGCAGACGATGGCAAAGCATGGGCGGGTCGCAATGCGGACGCAATTAATTCATATTCAACAATAAGTTATCAGGCGCAACGGCGGGTATTGTTCCCAAACCGGGCATTTCAAGTAACAAAAATTGACATTTGATATGGTGGTCGAGCGGGCGCGGCGTCCGTCCGTCGATACCATGCGCCCTATGTGACGGTTCGGGAAATTCGGGGCGCCAAGCATCGGCATGTGATAACCGTCAAGCAAGCACGTGAGCCACGATCCCGCATCCAATTCGCGAGCGAGGATGGGACGGGCGGCGGATCGGGCGGATTTCGGCCGTGGCCGCGCTCGGGCGGCAGATGAGACGCGCATGCTCGCGTTATGATTGTAAGGGGCCGCCCTCCTGCATCGTTGACAAGTCCCCTCCGGGTGGTGCGGTCACGGCTCCGCCGTGGCCGGCCGCGCCCGACGGCATTTGCAGGTGTGGCGGGGGAAGTCGGACGATCATCCGCTCGGCACCGGTTGCAGGGAAAGGATGGCGGCCCGCGCGTCGACATTTCACACCTTAGCCAATGGTCCCAAATCCGGGGTCCAGTTCAGTTGGACGGGGGTAGCGGCCTCAATAGCGCTGCAGGGCGCTGGTCCTCGCGGGAGTCGGACAGGGTCGTAGTACCGAAGAAGCCGGGTAACTCGGGTGGAGGGAAGGTCCCTGACTTCTGGTGCGTTTTCGAAGCAGACGAGGGGAGGTGATCGGCGATGAGCCTTCAAACACCAGATGCGATCAGGACTTTGCAGAGGAAACTCTATGGCAAGGCGAAGAGGGAGCCGAACTTCCGGTTCTATCTGCTCTACGACAAGGTCTGGCGAGCGGACATCCTGCGCCACGCGTATGACTTGGCGTGCGCCAACAAAGGCGCGCCGGGAGTGGACGGGGTTAGGTTCGAGCAGATCGAAGCGTCGGGGCTGGAGGACTGGCTGATACGGCTCGGCGAGGAGCTGCGTGCGAAGACTTATCGGCCCCAGCCGGTGCGGCGGGTGATGATCCCGAAGCCCGGCGGCGGCGAGCGGCCCCTCGGCATCCCGACGATTCGGGACCGGGTGGCGCAGACCGCGGCGAAACTGGTGCTGGAGCCGATCTTCGAGGCGGACCTGGACCCGGCGGCCTATGGCGACCGGCCGAAACGCAGTGCAACCGATGCGATCCAGGCGGTGATGGTCTTGCTGCGGCAAGGCCACACTGACGTGGTCGATGCCGATCTGAGCAAGTACTTCAATTCCGTCGACCACGGATGGCTGATGCGGATGCTGGCGCACAGGATCGCCGACCCCCGGGTGCTTCGCTTGATCGAGCGATGGCTCGAGGCCGGCGTCATCGAGAGCGGCCAATGGCGAGCGGTGGAGGCGGGCACGCCGCAAGGGTCGGGGATCAGCCCGGTCCTCGCCAATGTGTTCCTCCACTGCGTCGTCGACCTCTGGGTTCGTCAGTGGCGAGGGCGTCGGGCAGTCGGGCAAGTCATCGTCTGCAGGTACGCGGACGATATGGTGCTCGGCTGTCAGTACGAGGCAGATGGGAAGCAACTCCTCGCGGACCTCAAGGACAGACTGGAGAAGTTCGGCCTGTCGCTCCACGAGGGCAAGACCCGGCTGATCGAGTTCGGGCGGTTTGCCGCCCGCAACCGAGCGGCCGCCGGGCAGCGACGCCCGGAGACCTTCGACTTTCTGGGCTTCACGCACTATTGCGGCAAGACCAAAAAGAACAAGTTCATGGTCAAGCGGAAGACGCAAGCCAAGCGCCTAAGGACACCCATAACAATAACTGCTACAATTCTGCGAACCGGCGGGGTTTGATTGTGTAGTTCCATTCCGGATGGAACGCATCGCCAGTGAGGTCGAGGGCGTCCATTTCGGCATCGGGGACCTTGATGCCTTTTTCATAGGTTCGCTCATCGAGCGCGCACTCGACCTCGAGGCCCGCCTTGGTCGTCGTCGCGCCGATGAGTTCGACGACGGCAATGCGATCGGTCAGCGGCCGGCCGCGCCAGTTCTGCGTGATATGGCAGAACAGGCGGTGCTCGATCCTGTTCCACTTCGACGTTCCCGGCGGATAGTGGTGGACGCTGAGCATCAGGTTCGTCTCATCGGCGAGCTTCTGCAGTTCGAGCTTCCACAGACGCACGCGCGCGCCATTCGAGCCGCCGCAATCGGCCGTGATCGTCAGTTCTTTCGTGTCCGGATAGCGTTCGCGGCCCATGCGCGCAAGCCACGTGCGGATGGATTGGACCGCGAACTCCGCGGTATCGCTGGTGATGCCGACGCTGACGAAGCCGGTGTTGGCCGTCACGTCGTAGACGCCGTAAGGCGCCACCTTGCCCAGGTCCTTGTCCTCGAAGTCGTGCACGTTGACGCGCAACGGATCGCCCTTCGGCCGATAGTCGGAGCCGTGCCTATCCGGTTAACACAGACACCCCCCATATCTAGTGACGGCACTTTGTCCGCTTGACGCACACCCGCCCATGGCACAAGGTGTATGCATGAAGCGGATATGGGGCTGCTATGGACGTTCTCGACCTCAACGAGTTCGCGTTCCGGTTCACTCGCCGCTTCTACCCCTTTAGCGCCTTCCGCTCGCTCCTCGGTATCGCCGGAGGGGCGGAGTCACCGACCTTCGCCGAGCTATATCCGGCGAATGGGCGCACCCTACATGTAGTGGGTGTCTGCGTTAACCGGATAGGCACGGTCGGAGCCACCATTCTTGAAGTTGCCGACCAGCTCTTTCTTCTTCGTATCGACGGAGATGACGGGCTGGCATTTTGCCTGAGCGGCCACGACTTTCGCATTGATGTGCTCGAATTGCGCGTTACGGTCCGGATGCTTCGAGCCTTCCTCGGCCTTGCGATTGTACTGGCGCGAGAAGCCGAGCTTCACCAGTTCCTTGCGCACCGTACCGGCACTGATCGGATGCCCCATGTCGGTCAGGATCGCCGCCAATTTGTCCATGCTCTTCGACACCCACAATAGCGGGCGCATGGGATCGCCGAGCGTGGCCGGTTCGAGGAGGCGCTTCAATGCGGGCACGAGACCGGGGTCTCTTGCGGCGACCGCCTTGCGGCCGGCACCGGCACGCCGCACCTGACCTTTCGGCAGTTCCTCGCCGTCCAGATCGTCCTCGCCGCGATTGATGGTCGAACGGGCAAGCCCGGTGATCCGAGAGACCGCCGCAAGCCCGCCCCGGCCGGCAGTTCTCACCTCGCCCGCCGCGAACATTCGCCGCCCAATCATGACGCCCTAAGTTCACGCTGTCGCACGCCCTCGTACCGCGATTCGGTTATTGTTCGGCGAAGCCTAATCCGAAAGCTGAAGGCAATCCGAGAAGAAATGCAGCGCCGCATGCATGCTCCCGTGCGGGCCGTGCGGGAGCAGCATCGGTGGCTGTGTCAAGTGCTGAACGGTCACTATCAGTAACTCGGCGTGATCTTCAACGATCGATCATTGCGCGTGTTCAAGGACTGCGTCGTCCCGCAGTGGCGCAAAGCGCTCGGCACGCAGCCAAAAGGGCCGCATGACCTGGGCGACTTACCGCCAGCTGCTGACCGCCTTCCCCCTCCCGGAACCGGTGATCCACCAGGCATGGAAGCAATGATCGACCCGCCTCCGGTCCTCTCTGAAGAGCCCCTGCGGTAACGCCGCACGGTGGGATCCGTGGGGGCGAAAGCCAGCAATGGCTGAGCTACCCGACAAAGCCGCACGTCCGGTTTGATGAGCGGGGAACGGGAAACGGGGCAATTGGCCAAGCCTCAAGCCACCGCGCCCTTCCTCGACTCTACAATGCCCGCATTTGCCGACGCCAGGCGAGCATCAAGCTGACGGGCCGCGGCCTTCGAGCGCCGATCGGAGCGAGGCGGCCAGCACGTCGCGACGATAGGGTTTCTCGATCAGCGCGAAGCCCTCGGCCACCACCTCAGACGCGTAGCTACTATAGCCGGTCGCGAGGATGACCGGCAGCTCTGGGCGCCGATCGCGCAGCGTGCGGGCCAGATCGAGGCCGCTCACACCGCCGGGCATGACGACGTCCGACAGGACGAGCGCCAGCTTCGGATCGCTCTCGACGAAGGCCAGCGCCGCCGTGCCGTCGCCGGCCCAGCGCGTGTCGAAGCCCATGTTGTGCAGCAGGTCTTGCGTCGCCTCGGCGACCCTTCGGTCATCCTCGACCAGCAGGATGCGGGCCGAGCCGGGGGCGGACGCCGGTTGTGCCGCAATCTCACCGGCCATCGCCGGGCCGGCATCGGCGCGCGGCAGAAACAGCGTGATCGCGGTCCCCTCGCCCGGCGCGCTGGCAAGTACCGCGCTGCCCCCGCTCTGGCTGGCAAAGCCATAGACCTGGGAAAGGCCGAGCCCCGATCCGAGACCCGCAGGCTTGGTCGTGAAATAGGGCTCGAAGGCCCGCGCCATCACCTCGGCCGGCATGCCCGTCCCGGTGTCCGTCAGAGTGATCGCGACAAACTCGCCGACGAGGCCGCCGCTGGCCGTCTCGCCGCGGCAGCGCGTATTGCGCGCCACGAGCCGGAAAGCGCCGCCGTTCGGCATGGCGTCGCGGGCGTTGACCGCGATATTGAGCAAGGCCAGTTCGAATTCCCCGGGATCGACCGTCACCGGCCACAGATCTGCGGGCAGATCGATCGTCACCGCGATGTCCTCGCGCAGCGAGCGGGCGAGCAGTTCGGCGATCTCTGAGGTCCGTCCTTGCAGTGCGACGGCTTCCGGCCGCAGCATCCGGCGTCGCGAAAAGGCGAGCAGCTGCCGGATCAGACGCTCTCCGCGGTCGGCAATGCTCAGAATGGCCGCCGCTCGCCTTCGCGTCGGCTCGTCCGCAGCACGGTCGCACAGCAGCGTCGCGTTGCTTACGACCACGGTCAGCAGGTTGTTGAAATCGTGGGCGATACCACCGATCAGGTGGCCCATCGCTTCGAGCTTTTGCGCCTGGTGCAAAGCCGCCTCGGTCGCCCGATGTTCGGCCATTTCGGCTTGCAAACGGAGATTGGCTTCGGCCAAGCGAAGATTGGCCTCGTTCAGTTCGAAGCGCAGCCGCAGCGCCTCTGCGAAGATTTGGCTGAAGTGCCTTCCTGCCAGCGACAGCGCCGCCACGAACACAACGATCATCGCTCGCGAGCACGCTGTCTCTGGTCGAGCCTTGCGCGAAAAAGCGCAAAGCCATTGGCAGGCCTGTCGCCAGGAGGAAGGCGAGGAGTGACGGCAGATGCGACGCACTCATCGCCATGGCGCCGGCGCACATGCCGCCCATCACGATGATGAGAAAGAGCTGACCGGGCGCCGGGAGGACCGGAAACAGGATGATCCCGCCGATCCCCCAGCACAGGCCGCTGAGCAGCGAACCGCAGGTTGCGAGCCATGACCAACGGCGAGTGTTTTCGGGCTGAACGGGGGCGTGGCGATAGCGCAGCCATAGAATCCCGCGGCCTATCGTCACCAGCATCACCGATACGAACCAGGGCAGCGGAAACGGTCGGGTCGCGAGCGGCGTGAGCACGATCGCAACTAAAGCCGCATTGACGAAGTTGACGGAGAGCGCGATCGGTATTTGTCTGAACAGGCTGCGTACTTGCTCGGCGTAGACCGCGCCCGTCACGTCGTCTTCCGCCTCCATTGGCATCACCCGGCCGCGATGGGCGCCGCCTCGACGGCACTCGCAAATTCGACGAGCATGCCGTCGCCGGTGGTCTTGACGGTGCGCCCCTTGTGGAGCGCGATCTTCGGATCGATCAGATCGCGGCGCAGGCTTTTGAGACGCGCGAGCGTCCCTTCTCCGTCCACTTCCATGAGCCGCGAATAGCCGGCGACGTCCGCGGCAAGGATCGCCGCGAGCCTTCTCGAAACCGCTTCTCCGCTCAACATCGCCTCCCCGCCGGCGCGCGCCTCGAGAGGGAGCGCGGCGCGACGGACCGCACCAAGCATGCACCACTCGGCCATCGCGCGACAGATACAAACCCTTCGCCGCGTAACCCCCCTGCCTGCCCTGACTGATTGGCGAGTGCCTTACGTTAGGGCATGCACTGTTCGTGTGCTAGCAAAGGCTCATGTTGCTGCCAAGGACCAGATTCGGCGAGATCAGAACATGAACATATGCTCTACCCTCGGGGCCTAATCCGGCTTGCGCCGCGCCGTCGCCGCAATGAGCGGGCGACGACTGACCTCAACGACGCTCACTTGGAAGATTGCTGGTCTTTTATGGGGATTACCTTCGCCGCGCTGGGGCGTAGCGAGTTGATCGGCCGCCCGCTCGGCGACGACGCGTTTCTCGACGCGATCAGCCGCCGCCTCAACCGCGTCGTCACGCCCCGCAGGCGGGGAAAAGCCTGACGTGGGACAGGCCGAAGCCTACGCGTGCGACGATCGGCAAAACGTCACCTCGTCCGGATGGTCATGGCTTCGCCCTCTCGCAGACGACCTTGAGCCATTCGCCGTCACGAAGGCTGCGGCCGATCGATGTTCCGGCGAGCGCGGCTTGGGCGTAGAAGCCGCACATAATCTCGTTTTTCGCCGGCTCGGCGGCGACGACGTACTGCGCCGTAAGGCGCGTGCATTCATACGGAGATTGGCCGGCAAGGCAGACCAGGACGTAAGGGATGAACTTGTCCATCGATTCGCGTTCCTATGTTGCGGGACAATCCCATCGCCGGGCGCGGCGTCGACGGCAAAGGCTATGTGCTGGCGAATCGGACGCCCGCTCTATGGCAATCGGTGTAAACAAAGAGTCACATGGGTGCCAATAGCGAAATTTGGGGAGCCCAGAACGGGAACAAACGGCGAAAAAAGGCCAGCGGGCGGCTCTCGTCAAAGGCGCGCCTCCGCGGCGCGGCGGTTCCGGACGTCGACCCGCTTGAGCCGTTGTGCCGCCTCGCAGGAGAGTTCTAGCGCTTGTGGCCTTGATAGCGACAAGGCCAAAGCCTTCGCGTGCGACCATCGCCACTACGCGACTTTTCCGGCCACGTCGTTCACTCCCCATCCTGCGGGCGCGAGCGCCTCCACCGCGAAGTGATTTGCCGCGATGGTAGCGTCTCGTTTTTCCGAGCATCGTCGCGGGACATGCTCGCACCGTCGCGCGATTACGCGATTATGTCACCACCAACGCCTTGAAACACGGCTCCGGGTGGACCCCTCAGAAATATGTCAAGCGACATCCGGAATTGAGCCGGTGGCGACACGAAGAACTGACCCACCTGGGCTGATAGTTGGCTGACTTGTGGCTGGAGGCGGATCGCAGCAATCCGGTGGTCAGGTATTTGGCGGGGTGAGCAAGCTCGCGGGGCTAGCCGCGTCCGAAGCCGCGGGGTGGATCGACGGCGGCGATCTCGTCGAGAGCGAGGTCGGCGATGGCCTGGAGAGCCTCGCCGGTGGCGCTGCCACGAGTGGCTTCCGGCAAGGCGTCGAGCCAGGCGGCGTATTCGGCCTGCAGGGTGAGGAGCTCGGTTACGGCCGCGCGCCAGCGCTGGGGACGGCTGCGCCGACGCTCGGCCCGCGCGTTCTTCGACCCGAGGGTGATCTGGGGAAGAGACCCGCGCTCGCGAGCTGGAGCCGCGCCGGCTGGCCTGACGGGCGCGGTAGCGTGCCTGGCGCTCGGCGCCGCTCATCGCTTGCGGACCCTCGGGCTTGCGTCCTCTGGACATGGTGTTCCTTGTATTTCGTCACGTGACGGAATTGGTCGGGGATTGCATCGGCGTCTGGTCGTGGAGCGGAGCTGGCTTGATCAATCCCGAGCGGCGCTTTTCGCGCATCCGGTAGCTGTCGCCGCGGATGGTGATGACGTGGCTGTGATGGAGCAGGCGGTCGAGAATGGCGGTCGCCACCACCGGATCGCCGAACACGGCGCCCCATTCGCCGACACTGCGATTGCTGGTGAGCAGGATTGCGCCTCGCTCGTAGCGGCGGCTGACGAGCTGGAAGAAGAGATGCGCGGCATCGGGCTGCAAGGGCAGGTAACCGAGCTCATCGATGATCAGAAGCTTGGGCTTGACGAAGGTGACGAGCCGTTCCTCGAACCGTCCCTGCGCATGGCCCTTGGCAAGGCCTGCCACCAGCGTGGTGGCGGTGACGAACTGAACAGCATAGCCGGCGAGGATCGCCTCGCGTCCGAGTGCGACCGCCAAGTGGGTCTTGCCGACGCCTGGCGGGCCCAGCAGCAGGACGTTCTCGCCATTGGCGATCCAGCGGCCGGCAGCAAGGTCGCGGATCTGCTTGGGATCGACCGAGGGCTGCGCCGTGAAGTCGAAGCCTGTCAGCTCGCGCACGCAAGGGAAGTGCGCGAGCTTCAATGCCATCTCGATGCGACGTTGATTCTTCCTGGCGATCTCCCGCTCGCACAGCAGCGCCAGGGTCTCGCGCATCGAGAGATCGCGGCGTGCAGCCTCGTCGAGCAGCGTGTCAAGCTGCTCGCGAATGCCGGTGAGCTGCAACCGGCCTAACAAGGCGTCAAGCCGGTCGGCGCTGACCACCGGACGGTTCGATCGGGCCATCAGAAGCCTCCACCGACCAGCGCCTCGTACTCGCCGAGGGGCCGCAGCAGGCTCGAGGGCTCGGCGGCGGCGGGCTCGCGCGCCTCCAGATTTCGCGCTGAGGCGAACTCATGAAGGGGAATT
>CAVYIZ010000099.1:0-37918 GCA_963768555.1 uncultured Alphaproteobacteria bacterium
CATCGCCCATACGCTCGCGGCGCTCGCGGCCGCCTGGCCGTTCTCGGCCGTGACCGTCGCGATCCGCGCCGACGACCGCGCGCTCTACGACGAGACGCTCGCGCATCTATCGCCGGCCGCGCGGGCGGCGATCGGGCCGCCGGCGATCGGCGCCGCGACCCGGCAGCAGAGCGTGCTTGCCGGGCTCGAGGCGCTCGCCCCGGCCGGACCCGACCTCGTGCTCATCCACGACGCCGCGCGGCCCGTTTCCTTCCCGCGGCCTCGTCGCCCGCGCGGTCGAAGCGGCCGTACGCGCATGGCGCGGCGGCGCCGGGAACGCCGCTCAGCGACACGGTCAAACAGGTCGACGCCGAGGGCAAGGTCCTGGGCGACGCCGCCGCGCGCGAGCCTGCGCGCGGTGCAGACGCCACAGGCGTTCCGCTTTCCGCTCATTCTGGAGGCGCACCGGAGCGCGGCTGCGAAGAGGCGTCGGCGACCTCACTGACGACGTCGCCGTCGCCGAATGGGCAGGCGCGCCGGCCTTCGTCTTCGCGGGCGATCCGATCAACCTCAAGGTGACGACGATGCTAGGATCTCGTGCGCGGCGGAAGCGAGGCTCAATGGCGCGGTCGGCCGAGACCCGGGTCGGACAGGGTTTCGATGTGCACGCTTTCGCGCCGGGCGACCATGTCTGGCTGTGCGGAATTCCGCGTGCCTCACACGCAGGCGCTCTAGCGGTCATTCGGACGCGGACGTGGGCGCTGCATGCGCTCGCCGACGCGATCTACGGCGCGCTCGCCGAAGGCGCACATCGGCGCCTCACTTCCCGCCTTCCGACCCGCGATGGAAGGGCGCGCCCGTCGCATCTGTTCCTCGCGCATGCGGCGGAGCGCATCCGCGCCCGCTCCGGCTTCATTGTCCATCTCGACGCGACGCTGATCTGCGAAGCGCCGAAGATCGGCCCGCATCGCGACGCCATGCGCGCCCGCGTCGCCGAGATCGCCGGTCTCGATATCGGCCGCGTCGCGGTGAAGGCGACGACGACCGAGCGGCTCGGCTTCACCGGCCGCAGCGAGGGGATCGCCTGCCTCGCGGCGGCGACGGTGCGTTTGCCGTAGGATTTGCGAACGTGACACGGCCATATGTCACCCCAGCGAAAGCGGGGGTCCAGGGACGCTGCCGCGGACGTTGAACACGGCAACCCCGTCCGACCCATTCTTTCTCCGCCTTCGCTGAACAAGCTCTTCTAGGCAAACGTTGCGCAATTCCTGGCTGTTCTCTACCGTTGCTGTTGCTCGGTCCTGCGCCCCGAGAAGCAAGAAAGAACGAAGACACAGCAAAGGGAGGATCGCATGGCTAATTACGTCGTCGTCGGCGCCGGCTCCGCTGGCTGTGTCCTTGCTGCTCGCCTCACGGAAGATCCCACTGTTTATGTAACGTTGATCGAGGCGGGCGGCCCCGATAGCGCGCCCGAGATTCACGTTCCTGCTGCAGTGGGTCAGCTCATGAAGTCGCAATATGATTGGGATTACTCGAGCGAGCCCGAGCCGGGGCTCGACGGCAGGTTCGTGTATTTGCCGCGAGGAAAAACCCTTGGCGGTACCAGTTCGATCAATGCAATGGTCTACATTCGCGGCCATCGCGCCGACTATGACGGCTGGGCGGCCGAGGGCGCGAAAGGATGGAGCTATAAGGAGGTGCTGCCTTACTTTCGCAAGGCGGAATCCAACGAACGCGGAGAGGACCAGTATCATGGCAAGCTCGGACCGCTCTCGGTTTGCGAAGGCCGCTCGCGCCATCCATTGATGAACGCCTTCGTGCGAGCCGGCATCGAAGCAGGATACTGCGCGAACCCGGATTTTAACGGCGAGAGCCAAGACGGTGTCGGCTGGTATCAATGCACGCAGCGCAACGGGATGCGCTGTAGCACGGCGGTTGCGTTTTTGCACCCGGCTATGAGTTGGCCGAACCTCAAGGTGATCACTAACGCTCTCGCCACTCGAATCCTGTTCGACGGCACCCGAGCGAGCGGAGTCGAGATCGCGCGCAATGGGGCTCTCGAGGAGGTTCATGCCGATGCAGAAGTGATCTTGGCGGCCGGTGCCTACAATTCCCCGCAACTGCTTTTGCTATCAGGCATTGGGCCTGCGGCGGACCTGGCGGCCTTGCAGATTTCCGTCCGCTACGATTTGCCGGTCGGCATCGGACTGCAGGACCACCCTATGGCGTTCATAAGCTGGTTTACCGATACGGAAACGCTCCTGACCGCCGCAACTGCCGAAAATGAAGCCCTCTTGCAGACTGAGGGCCGCGGTCCGCTAAGTTCCAACCACGGCGAGAGTGGCGGCTTCTTCCGTACACGCGCCGGGTTGGAAGCGCCGGACGTGCAGTTTTATGCTATGCCTTTGATCACTCGCGGGCAAGGTCTGGAGCCGCCTGCGGCTCACGGCGTCTCGTTCGGCCCTGCGTGCTGAAACCGACGAGCCGCGGCCAACTCTCGCTCCGCACCGCCAATCCGGCGTCCAAGCCGAGGATCCTGCACAATTATTTTGCTACCGCCGAAGACAGACAAAGCATGATTGAAGGTATACGCATAGGCCTTGAAATCGCCGCCCAGCCCGCGTTGCGCGCCCATATCAAGGGACCGTATGATGTTCCCAAGTCAAGGTCGGAAGGCGATATCTGGGACTTCCTCCAGCGAAGCACACGAACCACCTATCATCCAACCAGCACCTGCGCGATCGGGCCGGTTGTGGACAGTGATTTGAAAGTGCATGGGGTGGAAGGGCTGCGCGTCGTCGACGCCTCGGTGATGCCGAGCGTCGTGCGTGGCAACACCAATGCTCCAACGATCATGATCGCCGAACGCGCAGCTGATCTGATACG
Organism: uncultured Alphaproteobacteria bacterium; assembly: GCA_963768555.1. GTDB lineage: Bacteria > Pseudomonadota > Alphaproteobacteria > Rhizobiales > Beijerinckiaceae > Roseiarcus. Next base: position 2,866 of record CAVYIZ010000099.1, read on the forward strand.
CGGCGTCGTACTGGCCTCCTGAAGGGTCCGGCATCGACGTCGGCCGCGTCCGCGGTGAAGGCACGACGACCGAGCGGCTCGGCTTCACCGGATCGCCTGTCTGGCGACGGCGACGGTGCGATTGCCTTAAGGCGACAACGCATGGGAGCGCCGCGGGACCAAAGATCGACGAACGGCCGCCTGGGCCCGGCAATTCGCCCCGGCTACCTCTTTCGATAACCGGAGCACATTGCCGGGCTCCCGGAAGCGTCGGTCTCACCGCTTCCGCCGCACGCGTTGACATCATGATGCCGTGCGCTAGCATCAACGCATGCGAACAACCCTCACCCTCGATGACGACATCGCGGCCAAGCTCAAGGCGGATCGCGCCGCACGGCCAGCCCTTCAAGGAGATTGTCAACGAGACGCTGCGCAGCGGGTTGGCGAGCCGACGCGTCACCGCGCAGCGGCAAACCTTCAAGATCACGGCGCGCGATCTCAGCAACCTCAGGCCAGGGCTCAGCCTGGACAACGTGGCGGAGCTAATCGAACAGACGGAGGGGTCGCTTCATCGTGATCCTCGTCGACGCGAACCTGCTGCTCTACCAACCGGCGAAGGCGTCGTTGACCTCCGCGACGAGAACGGCCCCTCGCGCGCGGCGCTCGCCAGCATCCAGAGGAGATAGTCGTCGGCGGTCTCCTCGCCGGGCCGGCGGGAGTCGTGCAGGCGGCGCTCCTGCTCGTGCAATTCGACGACGGCTGTCGCAACGCCGGGCGGTCGGATGGTCCGGCGGGAGGTATGACGAGCCCGTTCAAGGCGCGAACTCCCCTTCGATGCGTCGGCCGCACGCAGGGACCGACACGATTGCGCGACTCGCTCCTGTCACCCTGCCGAAATCCACCGCCCCGAGCCCCTCGCTCGAACGAGTTCGAGATCCGCGCCTCGGGGCAAGGTTTTTGGACGATGTCAACGCCCCTTTGTGTCAGAGCCAACGCCGCGTTCTGTTCCGATAGGTCGCCCAAGCGTCGCCAAACGTCTCGACCAGCATCCGCTCCGCGACCGGAATGAAGCGGGTTTCGACGAGAAAGCGCGGTCTGCGGCGAGATTGAGCCAGGCGCCGGCGGCGATCGGGACGAGGCCCGCCGCCCGCCACGGCCAGGACACGAGGGGCGCGATCGGCAGCGCGAAGGCGAACGCCGCCATCAGCGCGAGGCTGGCGAGAAAGTAGGTCGGTGGCAGCACGGTCTTTTTTATCGCCATGCTCCCGTTTCCTCGACGCCGCGCCGGCTGGCGACTTGCAAGCCGCTCAGCGAAGCAATTTCTTGCCAAGCTTGCAAATGTTCTATATATGTTCTCAAAGCTTCCCGAAGGAGATCGCAAAGTTGTCCGCTTCCGTCGAAACCATTCCGGCCCCCCCGATCGATGCGCGGCGCCAAGAGCGGGGAGAGCCAACCGTCGATCCCTTGAACGGCGGCGCTCTGGCGCGGGGACCGGGACGCGAGACGGCGCGAAGCAATTGCTCACCCCGTCTGGGGGACGGCGGGTCCGATGAGGACGTTTCGGATGGCTTGGAGAGCGCCGATCGACTGTCTGCGGCTGGTTTCGATGACGGTTCGGATGTCGGCGTATTGTTTTGCGCCCCATTGGGAGCGGAAGCCGTTGGTGATTTTGCGGTAGGTGGCGCAGGGCCGCAACGAGCGCTCGGATTTATTGTTGGTCGGGGGAACGGCTCGGTTGGACATGAAGACGAGAAGGTTGGGGCGGAGCTTCTCGATGGTCTTTTTCCATTTGACGCCGGCGGGATGAACGGGGGTCAGGGCCAAGATTTGATCAAGCTGGGCTTCGAGGCGTCTTTTGTGGATTTTGAGCGTGGCGTCGTTCCATGTGTCGCGCCGCTCGGCCTCCTCGCAAGCCACGCCGATGAAGTGGCGCAGGGCGGGAGCGAAGACGGCGTCGCCCGCGTCGATGACGTATTGCGTGTCGCGGAGGAGATGGGCGAGGCAGGCTTGGTGGTCTTTCTTGGCCCAGCCGGCCTGGGCGCCGTAACGATCGGAGACCCAGGCGTCGGGGCGAAAGTCGCCGAGAAACTCCTCGACCGCCTCCTTGGAGCGGCGGGGATGAGTTAGGAAGAACGCGTTCTGATCGTGATGGAAAACCCACAGCCACCAGCTTCGCTTGCCGACCCGCAAGCCGGTCTCGTCGGAACAGATCACGCTGCCCGATCAACAGCCGGTCGCGGATGACGGCGCTGGCCGCCGCGAAGTTCTCGCGCGTCGCCGAGAGAATGTTGACCAGCGCGCCTTCGCTGATGTCGAGGCCGAACAGGTCTTTCATCAGCCGCGACAGCCGCTCGAAGGCGACGCCCTGGGTGAAGCGCAGATAAAGGACGAAAGCCTTCAGGTTGGGGCCGAACGGCGAGCCGGGCTCCAGCCCCTCCGGGGCCTCGGCCTCAAACGCATTCCGATTTATCGGAAGCGTGAATTATACGTTGATTCTCAGGTCAATGGCTCAAGTCAATGGCGCCAAACGCCGCTGCCCCACGACCCTTTCAAGAAACGGGGTGAGCAATTACTTCGAGCGTTCGAGCGAAATTGCGAAATTGTAACTCCCAAGGCGGACCTGACTCCGTCCCCGGCGACGGGCTTCGTCCGCTCGCGCCGAGAGGCGCGCCAGGAGCGAACGGCCGACGTCGTAACGCCTCGGGCCAAACTCCTCCAAGACGAACCAAAGCCAGCCCAAGTCGGACCAAGGAAACGGGTTTGGATTTTTTTGGATTTCTTGTGCGCCAGGAGGCTGGCGCGATCCTGGCGGTGGAAGACCGGCTCGGGTAAGCCGTAGCGGGCGCCCGGCAGCGAGTGTTGCGTGGTCGTCGGCGACGGCGGCTGCGAAGCGTACACAGCGATCGTGTGGGGTGTGCTATTGAGCCGCGAAAGCCAAATCGACGCAGAGGCCGAGACGGTAAGGAACGTCGAAGGCAACATGTGCGGTCCCGTTATGCGAGGGGCTGACGCTCTGCCGTGGTCGAAGACCACATCACGCCGAAGGATCGCGTCGGAACCTGGGAGACCTCGTCTGGCCCGCAGTGCAGGACGGGCCGCGGCAGGAAGGCGAGGAGCCGAAGCTGCCGCGGAACAGGCGAGGAGTTGGACGAGCCTCGTAGTACCGGTGAAGCGCCCGAACAAGGCCGCGCGGAGCGGCGGCGGAGGGCGTGGAGGGAAGGGGCTCGGTCGGAGGGACGACAGACGGCAAGCGATGCCCCGGACACAGCACCGGACCAGGCATGCCGTGCCCGCCGCCTGCCCGCGGACCAGCGCTGCAGCGGATTGTAGTCCGCGCCCGGCCGGTCACGCCCGACCTCCGGCAAGAGCCTTGCGGGCGTCGCGGCGACGCGGGGTCCGAAGCGGAGACAGCGGTTGCACGGGGTGTGGCATTGACTCCCGAAATCGGCATGTTGCGGAGGCAGAGCTGGCGCCCGCCCAGCGAAAGCCGCACATCCGGTCTCGCCATGCGAGAGGCCGGATGCTCCGCCGGGGGCTTAGATCACGTCACGGCCAAAAGGCCCATTCCCGAACCTATGAGACCCATCAGCGTCCATCGGCGGTCACCGGTGGGGGCGCGGCGAACGAGGGACAACCACAGTTCGCCGCATCGCGGATGGGAGTTCGGACCGCTCCATACTATCGATGAAGTCGCCGAAGGAAACGAGGCGATGGAGAAAAGGGAGCGGCAGGAAGGGATCACGACGGGGCAGGCGAAGGGCCAGACACGGCGCTGGCAATCCTTGCAGCCGAACCTCGCGCGTGTTAACGAGGCGGCCAGACGTTCTGGCCAGACGCGGTTCCCGGCCCTGCTGCATCACGTCGACGTCGCCGCGCTCGAAAGGGCGTTCCGGCGGCAGAGGCGTGCGGCCAGTCCAGGCATCGACCGGGTGACGGTGGAGGACTACGAGCGGAATTTGGAGGCCAATCTCCAGCGTCTGCACGAACGGGTCCACAGCGGACAATACTGGCCCAAGCCGGTGCGCCGAACCTACATCCCGAAAGCTGACGGCAGTCTGCGTCCGCTCGGCATTCCGACACTGGAAGACAAAATCGTCCAGGGCGCGGTGGCCGAGGTGCTGAATGCCGTCTACGAGGCCGACTTTCTGGGGTTCAGCCACGGCTTTCGGCCGGGGCGGAGCCCGCACTCGGCCTTGGATACTCTGGACAAGGCCCTGATGACGCAGCGCGTGAACTTCGTGTTCGATGTCGACATCCGCACCTTCTTGGATACCGCGTCATAATGCCCTCTGGCTTATTAAGGGGAGTCAAAAAGAGTAGGTTGGCGCTCGTTCAGCTTGATACGTAAGCCTATTTTGCCGCCCTTGGGGACATGCGCCGTCTCGATCTCGCCGCGCTTTACACGGTGCAACACGGTCTGACGGGTGACGCCGAGGATCCGTGTGGCCTCTTGCATGGTGACGAAGCCGTCGCCGGCCGGTTCGCCGAAGCGGGCCTTGAGCTCATCGGTCACGCGGATCCGCCCGGGCGCGCCCGGGGTCGCCTGCTCGCCTTGGATGAAACCGTCGTTGAGCCAGCGGTGCACGGTCGACGACGCGACGTTCAGCGCGGCCGCCGCCGCCGCGACGGTCATGACGTCTCCTTCTTCAACCGTCGCCTTGGGCTGGAAACATGGGATGCGCCGGTTGTTACGCAAGACGGCGACCCTGCTGGCCTCGAAGCGATGGCCGCGGGCGGTCGTTCGCCCTTGGCGATTGAGGATGCCGGCGATCCCGGCGTCGGGATAGAGGGCCGCCAGCCGGCGGACGAGCGCGATCGTATCCTCATCGGTGCGTATCGTGGCCGGCCGCGAGCGCGGCAGCGCAAGATCGATCTCATTGAGCGCGCCGCCCTTCCAGCGCAGCGTGAGGCGCGCCGCGCCCTTGTCGCGCTCGACTTTGACAATGACTTCCTCGAGCAGCGCCCGCAGCAGCTCCTTCCTGTCACGTGGCGTGGTGGTCGCGGCGCGCCAAACTGTGGCCAGATCAGCCCCGAGCGTCAGCAGACGGTTGCGTTCATCCTTGGACAGCGTCCGTGGACGTGCTTCCTCGCGGCGTGAAAGCTCGGTCTTCGCGGCTTCGAGCGCGCTCAAGCTCTCCTCCCACTCGCGCTCGAGGCCGCGAGCAACCAGGCGGTTGTCTGGATCGACGGCACGGTAACGGCGCTCGGCGCGGTTGGCTTCGTAGCTTGCCCGCTCGACGCCCAGACGCCATTGCCTGAGCGAGGTCTCGCGATCGGCTTCGAGCCGTTCGGCGGCGGCGACAGCGGCGGCGAGCTTCGCCGGCTCGAGGGCGGCGATGAAGGCCCGCGTGACGGCCTCGTCGATCTGGACGCCGCCAATATTGAGGCAATAGACGCCGCGGCCCTCCACCAGGACCTTGCCGGGACAATGATAACCCGGTGCGGCGCTGCGCCCGCGATAGTGGGTGTGCAAGCGGCGTCCGCAGTGCCCGCAGACGGCCAGGCCTTGCAGCAGGGCGCTCCCTTCCCTCACCGCGCCGCCCGCCTTGTGGGGTCCGGGGCGGGTGTTCTTGGCGATGCGATCCTGGTTGGCCTCATAGGTCTGCCAATCGATGAAGCCCGGGTGATGGTTCGGAATGAGCACCTGCCACTCGGAGCGAGGCAATTTTCGCACCCGCTTTCTGGCTGCGCCGGATTCATTGAGAATCGTGTCCCGACGAGATTTGCCATAAGCGTATGCGCCGGCATAGACGGGATTTGTGAGAACGTGGTGGATGGCGGTGTAGCTGGCCTCGACCCAGCGGATCTCTGCGCCCTGGCGCATCTGCAGAGGGAATGAGAGCTGTTGCGAGCGAAACCATAGCCAGACGCGGCGCGCCGAGCCCGTCTGGGCGAACTGCGTAAAGACACTGCGGATGGCGGTGACGACGGCCTCGTCGGGGTGGAAGCGGACCTCGCCATCGGCCTCGGCCCAAACAAAGCCGACCGGCAATCCTCGGCGGAGTTCGCCACGCGCCGCCTTGTTGCGAATGCCGCCGTTGAGGCGGGCCCGCAGCACATGCAGTTCGGCCTCGCTCATGGCGCCTTTGAGTCCGAGGAGCAGGCGATCATTAAAGAGCGCCGGATGATAGATGCCATCGGGATGAGCGTATCGGTGAGGCCGCCGAGTTCGATGAGGCGATGCCAATCGGCGTTGTTGCGCGCGAGGCGCGAGACCTCGAGCCCGAGCACGAGGCCGACATGGGCGAGCGCGACTTCGGCGGTGAGGCGGGCGAAGCCCGATCGGGCAACAAAGCCTGAGCCGGAGAGCCCGAGGTCCTCATCGATGACGACGATGCGATCGGCGGGCCAGCCGAGTTCACGGGCTTTGCCGGCAAGCGCGTATTGTCGCTCGGTCGACTTGCGATTGTTCTCGACCTGGGCGGCGCTGGACTGGCGCAGGTACACGATCGCCTGGCGGGAGAGATGGCTCGCCGTGATCTTGGCGCGCTCATTCATCGCTTCCCTCCGTCGTCGACCCGGCCGACAGCATGCGGGCGATGAGACGCGCGAGGATCTCGAGCGCCGCGAGGCGCGAGGCTTGGTCGAGCTGGCTCCACGCGCTCGCCAATAGGGCCGCCGGCGAGGGGTTCGGTGGAAGATCGGGCTGGTCGAGAAACGCCAGTTTCAATTGCATGACTGCTCTCCTTGCGCCGCGCCGACTCGACGCGCCGGCCGCAGAGAGCGTCGATGACCTTGCGCTGGTCAGGTTGGCGGGAGCGTTGTCGGTTCGCACCCGGCAGTCGTCGTCGCGGAAGATCATGTCGAGCACCCAGTGGAGGCCGTTTTCGATCATCCAATGCTTGCGGATCATCGGGGCGATGGCGTTGGCGGGCAGGGTGAGGGAGGTGATGTAGAAGCGCGTCTCGGTTTCGGTTTTGCCGCCGCTCTCGCGCTCGCTCTCGACCATGACGACCGACTTCAGGCCGGGCCACTGGTGGCTGTGCTGCAGCCAGCTGATGTCGCGAAAGACGGTGACGGTCCGGCTCTCGATGCGGCCGTGGTCGCCGTCGACGGTCGTGTCGCGGCTGACCGAAGTCTGCTTGAAGGCGACGGCCTTCTGCTCGCGGGCGAACAACTCGACGTCGTCGCGCAGAGTTCCCTGATTGCCCTTCAAGGCGAGGATGTAGTCGGCCTTCTTGTCGATGATTTTCTGCGCGATCTCGCGCTGGCAACCCATGGCGTCGATGGTCACCACCGCGCCCTCGATCGCCAGCAGTTCGAGCAGGGCGGGAATGGCGACGATCTCGTTGGATTTGTGGCCGACCTTGGTCTGCCCGAGCACCATGCGCTGGCGCGCGGCGAAGGCCGAGACGACATGAATGGGCTCTTCGGCCCCCTTCTTCTGGTAGGAGCGCCGCACCGTTTTGCCGTCGATGGCGATCACTTCGCTCGACGTCTTCGTCAGCGCTGCCGTCCAGGCCACGAAACAGCGCTGGAATGCGACCGGGTCGAGCCTGGCGAGGATGATGCCCAGTTGGTCGTGCGAAGGCGTGCCGTTGGCGAAGGGGCGAAACCGCTGCAGAAACGCCAGCTTCGCCCGGCCGAAGCGCGCGATGTCGGCCACCGTCTCCGCCCCAGCCAGCGCCGCCGCAAGCATCACCAGCAGCACCTCGTCGAGCGGATAGGCGACCTTCCCCTTCTGCCGGTAATCAGGCAAGTCCTCGAAATGCGCGAGGAAGACACTCGTCTCCTTCGCCGCCCAGGCAGCCGCGTCCCCTTCCGTCACCGCCTCATCCTCCAAGCGAATCAGAGGATCACGACAGATTCAGCTTCCCGCCCGATTGTCACGCGCTAATTCAGTCGATTGCCCTGATAGTGACCGTTCAGCACTTGACACAGCCACCGATGCTGCTCCCGCACGGCCCGCACGGGAGCATGCATGCGGCGCTGCATTTCTTCTCGGATTGCCTTCAGCTTTCGGATTAGGCGCTTGGCTTGCGTCTTCCGCTTGACCCTCAGCCATCCCCTCATTTTTTCGAGGGCCAAAATGCAACTGGAGGTTGGCATTTTGATGCGGCGAGTTTCGTATGACGAGTTCTGAAGTGCAAGTTCGGGTCTCGCAATCGTCGAGAGAGAGGTCGCGCCACGACAAATGCGGGGCCTTAGGGCTCCCCATTCGCTGTACGTGAGGGCCGAAAAGCGCCGAAATCAGGCCGTTCTCGAAATGAGGGGATTCCTGAGCGCTTGACCATGAACTTGTTCTTTCTGGTCTTGCCGCAATAGTGCGTGAAGCCCAGAAAGTCGAAGGTCTCCGGGCGTCGCTGCCCGGCGGCCGCTCGGTTGCGGGCGGCAAACCGCCCGAACTCGATCAGCCGGGTCTTGCCCTCGTGGAGCGACAGGCCGAACTTCTCCAGTCTGTCCTTGAGGTCCGCGAGGAGTTGCTTCCCATCTGCCTCGTACTAACAGCCGAGCACCATATCGTCCGCGTACCTGCAGACGATGACTTGCCCGACTGCCCGACGCCCTCGCCACTGACGAACCCAGAGGTCGACGACGTAGTGGAGGAACACATTGGCGAGGACCGGGCTGATCCCCGACCCTTGGGGCGTGCCCGCCTCCACCGCTCGCCATTGGCCGCTCTCGATGACGCCGGCCTCGAGCCATCGCTCGATCAAGCGAAGCACCCGGGGGTCGGCGATCCTGTGCGGCAGCATCCGCATCAGCCATCCGTGTCGACGGAATTGAAGGAAGCGGCCACAGACTACCCATCACCGTGATCTTCCGGATTCGGTAACTGTCACCCGCAAACGCCACGCCTTCGAAGGCCGGTCGCTGGCCGTGATCAGCAGCATGCGGCGGCGCGGCGTCCTCCTCGTTGTCGCGGTCTTGCCGGACGGCAGCCGGTCACTGATTCCGGCCGAGTGGACCGATTGGAGCACGGAGCAGGCCGGGCGAACGCCGGCGGATCTTCCCCTGGGTCACTATCAGTACTTCGGCGTGATCTTCAACGATCGATCATTGCGCGTGTTCAAGGACTGCGTCGTCCCGCAGTGGCGCAAAGCGCTCGGCAAACGCAGCCAAAAGGGCCGCATGACCTGGGCGACTTACCGCCAGCTGCTGACTGCCTTCCCCCTCCCGGAACCGGTGATCCACCAGGCATGGAAGCAATGATCGACCCGCCTCAGGTCCTTTCTGAAAAGCCCACTGCGGTAACGCCGCACGGTGGGATCCGTGGGGCGAAAGCCAGCAATGGCTGAGCTACCCGACAAAGCCGCCCGCCGGGATCTGTGCGGGGGGCAGGGAGCACCGCGACCGTCCGATTCGAGGTTTTTCAATTGGTTACAAGCAATCCAAATCAAAAAATTCCTCTCCCGCTCTTTCCCGCCCGCCGCCCGGTTCCCCGCTCCGATCGATTCGATCGCGAGGGGCGGTGGGCTTCGAGACGGCTTCGACGAATTGCACAACTGACGCTTTCCTCCAGGACGGCGGCGCTAGAACAAACATAGAACAATTTCGCAATCTTGGCAAGAGAAATGTTGATCCCTCTCAAGGCGGGAGACCCGGGGCCTTTTCCCAAAGGCGTTGAGGCGAATCGACCAATCAGCAGAAGCCGACGACGGCCTTCAGCTCGAGATAGTCGTCGATGCCGAAATCGGCATATTCGCGCCCGTTGCCCGATTGCTTGAAGCCGCCGAACGGCGCGCGAACGTCCCAGGCGGGATAATTGAGATTGACCGTGCCGGCGCGCAGCCGCGCCGCGACCGCCCGCGCATGGCCGATATCCGCCGACGACACGTAGGCCGCGAGGCCATAGACCGTGTCGTTGGCCACGCGGACCGCCTCGTCTTCGTCCCGATAGCCCATGACCGCGAGCACCGGACCGAACACCTCCTCCCGTTCGATCGTCATGCCGGGCTTCACGTCGCCGAACACGGTCGGCCGGACGTAGTATCCCTGATTGAGGCCGGGCGGGCGCCCTAGGCCGCCGGCGACGAGCCTCGCCCCTTCGCGTATCCCGGCCTCGATGAGACGCTGGATTTTGTCGAACTGGGTCTGGCTGACGACCGGTCCGAGATCGACGCCCGGCTCGCGCGGATGGCCGACCTTTTGCCGGCCAGCGACCTCGGCGGCGATCGCGAGCGCTTCGTCCTGCCTTTCCGCCGGAACCAGCATGCGGGTCGGCGCGTCGCAGGACTGCCCGCTGTTCGAGAAACAGGCGAGGACGCCCGCCCGCACCGCGGCGCGAAAGTCCGCGTCGGGCAATATGATGTTCGGCGACTTGCCGCCGAGCTCCTGCGCGACCCGCTTGACGGTGTCGGCGGCGGCTTTGGCGACGATAATTCCGGCGCGGGTCGAGCCGGTGAAGGACACCATGTCGACGTCCGGATGGGCCGCCATGACCTGCCCGACGTCGGGACCCGTTCCATTGACGAGATTGAAGACCCCGGGAGGCGCGCCGGAAGCCTCCACGATCTCGGCGAACAGGATGCCGCTGATGGGCGCGATCTCGCTCGGCTTCAGGACGATTGTGCACCCGGCCGCCAGCGCCGGCGCCGCCTTGCAGACGATCTGATTATAAGGCCAGTTCCACGGCGTGATGAGGGCCGCGACGCCGACGGGCTCCTTGACGATCAGGCTCGTTCCGCGCAGCCGACTGAATTCGTAGGTCTCGAGCGCCTCGATGGTCGCTTCGAGGTGCACCCTTCCCGCCCAGACCTGCGCCTCGCGGGCAAACGGCAAGGGAGCGCCCATTTCCTGTGAAACGGCCTCGGCAAGGTCCTCCGCTCGGCTGTTGTACGCCTCGAGAATTCGGCTGAGGAGCGCGAGCCGCTCTTCGCGCATGCTTTGCGAAAATCCCTCGAAGGCGGTCCTGGCGGCGGCGACGGCCCGGTCGACGTCCTTTTTGGAGCCGAGCGAAATCTGGGTGAACGGCTGCTCGATCGACGGGTCGATGACATCGAGCGCCGCCGGGATCGCGGGATCCAGCCAGCGCCCGCCGATGTAGAACTGCGCGTGACGGTTCATGGATGATCCTCCGCGACGTCGAACGACCGCATGTATCGCCCGCCGGCACGCGGGTCGCAACCGTCGTCCGCGGCGACGGCTACGGCAGTCTGTGGGCAACGCGTTTGCGTTGTCCACCGCGCCGCCGAGCGGATTTAAGCGGCGTTTTTCGCATCCCGGATCGCTCCCCTCTCGTCGTACCGGCCGATGCACTCTGGCCCATGGAAGACGGCGTCAGCGCCGTCGGAATAGACATGGACCTTGACCGGCACCTTGACGAAGCGCGGGCGCAGCGGGCTTTCCGGGATCTGCAGTTTGAGCGTGCGATAGGACACGCAATTCGTAGGCTGCCGTGCTCCTCGCGCTCGATATCATGCACGCTCAGCTTGCGGTTTTGGATCGGGCGCGCCTGCTTATTTTGGTTGAGGGTTAGCCACGATCCGCTCACCGGGGGCGGGTGTGGTGAACTGGCTGACGGGGCTTTGCACGCCGTCGCTCACGCCATCGGCCCCCATCGAGGTCACCCAGTAGTAATAGGTCGTCTGTGGCCTCACACCGTCTACGCGTACACGGAATATCGTCTCTGCATGGTCACGGTTGAGCCTGAGGGCTCACGAATCCCCTCATTTTGAACGACTTGAAAATGCCTGAATTGGCGAGTTTGCGTGTGGCGAGGTCACGAATCAGCCGGGCGGGGGCTCATGCGCAAGTCGATCGAGCGGATGGAATTGGTCCATGATTTTCTGAAGCGCGCGTTTTCGGGGAGCTTGCACGCCAAGCGGATTTTTCGCTGGCCAATGGGACGCTGGACGGCATCCACAAGTGAGTTGATTTTCGCTTGATTGTTTGAGCGCATCGTGATTTGAGCGCATTTCGGATTGGGAGGTGAGCATGGCGGGATTTTGCGGGGACATTCGAATTGTTCGTCGTTTCGATCGGATAATTGAGGACATAACGAGTTCGGGTTCTCTGGCGCGGCGCAAGTTTGGCGCGGACCGCGCGGCCGAGGTTGCGGCGCATCGCTTTCTGGGGTCGGAGCGCGTCAGCGCGCAGGCGATTTTGGAGGAGGCGGCTGTTCGCACCGCGCAAGCGTTCGGGGCAGCCGGGTCGTCGTGGCGCAGGACACGACCGAGATCAACTTTTCCGGGCGCGACAACGACCGTGGCGATCTGGGCCGGGGCGGCGATGCGAAGAGCCTGGGCTTCCTCATTCATCCGCTGGTGGCTATCGACGCGGCGGACGAGGCGGTGCTGGGCGTTGTCGGCGCGAAGATTTGGAGCCGGCCGATTGCCAAGATCGAAAAGCACCGCCAGAAGCGGCATTTGCAAGACAAGGAATTGATGCGTTGGATCGAGGCGGCGGAAATCGCCTCCGCGACGCTGGCGGACGCGGCCGCGATCGTGGCCGTCGGCGATCGAGAGAATGACATCTACCAAGCCTTCGCCCGGAAGCCCGCCAACGTCGACGTGATCACCAGGGCGCGCGCCGACCGTAAGCTGGCCGACGGCGGCCTGTTGTTCGCGTCGCCGAACGGGTTCGCTCGGGCGATCGAGATTCACGTGGCCCTTGCGCCGAGCCAGCCGCGGAAGCCGGGCGTGCGCGGCCGGATCGCCGCGTGGCGGTGTCGTTCGGCTCTGTGACGATCGCCAAACCCAAGACCGGTCGCGCCTGCGCCGACCCCAAATCCTGCCAGTTGCGCGTGTGTGGCGCGCGAAATCGACCCGCCCGCCGATGCAAAGCCAGTCCTGTGGCGGCTGTTGACCACCTTGCCTGTCGAGAACGCCGAAGATGCGCTGGAGATCATCCGGCTCTACCGCCTTCGCTGGCGCATCGAAGAGGTCTTCCGCGTGCTCAAACGCGACGGCCTCGCTCTTGAAGAATTCCAAGTGAGTGGAGCACGCTTGTTCAATCTCGCCGCCCTCGGCATCGTCGCGGCCACGCGCATCCTCCAACTCACCGACGCCCGCAGCGCGAGCGCCCGTCCCGCCACCGACGTCATCGACGAAAGCCTGATCGAGGCCGCCGACGCTATCTGCGCAACCTTCAAGGGGAAGACCATCAGCAGAAAAATACGTATCTTCGCGGCTCGCTCTCCTGGCTCGCCTGGATAACCGCCCGCCTCGGTGGTTGGCACGGCTACTACAAGCCGCCAGGCCCAAAAACCATGGCCGACGGCTGGAGACGTCTTACCGCAATGCTCGACGGATACGTCATCGCTCACGGCAAATCATTTGTGTGAATCCCAGGGGTTCTGACGGGGGCGTCGTTGGCGGTTTCGGTCATCGGGCATGCGCTGGCGCAAGCGCGCGGTCTGGCGGACAGACACGCGATCAAACAGGTCGATCGCCTGCTGAGCAACGCCGGGTTCGTCGTATGGGACCTGTTCGCGCCATGGGTTCGCGAGGTCGTGGGCCAGCGCAAGGCGATCGTCGTGGCGATGGATTGGACCGATTTCGACGCCGACAATCAGGCCACGCTCGCTTTGAGCCTGATCACGCGCCACGGCCGGGCGACGCCGCTCTTGTGGCTGACGGTCGACAAGGACGAACTGAAGGACCAGCGCAACGACTTCGAAGACCTCTGCCTGACGCATTTGAAGGCGATCCTGCCCGAGGGCGTGACGGTGACGATCCTGGCCGATCGCGGCTTTGGCGACGTCAAACTGTTCGAATTCCTCGAAAGCCTCGGCTTCGGCTACGTCATCCGCTTTCGCGGCAACGTTCATCTGACCGGCGGACGGTGAGACGCGCCTGGCCGCCGACTGGGTCGGCAAGAAAGGGCGCGCCCGCCTTCTGCGCGGCGCCGAACTCACCGCCGCCCGCCACAAGGTCGGCGCGGCGGTCTGCGTCCACGCCAAGGGGATGAAGGAGGCTTGGCATCTGGCCGCCAGCGATGCGACCGCGAGCGCCTCCCAGATCGTCAACCTCTACGCCAAACGGTGGACGATCGAGCCGGGGTTCCGCGACACCAAGGATTTGCGGTTCGGCATGGGCCTGAGCGTCCTGCGCATCGCCGACCCGCAACGGCGCGACCGTCTGCTGCTGCTCAACGCCTTGGCGATCCTCCTGCTGACCCTGCTCGGCGCGGCCGGCGAAAGCCTCGGCATGGACCGATCGCTCAGGACCAGCACGGTCAAACGCCGCGTCCATTCGCTGTTCCGCCAGGGCTGCCTGCTCTACGATCTCATCCCCAACATGCCCGAGCAACGCTTAAGACCGCTCGTCGAAAAATACGAAGAATTCCTAAACCGAAACAACGTCTTCACACAAACCTTCGGCCCCGCCTGAATGAGGGGATGCGTGAGGCCTGAGGGGGGATTTCGCCGTTTGGTCTAAGTCTTTGGGATCTGTCCCGTAGTGTATAACGGCCAAATGCTCGTCATCGCCTCCCGGGTTGGTGCTGGTCCACCCGACAATCGCCAGGTCCTCGCGAGCGAATTCGAACTCTGGCCCTTTGATGATTTCTACATGTTCCGCTTTGCTTGACGGGGGAAGAATCTGAGCGACCGTCGGACTTGCGGAGGGCAAGCTGGCGGCGGCGCCGGCGATCGCCAATTTTACGAGCAGTCTATGCATGGAACAAATCCCCAATAACCGTTCCTGGGCGAGATGGCCGGATGAGGGTCGCGTGCAACCCCCATCGCGCTCTCGGCTGGCCGCTCTAACTCAAAGCGTCCTGCCCTAATATATAGTCGGCGTGGGGTAGGGGCTGCACGCCGCAGATCGCCGAAGCGCAAGGCGGGAGCGGCGGGGTGGGGATGAGGAAGCTCGTTACCCTGGGTTGATGCGTTACCGCCGGTCATGCACGTGCCCGAAAAGGTGTTACTGTCCGGATATGGCGTTGTGAAACCATCAGTCAGCGTTTTCAGGAAGGTGACAATCAGGTTTTACTCCTGATCCGTCAAGCCGAGGTTGCCGACGGTCGTGTCCACCTTGTTGTTCGTGACCTCGGGCATCGGCCAGCAATTGACCTTTTCCGTCGTTCCCGTCGGGCAGTGTCCCGACGTGACATTGTACGGATACACGTCGCGCGTATTGTAGAAATGGACAAGTTGCTTCAGGCTCTTGATGTAGCCGTTGTGGAAGAATTCCTTCTGGAAGTACGGCCCGGGCGCCTCGGTGGTGGGGCACTGCGGCGGCACCATCGCCACGTCGCGTGCCGTAGCCACCTGCATTCGGCCATCGGAAGTCGGCGCATATTGTACCCAAGTCGCGTTCGGATTGGGGGCTGCGCCGAAGCCGCTCCTGAGGAAAGTGCCCAATCCGAGATCTCGATAGCCGAAGCCATAGGGATTAGGCGTAAATCGGAAGAAATCCGGCTTGGTCTGGTAAAAGAAAGCATCTCTGGGGTGTCGGTAGCAGATGATATGTCCGGTTTAGGCAGCGCACGATCTGTCCCGCAGCCTAGCCTCATCTGTCAGGTCGCTCGGGTATCGCAAATGATCTATTTCGCTCGGTTCTGGTTCGTCCACATCGGCGGCCCCACGAATCAGGCCGCCTTCCTTGAATCACAACCGATTCACAGAACTTCAATAGTTTTCAAACGAGACAGTAAGTCCGGGCAAGCGTCGATTTGAGCTGATCCGACAGCGACTGCAGCTAACCTTGCAGTTCGCGTTCTCTATAATCCTTGATGTTGAAACCGATGAAAGGGACCGGTAGAGAACCACTTGGCGCGTCTTACCTCGACACATTTTTCGCAACGGAATAGGGAGACAAGCCTCTCCCTTATGTTGTAGCGTACGTTAGGGGCACAGTATTGTCAATAGGAAGACTCCTTCAAGACACATTTTCATGGGTTGCCTTTTGATTCCGCTGGTATTTTTCGCCTTGATCTGGCCTATGTTTCCAGTGTACAGTGCCACAATTTGTGGCGTCCAACGAACAACCAAGGCAGCGGCGCGACTGCTAAACCTCAGCCATCCCCTCATTTTTTCGAGGGCCAAAATGCAACTGGAGGTTGGCATTTTGATGCGGCGAGTCTCGTATGACGAGTCCTGAAGTGCGAGTTCGGGTCTCGCAATCGTCAAGAGAGAGGTCGCGCCACGACAAATGCGGGGCCTTAGGCTTCCCATTCGCTCTACGTGAGGGCCGAAAGCGCCGAAATCAGGCCGTTCTCGAAATGAGGGGATTTCCTGAGCTGCTAAACCCGTCCCGGCAAATTTGCCTGGCTTCCCGATGGCGTCAAGCGTCAAGCCGAAGACACGGGTTGGCAACGGAGCTAACTTGAGAAAGGGCTGGAAAAGACCCAGACGGGACAATCTATGAAGGCGTGACTGACGTCTCAGCCAACGCGGCTGCGCAAACGGCAAGACGATGGACGATCATTTCGGCCGCGGCTTTGGTGGGAAAAATTCAAAAATTCCGATATTTTCACCACTGGCGTCGCCGCGCCACATCCCTTTCGGCTACGACGCCCATTTGGACTCCGCGTCCAACCGTCAATCCCGTAAATTTTCAAACTGAAACCCTAACCGAGGGAAAGCCGATGGCGTTCACGACAATCGCGGTCCTTGGGCTGGGTAAAGTCGGCCATCTCGCCGCCGAGCTCCTGACCGAGGCCGGATTCGAGGTGACGGGGTTCGACTCGCGCTTGATCGCGGACGCTCCGTTCCACGTTCTTGGAGCGGACTTAGCCGACGCCGGAGGTATCTTGGAGGCGCTTGACGGCCGGCAGGTGGTGCTGTCCTGCCTGCCCTTTGCTTTCAACAAAGCCGTCGCATCGGCGGCCCATGCGCTCGGCATCCACTATTTCGACCTCACGGAAGACGTGACGACGATAGCGCACATCCGCGCGCTCGCGGCCGGCGCGAAAGGAATCATGGCGCCGCAATGCGGTTTGGCGCCCGGATTTGTTGCGATCGTCGGCGCACACTTGGCTCAGCAATTCGAACGCGTGCGTTCGATCCGCATGCGGGTCGGCGCGTTGCCGCAGCATCCGACCGGCATGCTCGGATACGCCTTCAACTGGTCGCCCGAAGGCGTCGTCAACGAATACCTCAACGATTGCGAGGTCATTGAGGAGGGCGTGCGGAAGACGGTTTCGTCAATGGAATGGCTGGAGGCGGTCTATGTCGACGGCGTCAGGCTCGAAGCCTTCACGACGTCGGGCGGGATCGGGACGATGTGCGAGACCTACGCCGGGCGGGTATAGCCGGAAAAGCATGGCCCGACCCCCCTCCCTCGCCCTTCCCAACAAGGGGACCACAAGGGGGAGGGAATCCGCTCCTTAGAAGCTGGCCGACGACGGAGAGCCGGAAATGCGACCCGTCGCCGCGGCTACGGCATTCTCATACGGTTTCCGGTCCTCTGCGATGAGATGCAATTGTTGGAACCGGCGCTGGATGCTGGTACACCAGACGCCTTCCCTCCCAGACTTCGAATGTGTCGTAGAGCGCGCGTTTTTCCTCGAATAGCAGCTTAGATCGCTCAATCGCCTCTTGGTCTGACCTGCCGAGGACTTCCCTGGACGCGACGATATGGCCCTGCCTGATGAACAAGCACCACATTACTCGCGCGCCCCGAAGCCCATAGTGCAACCTCGCACGGCGCCGGGCTATCGGGGATGCGACGAGTTGCCTCACCGTCGTCGCTTATATCGGTCAATTTGGTAATGAGCCGGCGAACGCGGGCCAAAAAGGCTGGGGGCCAATTTCGGCTGAAGCGCTCGGCTAAGTGTCTGTTTCAAAAGTCGTGCGCGTCATCCTGAGGCACCCTTTGCGAAAGCAAAGGGCCTCGAAGGATCCAGAGTGCGTTTCCGACGCCGCTCGCGCCGTCTGGATCGTCCTTCGAGGCCCCTTCGGGGCGCCCCAGGACGAGGGCGGTGGGCTTTTGAAACAGGCTCTAAGCGCGGACACAAACTGGGAGACGATCGATCGATGACGCGTCGACGCGTCCGGCTCGAGGATGGGGTTAAGCTCGATTTGAGCCGTCTGGCGGGACAAACCGAGAGTCCTGGCTGGCTCACGAGGCCAAGCCGAGTTGGGCGACACGTTGAACGCGCCGCCCGACGCAGGATCCGGCCGGGGATGGAGGACGACTCCACGCCCGGACCGGTTCTTTGGCTTACGAAGCGGCCTCGGTCGAGAGCGCGACGAAGCGGCTGCTGTCCTCGGTCTTGACGTGCATCAGCACGGACTTCTTGCCGTCCGCCTTGGCCGCGTCGATCGCCGCCTTCACGTCCGACGGTCGCGACACCGGCTTGCCTGCGACCTCGAGGATGACGTCGCCGGTCTGGATGCCCTTCTGCGCGGCCGCCCCGTCGGGGTCGACGTCGGCGACGACGACGCCGGTCTTGCCGGCGCCATCGACCTCCGCAGCCGGCGCGAGCGTCATGCCGTACTTCGCCATCGCGTCCTTCGCATGCTCCGCGGGCGCGTCGGCCTTGGCCTGCCGGTCGTCCGGCAGGGCGCCGAGCGTGATTTTGACCGTCTGCGGCGAGCCGTTGCGGATGATCGAGAGCTCGGCCTCCTTCTTCGGCCCGAGCGCCGCGATCTTGCGGGCGAGATCATGCGAGTTGGCGACCGATTCGCCGTTGACCGAGGTCACCACGTCGCCGTCCTTGAGGCCGGCCGCCGCGGCGGGCGAATCGCTTCTCGGTCTTGGCGACCAGCGCGCCCTTCGCCTCCTTGAGGCCGAGGCTGTCGGCGATGTCCTGCGTCACCGGCTGGATCTGGACGCCGAGCCAGCCTCGCTCCACCTTGCCGTCCTCCTTCAAGGACTGGACGACGCCCTTGGCGACGTCGCTGGCGATGGCGAAGCCGATGCCGACGCTGCCGCCCGACGGGGAGAAGATGGCGGTGTTGACGCCGACCACTTCGCCCTGCGCGTTGAAGGTCGGGCCGCCGGAATTGCCGTGGTTCACGGGGGCGTCGATCTGCAGGAAGTCGTCATAGGGGCCGGCGCCGATGTCGCGGCCGCGCGCCGAGACGATGCCCGCCGTCACCGTGCCGCCGAGGCCGAACGGATTTCCGACCGCGATCACCCAGTCGCCGACCCGCGGCGCCTGCGAGGCGAACGAAACATAGGGATAGTTGGAGCCCTCCTTGACCTTGAGCAGCGCAAGGTCGGTCTTCGCATCCGTGCCGACGACGCGGGCCGGAATTGACTTGCCGTCGGCGGTGATGACCGTCACCTCCTTGGCGTGGTCGACGACGTGATTGTTGGTGACCACGTAGCCGTCGGCGGAAATGAAGAAGCCCGAACCCTGCGCCATGCCCATGTGGGGCCGCGCGGTCTGACTCCTGTGCCAGCCGCGCTCGCCGAACTGGCGGAAGAACTTTTCGAGCGGGCCGCCCTTGGGGAAGTTGGGCATCGGCTGCGAATCGCCGTCGTACGACACGTTCGATTCGTCGATCTTGACCTTGACGGAGACGACCGCGCCTTTGACGCGGTCGACGACGTCGGCGAACGAGGCGGGGCCGGCGGACGCGGCAGTCGCGCCGGCGAGAGCGGGAACGGTTGCGAGCGGCAGCCCCTCGATGGTCAGGCCGCCGACGGCGGCGACCGCCGCCGCCCCGAGCAACGCCGCGCGGAATGATTTGGGCCGGGCGACACGAACCGAAAACAGATTGGCCACTTCTTTCTCCATGACTTCAAGGATCGGCCGGCGCAAAAGTGGTCCGGCGACGCGGGGTTGATACTGGACGCGCGTTAACCCGCCGATGGAGGGAGAATGAACAGTTGGTAAGCTGCGTTCGTCGAACGCTCGCCGTCAGTGCCCTATACTATGCTCGAGTTGTCGCGAGCTCACGGTCTTGCGTAAACGAGGGGACAAGCAAGTCAGAGACCGGGCGCGACATTCTAGGTTGCGGGCCTAGTGTCAAAATCAGACGGATGCCGCCCGGCGGCAGGTCGGCTATGGTGGACTCCCGCCGTTCCCTGGCGATGCCTGTAGGCCCGGAATCCGCCCTTGGACTAAACCGCTCTCGCGGTAGGGGCGGCGAGGGACGCAGTCGTTTCTGAAGGGCTGAAGGCGAGAGCGAAGGCTCAAACGTGTCTCAAGATCGTGGGGTTTCAACCCATGCGAGACAGGAGCCTTCGCGATGATCGACAAGCCCATCAGCCCGTTGCGTCAGCGCATGATCGACGACATGACGGCGCGCCGTTTCAAGGAGAAGGTGCAGAAGGACTACATCCGGCACGTGAGGACCTTCGCGGCGTTTCTCGGCCGCTCGCCGGATACCGCGACAAGCGAAGACCTTCGCCGCTTTCAGGTCCACATGGCGCGGCAGCAGATCGGTGTTCCGACCATCAACGCCGCGATCGCCGCGCTGCGGTTCTTCTTCAACGTGACGCTCGAACGGCCTGACCTCGTTCGTCCTCTGACGAGCATACACAAGCCGCGCAAGGCGCCGGTCGTTTTGAGCCAGGAGGAAGTGGTCCGTCTTCTCGAAGCCGCTCCCGGTCTCAAGTACAAGGCCGCGTTCGGCGTCGCCTACGGAGCGGGCCTGCGCGTGTCCGAGGTCGCGGCGCTGAAGGTGTCCGACATCGACAGCCAGCGCATGACGTTGCGGGTCGAACAGGGCAAGGGGCAGCGGGATCGCACCGTGATGCTCTCGCCGCAACTGCTCGAACTGTTGCGCGATTGGTGGCAGGCGGCACGGCCGCAGGCCTGGCTCTTCCCGGGACAGAACCCGGTCAACCCGATGACCGCCCGTCAGCTTGACCGCGCCGTTCACGCCGCGGCGCAGGCGGCGGGGATCGCCAAGCGCGTGTCGCCGCATACGTTGCGGCACAGCTTCGCCACCCATCTGCTCGAACAGAACGTCGATATTCGTGTGATCCAGGTGCTGCTCGGCCACGCCAAGCTGGAGACGACGGCGCTCTACACCCGCGTCGCCGTCAACACGATCCGCGACGTGACCAGCCCGCTGGAGCGGCTCGGCCTCAACCTGACGAAGCGACCGCCGCCCGCCTGAGGGGCGCCGCATGGCGCGGCCCCCGGATCGCAGTCTGGAGGTCGCCGACATCTTTCGCGCCCATGGGGCGGCCTGGCGCAAGGCCAACGCCGGTCATGCGAGCCTCGGCCAATTGAAGGTCATGTCGGCGATCGAGACCTGTCGCACCGCCGCGCTCGGCGGCCACGTCGAGCGCTGCGAGGACTGCGCGCACGAACGCGTCGCCTACAACTCCTGCCGCAACCGGCACTGCCCGAAGTGTCAGGCTGCGGCGGCGCGGCAGTGGCTCGCCGAGCGCGAGGCCGAGCTTCTGCCGGTTCCCTATTATCACGTCGTCTTCACCCTGCCGGCGGCGATCGGCGCGATCGCGTTCCAGAACAAGGCCGGCGTCTACGACCTCCTGTTCAGGACCGCGGCCGACACGCTCACCACCATCGCCGCCGACCCGAAGCATCTGGGCGCGCGCATCGGCCTCACCGCCGTCCTCCACACCTGGGGCTCGGCGCTCACCCATCATCCCCATGTCCACGTCATCGTTCCCGGCGGCGGCCTGTCGCCGGACGGCACGCGCTGGATCGCCTGCAGGCCCGGCTTCTTCCTCCCCGTGCGCGTGCTGTCGCGCCTGTTCCGCCGCCTCTTCCTCGAAGGGCTCGCAGCCCTGCATCAGACCGGTCGCCTGACCCTCTTCGGCGATCTCGCCCCGCTCGCCGACCAACGCGCCTTCGACGCCGCGCTTGCGCCTCTGCGCCGATCCAAGTGGGTCGTCTTCGCCAAAAGACCCTTCGCCGGACCGCAAGCCGTGCTCGCCTATCTCTCCCGCTACACCCACCGCGTCGCGATCTCGAACGCCCGGCTGATCGCGCTCGACGAGGCGGGCGTGACCTTCAAATGGAAGGACTACCGGATCAAAGGCCGCGACCGGCTCAAAACCATGACGCTCGACGCCGCCGAGTTCATCCGCCGCTTTCTCCTGCACGTCCTGCCGAGCGGTTTCCATCGCATCCGACATTACGGCCTGTTCGCCGGCACGGTTCGAGCCCGCAACATCGAGCGTGTCCGCCAGTTGCTGGCTCCGCCCGAGACTGCGCCTGAACGCTCGCCGGCCGACGACCGCAGCGACGCCGACAGCGCTGCGCTCGCCCATCGATGTCCGTGTTGCGGCGGCCGGATGATCATCATCGAGACATTCGACGGCGTTCGCCCTGCGCGACCGCCACCGCCGGACCGGATCAGGATCGACACCTCATGATCATCGCCGCGCTGTCCCCCTCGCAACGCCGCTTCTCCTCGCCTCCAGCCGCGCGCCGGAGCAGCAAGGCGATGTCCCCGCAAGGTCGGCAGTCCTTCTCCAAGCGCAGCGCTCACACCCGCCGCTCGCATGCTCGCCCTCGAAAACGCTCGTCGTCTTGGTTCCCGCCGACAAGAATCCATCCCGCCGGACCCGGAACCCCCAACAGCGCTCCATCCGCGACCTTCAAATCCCCATAGGTCGCGCCCGATCAACCAGCCCCCTTCCTCCCCGCGGTTTCCTCCTTGGGAGGCTTTCGAACGCCGGCCCCGCACCCCGCCCCACCGTCCTGCAAAGGGCCGGCGTCCGAAACCCTTCACCAAAGGGGACGTTCTATGTCGTGGATGTCTGTCCATCCACTGGACGACCCGGCATCCCGCCATGCGTTTGAATGCGAAAATCGCTTCGCGTTCGAAGCGCGCCTGGGATCAAACCGCGTTACGGAGGCGCAGCCGCGTGCCAGACGGCCTCATAGGACTCGCGGAGGTTTTCGCGGGTCACTTTGAACCCCGTGGAGGTGATCCACGCCGGTGGCGGGCGACCGATCAGCCCGAGCAGCGCGGCGCTCGCCGCCGCCGCGCCCTGGTCATACGGCCTTTGCGCGGCGATTCCCTTGAGCGGTCCGCCTGAGCGAAGTTCGGCGGCGATCTCATTGCCGAGATCCACCGGGAGCGACCTTGCGCCTTCGCGGATCGCGGACAGGACTTTCAGCGCCGGCACGTGAAAAGGCGGGCCGCGATCACGCTTAATTGCATTGCAATGGTATGCGGCCGCCTGCCGTGTTGCCGCCGCCCATCATCAGATTCGAGTTGTTCTGGCATTGCAAATTGCCCCGTACGCTGTTGCCGACGACATCGACGGGGCCGGTGTTGCC
This sequence comes from uncultured Alphaproteobacteria bacterium, assembly GCA_963768555.1. Taxonomy (GTDB): domain Bacteria; phylum Pseudomonadota; class Alphaproteobacteria; order Rhizobiales; family Beijerinckiaceae; genus Roseiarcus. The sequence goes on from CAVYIZ010000099.1 coordinate 25,891, forward strand.
GTCTACCGACATATTGCCGCCGACGGAATTGTCGAACATCAGCGCCGAGTTTGAATTGCCGACGACTTCTAGATTGCCGCCGATCGTGTTGCCTGCGCAAAACTGCGGCGCAGTCGACCCAATCTGGACGGCGGTGCCGTCATTGTTGAGTTGCATATTGCCGTAGACCGTCGTGCCGCACACGGCATTGTTCGCGCTGCCCGGCGGGATGTTGTTGATTTGCAGATTGCCGCCGACTGTCGCCGAGGGGCCGAGCGTATAGGTCCCGCCGCCGTTCACCGTCAGATTGCCGCCGACCGCCGCGCTGTTGAGAGCGAAGTTGCCCCCGACCACATTCACGTTCCCGGAGACCCGGCCGTTGCGGAATACGCAATCCTGACCGGCGGAGACGGTCACATTGCCTTTGAAGGTGCCGTTATAAATGCCGTTGCACAGCCCCCCCGAGATAGGCGCGGATTGCGGTACTGGGATCGGGATGAACACGCCTAAGGCGGCGGGGCCGCTGCCGACGGGGATTGTGGCGGTCACCGTATTCGTCGCCGTGGCGATCACCGATACGGTGCCGGTGCCGGGAGCGATGTCATTCGTGACACAGACCTTGCTGCCGTCCGGGGTCACCGCCACGCTAAAGGGATTGCTGCCGGCGGGGATCGTGGCGGTCACCGTATTAGTTGCCCCGTCGATCACCGACACGGTGTTGGACCCGAAGTTTGCGACATAGATCTTGCTGCCGTCCGGGGTTACCGCTATCCCGATGGGATCGAAGCCGACGGGGATCGTGGCAGTTACCGCATTTGTCGCCGTGGCGATCACATATACGGTACCCGCGGCGTCGTTTCCCACATAGACCTTGCTGCCATCCGGGCTCACCGCCACGCCGCCCTGAGAATTGCCGACGGGGATTGTGGCGGTTACTGTATTCGTCGCCGTATCGATTACCGAAACGAAGGCTATGTCCTCGACATAGAGCTTGCTGCCATCCGGGCTCACCGCCCCCACGCCGAAACCGCTGAGGGGGATCGTGGTGGTCACCATATTCGTCGCCGAATCGATCACCGCCACACCGAGTTCGCCGTTCGTGACATAGACCTTGCTGCCGTCCGGGGTAACCGCCACTCCGCCAGGAGAATTGGCGATGGGAATCGTGGCGATCACCGTGTTGGTTGCCCCGTCGATCACCGACACGGTGTTGGAGCCGAAGTTTGTGACGTAGACCTTGCTGCCGTCCGGGGTCACCGCCACGCCATAGGGAGTGCTGCCGACGGGGATCGTGGCGATCACTGTATTCGTCGCCGTGTCGATCACCGACACGTCGTTATTAGAGAAAGAGCCGTTCGTGATGTAGGCGTTTTGCGCGAGGCTTTGAGCGATGCCGACAATACCGGCAAGGGCAAAGGCCGCGCTCGCAAGTAACCCGGAAATGTGAAGTTTCATGGCACGCCTCCCGCAAAGCGGATCGAGGCCTGCCCGCCAGCCGGGGAAGGCTGATCCGTCGATCTTGATCAGCATCATAATCCAATCGCGCTTGATTTCATCTGACCCTCGTGAAGTAGGATATCTGCTGTTGTGCCCGTAAAAGGTAGCCCAGCTTCGGCATGGAGCAACGTCCGGCACCGAAGCCGACCGCCGCGTGCGAGAAGCCGCTGTCACGACGAAAGGCAAGGAAGTAACGCAACGCATCGATGCGGCGCGCGAGCGGATTTTTCGGCCGTCTTCGCGACTTGGGAGCCCAAGGACGTCGAGGAACTGGTCCGGCTTGCGCGAAAATACGCCGACGCGCTTAATCGCGAGCCGTCGAGCGGCAATTGAGGCAAGATAAATTCCGCCCTGCCAACCCGGGATCAAGGCAAGGTTCCGCCGCCTGTCCGTCCTTGAGAATTCTGGTTGTCGCCGGGGCAAACCTCGGACAAATGACCGCAATTGGCGCATTCCTTCCGTACCGGGACCGAACACGAACGCGCGCCTCGGGTCGTCAGCGGGCCTATGCCTCGCTGCCGAGATGAAAAGGGGGCCAAGCGTCAGATTTTCACCGCTAGGTTACGGCGACAGGCTTCGCGGAAAAGTCGCACGGCTGTCGCGCGCGCGCTCCGCCTGGCGGGCCCCTATCGCGTCGCCATCCGCACGACATGGCCGCCGGGGCCGGGACGAGGCTTCGCCGGAACCTGCGGCAGATAAAGCGCGACCAGCGCCGCGCGGTCCAGATCCTCGACGTCGACGTAGCCGAGGGTCCGCACGCGCTCATGCAGTTCAGCGTGTCGAGATAGCAGCGGAACGGCTCGCCGCTCGCCGCCACGCTCTCCGCCATAGCGTCATGAAACGCGCGCACTTGCGCCTCTTCGACCGCGTGCGGCGGATTGGCATAGTCGAACACGACCTCCGCCCCGCCGGGAAAGCGCGCAAGCTCGCCGAGCGTGGCGTAGACGGCGGCCTCCGTCAGATAGGGGGTGACGCCGAGCCACATCACGAAGGTCCGCCGGCCCGCGTCGAGGCCGCCGGCCTCGAGCGCCGCCGCATGCTTCCGTGCTCGAAATCATGCGCGACATAGGCGACATGCGAAGGCTCGGCGACGCGGGCCTCCTCGAGGCGACGGCGCTTGTCGCGCTGGGTCGCGGGATGGTCGAGCTCGAACACGCGCAATCCCTCGCGCTGTTCGAGCCGATAAGCGAACGTGTCGAGCCCGGCGCCGAGAACGACGATCTGACGCACGCCGTTCTCGATCGCGCGGCGCGCCGAATCCTCGGCGAACCGGCTTCGCATGGCGACGAAGAAACGCAGGCCCCGGCGCTCGGGCCGCTCCTTTGCCAGCGCGATCGCGGGCTCTGCGTCGTCGCCCAGGATGCGAAGCGCCAGCGGGTCGGCGAACACCATCCCGCCCTCGAGCGCCTGATGCGCCGCCCGATGCCCCGCTGCGCCGAGCGCCGTGCGGCTCGCCTGTCCGTGTTTCATGGCCTGCGAGCGTAAGGCCGCATGGAGCGGGTGTCGAGGCCGACTTGACGCGGGGGACGGCCGATGCTGTCAGCGCTTCCGCTTTGGGGTGCCGCGCCGACGCGAAGGCTTGGTCTTCGCGGCTGGGCGCGAGGGCCGCTTCGCCGCCGACGCGCGCGGTCGCCCGGAAGCGCCCTTCGGCTTCGTGCGCCTCGCCGTCTTGCGGCCGCTCTTCTCGCCGGGGCTTTCAATCGATGGGTCGGACTGGGCCTCTAAGGCGGCCGACTGGGCGGGCGACGCCGCGCGATTCTCGGACGCCTCTTCGGCAAGCCTCAGCCGGCGAAGGGAGAACGCCCGAAAGGTCCGACTGTAGAATTCATGCCTTTCCCATTCCGCGAGCGCCTCGTCCTTGGCGCGGGTCACGAATCGCGCGACCTCGTCACTCATCGAGCCGTCGATCATCTGTTTGACGAACTGGTCGATCGAGTCGACGAAGGCCGCCTTCGAAATCCACGGAAAACAGCGAAAGGCCGAACGGGGCGCGCGCGTCCGAGAGATCGATGGGCGCGCAGACGTAATCGCCGAGCCTCTCATCGATCGCGGCCCGATGCTCCGGGTCGGCGGCGAGCTTGTTGACGTCGACGACGAGGTCCGCCGCGTCGAAGGCGTGGGCATAGAGATAGAGATGAAACAACAGGAAGAGCTGAAACGTCGGCGCGCTGTTCGGAGACCTGTCCTTGTCGGCGTACCAGTCGGACAGGAGTTTGACGAACGGGTCATGCCGCGAGCCTTCGATTGTCTTGAACAGCATGTCCAGTAAGTAGCTGTTCCCGTGAACCCACTGCTCGGTGTACGACCCCCATTGATGGAACGCGTTGCGGACGAGCAGGACGTGCCGGCCCTGGAAGGCCTCGGCAAGCGCGGCGAAGCGGCCAAGCGTCCGCGTGTCGGTCAGCACCGGGATCTTGCGTCGCCCGTAGGCGTATTCGATCAGGCCTTCGACGTAGGCGCGTTCGGCGGCGCTGAGCGAGCCGGCAAGCCCGTCCTTGGGGACGAACAGCTCATACGCCATGCGCCTGTCGAAGCCCCGCACGGCGGCGTCGCCGTCGAACATTTGGGCGAACTCCAGGAAATACGGCGCACCCTCCGGGTGTTTCGAATTCCATCGCGAGAAATCGTTTTCCCGCAGATAGTCGATAGTCAGCGCCGGGAGCCGCTCGTGGAAGATTTCGCAATAGGCGAACGTCGTGGGGGCCTGCCGAAGCTTGGCCCAGAGCCAGGTGCTGGACGTGCGCCAGCTCGAGTGAACGAACACCGGAGGCGCGCCGGCTTCGACGGGTCTGCGCGCGATCCTCTTCGCGCTCGCGGCGGCGATCGAGAACGACGCATCGGGTGGAACTGAAGACCGATCGGACATTCCCCGCTTTCCCCAACCCGCCTCGACCAAAGGCCCAGCCGTTTCTCGCAAGAAAACGACGTCAGAATCCACGTCAATGAGAACATTCGTTAATGCACCGGTGTTTCCGACCTCGGCGCCGGCCGGCCGGGCTTTTGGGAGCGGCCGCCTTGTCCATCCGGCTTCCCCCGGACGGACTAGCGTCATTCGGGCGGATGCCTGCCCCGTCGCTCGAAAAGCTCCTCCAGACGCGCCCGCCAACTCGTCTCGTCGCGCGCCGGCGCGGGGAACTGGAGGCGAGCGACGCGGCCACCGGCGGCAAGATCGAGACCTTCCGCGTCCAGGCCGATCGCCCGCCAGACCTGCCGGCCGGAATGCTTGTGGCCCGCCAGGCGGGCCACCGCTTCATCGCCGAGCCCGTTGATCCACTCGATGAGCCTAGCCTCCGCCTCGGCGAGCGCCGCCTCGCCTTCCCGCGAGGCCAGGATGTCGGCGGGCGTCAGCGGGTCGGCGCGGCCGAAGCCGCCGTTGAAATGGACGCTTTCGGTCGCGAGCCGGAAAAATGCGAAATCGGCGAAGTCGGCGTAGAGCTTCGCCTTCGGGTTGCGCTGCAGATATCGGGCGCGGGCGTGCGGATCCGGCGCCTGCTCGATCCGGCCGTTCAGCGTGATGCGCGGGTGGTTCAGCGGGTCGCCCCGCTCCGCCTCCTCGGCCAGCAGCAGGGACGCGCGGGAGTCGGATGCGAGCTGCCTCGTGTGGCGGGCAAGGGTCGACATGAGAAAGAGCGGCGCGCCGTCGAAGTCGCTCGCCACTCCGACCAGGGTGGTCAGCGGCGCGCCCGTCGCCGGATCGAGCGTCGCCAGCGCCGCGGTGCGGGAGACCCGCATGAGCCGCTTCGCGTCGGCGACAGCCTCGGCATGAGCCGCTTGAGGATCAACGGGGGCTTTCGGCATGGCGGTCTCGGGGCGATGGAGCTTGATGAAAGAAGCGGGTCAGGAGCCGGGGGGTCAAGCGCTCGAAAGCCAAGGATAATCATACCATCGTAAGTAGTATAATAGCTCGTTTGCAAGGCGGCGCTAAAGGGGACAACAACCCGTTGAAAAAATTGAGCCGTCCCGCTAAAGGTGCGCTAGACTTGCTTCGTGGCTGTTTGGCGGCGAGGGCTGGCCGCGCGCCGCGCCGTTTGTGCGGGCCGTTCCTGACCCTGGCCGGGCGCCGCGCCCGTCGAACTTCAGGGCGAACTTGCGCAATTCGCGCGGCGTCCCCATCTTGGCGCCTGTGGCTCGGCCGATTTCCCAAAACAGGAACACATTTCGGCCGCGAACGGTTAAGATGGTCAAAGCGCGCCGCGGCGCCCCGGCGACGCAGCGATTCGAGTGAAACGGGAGCCTCATGCCCACGATCGCCTTGGTCGACGACGACCGAAATATCCTGACGTCCGTCTCTCTCTCGCTCGAAGCGGAGGGCTATCGGGTGCAGACTTACACCGACGGCGCCAGCGCCCTCGAAGGCCTCAAGGCGAACCCGCCCGATCTGGCGATTTTCGACATCAAGATGCCGCGAATGGACGGGATGGAGCTCTTGCGGCGACTGAGGCAGAAATCCGACCTTCCGGTGATCTTCCTCACCTCGAAGGACGAGGAGATCGACGAGCTTTTCGGCCTGAAGATGGGCGCCGACGACTTCATCCGCAAACCGTTTTCGCAGCGGCTGCTAGTCGAGCGGGTGAAGGCGATCCTGCGCCGCTCGAATCCCAAGGACGCCGCGACCCAGAAAGAGACCGAGGCGAAGATTCTGGAGCGCGGCCGGTTGAAGATGGACCCGGAGCGCCACACTTGCACGTGGGACAACACGCCGGTCACGCTGACGGTCACGGAATTCCTGATCCTGCAGGCGCTCGCGACGCGTCCGGGCGTGGTCAAGAGCCGCAACGCCCTGATGGACGCGGCCTATGACGACCAGGTCTATGTCGACGACCGCACGATCGATAGCCACATCAAGCGGCTGCGCAAGAAGTTCAAGGTTGTCGAGCCGGAGTTCGAGATGATCGAGACGCTCTACGGCGTCGGCTACCGGTTCAAGGAAGGATAGGCGGCTCCGCCAGACCATGAGCGCTGAGACACAGGAGCGCATCGTCGCCGTAACGCCGCGCGGTCGGCGGCACTGGCTTCGCGTTCGCGCCTGGCTCCTTTGGCGCTTCCTCACTGCCCGTTTCTCGTCTTCGCTCACGCGCCGGATCGTCGTCCTCAATCTCGGCGGTCTCGTCGTTTTGATGATCGGCTTCCTGCTGTTGAACCAGTTTCGGGCCGACATCATCGCGGCGCGCGTTCAAAGCCTGACAACCCAGGCCGACATCATTTCGGCGGCGATTGCCGCGTCGGCGGCGGTCGACACCGACACCATCACCGTCGATCCCGACAAACTGCTTCAGCTCGCGCCGGGCCAGACCGCCGCGCCGCCGAGCGACGAGGACGCGATCCAGTTCTCGATCAATCCGGAGCGGATCGGACCGGTGCTCCACCGGCTGGTCACGCCGACCCACACCCGCGCGCGGATCTACGACAGTGACGGCCGGTTGCTGCTCGACTCGCGTTCGCTGTCGGCGCACGGGGCCGTCGTGCGCTCGGACTTGCCCGACGCCGCCGAGCGGCGGGGGCTGTTCGACCGGGTGACCGGGTTCGTGCGGAACTTCTTCGCCGCGCCGTCGCAGCCGCGGGCGCGAGACCCTTGGCTCGTCGACGGAAAGTCGGTGCCCGAGGTCGCGGCGGCGCTGAAGGGGCAGACGGAGTTCGCGGCCCGGATCAACGATGAAGGCGAGACGATCGTCTCTGTGGCGGTGCCGGTCCAGTACATGATGGCGACGCGCGGCGCGCTCCAGCTTTCCACTCAAGGCGGCGACATTGACCACGTGATCGCCTCTGAGCGCTGGGCGATCCTGCGTTTCTTCGTCGTTCTGGCCTCCGTGATGCTGATCCTGTCGCTGTCGCTCGCCAACACCATCGCCGAACCGGTGCGCCGGCTCGCCGACGCCGCCGAGCGGGTGAGACGCGGCATCCGCTCCCGCCAACAGATTCCGGATTTCACTTCACGGTCTGACGAAATTGGCCATCTTTCGCGGGCTCTTCGCGAAATGACGCAGGCGCTTTACAGTCGCCTCGACGCCATCGAGAGCTTCGCCGCCGACGTTGCCCACGAGTTGAAGAACCCGCTGACGTCGTTGCGCAGCGCGCTCGAGACGCTTCCGCGGGTGAAGGCGGGCCACTCGCGAGACCGCCTGATCGCGGTCATGCAGCACGATGTGCGGCGGCTCGACCGACTTATCTCCGACATTTCCGATGCGTCTCGCCTGGACGCAGAATTGGCGCGCGGCGAAGCGGGTCCGGTCGACGTCGCAGCGCTGCTGCGGGCTGTCGTCTCCATGGCGCAGGATTCGCCGCGCACCAGCGGAGCACGGATCGAGCTGTCCATTCGGCTCAGGCGCGGCCGGCGGGCTGACGCAGATTATTTCGTGCTGGGGCACGATTCGCGACTGGCGCAGGTTGTGACAAACCTGATCGACAACGCCTGCTCGTTTTCCGAACCCGGAGGAGCGGTTCGCGTCTCACTCGCGAGGAACGTTACCTCAACAGACGGCGAGGCGCCGGAGGAAAAGGTCGTCATCACGGTCGACGACGATGGTCCCGGCATTCCTCCCCATGCGCTGGAGAGGATATTCGAGCGCTTCTATACCGATCGGCCGTGTCAGGGGTTCGGACAGAATTCCGGCCTCGGACTGTCGATTTCGCGCCAGATCGTCGAGGCTCATGGCGGGCGGATCTGGGCAGTGAATCGGCCCGCCGATGCGAATGCGGTAAAAGTCAGCGGGTCGGGGTCTGAGGTCCGGTGCGAGTTTGTGCGGCACGGCGCCGGCGCACGGTTCGTCGTTGAGCTTCCGGCGTTCACCCCATGAGCGAAATTGAGGGCGGGGGAACCGGGATGCATGCCACGGCCCTGGTCTATGGCGAAAACGGAATTCTGATTTTCGGACCGTCGGGATCGGGAAAGAGCGCTCTTGCTCTCGCGTTGCTCGCTCGCTCGCGCGACATCGGAGTTTTTGGCGCGCTGGTCGGCGACGACCGTATTTGGGCGCGATCCGTGAATGGGCGGCTCATCGCTTCTGGTTCGCCGAAACTTGCCGGACTGATCGAGCGGCGGGCCGCCGGCCTCATGACGGCGCCGCACGAGCCCGCGGCTGTCATCGCATTGTTTGTCGAACTCAGCGAACGGGGCCGCACCTGGCCGCGCCTGCCGGACGAGCCGGATGTCATGGCGATCGAAGGGGTCCGCCTGTCACGGCTTGCGCTCGATTCCGGCCGGAGCGCAACTGACCACGCGCTCGCCGTCGACGAACGTCTGGGGTCTATCGCGGCGGCCAATGCGAGGCGAAAAGGAATTTCGCTTGAACATTGCGCCGCAGTGCACAAAAATGGCCCGCTTACCGGCGCGCGGCCAGTCCGACATACGCTGTGAGCCTGAGCCGGTCGACTGATGGATCTTTGATGATTGGAATGGTCCTGGTGACCCACGGTCAGCTTGCCACTGGTTTTCGTGCAGCCCTAGAGCATGTCGTGGGACCACAGTCTCAGCTTGAGACGATAACGATCGGCCCCGAAGACGACATGGAGCAGCGGCGTTCGGACATCCTCAACGCCGCGGCTCGCGTTCAGGACGGTATGGGCGTCGTTATCCTGACCGACATGTTCGGGGGCACGCCGTCCAACCTTGCGATTTCGGTGATGGACGGCGGCCGGATCGAGGTCATTTGCGGGGTCAATCTTCCCATGCTCATCAAGCTCGCGACGATGCGGGAGACCGCCGATCTCGACCACGCAGTGGTCGAGGCGCGCGAAGCCGGGCGCAAGTACATCACTGTCGCCAGCAAAGTGCTTGCCGGAAAATGAGCGAGCCGCGCACTCACGCCGGAGCCCCGCCTCTGCTCGCGCCGGAAGGAGCTTTATTGCGCCAGATGCAGATCGTGAACCGGAAAGGTCTGCACGCCCGCGCCACCGCCAAGTTCGTCCAATGCGTCGAGCGGTTCGACGCCGACATCAAGGTGTCGCGCTGCGGAGAAACCGTCGGCGGCGATTCGATCATGGGCATTCTCACGCTGGGCGCCGGAGTCGGATCGACCATCACGGTCTCCGCCTCGGGCACCGAAGCCCAGGAGGCGCTGGCGGCCCTCGCCGAACTCGTCGCCAATCGCTTCGGCGAGGACGAGTGAAGGCCTCCGGTTACATTCGGAAATCTTCGCCCAGATAGAATCGCCTCACGTCCGGGTGGGCGATGATCGCCTCCGGCGGCCCCTCGGTCAAGACATGTCCGCTGTGGATGATGTAGGCGCGGTCGATCAGGCCGAGCGTCTCTCTGACGTTGTGGTCGGTGATGAGCACGCCGATCCCCCGACCTTTCAGATGGCGCACGAGATCCTGAATGTCGCCGACGGCGATCGGATCGATACCGGCGAACGGCTCATCGAGCAGCATGAAAGACGGCTTGCCGGCGAGCGCCCGCGCAATCTCGCATCGCCGTCGCTCTCCGCCGGACAGCGCGATCGAGGGCGCCTTGCGCACGCGCGCGATATCGAACTCGTCGAGCAGCGACTCGAGCGTCGCCTCGCGCGTCGCGCGGTCCGGCTCGTTCACTTCAAGCACCGCGCGTATGTTGTCCTCGACGTTGAGGCCCCGAAAAATCGACGGCTCCTGCGGCAGATAGCCAACTCCGAGCCGTGCGCGCTGAAACATCGGCAGACCGGTCACGTCATGGCCGTCGAGTTCGATCGCGCCCTTGTCCGGCTTCACCAGTCCGGTGATCATGTAAAAGACGGTGGTCTTGCCCGCGCCGTTCGGGCCGAGCAGGCCGACCGCTTCGCCGCGCCGGACCGAAATGCTTACGTCCTGCACCACTACCCGGCCGCGATAGCCTTTGCCGAGGTGATGCACGGCAAGCACTCCCGGGCGCGCGACCCTTTCGCTGTCAGCGGGAGGCGAGGCAGATCGGGAACGGCTCGCGCCGAACCACTGCCGTCGGCTCCGCTCCTCCACTTTTTCGCTGGAGAGATCCTCGCTCACAGGCGGGCGCTCATGTCGCATGAGTCGGCCAGCGGCATTCGGCACCGCAAGCTCCTATTTCGGCTTCGTTGGGTCGGCGCCCGCGTTCGGCAGGAACTGCCCGTGAACGCGTCCGGACTTGGGGTTGGCGGTGTCGATCGTGGCCTCGCTGGTCTTGAGGTCGTAGGTCAGCTTGTCGCCCTTGGTAACGTTCTGTCCGTCGCTGAGCGTTACGTGGCCGATCAGTTGAACCTTGTTTTGGACCTTATCGTAGACTGCGTTGTCGCTGGTCGCGACCTGGGTTTTAGAAATCACGGTCACGGGGCCCTTCGCTTCCATGCGCGCGAGGCCCGACCCGGGCGACGAGCCAGCTTGCGAGCTTTTGGGCGACGCCGCGGCCCCGGGCGCGGGCGAACGGTCGAGGAAGACCGTCATGACCGAACAGGTCATTTTCGTGTCGCCCTGGACGACAACGACGTTGCCCGAATAAATCGCCTTCCGCTCCTTGTCGAAATAGACCAGCTTGTCGGCGTCGATCGAAACCGGCTCCTTCGAACTTGTCCCGGGGAGGATCTGGATCGGGCTCGAGGAGGCAGAGGCGGGCGGAGGGGCGGCCTTCGAGGCCGCGTCGGCGTCGTGGCAAGCGAGAAACAACACCTCGGTCAACAACGCGGTCCAATAGGACCTGTTCGACCCGATCGTCATGGACTGGTCCTCGTCGCGTCAGCGTCCGCCGCCGAATCGGCCGGCGGATTGATCGTTGTCCTGACGCGCCCCTCGAAGGTCAATTCCTGGCCGTTGTGACGAGCCGTGGCGCGGTCGCCGGTAATGGTCGTTCGGTCGCCGACGTGCACTTCTACGGGTTCGTCGCTCTGATATACGCCCGTCTTAAAATCGATGTCGGCGCTACGCAACCGCACCTCGAAGCTAGCGCTGCTAATTCGGACGTTGCTCGACAGCTTCATGTGTTCAGCGACGCTGTCATATATGCCGGTGTCGGCGGTCAGGCGCGTCGTCTCCCCGGCGGTCGCGCCGATTTCGCCGGAAACCTTCTGCAGCTCCACGACGGTGGGATGCTTCACGTCCTGGAGCGCCCTATCGGCCGTGAGTGAATAAGGCTGTCCGTCGGTTCGGAATCCGGCGAGCTTGGGGCGCGCCATGGCGATCTTGGTTCCGTCGATCGAAATGTTCGAGAAGCTGAGCGAGCCGAACTTGCTCGAGAAGGGGTTGTACACCGCGATGAGCGCCATCGCGGCCACGGTCGCCAACGCACAGGCGAGGATGGCCTTGCGGAGAAATCGAACCCGCGCCGAGCGCCACCGCGCGCTCGCAAAGGCCCGCTCGCGATCGGACGGCGGCGAGAAGGCGGCGCGGCGATGCTCCACGCGGGCCGACGCCGCCGGCCGCGCCGCACTGTCGACGCTCGCCGCCATCGTGTTGCCAGGAAGCCCCATTTGTCCCCGTTCGACTACCACAGCGCGTCGAGGAAGACGAATTGCGTGGCAAAGTTAGGGCCGAGGCGGAAAGGCGGTGTCATGGGCGTTCCTGGTCTGCGCCGGGTCAAGGCCGCGGCGCGCAAAACCGAGGGCGCACTGGGGATTTCAAAGGCTTAGGCGCCAAG
>CAVYIZ010000100.1:0-11767 GCA_963768555.1 uncultured Alphaproteobacteria bacterium
AAGAGCAGGGAATTTGCCGCGCTCGGCGTCGTGGCTGACCTCGCGAGGCGGACTTACTACCGGTCGACGGCGAATTCCGCCGGCCGCGTCCGGCGCGCGAGCGCGTCGAGGACCGCGTTGATCATCCCGCATTCCTCGGCGCCGTAGAAGGCCGCGGCGATGTCGACATATTCCGTCACCGACGACCCGCGCGGGAACGTCCGGCCGGCGCGCAATTCGTAATAGGCGGCGCGCAGGATCGCCCGCATGAGCGCCTCGATCCGGCGCAGCGGCCAGCCCTTGGCGAGCGTTCGTCGATGCCGCGGTCGATCGGCGTCTGGTCGCGCAAGACGCCGGACACCACGTCGCGGAAGAAGGCGAGCTCGGCCGGATTGTAGGCGTCGCCCTCGATTTCCTTGCCGATCCATAGGCCTCGAATTCCGCCAGGATGTCGTTCAGCCCCTTCTCGGCGACTTCCATCTGGTAGAGCGCCTGCGAGGCGGCGAGGCGCGCGGCGGAGCGAAGATCGGACTTCTTCATCGCGGGCCCATTCCGCGTTGAGGAGCGCCAGTCCGATTGCGGCCCGCGCGGCGTCGCCGCCCTTGTCGCCGCGCTGGGGATCGGCGCGCTCGTCCGCCTGGGCGATCGTGTCGGTGGTCAGAATGCCGTTTCCGAGCGCGAGCTTCCGCTCGACAGACATGTCCATCAGCGCGCGCGCCGATTCCCCCGCCACGATCTCGAAGTGATAGGTTTCGCCGCGCACCACGCAGCCGAGCGCGATCGCGCCGTCGTAAGCATGGCCCTCGGCCTCCGCCGCGTCGAGCGCGATCGCCATGCCGGGCGGGACCTCGAGCGCGCCGTCGACGCTCACCACGTCGCATACCGCGCCGGCGGCCTCGAACGCTCGCCTCGCGCCAACGAGGAGGTGGTCGCCGATCGCGTCGTAGAAGCGCGCCTCGACGATGAGGAAGCGCCCGCCCTCGATGCGGAGCGCGGGTCTGGCGGCGGCGCGGCGCGGCTCGGCCATGCTATAATCTTTCGAGACTCTGTCGGAATGTCGGATGTCATAAATGCAGGGCGCGGCCGAGGCAAGCCCGCGTTCAGTCGCAGCGGTATCGCCAGCGTCCGTAGCGCCAGGGCCGCGACCGAGGCCCCTTTCGGAATTGCGTCGGGCGGCGGATCGTAGCCCGCGCCGCCCCAGGGATGGCAGCGGCAGATCCGCGCCGCGCCCATCCAGGAACCCGCCCACAGCCCATGATGCTGGATCGCCTCGTCGGCGTAAGCCGAGCAGCTCGGAAGGTAGCGGCACTGCCGGCCGAAAACGCTCGACAACGTCAACTGGTAGAAACGGATCAAAGCGTGCGCCGCGCGACGCGGCGAAAGGGCGAGGGCGGTCATCGCGCGGGGGCGTTCTCAGAGGGCGTCCGGCGCGTGGCGACCTGCCCGAGCGCGTCTGCGACCGCGTCGAACGTGAGCAGCGTCGAGGCGTGGCGGGCCTTGTAGGAGCGCACCGGCTCGAGCACCGCGAAATCGGCCCATTTGCCGTCGGGCGGCGGACCTCGGCCTTCAGCATCTTCGTCATCGTCTCGCGCAGGGCGAGAAGTTCGTCGGCCGTCGCGCCGATCGCGTGCCTCGCCATCAGCGAGGACGACGCCTGGCCGAGCGCGCAGGCCCTGACGTCGTGAGCGAAGTCGACGACGCGGCCGTCCTTCACCAGAGGTCGACGGTGACGGTCGAGCCGCAGAGACGCGAATGCGCCTTGGCGGTGGCGTCGGGCGAGGCGACCGCCCGAGCCGCGGAATGTCGGCCGCCAACTCGAGCACGCGCCGATTGTAGATTTCATCGAGCATCAGATAGCCGAAAAACTGGCGCGGACCCCCGTGTTTCCTATATAGGAGCGCGGGAAGCCGAAATCGAGCTTGAAAAGGGAACCGCCGGACGAGACGCTTGCGGCCGCAGAGGGACGTTTATGGACGATATCGTGAAACTCAGGCCGAATCTCGGCCGTCCCCGCCCCCTCGCCGCGCCGACCGAGCCGCGAGGAGGCCGAGGCGGCCGTTCGCACGCTGATCGCCTGGGCGGGCGACGACCCCGACCGCGAGGGGCTCATCGACACGCCGCGGCGCGTCGCCAAGGCCTACGAGGAACTGTTCTCCGGCTACCGCGAAGACCCGAGCAAGCCGCTGAAGCGCGTGTTCCGCGAGGTGTCGGGCTATCAGGACCTCGTTCTGGTGCGCGATATCGCCTTCGTCTCGCATTGCGAGCATCACATCGCGCCGTTCTTCGGCAAGGCGCATATCGGCTACTATCCGCGCGGCGGGGTAGTCGGCCTGTCGAAGCTCGCGCGGATCGTCGACACGTTCGCCCGCCGCCTGCAGACGCAGGAAGCGCTGTCGGCCCAGATCATCGGAGCGATCGAGGATTCGCTCGACACGCGTGGGGTCGCCGTGATGCTCGAGGCCGAGCATACGTGCATGGCGATGCGCGGCGTCAAGAAGCAGGGCGCCTCCACGGTCACGACCCAGTTCAGCGGCGTGTTCCGCGACGATCCAAACGAGCAGACGCGCTTCTTCAACCTTCTGCGCGGCGCCCGCTGACCATGGGCGGCGCCGTCGACCAGGAAGAGGGGCTTTCCTTCCAGCCGAAATTCGGCGCGGACGGTCTCGCGACCTGCGTTGCGATCGACGCCAGGCGCGGGGATGTGTTGATGGTCGCGCACATGAACAAGGCGGCGCTCGAGGCGACGCTGAACACCGGCGTAGTTCATTACTGGTCCCGTTCGCGCGGCGCGCTTTGGCGGAAGGGCGAGACTTCCGGACAGATCCAGAGGCTGGTCGAGCTGCGGGTCGACTGCGACCAGGACGCCTTTCTGGCCTTCGTCGAGGTCGGCGGCGACGGCGGCGCCTGCCACACCGGCCGCCGCTCGTGCTTCTACCGCCGGGTCGAGACCGGCGCCGAGGGCCCGCGTCTCGCGTTCGTCGATGGGCGGCATCCGAACGGCTTACCCGAATTCCGTTCGTCGCCGGCGGCGTTTTTCCCCGCCTCGGACCGCCCAACCGGCGCGCCGCGACCGGCGCGGGAGGTAAAATGGCCTTGAATGGCGTCTGAAAGGGCTTTTCGCGCGTTAATCGACTGGCGAACTTTCGCGCGCAGTTTAAAGTGTCGAAGGGGAACGCCGGCGGGAATTTGTCAAAGGCAGCGCGATGTTCTGGGCGCCATACTGGAAAAGCGATTCTGAGCCCGCGCCAGGCGGGATTCGCCTCCGTCCGGCGAGGATCGGGGTCGTGCTCGGCGCCGGCGCGGCGCGCGGCTGGGCGCATATCGGCGCGCTGCAGGAACTCGACGCGCAGGGCATCAGGCCCGACGTGATCGTCGGTTCGTCAATCGGCTCGCTGGTCGGAGGCTGCTACGCGGCCGGCAAGCTCGAAATGCTCGAGGCGTTCGCCCGCTCGCTCACCCGGCGGCGGGTGTTCGGCCTCATCGATTTTTCCTTCGCCGGCGGCGGGCTGATCGGTGGCGAGCGGCTGCGGGCGCGGCTCGAGAGCGAGCTCGGCGGCATCCTGATCGAGGACCTGCCGGTCCGGTTCGCCGGAGTGGCGACCGAGATCGGCGGCGGGCACGAAATCTGGCTCCGGCGCGGGCTGCTCAGCGACGCGATCCGCGCCTCCTACGCCCTGCCTGGCGTGTTCGAGCCCGTCCGGATCGAGGGCCGCTGGCTGTTCGACGGCGCGATCGTCAATCCGGTGCCGGTCAGCGTCGCACGGGCGCTCGGCGCAGAACGCGTCATTGCGCTCAACATCTCGGGCGAGAGCGTCGGCCGCGGCACCGCGATTCAGGATCCGTTCGGACCCCTCGACCCGCCGCCGGTCGTCGTCGAGCCGGCGAACGGCTCGGGCGGCGTCATCGCGCGATGGTTGCGCGGCGCGGCCCCGCGCGCGCCCGCCGACCCCGACGCCGCGCCGCCCGGCCTGATGAGCGTGATGGTCAACGCCTTCGACATCCTCCAGGACCGCATCATGCGCTCCCGCCTCGCCGGCGATCCGCCCGATGCGCTCGTGCAGCTCAAGGTCGGCAAGATCGGAATGTTCGAATTCCACCGCGCCGACGAACTGATCCCTATCGGGCGCGAGACCGTCCGCAAGGCCGCCAGGGAAATTGCGGATCACATCGAGTCGCCGAAAGTCGAACCCGCCGGCGACTGAACTCCGGCGGCGGCGATCAGGCGGTGGCGATATATTCGCGCAACGCCAGCCGCTCGTAGTCGAGGGCGCTGACGTGGCGCTTCACCACGTCGCCGATCGACACGAGGCCGATGAGCCGTCCGTCCTCGACGACGGGCAGATGACGGAAGCGGCCTTCCGTCATGGTCTGCATCAGGTGATCGATCGTGTCGTCGCGCGTGACGGTCGTCACCTTCGGCGTCATGTGGCGCGACACCTGATCGTCCAGCGCGGGGGCGCCGTAGCGGGCCATGACTTGGACGACGTCGCGCTCGGAGAGGATGCCGAGAACGCTCATCGAGGCGTCCGTGACGACGACCGCGCCGACGCCCTTGGCGGCGAGCAGGTCGATGACCTCCTTGAGGGTGCGATGCGGCTGGGTGGTGAAAACATCGCGCCCCTTTTCAGCCAGAATGCGCGCAACTGTCATCCCGTCTCTCCCTTGTCGGCCTTGTCCCCGGCCGCCGCAAGGGCGGGATGATGCCCCGGTCCGACTGTCCGATCAAGACTTAAAGGCGCTTTAATTACCTCGTCGCCATAGCAGATTGCGCCCATAAGGCGGCGCGCCTGCGGCCAAATTCCTCCAAGCCGAACCAAACCAAGCCAAGCCAGACCCAAGCCAGACCAAGCCGGACCAAGAAAACCGGGCTTGGATTTTCTTGGAATCCTTGTGCGCCAGGAGGCTGGCGCGATCCTGCCGGTGGAAGACCGGCTCGGGTAAGCCGTAGCGGGCGCCCGGTAGCGAGTGTTGCGTGGTCGTCGGCGACGGCGGCTGCGAAGCGTACACAGCGATCGTGTGGGGTGTGCTATTGAGCCGCGAAAGCCAAATCGACGCAGAGGCCGAGACGACAAGGAACGTCGAAGGCAACATGTGCGGTCCCGTTATGCGAGGGGCTGACGCTCTGCCGTGGTCGGAGAACACATCACGCACGAAAGGATCGCGTCGGAACCTGGGAGACCTCGTCTGGCCCGCAGTCGCTGCAGCGATCCCGGGCCGCGGCAGGAAGGCGAGGAGCCGAAGCCGATGACGCACGGGCGTGAGAAGTCGGGCCCCGGCGAACGAGGCGGAGCAATTCGCCGCGGAGCCGGGGAGCCAAGGGCGGGGATCGAGGGGAAT
The DNA here is from genome assembly GCA_963768555.1 of uncultured Alphaproteobacteria bacterium. GTDB lineage: Bacteria > Pseudomonadota > Alphaproteobacteria > Rhizobiales > Beijerinckiaceae > Roseiarcus. The sequence goes on from CAVYIZ010000100.1 coordinate 5,317, forward strand.
GCGGGCCAGCACAGCACGCGCCGGGCTCAGGACTGGGCAAGCGTGTCACAGGCGCTGGACCGCATACGGCAAGCCGCAAGGCAAAGGAAAGAGGAACGGTTCACCGCGCTGCTCCACCACATCAGCACCGATCTGCTTCAGGAAGCATACTATGAGCTCAGGGAGCAGGCCGCGCCTGGCGTGGATGGACTGAGCTGGAAGACCTACGAGGCGGACCTCGAGCGCAATCTCGAGGATTTGCATGCGCGGGTCCAACGGGGAGCGTATCGGGCGCAGCCGAGCCGGCGGGTCTATATCCCCAAGCCGGACGGCCGCGAGCGCCCGATCGCGGTTGCGGCGCTCGAGGACAAGATCGTCCAGAGGGCGACGGCCGCGCTGCTGAACGCGATCTACGAGGAAGACTTCCTCGGGTTCTCGTATGGGTTCCGGCCCGGGCGGGGCGCACATGATGCGCTGGACGCGCTCGTGGTCGGGATCAACAGCAGGAGGGTGAACTACATCCTGGACGCCGATATCCGGTCGTTCTTCGACGAGGTCAGCCAGGAATGGCTGATCCGTTTCGTGGAGCATCGGATCGGCGACAAGCGCATCGTCCGCCTGATCCGGAAATGGCTGAAGGCGGGCGTCCTGGAAGACGGGGTCGTGGCGATCAGTGACAAGGGGACGGGGCAGGGGTCGGTGATCTCGCCGCTCCTGGCCAACATCTACCTGCACTACGGGTTCGACCTCTGGGCCGAACGCTGGCGACGGCGTGAGGCCACGGGCGACATGATCATCGTGCGATATGCCGACGACGTGATCGCGGGCTTCGAGCACGAGGCCGACGCCCGGCGCTTCCTGGAGGCGATGCGCGAGCGGTTAGCGGAGTTTGCGCTGTCGCTTCATCCGGACAAGACCCGCCTGATCGAGTTCGGCCGCTTCGCTGCGGCGAACCGAAAGCGGCGCGGGCTCGGCAAGCCGGAGACCTTCAACTTCCTGGGCTTCACCTTCATCTGCAGCAAGTCGCAGCGCGGCACGTTCCTCATCAAACGGAAAACCCGGCGCGACCGCGTGCGGGCGAAGCTCAAAGCCATCAAACAGGAACTGCGACGGCGCATGCACCAGCCGATTCCCGAGCAGGGAAAATGGCTGGGGCAGGTCGTGCGCGGCTACTTCAACTACTTCGCCGTGCCGACCAACGGTCCGACGCTCTCCGCCTTCCGCTCCCACGTCATCGACCTCTGGCGGCGATCGCTCAGGCGACGCAGCCAGAGCGACGGCGCGACCTGGCAGCGGACCGGGCGATGGGCCAACGACTGGCTTCCCAAACCGCGAATCCTCCGCCCCTGGCCAGAGCAGCGCTTTGCCGTCAGACACCCGAGGTGGGAGCCGGATGCGGGAAAGCCGCACGTACGGTTCTATGCGGGGGCGCTCATTAATGGGCGTCCCTACCGCGACCGTCCGATTCGAGGCTTTTCAACGGGTTACGAACAATTCAAGTAACCGGGGCAAATTTCGGGCGGGCGCTTTAGCTTGGTGCGGTGCTGACGAGGGTTGCGAGATCCGGGACGGCGGGGCCAGGAATGCCGAGGCGGGCGCCGAGATAGTCGAAGAATGGGATTTTGAGTTTCTTGCAGGTTTTGGCGAGGCCGAGCATTGCGTCGCGCGCCTCACGACCTTTTTCGCTGACGGTTCCGCCGGAGACTTTGCGCTTGGTGACGAAGGCGCGGATGTCGTTTTCGGAGGCGTTGGTGTTGAGCGGGATGTCGGGCCGCTCGAGCACGCGCAAAAGCTCGTCCTTGCGCCCGAGCAGGCGTTTCAACAGACGGTCGAGCAGGGCGTAGCCGGTTCGGCGCTTGAAGATGCGGTCGAAGCGGGCGCTCAGTTCCGCGGCTCGTTGGGGGCTTGGGGCCAGTTTGTAGTCTTTGAGCTGGCGATAGAACCACCAGACCATCCGCCGGGCGACCTCGATGGCGTTGCGCTGCCGATCGTTGGCGGGAACGAGCTTGTGGATGAGCCGCTCGGCGTGAACCCAACACAGGGCGTGGTCGCCGATGCGGAACTGGCCGGCGTCGTCGGAGACGACGACCGCGCCGCCGAGCAGACCCTCGGCCTCGATTGCGCCCCACAGCGCCGCTTCGCTGGCGACGCGCACCGGATCGGGCGTCACCTTCAAGTTGGCCAGGCCGAGGGCACGCAAGTGGTCCATCCAATCCTCGCGCGAGCGAAAGACGCGCGAAGCGTGGCCGCCGAGCCTGTCGATGACGTCCTGCGCCAGATTGCCCGCGCGCATGTAGGCGATCGCGGCGGCATTAATCACGTAGGACGCCGTCCCGCCGAGCAGGCGGCCGAGGAAAGCCAGGCGCGACTTGCCGGACCCGGTGCGGAACGCGGCGAAGCGGTCGGAGCCGATGTGGGTGGTGAAGCAGGCCTTGCCGGCGTGGCGGGCGCCGGTGTCGTCGACGGTGACGAAGGGCGAGCTCACGAGCCCCGCCCGCAGCACCGCTTCGTCCTCGGCGCGGAAGCCCTCCAGCTTGGCGCGCAAGAGCCGCACCACCTGCCGCTTGGAAATCGCCAGGCCCATGCCGACCAGAAGCGCCACGATCCGTTCGCAGGTCATCTGGCCCTGAAAATGCAGCATCAGCACGAGGCGATGCAGATGCGGGCCGCAGCCGCCGACAATTCCCCCATCGAGCGGCGCCATCAGCCGCTTGCCGTCCGGCGTCTCCCAGCGCTCCCGCCGATAGAGCGTCGTCTCGGCCTTCAACACCAAGTCTTGAACGACGATCTCCTCGTAGCCCTTGTGGCGCGAGCCCGGCGGGGCTTCAACCGTCAGCGTCACCCGCCGGTCGATCGGAAGCTTGGAGACGCCGGGGCCGCGTCGCTTCGATCCTGCTGCATCTTCGGCCGAAGTCCCGCTTTCCGGCCGATCGGTCGCCTTCTCCATCCCGGACGGCTTGTGCGGCGGACGGGGCGGCAAATGCTTGAGCCGCGCGATCTCGTCCTTCAGCGCCTGGTTATCGACCCGAAGCCGCGCCACCGCCTGGCTCAGCTTCTCGTTCTCCCCCCGCAATCGCTCCACCTCGCCAAGCAATCGGCGAACCCGGCCGATCAGCTCGGCCGGCCCCAGACGTTCAAGCGAATCTTCCGAGCCAGGCGACATGCCCGGCGTGAATCAAGCCTTCCTTACTTTTCCTTTAAGATTCCCCTTCGCCCGGGAATCTGCCCCGATTACCAATCCAAAGAAAAAAATGTTTCAGGGGACCCGCCTACATAATACCTACCCACTTTGTTTAATTCGTGTCAATTCCACGTCTGTCTCGCTCCTCGCGGTGAGGGCGCGGCTGAAGATCTAGCACATAACATGAACAAAAGAGAATGGCAAGGAGATTCGGATGGAGGCCTCGCGGATTTCGATCGGGTCAAGTCCAAGGACAAGACGGGGCTCCAGGACGGCGGCGTAAGAACGAATACAGAACGATCGCCGCCTTGTCAAAAAATGGGCGGTCTTTTTGCAGGCGGGAGCTTCCGCCGCAGCTAGGGGGCGAAGGCCTCGCGCCGCGCGCTTCAAAGCGACGATGTGCGCCTCAAACTCGAAGAGCATATACCCGTCACTATGATCGAATCGCGCCGCGAGAGCCTTCGGGAGATTCTCCACATTCCGGAACCCCCTCCATCGCGCGAGAGCGCGGTGGGGGGCTAATGGCTCACCCCCGCGGCTTCTTCGCCGAGAACAGATAGTTCACGCTGAGGTCGCTCGTCAGCCGCCAGCTCCGGCGCAGCGGATGAAGGCGACCCCACGGCGCTCCATGACCTCAGGCCTGCCGCGCGGGCCGCGAGCGAGAATTCCTCGGGCGTCACGAACTGCTCCCAGCGATGGGTCCCGGGCTCGAGCCAGCGCAGCAAATATTCTGCGCCCACAATGGCGAGCGCGAAGCTTTCAGCGTACGGTTCAGGGTCGAAGAGAGAAAGAGGCCGCCGGGCTTGAGGAGCGAGGCGGCGACGGCGGCGAAGCTCGCCGGATCGGCGACATGCTCGACGACCTCCATCGCGCCGACGATGTCGAAGCGCGTCGGCTCGGCCGCGACCTCCTCGAGCGTCGCGGCGCGATAGGCGAGCCTTGCGCCCGTCTCCTCGGCGTGGCGGCGGGCGACCCCGATCGAGGCCGGCGCGGGGTCGATCCCCAAAACGTCGCCGCCGAGCCGGGCGAGCGGTTCGGCGAAAGGCCGGCGCCGCAGCCGACGTCGAGGATCTCAGGCCCGCGAGCGGCAGGCCGGCCTCGGCTTCGCGGCGGAAATGGCGGGCGGCGAAGTCGCGCGCCCAGGCGACGCGGACGGGGGTCAGGCGGTGCAACGGCGCCATCGGCCCGTCGGCGTCCCACCACGATTCGCCGAGCGCGTCGAACCGCGCGACCTCCCCGTAAATGACGCTGGTCGCGGCTTGGCGCTCATGCGAACCTCTTTTGCGCCCGAGCGTTGACCGGCCGGACCTGCGCCTTTATACGCCGCCGCGTCTCCTCGCGCGAGCCCGCGCGTTTTCCTGACAGCCGAGGCTCTTTTGTCGCGTCTGGTGATGAAATTCGGCGGCACGTCGGTCGCCAACGTCGAGCGCATCCGCAACGTCGCGGCCCATGTCAGGCGCGAGGTGGACGCCGGGCACGAGGTCGCGGTGGTCGTCTCGGCCATGGCCGGCAAGACCAACGAGCTCGTCGCCTGGTGCAAGGAGGCGGGCTCGCATTTCGACAACGCGGAATACGACGCCGTCGTCGCCTCGGGCGAGCTGGTCACCGCAGGCCTGATCGCCCTCGTGCTGAAGGACATGGGACTCAGCGCGCGGTCATGGCAGGGATGGCAGATTCCGCTCCTCACCGACGACGCGCATGGCTCCGCGCGCATCGCCAAGATCGACGGCTCGCAGCTCGTCGAGGGCCTGAGGCGGGGCGAAATCGCGGTGGTGGCGGGCTTCCAGGGCCTGCACGGGCCGACGAACCGGGTGACGACGCTCGGCCGCGGCGGCTCCGACACCTCGGCGGTCGCGCTCGCGGCGGCGATCGGGGCCGACCGTTGCGACATCTACACCGACGTCGACGGCGTCTACACCACCGATCCGCGCGTGGTGCCGAAGGCGCGGCGGCTCGACAAGGTTTCGTTCGAGGAAATGCTCGAAATGGCCTCGCTCGGCGCCAAGGTTCTGCAGGTGCGCTCGGTCGAGGTGGCCATGGTGCACAAGGTCAAGCTCTATGTGCGGTCGTCGTTCGACGACCCGGCCGATCCGAAGCTCGGCACGCTCATTTGCGACGAGGAGGATATCTTGGAGCAGCAGGTCGTCACCGGCATCGCGTTCTCAAGGGACGAGGCGCAGATCACCTTGCGCGATGTCGCCGACAAGCCTGGCGTCGCCGCGGCGATCTTCGGTCCGCTGGCGGAGGCCAGCATCAATGTCGACATGATCATCCAGGTCGTCTCCGAGGACTCGACGACGACCGACATCACCTTCACCGTCTCCGCCGCCGATTTTGAACGGGCGAAGGAGATCATCGAGGCGCGGCGCGACGCGATCGGCTATGCGCGGATCAACGGCGCGCAGGACGTGGTGAAGATCTCGGCGATCGGCGTCGGCATGCGCTCGACATGCCGGCGTCGCCGCGCGCGCCTTCAAGGCGCTCGCCGCCAAGGGAATCAACATCCGCGCGATCACCACCTCGGAGATCAAGTTCTCGATGCTGATCGACGAGGCCTACACCGAACTCGCGGTGCGCACGCTGCACTCGCTGTACGGGCTGGACGCGCGGTAACTCCCCCCTCCCAGCGGGCTACCGCATTCACACATCTCGAGTCGCAGGTGGTTCTCCCTGTTACTCCCTGGTAACAGGGAAAACACGGAGAGGCGGCGGTCTGCGAGTGGAGTTCTGCAGCAGAATACATTGGAATAACAACAAGTTGGGCAAGAGTTGGGGGTGCACGCGAACAGGACGCTAATCTCCCTGTTATCGCCGTAACAGGGAGCTCGCCGACTGTGGATGGGGGGCTCAGGCACCGCGTCAAAAGTCGCGGTTTGAGGCGCGGACGAATGGCAGAAAGCGTACTTTCTCTCGTAGCTTGGAGTTCTTTGTCGAGACAAAGATTTCACGACGACGGACGGGAAAAGTCGACGAAGTCGAGCAGAGGAGGGGGCGGGACAAGGGGTTCGAATTCCCGCCTCATCGGCCAGCCTTCGCAAAGAGCTGTCGTCATAGTTTGAGACATCCGCGCAACGCCATGAAAAGGATTGCAAATTCGAGTTGGGTGAAATCGATAGCCCAGCGGTAGTGCGACCTCCGCAAGGAAGTGACGCGTGCAGAAGAAATCCTATGGGGGCGGTTGCGCGGCTCGCGCGTCCACGCGGCCAAATTCCGGTAAGTTCGCCCAAATTGGGGTCCCGCAAGAAGCCGCCAAATCTTGTGGATGGAGGCTGACAATTGGCGCCCGACTGG
>CAVYIZ010000101.1:0-71730 GCA_963768555.1 uncultured Alphaproteobacteria bacterium
TGCGAACCAAGGGTGCAATTAGGCGGCGAGATTTTGTGAGTTTTGGGGGCTGTTCCGGTTGGCTACGGGGACGGCGGTTCGGCCGAGGTTTTTCCAATCGGCGTCCCAGTCGCCGTTTATTCGGGTTATCCGCAAAGCGAGCATGTATTCCGCGTGCTCGACGCGCCACCAGGCGCCGGGCCGCTTGAGACGTTGTTGGGCGACGTAGCGATGCGCGCTTTCGATTTCGCCCGATCCGATCGGCAGTCCCTCGGCCAGCGCCTGTCGATAGTTCAACTGGTTCTTGCGGCTGCTCAAATAACGATGGCATCGGCGCACCGGCGCTTGTTCGTCGTCGACTTCAGGCGCTTCGCAATGACCGACGAGCGACCGCAATGTCATCTCGAGACGCCCGTCTCTGAGCGCGTCCTTCTGCGCCTCGATCCAGGTTTCCCGAGCGGCGGCGTCGGGCGCGATCGCTTCCGCGGCGGCGCTCAAATACTCGCAAACATGATAGAAATCGATCAGGTAGCGGCCTTGATCGCCAAATTGCTCCTCGACTTGGCCCACAATCCATGGCGCGCCATCGCCGACCGCGTGGACCCGCGAGTTCGCCCCGAAGCCGGCGCGAACCGCGCAGGCCAGCAGTTGCCGCCCGGCCGCCTCCGCGCCGCCCTCGATCGAGCCGGCGTAGACCGGCGTCCGGCTCCCCTGGGCGTGCGCCAGCGAAAGCTTCGCCTCTCGCCACGACAGGTTCTTGCCCTTGCGTTTGTCTTTCTCATCCCGACCCGGCTCGACGATCGGAACCATGCCGCGTCAGTTTCCACGACGATCGGCTTACTGAGGCCTGGACCTTCCGGAAATTCCAAATCCGCTCGACCGGCTTCGAACATCGACTGGGCATGGGCGAACATGGGCGAACGTGATCCGCTGGATCGTGCTCTCCCCAATCTCGAAGCCGTAATGCTCCCGCAGTTGCTTCGAACTTGCGCGAAGGGTTGATCGGCGGCGAAGTCGACGATGACGCGTTGCAAGGGGCGCTGGGATGCGTCACGGTTAGCTGAGACATCTGGCTGCGGTAATTGAACTGCAACCGGAGGTTTCGAAATGACGATTGATGCAGGGCTGAAGCCCGAGGGGGCGCCGGAGCGCTCCCCCATAGCTGGCGCAGGCGCCCACTCGGGCGTCGAGGCAGGACCGAAGCGCTATTCGGTTCAACGCAAGATGGTGGTGGTGGCGCGTTTGTTGCGTGGCGAACCGTTGGATGTCGTCGCCCGGGAAGCGAATGTCTCGGTGGCCAAGCTGACCGAATGGCGGGACCGAGCGCTCGCCGGCGCGGCGTCAGCCTTGAAGGAACGCGAGCGCGACGACCGCGAGGATGAAATCGCCCGACTGAAATCCAAGGTGGGCGAGATCACCATGGACAACGAATTGCTGTCCGCCAAGATCGCCGCCATGGAGGCCAAAAGCCCTTTGGCCCGAAGGAGGTCGAGACGATGAGCCAGACGGTCTCGCCTTCCACGTCTCGTTGCTATGGCCTGGCGCGGGTCTCGCGCGCGTGGAATGTCCCGCGCGCCGGCGTGTATCGCTTTCTCAAGGGAACGCCATCGCCTGCGATCGCCCGTCGCCCCGGTCCGACAGGCCCTTGTCCGGATGCTGACCTGGCCGATCTTATCCGCCGGGAAATCGAAGCGTCCGACTTTCACGGCGAAGGCTATCGCAAAATATGGGCGCGACTGCGCGTTGCCGGGGTTCGCTCGAGCCCTCGCCGCGTGCGCCGGGTGATGGGAGAGAACGGCTTGCTCGCGCCCCATCGCGTCGGGCGCAACCAAGAGAAGACGCACGACGGAACCATCGTCACCGACAAGGTCAATGAAATGTGGGGAACGGACATGAGCCAGACCGTCACCCTCGAGCAAGGGCGGGCCTATGTTTTCGTCGCCGTGGAACACGCGAACTCAGAAATCATCGGCATTCACGCCGCGCGTTCAGCCAATCGCTTCGAGGCGCTGGAGCCGGTCCGGCAGGGGGTGCATCGGTGCTTCGGCTCCATCGCGCCCGGCGTGGCGCGTGGGCTCAAGGTGCGTCACGATCATGGCTCCAATTACATGTCCGGCGATTTCCAGGACGAGATCAAGTGTCTGGGCATCGAAGCTTCGCCGTCCTTCGTGCGCGAACCCGAGGGCAATGGCGTCGCCGAGCGCTTCATCCGAACCTTGAAGGAGAACTTGCTCTGGGTCCGGACGTTCAAAACCATCGAGGAACTGCGCGCCGAGCTCGTCGCATTCGCCAGGCGCTACAATGAAACTTGGCTCGTCGCGCGCCATGGATACAAAACGCCCGCGAGGGTCAGAGAGGAGCAAACCACGCCACGAATTGCGATTGACCCGACCCTCGCAGCCGCCTTACCCTTGGCCGCCTGAGCAAGCGCAGCCGCGTGTCTCAAAACCGTGCCGCACTACACGTTGCAAGGGGCGCGAACAGCCCGAGGGGCTGACTTTCGCGCTGCGCAGAAACGGGCGCACACGCTCGTTCTTGAACCGATATTGCGGCTCCTGGACCTCTATCTCGCCGAATTTCGTATGCCAGCGGACTTTTTTCACCTTGGCGATGCATCTGAGGTTGCTGACGAATTTCCCTCTCCGTCACCTCCGCCTGCCTCTCCGCCCAGCCCAGCAGCGCTTCGCGTCCCAAACGCCGCGTCTCCTCGACCAACCGCTCTTCCGCAGCTCCGCCTCCTTCAAATCGCCTTCGCTATTCTCTACCGTCAGGGCTATCGACGCGACACGGTTTCGAACGTCAGGATGGCTGCGCAAAAAGGCAAACAGCGCTTCATCGCTCAAATCCGCGCCCGTCATCAGCTTCGTCCTCCCAAATCACCTCCGACAAAGCTTACTCCGCATCGAGTTGAATCGCACCCGGTCAAGTCGGGTGCGATCCAAAGTGATGCGCTCAGGCGGTGCGGCGTAGTGATTTGTTGGGGCTGTTGTCATTGGCGGCAGCGGCGCGTTGCAGGGCGAGGGCTTTCCAGTAGGCGTCCCAGTCGCCGTTGATTTGATTTATCCGCAAGGCGAGCATGTGTTCGGCATGCTTGACGCGCCACCAGGCGCCGGGCCGCTTCAGGCGTTGCTGGGCGACGTAGCGGTGGGCGCTTTCGATCTCGCCGGAGCCGATCGGCAGTCCTTCGGCCAGGGCCCGGGGATAGTTCAACTGGTCAGCGCGAGCGCGGAGGTAGCGATGGCAGGTTCGCACGGGCGCGTGCTCGTCGTCGGCTTCGGGAGGCTCGCAATGTCCGGCGAGTGCCTGCAGGACGGCGTCGAGACGCCCGTCTTTGAGCGCCTCCTTCTGGGTCTCCATCCAGGCGTCGCGTGCGACCGGGTCGGGCGCGATTGCCGCCGAGGCGGCGCCCAGGTATTCGCAGACGTGATAGAAATCAATCAGGTAGCAGCCTTGGTCGCCGAACTGCTCCTCGATTTGGCCGACGATCCAGGGCGCACCGTCGCCGACCGCGTGAACCCGGGAGTTCGCCCCGAACCCGGCGCGAACCGCGCAGGAAAGCAGCTGGCGCCCGGCCTCTTCGACCCCACCCTCGATCGAGCCCGCATAAACCGGCGTGCAGCTCCCTTGCGCGTGCGCCAGCGACAGCTTCGCCTCCCGCCAGGACAGCGTCTTGCCTTTGCGCTTGTCCTTCCCCTCGCTGCTCGGCTCGACGATCGGAACCATGCCGCCGTCCGTCTCGACGACGATCGGCTTGCGAAGGCCCGGCGCTTCCGGAAATGCCAAATCCTGGCGACTGCTTTCATGCATCGCCTGGGCGTGGGCGAACGTGATCCGCTGGATCGTGCTCTCGCCGATCGCGAAGCCGTAGTGCTCCTGCAGCTTGGCGCGCGCCTGCGCGAAAGGCTGATCGGCGGCGAAGTCGACGATGGCGCGCTGCAGCGGCCGCGAACACCCGAGCGGGCTCACCTTCGCCCCGAGCACGAATGGACGCACCCGCTGCGTCCCGAACCGATATTGCGGCTCCCGAACCTCTATTTCGCCGAACTTCGTATGCCAGCGGAGTTTTTTTCGCCTTGGCGATGCATCTGCGGGCGTTGGCGAATCTCCCGCTCCGTCGCCTCGACCCGCCGCTCGGCCCAACTGCGCAACGCCTCCCGCCCCAGAAGACGCGTCTCCTCGACCATCCGCTCTTCCGCCGCGTCGGCTTCCTTCAATTCGCCCTCCTCGCCTTCGACCGCCAGCACGATCGACGACACCCGCTTGCGAAGCTCCGGATGCGCTCGCAACGTCGTAATCAGCGCATCATCGCTCAACTCCCCAACCGCCATCCCCTCGCCTCCCGCCGAATCAATCAAACCTAACCTATCCTGCATCGGTTTGAATCGCACCCGGTCAAGTCCCGCGATTTGCCCCCGCCGTGTTTCCCGTGTAAGCGCTACTGGATTCGCTTCTTCACCGGTTGAGGGGCCCATGAATAACGACCCGGCGACGAGCACGTCGACGAAGTCTGCGCAAGATCCGGATTTCACGTTTGTTCTCGTGAAGCCGACCCACTACGACGACGACGGCTATCCAATTCAGTGGTTCCGATCGGCTTTGCCGTCGAACACGCTCGCCTGCATGTACAGCCTGGCCGAGGACGCTCGGCGCCGCGAGGTTCTGGGCTCAGGCGTCGCCTTCCAAATCGAAACCTACGACGAAACCAACCGTCGCGTCGTGCCGAGCCGGATCATCCGCGACCTGAAGCGCCGCGGCGGACGGGCGCTCGTCGGCATCGTCGGCGTGCAGTCGAACCAGTTTCCCCGCGCGATGGACATCGCGCGCCAGTTCCGCGCGGCGGGTGTGCAGGTCTGCATCGGCGGGTTCCACGTCTCGGGCTGCATCGCCATGCTGCCGGAAATGCCGTCCGAGATGCGCGAGGCCCAGGCGATGGGGATCTCGCTGTTCGCCGGCGAGGGGGAGGAGCATCGGCTGGACGAGGTGCTTCTCCACGCGTGGCGCGGCGAGCTGAAGCCGCTCTACAATCACATGGATCAGCTCCCATCGCTCAAGGGCGAGCCTGCGCCGATCCTGCCGCGCAAACATCTCGCGCGCACGACGGGCCACTATTCCTCGATCGACCTCGGCCGCGGCTGCCCCTATCAGTGCTCGTTCTGCACCATCATCAACGTGCAGGGCCGCAAGAGCCGCTTCCGCACGCCCGACGACCTGGAACAGATCATTCGCGAGAACAGGGCGCAGGGCATCGACCGGTTCTTCATCACCGACGACAATTTCGCCCGCAACAGCGACTGGGAGATACTGCTCGACCGGGTGATCAAGCTCCAGGACGAGGGTATCCGCTGCGGCTTCACCATCCAGGTCGACACGCTCTGCCATAAGATTCCGAACTTCATCGAGAAGGCGACCAAGGCCGGAGCGCGGCGCATCTTCATCGGGCTCGAGAACATCAACCCCGACAATCTGATCGCCGCCAAGAAGCGGCAGAACAAGATCACCGAATACCGCGCCATGTTGCAGAAGTGGCGGGCCCACGGCGCGCTCACCTTCGCCGGCTACATCCTCGGCTTCCCCGCCGACACGAAGGAATCGATCCTGCGCGACGTCGAGATCATCAAGCGGGAGCTGCCGCTCGACATCCTCGAATTCTTCTTCCTCACGCCGCTGCCGGGCTCGGAGGATCACAAGACTCTGTTGAAGAACGGGGTCTGGATGGACCCCGACATCAACAAATACGACCTCGATCATCGCGTCTCGCATCATTCGACGATGTCGGACGCCGAGTGGGAGGAGGCCTACCGCGCCGCCTGGGACGCCTATTACACGCCCGAGCACATCCGCACGATCCTGAAGCGCGCCGCCCAGATCCCGAACGGGCGGCCGAAGCCGATCGCGAGCACGATCATGTGGTTCAAGCTGATGATCGAGCAGGAAGGCGTGCATCCGCTGGAAGGCGGGGCGTTCCGGCTCAAGTATCGGCGCGACCGGCGCTCGGGGCTGCCGCTCGAATCGCCGTTCGTTTTCTACCCGCGCTACTGGGGCGGGATCGCGGTCAAGGCGTGGAAGTACTCGCGCTTCTTTTTGAGCACGCGGCGCATCCTGAACGAGGCCTTGAACGCTCCCGACCGCTGGACCTACACCGACCTCGCCATCGAACCGCCGAAGGCGGACGAGTTCGAGCAGCTCTCACTCTATCACGCGACGACCGGCGGCGAGGCGGCGCTCGCCCGCAAGAAGCTCGGCGACAGCATTCGCGAAACGGCTAAGGCGCCTGCCCGGGCCGCCGCTGCCGAGTAGCCGGCCTCCGCTTCATGCTCGTCGACGGCAAGTGGACCGACGCCTGGCAGCCGGTGCAGGCGACCGACGCCAAGGGCGGCTTCGTCCGCCAGGCCTCGAGCTTCCGCAGCTGGGTGACGCCCGACGGCGCCGCCGGCCCGACCGGTGAGGCCGGCTTTCGCGCCGAGAAGGGGCGCTACCATCTCTACGCCGCCTTGACCTGCCCGTGGGCGACCCGGGTCCTGATCGCCCGCAGGCTCAAGCGGCTCGAGGACGTCGTCTCGGTCTCGATCGTCGAGCCGGCGATGACGGACCAGGGCTGGCGATTCGGCGACTATCCCGGCGCGACCCCCGATGCGGTCAACGGCGCGACCTATCTGCATGAGATCTATACGCGGGCCGACTCCGCGCTATACCGGCCGCGCGACCGTGCCGACGCTGTGGGACAGGGAGCGCGGCACGATCGTCAACAACGAGTTCGTCCGAGCTTCTCAGGATGTTCAACTCGGGCTTCGGCGCGCTCGCCGGCGAGCCGCTCGACCTCTATCCGCCCGCCCTGCAGTACTCGATCGACCACCTCAACGACGAGATCTACCCCTCGCTCAACAACGGCGTCTATCGCGCCGGCTTCGCCACCACCCAGGCCGCCTACGAGGAGGCCTTCGCCGACGTCTTCGCCATGCTCGACAAGCTGGAGGAGCGCTTCGCCTTCGGCCGCTTCGTCCTCGGCGAGCTCCTGACCGAGGCCGACATCCGCCTGTTCGTCACGCTCGCCCGCTTCGACGCCGCCTATTTCGGCCAGTTCAAGGTGAACCTCAGGCGGATCGCCGACTATCCGAGGCTCAGCGCCTATCTCAAGCGGTTGATGGCTTTGCCGCCCTTTCGCGACACCTTCAATCTCGACCACATCAAGCGCGGCTATTATTCGATCAAGAGCATAAACCCGACCCGCATCGTGCCGCTCGGCCCGGAGCTCGCCTGGGCTCCGCGGGGCGAGTCGGCGGCGTAACGCCGTTTAGCGCCGGCTTAGTGTCGGGCCTCTCAGATTTCAAAGGGTTGCGACCTCTTTTAGCGTCGTCCCTCGACCTGTGTATAATAAGTAAGTAATGTATAATATTCCGGCGTACTCGGTTCGATTTCGAGCGGCCCTGGAAAAGTCGTTCGCCCGACGCAATGTTGGGTTTTTGCGCTTTGCGCGAGAGAGGAGCGCGCTTGAGCGAGCAGCGGATCGACCAGCCCTCGAAGGACTGCGCGAATGCGTGCTGCGGGCCGCCGCCTTTGACCCCGCCTTCGCAGGCGACGCTTTTCAGCGAGCGCGACGGCCTCATCCGCGAAGCGTTCCGGCTCGAATGGGTGACGATCGGCTGGATGACGGTCGAGGCTGCGGTTGCGCTCATCTCCGGCCTCGCCGCCGGCAGTCTCGTGCTGACGGCAGGGGAATCGCATTTGAAAAAGCTTGAGGAAATGTCCGGGACTTGCGCGTGTGGGGCTTGATGGATTCTACCCGGGGGCATGCGAATCATGCTTCGGGAGACGATTTTGGAGGAGTTTGCGACCTGCTGGGAAGAGTTGGAAGACCCTCGAAGTGGGAACGCCGCTCTTCACGATTTCCATGAACTCTTGATCATCGCGTTTTGCGCGGTTCTGTGCGGTGGTCAGGGCGCCGTCGACATGGCGTTGTTTGCGAAGTCGAAGGAACCCTATTTGCGCGGTTTCCTCAAACTCGCCAACGGATTGCCCAGCCACGACACCTTCAGCCGGCTGTTTCGCCGACTTGATCCGGATCAGTTCCGAGCCGTGTTTCAGCGCTTCATGACGAAGTTTTCGACGCAATGTCAGGGTGTTATCGCGATAGACGGCAAAGTGTTGCGCCGTTCGTTCGACAAAGCCAGCGGCAAGTCGCCCCTGCACATGGTCAGCGCTTGGGGTTGCGAGCAACGCTTGGTGATGGCGCAAATCGCCACCGACGTGAAGTCGAACGAGATCACGGCCGTGCCAAAGCTGCTGGAAATGCTGTCGCTGAAAGGGACGATCGTAACCGTCGACGCGCTCAATTGCCAACGCTCGATCGCGGAACAGATCGTGAAACAGGGCGGCGACTATGCGTTGGCGTTGAAGGGAAACCAGGCAAATCTGTCCGACGACGTGCGCCTGTATCTCGACGATCCCGCATGCGAGGCCGCTGTGTCCAAACCAGATGTCGACGCCGATCATGGCCGCATCGAGACGCGAACGGCTACGGTCTCGACCGATATCGACTGGTTGCAGGAAAGCCACCAATGGCCCGGGCTGGCCGCCATCGGCAAAGTCGTGCGGATCCGCGCAACGCCCGAGAAAACAACAACGGAAACAGCCTACTATCTGCTCAGCGTCGCGCTCTCGCCCGAACGCCTGAACGCAGTTGTGCGCCAGCATTGGGGCGTCGAAAATCGCCTACATTGGCGCCTCGACGTCGTCATGAACGAAGACCAGGACAGAACCCGCCTGGGCAACGCCCCGCACAATCTGGCGATCCTGCGACACATGGCCCTGAACGCCATGCAAAAAGAGGGATCGAAAGGCTCTCTGCGCGGAAAGATCAAGCAAGCCGGTTGGAATGACGCCTATCTCTCGAAATTGCTGGCGCAATTTTGAAATGCGATTGCCCTGGTGCTGACCGCGTTTGGACTGGACAGCGTGATCGAACTCGCCTCCGCCGCCGTCCTGATGTGGCGATTGGCGGTCGAGCTTCGCCAAGGCCGGCGCTTTTCCGAGAGCGCCGAGAGAGCGGCGAGCCGCGCCGCCGGCGCCCTGCTGTTCGCCCTGGCCGCGTATGTGACGATTGTCGCCATCTGGAGCTTGTGGACGCGAACCGGGGAGGCGTTTTCCTGGCCGGGCTTCATTGTCGCGCTGGCGGCCATCCCGTCGATGCGCTGGCTTGCACTGCGCAAAATTGCCATCGCGGAGAAACTCGGCAGTCAGGCCCTGCGCGCGGACGCCATGGAAGCCGTAACCTGCGGCTGGCTGTCCGTCGTCGTGGTCGTGAGCTCTCGCCGCTCAGTGGGCGTTCGGCGCCTGGTGGATCGACAGCGCCGGCTCGCTCGCGATCGTCTGGTTCCTCATCAAGGAAGGCCGGGAGGCCTGGTTGGTCCGGGAATGCGGCTGCGGCTAGTCCGCGGCGGCAGAGCCGCCGACGAGTTTCCGCCCCGATTCAATTGCCCTGCGTCTGGTCAAAAGCCATTCTGGATTCTCATCTTGATCGGATCGCCATTCGCGGTCTTCAGGGACATCACAGACAATGGCTCTCGTATGCGCCGCGCACCTCCGTAAGGACGCCGGCGGCGCCGGCTCGCCAGAGCACGCGTGCAATCTTTCTGCATATGAGTCCGTCCGCAACGAATGAGCTCGAATTGGCGTCGTTGCCTCGCCGCCACTGCGGCATGAACTGTTCGCCTGCGAGATAGTCGATCAGCTTGTCCTCGCTCGTTCCGAATTCTCTCGTCGAGTTCGCCGTGACTGCGGCCTCGTCGCCGGGCAAAGTCTCGACAATGGCGGGGGGCGAATGGAACCGGTCGGTCAACTTTCCGGCGCCAAAAGACATACCCATGAAATCAGCGTCACCGCGGCCAAATGACGCGCTGCATCAGGGCCACACCGAAGCCGCCAGATGCTCAGGAACATCCGACGCGGCGGCGAACCGACGCATGAGGGGCGCTCGATCCCCGTTCCCGGCGACGCCGCGCCTCACCCCTTGCGCGCCGTTGCGTCGACGACTTCGCCGTCCTCTTTGACGAAGCGGCCGACGTCCGGGTTCGGCAGGATGTCGAGCACCGTCTCCGACGGCCGACAGAGTCTTGCGCCCTTCGGCGTGACGACGATCGGCCGGTTGATGAGGATCGGATGGGCGATCATGAAGTCGATCCGCTCCTCGTCCGTCCATTCGGGGTCGCCGAGGCCGAGTTCGGCGTAGGGCGTGCCTTTCTCCCGCAGGAGCGCGCGGACTGGAATCCCCATCGCCGCGATCAGCTCCTTGAGGCGCTCTCTGCTCGGCGGGTTCTTCAAATATTCGATGACGACCGGCTCCTCGGCGCTCTGGCAAATCATCGCCAGCACGTTCCGGGACGTGCCGCATTTCGGGTTGTGGTAGATGGTGATCGTCACAGCTGCCCCTCGGCATTTGGCTGATTGAAAGCGGCGTCGTTGAGAAGTCCGCGGCGACTCACGCGCGCTGTCCGCTCGGGGATCGGTCCTCGTACCAGCCCTTGCTCGCGTTCACGATCCAGACGACAGTGAGCATGACCGGCACTTCGATCAAGACGCCGACGACTGTTGCGAGAGCCGCGCCTGACTCGAAACCGAACAGCGATATGGCCGCCGCCACAGCAAGCTCGAAGAAATTGCTTGCGCCGATCAAGGCTGAGGGGCCTGCGACGCAATGCTGCTCGCCCAGCATACGGTTGAGCAGGTAGGCGAAGCCCGCGTTGAAGTAGACCTGGATCAGGATCGGCACGGCGAGCAGGCCGATGACGGCAGGCTGCCGCAAGATCTGCTCGCCCTGGAAGCCGAACAGCAGAACGAGCGTCGCTGAGCAGCGCAACAAGCGAAAGCGGTTGCAAGGTCGCCAGAAGCCGCGACAGCGCCGCCTCTCCGCCGGTCTTGAGACAGATTGCGCCGGATCACCTGCGCCACGATGACAGGCAGCGACGATGTAGAGGACCACCGACAGGACCAGCGTGTCCCACGGCACCGTGATCGCGGACAGTCCGAGCAGAAAGCCGACGATGGGCGCGAAGGCGAACACCATGATCGTGTCGTTGAGCGCGACCTGCGACAGCGTGAAATGCGGCTCGCCCCTGGAGAGCTGGCTCCAGACGAAGACCATCGCCGTGCAGGGAGCGGCGGCGAGCAGGATCAGGCCGGCGATATAGGAATTGATCTGGTCGGCCGGCAGATAGGGCCGGAACAGATAGCCGATGAAAAACCAGCCGAGCGCCGCCATCGAGAAGGGTTTGACCGCCCAGTTGATGAAGAGCGTGACGCCGATGCCGCGCCAATGGTGCCGCACTTCGCCAAGCGCGGCGAAGTCGATCTTTACGAGCATCGGGATGATCATCAGCCAGATCAGGAACGCCACCGGCAGGTTGACCTTGGCGATCTCGACCGAGCCGATCAGATGAAACACGCCGGGCAAGAGATGCCCCAACGCCACGCCGGCGACGATGCACAGCGCGACCCAAAGCGTGAGATAGCGTTCAAAGACTGACATCGGGCCATCCCTGGCTCTGCTTGGTCGCCGCGTCCGCGCGTCGAATGTCACGTGACCCGGCGCCGAGCAATTGCGCCCCGAAATGGGGCAAAGGATTGTTATTAATGGGATCGACATCGCGCGTCGGCGGCGCGTGGCCGACCACGGCGATGGAGATCGAAGTTCACGAACAGCCGGCCTTTTTGGCGGCCGTCGACGCGCCTTCCATATGACCGATTTCGCTCAGTTTCGCGCTCAACGCCATCTTGCTGATGCTTCGCAGCGGCAGCGCCGTGAACACCGTGATGCGGTTGCGCAGATACTGGAACGAGGTCACGAACGCGGCTTCTTGCAGAATAGGCGCGCCCCGAACCGCCGCCGGATCTTCAATGCCCCAATGGGCCGTCATCGGCTGGCCCGGCCAGACCGGGCAAGCTTCGCCCGCCGCGCTGTCGCAGACGGTGAAGACGAAATCGAGCTTCGGAGCGTCCGGCCCGGCGAACTCGTCCCACGGCTTCGAGCGATAGCCGCCGGTCGGGTAGTTGTACGTGTCGAGCACCTTGATCGCGAGGGGGTTCACCTCGCCCTTCGGATGGCTTCCGGCGGAAAAGGCGTTGAAACGCCCTCGCCCTTCCTTGCGCAAGATGCCCTCGGCCATGATCGACCGGGCGGAGTTGCCGGTGCAGAGAAACAGCACGTTAAAGGGTGCATCAGTCATAGGCGTCCTCCCTGGCGCATTTGTGTGGCGGCTTGTCGCAGGCGGGCGCACCCATTCCGCCGCAGAGCTCCGGATGCCCCTGGCAGCAGTCCCGCATGATGAAGTCGATCAGGGCCCGCATGCCGGCGTATTCGGTCGCGTAGATGATCTGTCGTTGCTGCCGGGTCGCCTGGATCAGCCCCGCGCGCTCCAGTTCCTTCAGGTGGAAGGAGAGCGTCGGCGGCGGCACAGACAGGCTGAGGGCGATTTCGCCGGCCGGCATGCCGGAAGGTCCCTGCTGCACCAGCAAACGAAATATGGCCAGACGCGTCTCGTGCGCGAGAGCGGAGAGGCAGGATAGCGCTTGCTTTTCTTCCATGTTTCAATAATAGTAGAAATATCGAACCAATTCAACCCCAATGTGGGGGGAGTCATGCGCAGCAACCTCCCTTGCCGCCCGCCTCCTGAACTGGCGGACAAGGCGCTGAGCCGAAAGAACAGAACACACAGCAATCGCCGGGCTTAGGGCGCAGCAGCGCCCCGCACCCGGTGCATTCGTAACAGAATTGGCATGCGTCGGTCGGCATGGTTTCGAGCTTCGCCACGCCGCACTCCGGACAAGTGATGAGGGACTGTTCGACAATCAAGCGGTCGCTCATGCTCGCCTCAATTCACGATTTGCGTCGGATATCCGGCATTTGTCGGCGCCGCGACGAGCGCGGACACATTAGTGATCGCATTCCCTGGAGAGAAAAGCGGAAAACAGCCAGCCCCGTTTCGTGCGCGAGCGCAACAGGCACGAGGAGGCTTGCTTTTTTCCATTATTCAATAATACTAGAAATGACGAACCGATGCAAGGGCGCAAATGGAGGGAGTCATGCAAGGCGAGGACGAAGTACGCGCTCTGGTTGCGAGCGTTACGGCGCCATCGCGAGGGAGGCGGGAAGCTGCTGCGCGCCATCCTGTTGCACGCCGGAGATGGCCCCGGACGGATTGAACGTGATCGGCGACGCCTATGACGGCGTCGCGGGCCGTCGTGGCGGAGGCCGACCTCAATCTCGGTTGCGGCGTGCCGACGCAGCACGCTGCGCTGAAGCCCGGCGAGACGGTGCTCGACCTCGGCTCGGGCGCGGGCAACGACGTGTTCATCGCGCGCCACGAAGTCGGCGCGGAGGGTCATGTGATCGGCGTCGATATGACGCCCGATATGATCGCCCGCGCGCGGGCGAATGCGCGGAAGCTGGGTTACGGCAACGTCGAGTTCCGGCTTGGCGAGATCGAGCATCTGCCGGTCGAGAGCGGCAGCATCGACGTGATCATCAGCAACTGCGTGCTGAACCTTTTGCCCGACAAGGCTCCGGCCTTCGTCGAGATGTTCCGCGTGCTGCGGCCGGGCGGGCGGTTCTGCGTTTCGGACATTGTCGCGTCGGGTCCGTTGCCTGATCGCGCGCGCGAGGTCGCGGCTCTCTATGTCGGCTGCGTCGCCGGCGCGCTCCCCGAGAAGGATTATCTGGCCTTGATCGAGGCGGCCGGCTTCGCGGGCGTGCGGAACGCCAAAGCGCAACCGATCCGCTTGCCGGACGAGATCTTGTCACAGCATTTCAGCGCCGAAGAAATCGCCGCATTCCGCGCCTCTGGGGTGGAGATCAAAAGCGTGACGGTGTTGGCGACCAAGCCGCCTCTCGCGCCTTAGTCTCGCTGCAGGCGCCAGCCCCCGGCGGAGGGAGCCGCGCAGGCCCGATCAAGCCGGGGTCAGAGGCGCATCTTCCGCCGGAGCCGGTAGGCGAAGGCTTGGGCGAGCGCCTGCACGCGGCCTTGGAGCGCCTGCTCGGGCAACGCCTGATCGGTCGGGCTCGGAAAATAAGTCGAAGTCGCCTGCAGGTCGGATCTGGCGCCCGTTCAGCGTCGCGACGCCTTTCATGATGTCGGGGTCGGCTGGGCCGCCATTGCCCAGATAGATGGAGTTGATGCGCACGCTGAGCGTCGCGGCGTTCGGGTCGCCGGGGCCATGCGCGACGCCAGGACCTGCGCGAGATAGCCGGGCAGCGCCTGCTGCGCCCAGGCCGCGGTCGGATTGCCGCTCTGCGCCAGCAGCGGCGCGGTGTCGACCTGAATGGCGCCGATGCGAACCCCCGGCGCAGGCGGCTGCGCCGCCGCTGCCCTGCACGGCGAGGCGTCTGTGGGTTGTTGCAGGCGCTAAAGGCCGCCGCGGCGAAAGCGGCGAGACTGACAGCGCGGCGCGGCGCGTATGGCCATGAGCTTGGATTTCGAGCCTCCGTTTGGACTTAACAAAGCTGCGGCTGCGGATTGTGCTCGCGTCAGCGGCTCGCTTATGGCACGACTTCGATCCCGGTTGGAAGCCACTCGCACCCTCCGGGCTGCGTCGGGCCGAAATAGATCGTCGTGGGGCCATCGGCATTCGCTTCGATCCTCGCCGCCCTCGCGCAGGATCAATCGGAGACACCCGGCTAACGAATGAGCTTCCTGGATCAACTGGCGTTTGGACCCGGCCGCGATCGAAGAGCGTGGGCTAGAGGTCTCATGATGGCGATCGCCGTTCTCGCAGTTGCGGCCGCCGTCCTCTATTTCAGCGTTTCCGGCGACTACGCGTTCCTGAGGGCTTCCGTCTATACCGGAGCTCCGACCGGACAATATTATGCGGTCGGGGACCGGCTTGCGGCCCGGGCCCACAAAAAGAACGGTCGCTTGAAGGTCGTCGCCACAGCAGGGTCGGTCGAGAACATCGCCCGCCTCGTCGGCGAAAACGGTCATTGCGTTCCCGCCTTCGCCTTCGTGCAGGATGGTGTGCCGGTTCCCGCCGACGCCAGCCTGCAGACCCTGGGGAGGCTCCCGCAACCTGAGTCGCTTTTGCTGTTCTCTCGACGCGGTCGCGCGATCAATACGTTCAACGACATGCGAGGCGCCTCGGTCGGCATCGGCCCGGACGGTTCCGGCACGGCCTATCTGATGCGGCAATTGCTGGAGAATTCCGACCTCAAGGGCCTCGATCTCAAGCCTTCCAATCACGGTCTCCAAGCCCAGGCGGAACTGGTTCGCGACGGTCAACTCGATCTCGCGGCGTTCGTCATGAACGAGAACGCGGAGCTGATCCGCACGCTGGCGAATAAATACGACCTCGAGATCGTCGCTCCCTCCGACATCGAAGGCCTGGTGGCACGGGACAAGTGGCTGCGCCTCGGCAAAATCCCCGGTGGATTTTACGACATCGCCAAACCGATCCCTGCGACCGACAAGCTCGTCGCGCAGGTCGACACGCTCATCATGACGAACGCCTGCGTGCACCGCGCGGAGCGAGTGGCCTTCCTGATGCTGCTCAGCGAAGAGTTCCCGAATTTCGTTCGGGACAACCCGCCGCCCTCGTCGAAGTCTCAGGATCAGGCGCCATTGGGCGACGAGGCGCGCCAGTTTTTTTTTGCGAACGGCGAGCCCGAATTGGCGGACCGATATTTCCCGTGGCTCGTGAACCTGATGTCGCCCGCCTACTGGATCTATCTGGCGATGGCCGTCACGGTCCTTTTCAATGCGTCGAACGCTTACAGCCGCTTCAGACTGTGGCGCATCGACGCCAATCGAGAAATCCTGGAGTCCCGGCTCAAGGCGCTAGTCAGCCGAGGTCTTACAGGAGAACAGATCAGGGCGCTCCCGCCCGAGGCGGTGATCAAGACGCCGCAAGATCGAAAGGACGCGGAAGACCTGATGAGGGACCTCGAGGCTCTTCGCCTACGCTGCGAGGAACAGACGCGCTCGATGGTGACGCCGATGGGAAACGAGATGTTCTACAGATATCAGGAGTCGCTGATCGAGGATGCCGAGGCGACGCTTGCGTCGCTGCTTCGGCGATCGAATGGAAGCCAATCGCCGTGAGACCGCTTCACTTGTCTCGGATCGAGAACACGGTCGAGGTGCTTTTCCTCGCAGCCGGTGTGCCGGCGGCTTCCAGGGTAAGTCGCTAGGCCAGACGTTGCGCTCTCCAGTGGAGCGGGCGCTGTCGTCTCACCCACGGAACCATAGCGTCCGCACGTCGCCTATTCGTGCGTCATCCGCAATCCAGGGGGAAACGCCGGGCTGTTGAAAACGGCCATCCAATCAGAAGGTCAGGTTGAGCCTGGCCTGGGTGATGAAATCATAGACCGGATACTGCTTGACGATCGGCACGCCGACCTCGAGGGAGACGGCGAGGTTGTCGGAGATCTTGCGCCCGACGCGGACGTCGATGGGCAGAAACAGGCGCCCCGTCTGGCCTGCCACGGCGGGGCCGAAGTTCCAGCGGATGTCCGGGGTCGGATAGAGGGTGAAGAACCAGCGGTCGGGCAGGGCGAAGTTGACCATCGGCGCGAATTGCAGGTTGCTGATCGCCTTCCTCGCGGGATCGCCGGCGAAGCTCGCCTCGTAGCGCACGAGCGGTTCGACATAGCTGCCCGAACTGATCTCCGGAAGCGTGTAGCGCACGCCGGCAATCGGCATGATCCGCCACTTGCCGGAGCCGAGGCTGGTGTCTCCGGTCGGCATGATGAGGCGAGCTCCGGCGCCCGCTTTCCAGCGTTGATTGATGTCGTGGATGAGAGCGGCTTGGACGTCCGCGTCGCCGAGGCCATAGAGAAAGTCGCCGTCGGGATTGCTCGAGTTGAGCGGGTCTTTTGCAACAAATGGCAGATCGGCGCGCAACACCAGCTGCCAATCCGAGCTCAGGTTGACGGTCGAGTTGGCTCGGAGTTTGAAGGTGTCTGTGGTGACCGTCCTGAGCGTTCCGTTCGGTCCGCTGCCGGGCGCGGTCCTGACCGAATAGAAGAGCTGGAAAAGGTTCGCCGCGTTGAGCGCGTCGCCCGTCGGGCCGCGTCCTGGTCTGAGGTCGACGCTTGCGGCCCGCCGTTCGAGAGCGACGTCGGCGCTTGTTGGGCGACCGCGATCGCCGGCAACGCCGTCAGCGCAGCCAGCGCGCATCCCACGAGCCGGTGGGCGATCGCAAGGGCAATGAAAGCGCCGCGCCGCCGCTTGTGTCGACCTCGCCCGCGACGACCGACGCTTCGTCTGGGACGGCCAATGGTTTGCTTGCGAACTCCCAGCAAACTCATGTCCGACGTCCCGGTTCGGACCTTCGTTAAACGAGGGCGCGACTCGCTCAAAAGTGGGCAGCCCGCGCGCGTTATCTCACTGGACGCTCAGCGGGGCGCATGAAACGGTCGCATGGCGCTCGTCAGTGCTCCGGGCTTGGCGAAAACGACAGGGTCACCCAGGCGTTCCAGCCGGACGCCCGGTTGTCCGCGGCGAATTCCCAGTAGGCCAACTGAGGTAGGTCTGAACGGTTTTGCTCGGGAAGATGAAGGCGAGCTGAGGTCCAACCGCCGCGACGTGCGACAGGTTGGCGCCGAGGATCGGTGAAGCCCCGCGATCCGCCGAGAATTGCGCATAGACATAGCCAACCGCGCCGATTTGCACCGTCTTCGACAGAAACTGTGAAGCACCCCAATCGAGATGCCAATCCCAGCCGTTCTGGTAATCCGTGCTCGAATTCGGGAGGTTGTAGGTGACGCCGGTCACCAGGGAGAATTCGTGGCCGGTCTGTGGGTCGAAATAGGTGTAGCCGCCGCCGCCATCCACCGCGCCGTGGCCGATGCCGAAGTTGGCCAGTCGGCTCGAATCGTATGCGCCGACCGGAATGTCGCCGTCCGCAAACGCCATCCAGTTGTTGACGCCGCTGTTCCAGCGCAGCGCCGCGAGCGGATAGAGATCGCCAATGCCGTAGCGTGAATCGCTATCTTCGTGCGGCCGAGTGACCACAAAGGGACCGGCGCCGGCCGTCAGGAGCCCGTTGATGTCGGTGCTGTTGCGGCCCCCGATCGCCGCCACGCTGACGGCGAGCTGGCCGCCGAGAACCGGGGTCGCAAACACGTATCCCGGAGCGAGGACGCCGAGATTGGCGTAAGCGTGAAGATTCGCGTTGAGATCGACGAAGACATTCCGCGGGAGCCCGCTGAGTTCGACTTGACGCGCTGCCGAAACCCTTCCGCCGGCGCTGACCGCCGTGTAGTAGTCGATGATTTCAAGATTCCATCCGGGCGTCTGCGGAACCGCTGCGAGACTGCCGAACTGGCCCGGAAGCCAAAAACCGACGCCCCCTTCGTCGGCCACAGCGCGATCAGGCTTCGTTGTGGCGCCGGCGACGGCCGCCAGCGTTGCCGCGGCAACCAAGGCCCGTGCGCGACCGCCGCATGTTCTGCGAGTTCGACGCCCGAAATCGAATCTCTTCATCGGTGCAACCGCCCCGGCTTCGGCCACTTCTTAGCTGCCCACTCTTGCAAGCGGGACCACCCGTTGCAAGCGGCCGGCGCACATCGCACCGTCCATGTAATCCGCAATGGCAGGGAGAAGGATCAGTTCCCCGTCGGCAATGGGATGCTGACGCCTTCCTTCTGAAGCTGTTCTGCGCATCAGGACCTCCTCCTTATGCCGGTTTGCGATAGGATTTCGGCAGTCGCGTGCGACGCATTGGCCTAACCCGGTCCAGCGCTCTACGGGTCGCTGCCGAGCTGGTCCTGTTTTTGTCGGACGTCGTTCAAATCGCGTTCAAGGAAAAAGTTGAGGAATGTCCGGATCGCCGCGATCGCGGCGAGGCGTCCGACCTCTTCCCAGCTGGTGGTGACGGCGGTCTCGAGAATGTCGGCGGCGAGCTGGAACGTCAGGCCGGCGACCAGCCAACGGCCGAGCCGAAGCCAGGCGTCCGGGCGGACATGCCCCTCGCCCGACGCAAGCATCGTCCAGACGCCTCGGACAAATGCCTCGATCGACCCGACGACGATGACGACCAGCGCCAGCCAGTCGATGACGACGACGGCACCGTCTGTGGTGAGGATCAGCCAGTCTTTCATGGCCCCGGGCCCTCCCGCGGATGTCATCCGCGCCTCCAACCGGCGAACCCGGCGAACGGGCTTCGGACTCAGCATTCGCGTCCGGACCATCCGCAGAACGCCCTGGTCCCGAACACAGGCCTCAACGCAAGCCTGACGCGTCGAGCACGATCTGATCATACCGCCAGAGGCGCTCGATGAACCAGCGACCTTGCTCGACGTCCTCCGTTCTCGTGGCGCTCCGCAGAATGTCATCGACGGTGCGCTTGCCGTCAATGGCGGCGAAAACGCGCTCCTGCGCCGCATTGATCGGCAGGGCGAGGTCGGGGTAGGGGTGCGCCCGATTGATCAGGACAGCCGAGGCGCCGGCAGGCAATCGCTCGCGGACGCGCAGGGTCCACGGAAGGCGCAGCGGAACATAGTTCCGCCAGGCTTCGGCGTCGAAGGCAATCGGTTGGCTTTCGCAGGCGCGATCGTTGCGATAGGCGATGAAATCGTGCTTGGCGATGGTCCCGCGCAGGAGCTCGACCGCGGCGTGTTGCAGGGGCGGCGGCAGCAAGGCCAGACGCGCGGCGTGCGGCATGGCGGCGATCGCCCCGCACTGCGGCAGATACGGCGCCTGCTCGAACCAGCGCGCGAAGGAGAACCCGCACCGCTCAAGCCAGGCATAGAGCTGCGGGACCGTGTAGGCGCGATCGAGGGGGTGAAGCAATGCGTCGGCGAGCGCATCGGGACGTCGAAAATCCTTCGCCCTCTTCGCCATGGCGGCGATTGGATGATCAGGGGGGAGCGCACCTATCGTGGCGCTGAGTTCCTGTAACTCCTCCTCATTGGCGCGCACCCCGATCAGCCGGCAGTAGTCCTGCATCATGGAGATGCCGGCGCGTCCATACGCAGCATAGACCATCACACGGAGCGCCCCGTCCTGCGCCAGAGCCCCGCGCAGCGACCGAAGGCCGAGGTCCGGGTCGGGCAGATGATGCAGCACGCCGGTGCAGACGATCTCATCGAAAGTTTGGCCGAGATCTCCCGACCTCCTCGATCGCGAGCCGATGGAGATCGAGGTTTCGCAGGCCGTACTTTCGCTGAAGATCGCGGGTGTGGCTGAGACTGGCTTCGCTGATGTCGATCGCGGTGACTTGTGCGTCAGGCTCGCGCATCGCATGGAGCGCGGCCTGAGATGTGCCGCAGCCGGCGACCAGGATCTTTCGATCCGGCCGCGGGTTTTCCGTTGGCCACAGGAGGAGCGACAGCGCCCGGCGTCGCTCCGGATTTCGATAGAGCTCCCGATGCCGGTCAAGGTCACGGAGCGGCGCCGGATACGGGTGGCTCTCGTAAAAGGCCCGCACTTCGTCTGCCGGATCGAGGGGCCGTGACTGTCTCGCTTCCTCCGAAGCCGCGCGCATCCGGCCTCCATCCGCCAATAAAGTTACAAAAACGCGCTGATCCGCCATTCGCCAATCGAGCGCGTGTCGGCCCTTCATCCTCGATCGAAGGCGAGTTCGAAAGCCGAGCGGCGGCCCGACGAGCCTGCCGCTCGGCCCGAAACGCCATCGGTCAGTGCATGCCGGCGGCGGTCTCGTGCATCGCCGCCAGGGCCTGGTCGAGCGTGAAGGTGTTCGGCTTCTGGATCGGCGGGAAGTCCTTGAAGGTCGCCGCCCATTGCGCCGCGGCGAACTGCGCGCCGTAGATCATGGGAATGTGGTCGACGTACCAATCCCAGTACGTAGTTCGACGTTTGATCCGCGCGCTCAAATGGGTCGGTGCGGAGATTGTAGATCTTCGGTATCCTGAGCCGGGTGAACGGCTCCGCCCAAATCTGCATCGTGCCGTGTGCAGCGCTGCTCCATGAACGCGATCTTCCAATTGTCGTAACGCATGCCGAGCACGTCGCCGTCGTCGCTCAGATACATGAAGAAATTGCGCGAACTCTTCTTTGCTTCGCCGGTGAGATAGGGCAGGAGATTGTAGGCGTCGAGATGGTTCTTATAGGTGCGCCCGATTGCCTGATAGCCGGCCTTCAGTTTGTCCACGATGTCCGGGTCGCCCGCCATGGCGAGAAAGGTCGGGAACCAGTCATGGTGCTGGACGATCTCGTTCGAGACCTGGCCCGGCTTGATCTTGCCCGGCCAGCGCACGACGATCGGCACGCGAAAGGCGCCTTCCCAGTTGGTGTTCTTTTCGCTGCGGAACGGCGTCATCGCGCCGTCCGGCCACGAGTTCATGTGCGGGCCATTGTCGGTCGAATACATGACGAAGGTGTTGTCGGCGATGCCGAGTTCGTCGAGATAGTCGAGCGCCTGGCCGACATTCTTGTCATGGTCGATCATCGTGTCGTGGTAGCGGGACTGCCAGCGGCCCGCCTGCCCGAGGCTCTCAGGCTTGGTGTGTGTCCTGAAGTGCATGTGGGTGGTGTTGAGCCAGACGAAGAACGGCTGGCCCGCGTCGTTCGCCTTCTTCATGAATTCCTTTGCGTGAGCGACGAAATCGTCGTCGCAGGCCTCCATGCGTTTCTTCGTTAGCGGGCCGGTGTCGGTGACCTTTTGCTTGCCGACCTTACCCCAGCGCGGCTCCACGGTCTGATCGTCCGTATCCGTCGCCCAGGAATGGATGACGCCTCGCGGTCCGAACGTCTTCTTGAAGTTCGGGAAATCCTTCTCGTTCGGGTAGTCCGGCAGTTCCGGCTCTTCCTCGGCGTTGAGGTGATAGAGGTTGCCGTAGAACTCGTCGAAGCCGTGGTTGGTCGGCAGCATCGAGTTGAGATCGCCGAGGTGGTTCTTGCCGAACTGGCCAGTCGCGTAGCCCTGGTTCTTGAGACACGCGGCGATGGTGACGATCTTCTCGTTCATGCCGACCGGCGCGGCCGGGATGCCGACCTTGGAGAGGCCGGTGCGATAGACGCTCTGCCCGGTGATGAAGGACGAGCGGCCCGCGGTGCAGGACTGTTCGCCGTAGGAGTCGGTGAACAGCATGCCTTCCTTGGCGAGGCGATCGATGTTGGGCGTCTTGTAACCCATGAGGCCATGTGAATAGCAGCTGAGATTCGCTATGCCGATGTCGTCGCCCCAGATGACGAGGATGTTCGGCTTGTCGGTTTTAGGCATTTCTCTCTCCTGTCCTCGACTCGAATCTCCAATGGACGATGTGATCCCGGCGCGCTAATTCCGGGTGCGCGGAACAACGATTCAGCCTTGAGCCATGCACCTCCCTATCCGAACGGTCCGACCCGAAACGCCATGCTGACGATCGCCGCGACGCCGATGACCAGAAGCATGAGCGCCGTAATCAGCGTCAGCGACAGCGGAAAGACAGTCTCGCCGTGGACGAGCCCTTCTGCCCGCATCGATTCCCGCAAGTGGCGCAGCCCAAGCATGAACTGTACGTGGTAGACGATGCCGAGGACGAGCATCACGATGCCCAGCGCAACGAGCGCGAGCCCAAAATTGCGCGGCGCAGCGGCTTTGCTGATGACATCCTGCTCGCGCAGCCTTTGGAAAAATTGGAAAATCGTGAAGCCGAAGCCGATGAGCGCAAGGGACGTGCGGATGACCGACATCAGCGTGCGGTCGGCGCTCATGCGCGTGCGCTGAAACGACATGCCGGTGCGGCGCGCCGCGAGTTCGGTGTTGACGTCGAACTTGATTCCGGGAGGTTCCAACGCTGACCCTCCGTTGAGCCAGTTCAATTGGACGTCGGCCGCGCGACCCAATGACGTGCGATGCGTGCGATGGGTCCGCGCAGCAAAGCATAAGGAAGAAACGCAAGCAACAGGGCGACCAGCGCCGCTTCGGCGGGGTAGAACGTGCGCAACTCAATCAATTGATAGATCGTGTCCATAACAACGCCGAGAATCAGGATCTTCGCCGTCGCTTGAACGCCCTCGCGCAGGCGGCCGACGCGCTTCTCGGGTGTGCGCAGGATGGCCGAGAAATATGGCGCGCGGCCGGTGCGGGCGTCGTTGACCCCATCGCGCAGCGCGGCGATTGCGGCCATCGCCGGCTGCAGGATGAAGCGGAACGTCATCGGGCCGCCCGGCCGGGCGAGAATCTGCTTCCAGAGTCCGAGCGAGATGCTCGGCGGACAGACCGTAACAGATGACGCCGAGCACGATCAGGCCGACGATCAGCGCGACCGCCAGCCGCGCCTCGACGTTTGCGGCTTTCGACGGCGCGTCGGTCAAGGAGCAGACCCTCCTGCGCCGCGCATCCTGCAACGTCCTTTTGGCGAAAGCGCGACCTTTGCTTCGCCTTCACCCGTGGCCTTCCATCTTCCTGACGACGCATCGGAAGCCGACGTGGCTCGTCGAGGTGTCGACCGGCTCGGCGTGTCGGGCGGCGGGGCGGTAGCGGCGGCAATAGTTCGGCGCGCAGAGATGCGAGCCGCCCTTCAGCACCTTGCGCGGGATGCGGATCGCGGGCTGGCAGGGGTCGTAGCTGTCCGCCTCCGCCGCCCCGCGCGGGTTCTGCGGCACGCAACACGCCTTGGCCGCGTCGGCCGGGTGGCGGGTCGACCAGAAATCCGCCGTCCACTCCCAGACGTTGCCGATCATGTCGTAAGCGCCATACCCGTTCGGCGGAAAGGACATGACGGGCGAAGTGCGCTCAAAACCGTCCAGCGCAAGGTTTTCGTGCGGAAACGCCCCTTGCCAGGTATTGGCCATCGGATTTCCCGCGGGCGCGAGCTCGTCGCCCCAGGCGAATTCCGCGCCGTCGAGGCCGCCCCGCGCGGCGAGCTCCCACTCGGCCTCGGTCGGCAATTCCTTGCCCGCCCAGCGCGCGTAGGCCTCCGCGTCGCGATAGGCGACATGCACCACGGGATGATCGTCGAGCCCGCTGATGGAGCTCCGCGGCCCATAGGGCCTCCGCCAATCGGCGCCGAACTTGAACCGCCACCATTGCGACCAATCGCGGACGTCGACCGGCCCCTTGGGCGGGGTGAAGACCAGCGATCCGGCCTTCAGCATTTTCGGCAGCGCGCCGGGATAGTCCTTCGGGTCGGGCGCGATCTCGGCGAACGTGACGTGGTTGGTCGCGTTGACGAACTTGCGGAACTGGCGGTTCGTCACCGGCGTGCGGTCGATCCAGAACGGCGTCGACGCTGACGCGGTGGACCGGCGCCTCTTCCGCATAGTGCCGGTCCGAACCCATCCGGAACGTGCCGCCCGGAATGTATATCATGTCGGCGAGCGGGTCCGCCCGCTGCGCCTCGGGTCGCTTCGCAACTCTGCTTTCTGAACTCATGTCGCCGCTTCATTTGGCTCGAGGAACAGGATCGCATGGGACGCGCGGCGCCGGAACGTCCGCCCGGGCGCCCCCGCCCCCCTTGTGGGGGCGGGTCGGGGTGGGGGGTCGCGCCGCGCGTTCCGATTTGCTTTTGGGAGGACAGCCGGAAAAGTTTGGCGAGACCCCCCTCCCTAGCTAGCCCTCCCCACAAGGGGGGAGGAAATCCATTTCGTGGCACGCCGACTTGCGAGCTGTTCAGCCAGAAACCGTATCACTCCTTGCCCATGACGGCCAGCACCTGTTCGAGCGGCGCGGGCGAGGCGCGAAACGCTCCCAAATAGGGGTTGGAAAGGTCCAGAATCAGCAGGACGGCGGTCGCGACCGCGACGGCGCCGACAGCCAGAGCGGCGACGGACATGATGGTGCCGCGCGACATCAGCCCGAAGCCGCAGAAGAGACAAGCCACCCAGCCGACCACGGTCAGAAGGAGCGGATAGGAAACGGGAGCGGACAGGGCGAAGGACATCTGCATGCGCGCCTGAGCGATCGCATCCGAGGTCGACTGTCGCCGTGGCGACGCGCCTGCCTTTGCTTGTCTGTCGAGGGCTGGAGGCTCGCCAGGGCCTCTTCCCGGTTGCGCATGATCTGGATCGCCGCGGCGAAGTTGTTCGCCGCGAAATTGGCGTCGCTTTCATCGGCGCCCCAAATCTGGTCGATGGTTTTCCCCAGACCCTGTCGCAATTGCGCGCGCACAGCGTTCGTCTCCGGCCCGTAATCGGCCAACGCGAGATCGAGTTGCAGGACCTTTGCCGCAAGATTCTGGATCGCGGCGTTCTGGCCCGCGTAGACGCCGTAGGCCGTCCAGATCAGGAGGCCGGTGACCAGGGCGCAGAGCAGCGTGAGAAGGCCGACGACCGCGCCGACCATGTCGCGCGAGGGGCCGGTGGTGTGTTTCTCCGGCAGGACGCGTTGCAGGACGAGGCCGACCAATCCGGCGGCGAAGATGGCGACGGCGACGGCGGCCGCGAATTTTTCCGGATTCATTGATCTCCCTCAGGAAGGTGGCGGCCGCGAGCCGTTCGCCCTCATGCGCGAGCGGCGTCCGTCGCGATCGCCCAATTCGTTTGCCGGCGCGCTCCGGTCAATACCAGTACGGCACGGCCGGCCCCCAGGCGCCGCCCAGTCCGCTGCGGCTTCGGCGTTCAAAGCGCCGTCGTCTCCTGCATTTGCGCGATATTGTTGGCCGCGCGAATTTGCTGGTACTGCTGATAGGCGGTCTCGTTGCCGACAAAGGCGCAAGCGCAGCCGGCGGCGTCGGCGAAGATGTAGGCGTTGCCGTTCTTTCGCGGCGCATAGACGATCGTGTCCTGCGGCAGCGCCTGAAGCTTGGCCATCTTCTGCGGCGTGTCCGCCTGAAGTCTCATGAAGCCCGCGGCAGAGAGCCGCCCCTCCTTTTCCGGCGCGCCGACGCTCACGCAGCCGCACAGCGCCGCCGACAGAATCAGCGCCGCGAATGAAATCGTTCTTCCAACCATTCGTGCTCCCCCAGGGTGCGTCCCCAATTATGCGACGCCGACAAAACGTTGAGGCCAATCACGCGTCAAGCGAAATCGCGACAACGCAACTTCATCCTATTGAAGCGGCCTCGCACAGGCGAACGGAGCCCGGGCGTCATCGCATTCATGCTCATGCGGTTGACGCCGGTAACCTACCGCGTGACCCGGATTCGACCCCTGATTGTCGAAAACAGACTGCAACGAGGTTTAGCTCATTGCAGTCTTCCTCGCCCGCGGCGTCCAAGCTCTCAAGCTCGCCGGCTCACGCCATCGTGATGCTCATCCCGCTCAGGTCGATCGAGAAACTGAAGCCGATCTGTCGCCCGCGAAGGCGCAGCACGACGCCGCGCGCGTTGCTGAGCTGCGCGGCGCTCCGGCCCCCCGCCACCGACAGGCCCGCGCCGATAGCCGAGTAGAGGCCCACGATGTCGCCTGGCTGATGAAGGTGAGACGCCGTTCCGACCAGATCCGTCGCCGAAGCGCCGATCAACGCGCCCGCGCTTATCCCGCCGATCGAGAGCGGATAATGGCGTCCTTCGAAGACCAATGTGCCGCCGCCGCCGGTCACGCCGAAGATGAAACCGGCGCTGGCGATGTGCAGCGCCACCGATCCGGTCGCGGCCTCGGCCGTCGACACGAACGCTCCGGCTGCCAGACCGGCGCCGGAGATGATAAGGCTGCGTCTCGTGATCGTGCTCATGTCCCTCTCCTCACTGAGATTGAGATCGTAGACCCGCAAGAACGATAGTAAGTCAGCGTCGCCTCAATCGGCAAGGCTCGTCGACCTCCTGTTCGACGTTACCCTTTCGCCAGCCCACGCAGCAACTGCATGAGCTCGGCGTGGGTCGGCGACGTGCCGTCGGCCAGTTCTTCCGGCGTATGGGCCGCGGTCAGACGGCTCAATTGCATGAGGGTCTGCGCCCGCTCACGGCGACCCTGGTGCAGCGCGGCCGAACGTTGATCAAAAAGCAGGCGATAAAGACCGCCCTCGCCGAGCAACGCGTTCAGCTCGCTGAACGTGACAAAGATCAGGAACAGAACGAACAGGTGTATCGCCGAGAATCGGTGCCACGAGAAATTGGCCAAAGCCTCGGAGAACGGTTTTTCGCGCATCCAATCCTCGATGCCCGTCTCGATCAGCCGGGCGAAAAACACCAATACGCAATAGACCGCGGCCTTGTAGAGGATCGACCAGGCCAGCGGCGCCGTGTCGTAACGCTTGAGGAAAGGCGTCGCATTGGCGACCAGCACCGCCTTGCCGACCACCAGCGCCGCCGTGGTCGCCAGCAGCATGTTGCCGAACTGCAACGCGTAGTCTTTGAGAATGAGATTGGTGGTCGTCAGGATCAGGTTGAAGCCGACCGCGAAGAAAATGACCGCCGGCAGCATCTCAAGAAACTCGTGTCCGAGCCCGACCAGCACGCGAGGCCATTTCATGTCAAAAACTCCCTCCGATTAGGAGCGCCACAAGGCCCGCTCGGACCTGGGCCGAGCGGGAAGCGTCATCGGAGGCCTCTGTCCGGCTACTCCATCTTGCCCTTCATCGCCTTGATGCGCTCTTCAATCTCAGCCTTGACGGCCTCGAGATTGAAGCTCGCCCCGCGCTGCATCGGCGGGTAGTCGATGAAGGTCTGGGCGTATTCGCCGACCTTCTGCTGCAGGAAGACGAAGCGCCAGAACTCGTGGATGTAGAAATCGCTCGGCGTAGTCGAAAGAGCCGATGTTGCCTTTCGCGAACAGCATCCGCTCGAACGGATCGAGACGCAGGTTGGAGAGGATAGGCCAATCGATGTGGACCGTTCCGCCGAGCCAGCCGTCGGGCTGGTCGATCATTCGGTATTTCCAGTCGTCGATACGAACCGCGCCGAGCGTGCCCTCCGCGAAGTAGAAGATCTCATGCCGGTTGGACGGACCCTTGCCGGTCAGCACATTGGTCTGGTCGTAGCCGTCGAGATGGACCTTGTAGGTCCTGTCGCCAAGCTGCTTGCCCTTCAGCAACTCGTCTTTGATTCCGGTTCGCCGGCGAGCGCGACAAAGGTCGGGAAGAAGTCGAGGCCCGAGAAGATGCCGTTCTCGACCTTGCCGGCGGGGATGTGGTCGGGCCAGCGGGCGATCATCGGCACGCGCATGCCGCCTTCCATGATCGTGCCCTTGCCGCCGGCGAAGGGCGTGTTGCCGCCGTCGGGCCAGGTGAAGTTTTCGGTGCCGTTGTCGGTCGTGAACACGACGATCGTGTTGTTGTCGAGCCCGTCGGCCTTCAGTTTGTCCATGACGCCGCCGACGACGTCGTCAAGCTGCTTCATCACGCCTTCTTCCAGATACCATTGGTTTTCCGGCGTCAGCTCGGCCGCGTATTTCGGCGACAGATGCGAGATGACATGCACGCGCGTCGGGTTGATCCAGACGAAGAACGGCTTGCCGTCCTTCTCGGCCTTGTCGATGAACTTCAGCGTGTGGTCGAGGATGTCCTCGTCGACCGTCTCCATGTTGTATTTGATGCCCGGGCATCGGATGCGGCGGCAGCGGCCCTTCGTCCACGATCTTCTGCTTGCCGATCTTGCCCCAGCGCGGCTGAACCGTCGGATCGTCCATGTCGGTGGCGAAGGTATGGAGCAGGTTGCGCGGGCCGACCATGTCCTTCATCGCGGGCGGATAGGAGTGCCAGAACGGATCCTCCATCGCGTCGAGATGATAGAGATAGCCGAAGAACTCGTCGAACCCGTGCACCGTCGGCAGGTAGCGGTTCAGGTCGCCGAGGTGGTTCTTGCCGAACTGGCCGGTTTCGTAGCCCAGCGTCTTCAGCGCGGTGGCGATCGTCGGGGCTTCGTCGGGCATGCCAACCTTTGCGCCCGCCTGGCCGACCGTGGTCAGGCCGGTGCGGATCGGCAATTCGCCGGTGATGAAATTGGCGCGGCCCGCGGTGCAACTCGGCTCGGCGTAATAGTCGGTGAAGCGCATGCCCTCGGCTGCGAGCTTGTCGAGGTTCGGCGTCGTGTCATACATCAGGCCCTGATGGTAGGCGCCGATGTTCTCCCAGCCGACGTCGTCGCCCATGATGACAATGATGTTGGGTTTCTGCGATGCGTTCTGCGCCACAGCCGAAGCGCTAACCATTAACGTTGCGCCTAGCGCCAGCGCGCCGAATTCAATAGACACGCGGTTTTCATGACTTCTCCTCTCGCCTCCAGACGTCGTCTCCTGCCATCTCGCAGGGCTCTTTCGAATTTGCGGCCTGTCTGAAGGAGAAGCCCAAACCAAATCCGAGGCTCACGCCTCGAACGCGAAAATCCGCTTCCAGTCGTTCTTCATGCTGACGACGATCCAGCCGTCTTTCTTCGCCTCGTCGTAGAGCTCCTGTGTGAATGTCCCGACCTTGGTATCGGGCAGGCCCATCGCGGGCCCGTAGGCGTATTCGCGTTTGCCGTCGTCGTGCAGCACCAGCGTCGCGAGCCGCGCGCCGTCGCCCGCCTTCGTGTATTCGCACATCTGCCGATCGCCGGTCGAATTGCCGAACGCGAAATGGGGCCGGCGACCGATCATCAGATGGATGCTTTCCGGCTTGCCGGCGTTGTTGTCATTGATCAGCAGCTTCGGCTCTTTCATCAGTTCCGGGCGTCCGTCCGTGGCATAGGTGTAGCTAAGGCCGCCAGCGGTCCCGACCACCTGTTCGGGCGGGATGCCGTAGACGCGTTCCGCATAAGTCCGCACGAAATCCTGGCCGCCGCCGGTGACGATGTAGGTCCGGTAGCCGGCGTCGCGCAGATATTTGAGGAGCTCGATCTGCGGCAGATAGGTGAGTTCGGTGTAGGGCCGCTTCCAGCGTGGATCGCGCGCGGCCCCGATCCAGGCCGAAACCTCGTTAAGGTAGGTGTCGACGTCCATACCGCTCAGCGTGACGGCGACGATCTTGAGAAGTTCGTCAAGCGGGAGTTTCGCGATCGCTTCGCGATTGCCCGTGAGCACGGTCTTGAAGGGCTCGACGTCGGCGAGCTCGGGCTTCGTCTTCACGACGATCGGCACGCGATCGAAGCAATAGACGAGCTGGGTGTAGATGGGGTGCTCGACCCAGAGCGTGCCGTCCTGGTCGAAGGTCGCGATGCGCTCCTCCGGCGGCACGAGGTCCGTGCTCGACGGATCAGTCGTTGCGCGGACAAATTTGACGATTGCGTCCTTGGACGGCCCGTCGTTCCAGGACGGCAGCGGATCGTTCTGAGCACTCGCTGATCCGGCGACGCTCAGTCCCGCCGCGGCCCCCAGCACGAGGGCGGCGAATTCACGCCGGTGAAGTTCCATGGTTTCCCTCCCTCAAAAAAGGCTGGAGCGTGGCACTCCGGCCCTCCTTAATCGCACGGATGATGAATGCTGAGGGAGCACGGTCAACCGCGCCCCCTCGCTGTTTCGCGCGTTAGTCGGACGGATGCCCGCCGGCGGCCTTGATCTGATCCAGGACCTGCGACAGGTTATAGCTCTCGGGTGCCTGCATCGGCGGGAACTCCCGCAGCGTCTCGAACCACCTGAGCCAGAGTTGCTGGCCGATCGGCAGCATGTTCCAGTCGTAGAGGTAGGCGGTCGAGGGGGTGTCGATTGCTCCTCCGAGGCTAAGGGCTGTTTTTTGGCCAAGTCCAACGGCCTGCTCGAACGGATCGCGCTTGATGTTCTGCACCATCGTCCAATGCAGCGGGACAAGCGGCAGCAGCCATCCATCGGCGCCGGGCTGCGACAGTTGGTAGTACATCTTCCAGTTCTTGTAGCGGACCGCCGCAGGCACGGGGCCTGAGAAGTAGTAAAAGACGTCGCGCGCCGACTCCTTGGACTTGCCGGTCAGGTAATCGATCTGGTTGACGCCGTCGAGCGTGGTCTTGACGATGCCGGGGTAGGCGCCCTTCTCGATCTGACCTCTGAGGTCGTTGCCTTTCGGGCCGCCGGCGATCTCGACGAAGGTCGGCAGCCAGTCGAGCGAGGCGAACATCTTGGTGTACAAGGTGCCCGGCTTGATAACGCCCGGCCAGCGGATGACCAGCGGCACGCGATATCCGCCTTCGCCTAGACTCGCCCTTCTGGCCCATGAACGGCGTGACGCCGCCGTCTGGGAAGGTGATCGCCTCGGCGCCGTTGTCGGTGGTGAAGACGATGATCGTGTTGTCGGACTGGCCCATGTCCTCGAGCTTCTTCATGACGTAGCCGACGTTGTCGTCGAGCTGCTTCATGCCGGCTTCGTTGTTCACCCCAGTCTTTGCCGCCGGGCTCGCCGACCATCGCCTGATATTTCGGCGGCAGCATCGTCGTCACGTGCATGCGCGCCGGGTTGTACCAGACGAAGAAAGGCTTGCCCGTCTTCTTTGGATCATTGCGGTCGAGGAAGTCGATCACGTGGGATGAGATTTCCTCGTCGATCCCGCGCGACCTCTCGAGGCCGAGCGGGCCTTCGTCCTTGCACGTCTGGTTCGCCGAAGTTCCGTCGGGCGACGTGCAGGAAATAATGGGCCTGGGCGGGGTCAGGCAAATGGTCGTCGCCGGATCGACGGCCCCCGGCGGGTCTGAGAGTCCCGGCACCGGCGTATTCTTGCACGGCGGCGCGATCGCCTGCGTCATCCGGTCCTTGTTGATGTCCGGGAAGCTCACCCGCTCCATCGCATCGAGATGGTAGAGGTAGCCGAAGAATTCCTGGAAGCCGTGCGCCGTCGGCAAAGCGTCGGTGTGGTCGCCGAGATGGTTCTTGCCGAACTGGCCGGTGGTGTAGCCGAGATCGTGCAGAAATTTGGCGATCGTCGGCGTCCCGGGTTTGAGGTAGGTCGGGCTCCCGGGCAGTTGCGGCAGGATCATTCCGGTGCGCAGCGGATACATCCCGGTGAAAAAGGCGTTGCGCCCGGAGGTGCAGCTCTGCATGGCGTAATAGTCCATGAACTGGCCGCCCTCTTGCCCGATCCGGTCGATGTTGGGCGTTTCGCCGAGCGAAAGCCCCCGATGATAGAGCCCGACCTGCATCCAGCCGATGTCGTCGGCCATGATGAACATGATGTTGGGCTTCTTTTGCTCCTGGGCCGAGGCCGGCCATGCGGCCGTAGCGAGCGCGCCGAACGCTATCGCCCCGAAAAGGCTTAGACTTCCGATTTTCACTGCGTCCTCCTAATCCAATGCGACCGATGTCGTTTGCGATAGCGTCATGACGCCCGCGTCACGGTCGGCAGCGTTGCGTTAGACCTGGAGCGAAGTCGCAAGGATGTCACCCCGGCGGAAGGGTTTCATCAAAGTTGCGAGCTCTCAAACCTGCCGCACGGCCGAAGACGAGAACCCCAATTCGGCCGCGGTTCTTCCGCGCCCCATGCTCCGCTTGGGCATATCCCGCCGAGCACGGTTTGAAGCCTATGGCGAGGGTGCGATCCAAAGTGATGCAATCATGCTGCGGATTTTTGTGATAGGGAGGGGCGGTTTTGATTTGCGGGCGAGCTGTTTTGGCCGCGCTTGCTCCAATAGGCGTCCCAGTCGCCGTTGATACGGGTGACGCGCAGGGCGAGCATGGCGTCGGCGCGCTCGACGCGCCACCAAGCTCCTGGCAGCTTCAGGCGCTTCTGTGCGATATAGCGATGCGCGCTTTCGATCTCTCCGGAGCCGATCGGCAGATCCCTGGCCAAGGCGTCACGATAGTCGAGTTGGTTTTTCCGACCGCTCAAATAGCGATGGCAAGTTCGGATGGGAGCTTGATCGTCGGCCAACTGCGGGGGCTCCAAGTGACGAGCGAGCGCCTGCAGCGTCTTCTCCAAATGCCCTGTCTTGAGAGCCTCCTTTTGCGCCTCCATCCAGGCCTCTTTCGCGGCGGCGTCTGGCGCAATCGCCTTGACGGCGGCGCTCAAATATTCGCAAACATGATAAAAATCAATCAAATAGCCGCCTTGTGGGCCGAATTGCGCTTCCACCTGACCCACGATCCAGGCCGCTCCGTCCCCGACCGCGTGAACGCGGAAATCGGCGCCGAAGCCGGCTCGAACCGCGCATCCGAGAAGTTGCCGTCCGGCGGTTTCGACACCGCCCTCGATCGCGCCGGCATAGATTGGCGTCCGGCTCCCCTTGGCGTGCGCGAGAGAAATCTTGGCTTCTCTCCACGACAGCGTCTTGCCTTTGCGCTTGTCCTTCTGGCGGGCGTCCGGCTCCACGATGGGGATCATGCCGCCATCGGTTTCAGCAACAATGTCCTTGTGACGCCCTGGCGCTTCGGGAAAATCTAGCGAGATCTTGCCGGCTTCGAACATGTTTCCGGCATGGCCGAGTGTAACCCTCTGGATCGTGCTCTCTCCGATCTCGAAGCCGTAGTGCTCGCGCAACTTGGCGCGCGCCAGAGCGAAAGGCTGATCCGCGGCGAAGTCGACGATCGCGCGCTGTAGTGGGCCTGAACAACCCCGAGAAACGACTTTCGCGCTGCGCATGAACGGGCGAACGCGCTTCTTCTCGAACCGGTATTGCGGCTCTAAGACCGCGACCTCGCCGAATTTCGTATGCCAGCGGAGTTTTTTTTACCTTGGCGATGCATCTGAGCTTGTCGACGAATTTCTCGTTCCGTCGCTTCGACCTGGTTCTCGGCCCATCCCTGCATCGCCTCCCGCCCCAACAGCCGCATCTCCTCCACGATCCGCTCCTCGACCGCATCGGCCTCCTTGAAGTTTCCCTCGCTGTTCTCTATCGCCTCAATTATCGACGCGAATCGATCGCGAAGACCAGGGTGCGCCTTGAGACTGGCCAAAATCGCCTCGTCGCTTAGTGTAGCGGCCGTCATCTGTTAAATTCCCATCCGTTTCCAAATCCGAACCTTACTCCGCATCACTTTAAATCGCACCCCTATGGCGACGCGCGCTTGCTTGTCCAATCCCGCCGCCGCTATCATGAATTAACGCCGAGGTTATCGTGCTGCTGTCCTTCCGCCAGATCGAGATTGTGAAAGCCCTTGCTGCCCACGGAAGCTTCGCGCTCGCGGCGAAGGTCTTGAACGTTTCGCAGCCGTCCCTCACGCGCAGCCTCAAGGCGATCGAGAAGACCCTCGGCGTTCAGCTCATCGATCGGCGCGGCGTCACGCCGACGATCTTCGGCGAAATCGTTCTGCGCAATGGCGAGCAGTCCTCGACCGGCTTTCGGAACTCGTCCGCGAGATCGATCTGGCGCGCGGCCTCGGGATGGGCGAGTTGAGAATCGCGGCCGGACCCTATCCGGCCGATATTTCGGTCTCTCGAGCGGTCGGCGTCCTGACGACGCGCCATCCCAAACTCAACGTCCAGATTAGCAACGCCAATTGGAACGCCGTCGCCGACCAAGTGCGCGAAAACCGCATCGATTTGGGCGTGGCCGAAATATCGGAAGCGGCGCGCGATCCTGACCTGCAAACGGAGGCGATCAGAACCTGCTATGAAAATAGCCGCAGGGGTGCTGAAGGCTCCGACAAATCGGCCCGCGCCGCCACCCATTTCACCGAAGGCCCCCACAGGCGCTGGTTCCCCCCCAATGAAATTCTTCTGCGCCGCCGGCCATCCCCTGGCGCGAAAGAAGCGCGTCGCGCTCGACGATTTGTTCGAATTTCCCTGGGCCGGGCCGAGCGTTCCGGGCCGGGCCTTCGCAGCCCTTCCACAGGGAGACAAGCCCGCGGTAGCGTTCGACAACGGCCAGTTTCACCCGCGCATCCTGGTCGGGACGTCTTCGGCCGTGAAAGAGATCGTCCACGCCGGGCGAGCGCTGGCGCCGCCGTCAAAGGCCAGATCGACCAAGAAATTCGCGATGGCCTTCTCGTGATGTTGCCGATCGACACGCCCTGGCTCAGCCTCAACTACGGCTTCATAACCAAGCGCGGACGAACGCTGTCGCCCGCCGCCGAGGCGTATATGGAGATCGTGCGGGAGATCGAGCGCGGGATTCCGTAGTAGGTTTTTGGCGGCCCAAGCGCGGCGCAATTAGACTAACGGAGCACTCCAGCTTCGCATCTTCTGCGGGGGGTATCTCCGCGCTGCCCGAGTGAACTCTTGACCGAGGAAAGGCCGGACGTCGCCGGCATGCCGTTCGATCAGGTGCTCGCCGAGTTCGAGAGCATCGTGGACAAACTCACGCAATGACCGGTAAAACGTCGATCCGCGACGTTCAATTGGTCGGGACGAACTTCCGCTTGGGTGAAGGGTTTCGGACGCCGGCCCTTTGCAGGACGGTGGGGCGAGGTGCGGGGCCGGCGTTTGAAAGCCTGCTATGAAAATAGCCGCAGGGGTGCTGAAGGCTCCGACAAATCGGCCCGCGCCGCCACCATTTTCACCGATAATGGCGCGCCACAGGCGCTGGTTGCCTCCCAAGGAGGAAACCGCGAGGGGGAAGGGGTTGGTTGATCGGGCGCGACCTACGCTGGGGAAGGTGTTTCGGTGTCGCGGTCTGCCTCGGCGGGCGAGACCTCGGGGGCGGCGAGCAATTGGCGGGCGCGCTCGATGTTGCGCGCGCGAACGGTTCCGGCGAACAGGCCGTAGTGGCGGATGCGGTGGAAGCCGCTGGGCAGCACGTGCAGGAGAAAGCGACGGATGAACTCGCCGGCGTCGAGCGTCATGGTCTTGAGCCGTCGCGGCCTTTGATCCGGTAGTCCTTCCATTTGAAGGTGACGCCCTTCTCGTCGAGCGCAATGAGACGGCGAATTCGAGATCGCGACGCGGTGGGTATAGCGGGCGAGATAGGCGAGGACAGCCTGCGGTCCGGCGAAGGGTCTCTTGGCGTAGACGACCCATTCGGAGCGACGCAGAGGCGTAAGCGCGGCGTCGAAGGCGCCTCTTGCGGAGAGCAGGGCGAGATCGCCGAGGAAGGCGAGGCGGCCGGCGTCATACAGGGCTGCGAGCCCTTCGAGAAAGAGGCGGCGGAACAGGCGCGACAGCACGCGCACCGGCAGAAAGAAGCCGGGCCTGCAGGCGATCCAGCGCGACCTGTCCGGCGACAGGCCGCTGCCGGGAACGACGACATGGACATGGGGATGATGGGTGAGCGCCGAGCCCCAGGTGTGCAGCACGGCGGTGAGGCCGATGCGCGCGCCGAGATGCTTCGGGTCGGCGGCGATGGTGATGAGGGTCTCGGCCGCGGTCCTGAACAGGAGGTCGTAGGCCGCGGCCTTGTTCTGGAACGCGATCGCGCCGATCGCCGCCGGCAGGGTGAAGACGACGTGATAGTAGGGAACCGGCAGCAACTCGGCCTCACGCTCGGCGAGCGATTGTCTTGCCGCCGCGCCCTGACACTTCGGGCAATGTCGGTTGCGGCAGGAGTTTGGGATGCGTCACGGTTAGCTGAGACATCTGGCTGCGGTAATTGAACTGCAACCGGAGGTTTCGAAATGACGATTGATGCAGGGCTGAAGCCCGAGGGGGCGCCGGAGCGCTCCCCCATAGCTGGCGCAGGCGCCCACTCGGGCGTCGAGGCAGGACCGAAGCGCTATTCGGTTCAACGCAAGATGGTGGTGGTGGCGCGTTTGTTGCGTGGCGAACCGTTGGATGTCGTCGCCCGGGAAGCGAATGTCTCGGTGGCCAAGCTGACCGAATGGCGGGACCGAGCGCTCGCCGGCGCGGCGTCAGCCTTGAAGGAACGCGAGCGCGACGAC
This sequence comes from uncultured Alphaproteobacteria bacterium, assembly GCA_963768555.1. GTDB lineage: Bacteria > Pseudomonadota > Alphaproteobacteria > Rhizobiales > Beijerinckiaceae > Roseiarcus. Next base: position 36,415 of record CAVYIZ010000101.1, read on the forward strand.
CGCGAGGATGAAATCGCCCGACTGAAATCCAAGGTGGGCGAGATCACCATGGACAACGAATTGCTGTCCGCCAAGATCGCCGCCATGGAGGCCAAAAGCCCTTTGGCCCGAAGGAGGTCGAGACGATGAGCCAGACGGTCTCGCCTTCCACGTCTCGTTGCTATGGCCTGGCGCGGGTCTCGCGCGCGTGGAATGTCCCGCGCGCCGGCGTGTATCGCTTTCTCAAGGGAACGCCATCGCCTGCGATCGCCCGTCGCCCCGGTCCGACAGGCCCTTGTCCGGATGCTGACCTGGCCGATCTTATCCGCCGGGAAATCGAAGCGTCCGACTTTCACGGCGAAGGCTATCGCAAAATATGGGCGCGACTGCGCGTTGCCGGGGTTCGCTCGAGCCCTCGCCGCGTGCGCCGGGTGATGGGAGAGAACGGCTTGCTCGCGCCCCATCGCGTCGGGCGCAACCAAGAGAAGACGCACGACGGAACCATCGTCACCGACAAGGTCAATGAAATGTGGGGAACGGACATGAGCCAGACCGTCACCCTCGAGCAAGGGCGGGCCTATGTTTTCGTCGCCGTGGAACACGCGAACTCAGAAATCATCGGCATTCACGCCGCGCGTTCAGCCAATCGCTTCGAGGCGCTGGAGCCGGTCCGGCAGGGGGTGCATCGGTGCTTCGGCTCCATCGCGCCCGGCGTGGCGCGTGGGCTCAAGGTGCGTCACGATCATGGCTCCAATTACATGTCCGGCGATTTCCAGGACGAGATCAAGTGTCTGGGCATCGAAGCTTCGCCGTCCTTCGTGCGCGAACCCGAGGGCAATGGCGTCGCCGAGCGCTTCATCCGAACCTTGAAGGAGAACTTGCTCTGGGTCCGGACGTTCAAAACCATCGAGGAACTGCGCGCCGAGCTCGTCGCATTCGCCAGGCGCTACAATGAAACTTGGCTCGTCGCGCGCCATGGATACAAAACGCCCGCGAGGGTCAGAGAGGAGCAAACCACGCCACGAATTGCGATTGACCCGACCCTCGCAGCCGCCTTACCCTTGGCCGCCTGAGCAAGCGCAGCCGCGTGTCTCAAAACCGTGCCGCACTACAGTTGCGGCAGGAGTTGTAGGCGACGCGTTCGTGCGCGCAATCCTCGCAACGCTCGACGTGGCCGCCGAGCGCCGAGGTGCGACAGGTCTCGATCGCCGACATGACCTTCAAGGGGCCGAGGCCGACATGGCCGGCGTTGGCTGTGCGCCACGCCGGGCCATGGGCGCGGAAGATGTCGGCGACCTCCAGGCGAGGCCGCGCCATGGGCCGTCAGGCGGGCGGCGGTCGTCTCGCGATGTTGACGCCGAGCCGCTCCAGGGAACTCGTGACGTCGCGGATCGTGTTGACGGCGACGCGCGTATAGAGCGCCGTGGTTTCGAGCTTGGCGTGTCCGAGCAGGACCTGGATCACGCGGATGTCGACGTTCTGTTCGAGCAGGTGCGTGGCGAAGCTATGCCGCAGCCTATGAGGCGACACGCGCTTCTTGATTCCCGCGGCCCGCGCCGCGGCGTGGACGGCGCGGCCGAGCTGGCGGGCCGTCATTGGATTGACAGGGTTCTGACCAGGAAACAGCCAAGCCTGCGGCCGCGCCGCCCGCCACCACTGGCGCAGCAGTTCGAGCAGTTGCGGCGAGAGCATGACGTACCGATCTCTCTGTCCCTTGCCTTGCTCGACCCGCAGCGTCATGCGCTGGCTATCGATGTCGGACACTTTCAGGGCCACGACCTCGGACACGCGCAGGCCCGCCCCGTAGGCGACGCTGAGCGCAGCCCTGTACTTGACGCCGGGCGCCGCTTCGAGAAGGCGCGCCACCTCCTCCTGGCTCAGCACGACCGGCGCCTTGCGCGGCTCCTGCGCGGTCGTCAGATGGTGGACCAGGTCCGGCCGTTCGAGCGTCACCTTGAAGAAGAACCGCAGCGCGGCGACGGCGGCGTTGATGCTCGGCGCGGCGACCCGGTCCTTGGCCATCTGTAGTTGGAATAGGCGAACGTCCTCGCTCGTGGCGGCGTCCGGGGAGCGGCCGAGGAAGGCTGCGAAGTTCCTGACGTGCCGGACGTAATCCTTCTGCACCTTCTCCTTGAAACGGCGCGCCGCCATGTCGTCGATCATGCGCTGACGCAACGGGCTGATAGGCTTGTCGAGCATCGCGAAAGCTCCTGTCTCGCATGGGGTTGAACCCCACGATCTTGAGACAGTCCCAACCCCCGCGTAGCCCCGAACCGTGCGCCCAGGCGACTTCGCTAGTCGCGTCTACCGCGCGAGCGGTTTCGTCCAGGGGTCGAATTCAGCCTTTCCGCGCAAGGAGGGCATTGGTGCTGAAGGAAAGTGGAATGAGCAAGGAAGGCTTCGGATATCTGCGGACCCCAGGTCGGATGCCAACGTTTGCGCTTGCACAGACGCCCGAGCGCGCTCTCCAGCTCCCGGCTTTCATCGCCCCGTCGATGAGGCTGGGCCAGCTGATATCGAGCCGGATTGAATGCGTGCGTGCTCCAAGCCGTGAAAAGCGTCTGGCGCGTCGGTTTTCACGAAGAGTCCACGCCAGCTTAGGGCCATACCGGGTGCTTCGAGAAAAGGGCGAACACTTCTCGATCAAGGCTATGTCGATAGACCTTGCGACCGCCCTCCCGGACCTCGAAGTCGTCCACGTCGCCCCGGAATTCCAGTCTGCCCTCGAACACCAACCAACTCTGGTTCACCACTTCGTCGTCGGACGAGTCAGTCGGCAGTTCCTCGACCGACACGATATGTCCGCCCTTCATTGCATTTGCCCGTCCACTCTCGCGAAAGAATTCCAAGGAAGGCGTGGGCAAAATCGCCCTGACCACGCCATTTCATGCTTCCGACGCCGCCCTCCCGCGACCGGCCGATGTCATCTCACCACCATCGGCCGGGAGAGATGATCGCGGGAGCAAGGCGGCGACCCGAAGTCGTCGACCTCACGGACGGCCCGCGACCACCGGGGGCATTTGCGCCATCCGGCGAATCTCAGTCGCCATCACGACGGCGCCAAGCACCCCGATGACAAAAATAAGTTTACATGGACAGCAGATTGCGCATTGACTTGGATCAATCCTCAGAAGGGGCGTTCAGCAACGTCTGGCGCCCGGCCGACCGGGCGTCCTGGCTCAACCCCCCAACGGAGCGCGGGGCAGTGCGGGCACTTCGATTGAGTTGAGAAAGCGCCGGTCGGCGAGCGGCCCCGCCTCCTCCTGGGGCAACGTGATTCACACAATTCCGACCGAGCGGAGCCCGAAATCGCTCCTGCAAGTAGGGAACCTATTGTCCTGCGATGCCCGACCCCGACAAACTCACGCTTGCAGACCCTTCCGACTTGGCCGCGGCGCTCGCCTTCGCACTCCGCTACCAGGGCCGCAAGCGTGTCCACAACGCCGATGAGATCATGGCCGAGATCGTCGCCAAGCGGCTTGTTGAGCGCGGTCGGGCTTCGTCGTCATGAGAGCGGCCGGGCGCGGCGCTCGGGAGGGCATACGAGGGGTGAGCGAAAAGCTGAATTTGCCGCAGGGTCTATAATATAATTGGGGCGGCGTGAGACCCTAATTGAGAGTGCGTCGATCGAGGACAAACTTGAACTCTTCTGATTCTGCCGCATATTCATGTTCGTGGTCGCTCCATGCTGTCGCGATGGCGCGGCGCACGGCGCGCAAATCCACCGGCTCCAGCGTGAGTAAGCAGCCCGGATGAGCCCGCGCATAGGCCAGAAGCGCATCGACTGTGCGCTCGCACGGGTCGCTGATGAGAGCGTAGTAGTAGGTCAACATCCCTTTGGCCTCGTCAGTTGGCGCTTGAAGATAGGACGCTCCTCGCGCAGTAGTCGCTGGCCACAACCCCAACATACGTGAGCAACGCGCGGAGAAGCTGTGCGGTTCCTCCTATCGCGGACAATTAAGCGCGGGGCCAAAGCTCAACGATCCGCTGCGACCGATGGAGAGCAGCGCGCATCGATGTTTTGAGGCTTGCCATGCAGCGAGGGCGATTTATCAGCCTCGCTCTCGCCGCTCTGGGATAAACGGCCCGACATCGAAACAACTCAGAGCAGCCGCCGGCGCTTCAACACATCGCGCTGAGCAACGCGCCGCCGACGATCAGGACACCGGGAAGTCCGCTGCCGATCATAGGCGCGGGCGCGGGATTCTTTTTCGCGGCCGCCGCCACGGTGGCAATCGAAGTCTGAGCGGTTGCGCTCTGAACGCAAATCATTCCGGCGATGCCGAGCCAAAGGGCCGTCACCAAGACTTTCATGTTTATTCTCCCCGAAGCAGTCTGCGAGTTCCCGAGGCAGACTGCAACTTCATAGTTGCGCCAATGGCAAAGGTTGTCAACGGGGAGTTGATGGCCGATTGACCGTTGGTCACGCGGTAGATGTTGCAGGTGGCCGGCAAACTATGCAGCGATGGAGCGGGAGAGCAAAGGGGCCGAAAATGTTGCCTTTGCTGCGCTCCGTCACCGTGAAGACGCTCGCCGAGTGGAAGCCGACGGTGTCGCGCTCACGCCGAGGACCGGATTGGAGCGTCGCGCCTTCGCCCTAGACGAGCTACGCCGGCCGCAATCCCTGCGGCGCGCGAGCCGCCAATCGCGAAAAGACGATTCGCCTCGTTCGAGCCCTTCGCCGACTTCAGCCAGCCGAGCTTCACGGTCGGCCAGCCGGCCAATCCGCTTGCCGGCGTGAACGGCGCCTATACGCGCTACGAGATCCTTTTCAACGGGGCCGAATTCTCGGCATTCGCAGCCAACGGCTGGGCCCAAGCGCGGAACCTGCCCGACGAGAGCCTTCCCGCGCATCTTCCGGCCGGCTCGATTCGCGGTCAAGGCGGCGTGGCTGCCGATGAGCGAAGCCGAGGCTCAGGCCGCGTGGGGCGCCATTACGTCGAAACCGCCCAGATCGTCGACGTCGCCAAGACGCTCGCGGCAGAGCGCGTCGTCTGCTCGAAGAGCGCGGTCGGGCTCGTCGGCCTCCATATCGCGATCAAGGCCTCAAGCCGCCCGCGATGGGTGTCGAGCACCTTCGAGCATGTCGACAACGTTCCGCCGGCCGGCGCGGGCGAGGTGCGCAAGCCCGACGCGAAGGACACAGGCCGGGCTTACGCCTAGTCAAGAGCTTGGTGTTGTAGTGTCTCAGTTTGAATTTCAGGTCCCGACCCCGTGTCGGCTTCACTTGGCCGTTGGAGCCACCACTTGGATAACGGATGGGGCGATCTCGTGCTTGGCGCGAGGGGAGGGTGAGCGGCTCCGGCGAAAGGCCGGCGCCCGAGGTCGAGGAAGGCCCCAAGCAAAATGGTTCGCAAGGACCAGGTTTTGGGGACGGCAAGGAGAAGAGCGGGAATTTCGCTGCTGGCGACGCTCGGCGTCGTCGGCCTCGCCCATGCGGCGGACGTCGCGACCGCGCTGCCGCCCCAGCAACAGCCGCCTCCGCCGAATTGCTGGGCCACCTTTTGGGACTTTCTCAATTCGACGGCGTTGGATTGCCCGCTCACCTATGCCGGCTTCACACTCTACGGCACGATCGACATGGGCGTGGGCTACCAGTCCAATGGCGCGCCGTTCAACGGCTCATACCCTGACGGTGTCGATTATTTGATCTCGAAACAGAGCTACGGCGCCAAGTGGCTTTGGTCGCCCAACCCAACCGGCCAGTCGCAGCTTGGCGTCAGCATGAGCGAGCCGCTCAGCCCGGGCTGGACGCTGATCGGCGACCTGGAGTTCGGCTTCGACCCTTATTCGCTGCAATTGGCCAACGGCCCGCGCTCCCTGTGTTGAGAACAACGGCGTCCCGCTCGCCAACCAAAGCGCCAACAGCGACTCGAGCCGCGCAGGCCAGATCGACAATTCGCAAGGCTTCCTCGGCCTCAGCCATCCGACTTTCGGCGATCTAAAGTTCGGCCGCGTCAACTCGCTGACGCTGGACGCCGTCAGCGCGTACGATCCGATGAGCGCCGCTTATGCGTTCTCGGCGCTGGGCGCTTCCTCCGCGCTGCGGGGCTTCGGCCTCACGGGGCTCGCGCGCAGCAACACTGCTTTCAAATATCGCTGGGCCAACTCGAATTTTCGGGTGGCTGCGCTGGCTCAGGTCGGAGGCTACGACCAGGGCAACGGCTCGGCCGGCAAACTCGAGGCGCAGGTCGGCGCCGACTTCGGCGCCCTCTCCGTCGACGCCGTCTTCAGCCGCGCCAGGGACGCCGTGTCGCTTTCAAATTACACGTCCTTGCCGAGCGGCGACACGCAGAACGATCTGGAGGCGACCTTGTCGGACAACGTCGGCGTCAGCCTTCTCGCCAAGTACGCTTGGGGTCCGATAAAGCTTTACGGCGGCTTGGAGACCTCGCGGCTCTCGAATCCCAGCGGCTCCTACCCCAACGGCTTTACCAGCCTCGGCGGTTATACAGTTCTGGGAAGCGCGATCACTTATGACGCCTACGCCATAAACAAGATTCTGAGAGTGGGCTGGACCGGCGCGAAATATGCGATCAGCGACCAGCTCGAAGTGCGCGCCGCCGTCTATTATGAGACCCAGAACGACTATTATACCGGGACCTGCACCGGAACAGGCGTCAACACCAGCAATGACAGGTGCGCCGGCTCGCTCGACGCCTTCTCCGTAATGCTCGATTATCACCCGCTGGGGCGCGTCGATCTCTACGCCGGCGTGATGCTCTCGCGCGTCTACGGCGGCCTGGCGAGCGGCTATCAGGCCGTTAGCAACGTCGACCCGACGGTCGGCCTGCGCATCAAGTTCTAAAGTCTGTCGCCATTCGAGTTTCGTTCGGCGCTATCCGGGCGCCGTGATGCGCCGACTTCGGCTGGAAGGCGGATCGTGCGGGAGATCGAAAGCGGGATTCCGCAGTAGGTTCTATGCGCGCGGGAGCCGAGCCGGTTTCGCGCCCTACTTGTCGACGAACTCGATCGCCTGTTGCAGCGCGGCGGGCGAAAACTTGAGGAGCCCGGTGTAAGGCAGGCCGAGTTCGAGGATCAGGAAGATCGCGAAAGCAATCGATACGGACCCGAACGCCAGCGCGGCGATGACCAGCGAGTTCGGCTCGGCGAAGAGGCCGATGGCGAAAAACAGCGCCACCGTCCAAAACACCAAAATCGCGATCATGAGCGGGGACACCGGCAGGCTGGCCACCTGCAGGGACATCAGCAATCGCGATTGCTCGACCATGCCGGCATAGGTGTTCGCCGTCGCGAGGGCCTGCTTCTGCGCGTCTGTCGTGGGCTTGAGCGTCGTCAGAAAGTCGCTCAACTCTTGAGCGTTGGCCATCGGCGGACCGACTGTCAGCGTTTGGGGGTCGACGTCGCCGCCGCCCCAGAACGTCTCGTAGCCTTTTTCGATATTGGCCTTGAGCTTGTCGCGCGCCGGCTTGGTCTCAGGCCCATATTGCGCCAGCGCCTGATCAAGCCGAAGAATCTGGGCGGAAAAGCCTTCCAGTTCGGTCTTCTGGGTCGAGAAATAAGCGTAACTGACGCCGATCAGCGTTCCCAGAACCAGCGCCAGAAGCAGGGTCAGAAGTCCCGCCACCTGGCCGACCACGCCGCGTGTATCGGCGGTCAAATGCTCGGCCGCCAGCCGCCCTTTGACGAGCATCCCGACATAGCCGGCGCCGAACGTCAAAATGAAGATGATGATGGAGAGAATGACGATGTTCACTTTTTCCCCCCTTGGCTGCGTTTCGGCGCTTCCTGCCTCCCGACCCTATGGCGTCTTTCCCGGCCTGTCCAATGCCGGCGCCGCCGTCATACATTAACGTCGAGGGTATCGCGCTGTTGTCCGTGGCCAAACCGAGAGCTTGAAGAAGGCGGCCCGCGCGAGCGACGATCAGCAGGGCGGTTCTTGCTCTAGTTTCGGTTTGTCCGCCTCTTCGTTTGCTGAAGCAATCGCTGGAGGACCCCTTTGGAATTGCGGAGCCGTTGCCAACGCGAAGGCCGTCGACGATTTTCTGGCGAATCTGCACCCGCGAACGGACGCGCAGAAAGCGGCTCTGGCGACGGCGAACACCTATGCCGGCATGGTCGAGCAATCGCGATTGATGATGTCGTTGCAAGTGGCGAGCAAGCCGGTGTCCTGGGAGCTCGTGGCAATTCTGTGTTCTGGACGGCGGCGCTGTTTTTCGGCATCGGCTCGTTCGCCGAGCCCAACGGGCTCGTCTATGCCGCGCTGACCTTCGGAGCGGTGTCGATCGCCTTCGCGATCTTCCTGATCTTCGAGCTCGGCATGCCCTACACCGGCCTCTTCAAAGTATCGCCGGCTTCGGTCGAACAAGCGATTCAGTTCATCGACACGTAGGCGCCTCCTTATCCGCGCGGAGCGCGACGCTCGCGCCGTCGAGCGTCGGCGCGAGCGGCTCTGTTCGTCGGGCGCGGACAACCCGACTGAAGCCGAGTTCGGGCATGGCACGGCGGGGTGCCGACGCGCCGCTTGTCCGACTGGGTCGCGGCCTCGGACGGTCGAGATGGGCAAAGACCTTTCTCGACCGTTCGGGCGCGCTTCGCGGCGACAGCCCTTCAGCCCCTCCTGGCGTCAAGCAGACCGCTCTCCTTGAAGAGGAGGCCGGCCGCGCCGGCGCCGATCAGCGGCGCGATGATGAACATCCATAGCTGTGCGACGGCGTGCAGGTTCGTTCCGATGCCGACGATAGCCGGGCCGATCGAGCGGGCCGGATTGACCGAGGTGCCGGTGATGTTGATGCCGACGATGTGGATCGCCGCCAGCGTCAGGCCGATCGCGAGGCCGGCGAAGCCGGTCGGCGCGAAGGGGTGCGTGACCCCGAGGATGCAGACGAGGAACAGGAAGGTCGCCACCACTTCAAAGACGAAGGCCGACACCACGTTGTATCCGCCGAGATAGCCAGAGCCCCAGCCGTTCTGGCCGAGCCCGCCATTCCAACCTGACGCCTTGCCGGACAGGATCAGGTAGAGGACGGCCGCGGCGACGAGCGCGCCGAGGACCTGGGCGATCCAGTAGCTGACCATGTCGGCGGCGCTCATGCGGCCGGCGACGAAGACGCCGAAGCTGACCGCCGGGTTGACGTGGCCGCCGGAGATCGGGCCGATGCCATAGACCATGGCGATGATGGCGAAGCCGAAAGCGCTCGCAATGCCGAGCAGATTGACTGCTGTGGGTCCCGAACCCATGCCGCCGACGACCGCCGCCCCGCAGCCGAAAAACACGAGGGCGAAGGTTCCGATGAATTCAGCGAATTGCCTTTTCATTTCGTTCTCCCTTGATTGTCGCCTGATTCGCCGCTGGCGACGACCTCCATTTCCTGCGCCACCGCGGCCCAAAAGGCCGGGGCCGCGCACGCCGCGCTTTCTGCAGTTCGAGCCGAGCGACCTGCAGCGCCCTTCGCTTCACCATTTTCGCTGCAAAGCAGCTCCACAGCCGCCGGCGCGCTTACATTGCGCCATATCGACGCAATGTCGCTCACGGCTCCCACCCCCGTGTCTTCGCTGCCGATCCGCTTCCGGACGGCGGCTGCGGCCTGTGCCTAGGCGGCGGCGTCAAGGTCTTTCTCCGAGCGCGACCTTAGCCGCCGCCCGAAGCCTAGTTGCTTCCGCGCTGCACGTCCAGGAGCTTGTCCGTGGCGTCATTGATCGTAAAGCTGCCGGCCTTCTGGCGCGGCGGACAGTCCTTGAACGTCTGCAACTCTCGCCGCGCCAGATCGCCGGCGGCATCAGGAACACGCGCTCGACGTCCGCCGCGAAGTGGCAGATAGGCGTTCGGTCCGCGCCGCCACGCATTCGACGAAAAGACCGCGCAATTTCCGGGCAAAGGAGGCCGCCGCCATCGTTATCGCCGTTTCGCTCATCGGTCTTGCGCTCGCCGCCCTTGCGGCGACGCTCATCGCGGCAAAGAGCGACGGCTTGGTCCGGGTCGCCGCGCAAACGCTCGCGGTCATCCTCGCGTCGCTGACCGGCGCCCTCATCGGTTTCTTCATCCCGCTGATCCCGCTCGCCGACGGTGCTCCGCGGAAGCGCGCTCGCCGCCGGGATCCTCGGCACGCTCGGGACGATCGGCGGCATGTCGGCGGCCGAGAATCTGATCGCCCGGCTCGAGAAGAAGCCATAGGGACCAGCCCCGTCGGCGCGAGGGCTGGCGCGGCCCGACGCCCCGGTGCACAATCCCGAGCGAAGCGCCGAGGGATCAAAACACGCAATGAAGCTCGCCACGCTGAGAAGCGGCGCCCGCGACGGCATGTTGGTCGTCGTGTCGCGCGACCTGACGCGCTACTGCCCAGTGCGGCCGATCGCCGCGACCCTGCAGGCGGCGCTCGACGAATGGCCGCGCCTCGCCCCGAAGCTCGAGGCGCTGGCCCGCGATCTCGAGATCGGCGCCGCGCCGTCGTTCCGTTTCCGCGAGCACGAGGCGCTCTCGCCCCTTCCGCGCGCCTATAAGTGGGCCGACGGCTCGGCCTATGTGAACCACGTCGAGCTCCTCCGCCGCGCCCATGGCGACGCGCTGCCGGCGTCGTTCCGGACCGATCCGCTGATCTACCAGGGCGGCTCGGACGCCTTCCTCGCGCCGCGGGAGTCGATCGTGATGGCGAGCGAGGACTTCGGCGTCGATTTCGAGGGCGAGGTCGCGGTCGTCGTCGGGGACGTGCGCGCCGGATGCGCGCGCGAGGAGGCGGCGGAGGCGATCCGGCTCGTCCTGCTGGTCAACGACGTCTCCCTGCGTAATCTTGCGCCGGGCGAAGCCGCTAAGGGATTCGGCTTCTTCCAGTCGAAGCCGTCGCCCGCCTTCTCGCCGGTCGCGGCCACACCTGACGAACTCGGCTCGGCCTGGGATGGCGGCAAGGCGAGGCTGCCGCTTCTCGTGACGCTGAACGGCAAGCCGTTCGGGCGGCCTGACGCAGGCGTCGGCATGGCGTTCGACTTTCCGGCGCTGATCGTCCACGCGGCGAGGACCAGGCCCGTCGGCGCAGGCGCGATCGTCGGCTCGGGCACGGTGTCGAACAAGGGCGCCGACGGCGGCCCTGGCCTCCGGATCGAGGAGGGCGGCGCGGGCTACGCCTGCATCGCCGAACTTCGCGCCGTCGAGACCATCCTCGAGGGCAAGCCAAAGACGCCGTACCTCAAATTCGGCGACGTGGTGCGGATCGAGATGAAGGACTCCACTGGCCGCTCCATCTTCGGCGCCATCGAGCAGAGCCTCGAGCGCTACGCGCCGTGAAGCCGGGCGCGACGGCGCGCGCTTGCGCTTCGCGTCGCCCTCTAACGTCGGTGGGCGAGGGAAGGGGAATTTTCAATCCATGACATGGTTGTGGGTCATGCTGGGCAGCGCGCTCGGCGGAGTCGCGCGCTACTGGCTCTCGGGCCTCGCCGCTCACCATATCGGCGAGACCTTTCCGATCGGCACGCTCATCGTCAACGTGACCGGGTGCTTCGTCATCGGCTTCTTCGCGACGCTGACGGGGCCCGACGGACGCATCTTCGTCGGCACGAACGCGCGCCAGTTCGTCATGACCGGAATCTGCGGCGGCTACACCACTTTCTCCTCATTCAGCCTGCAGACCCTTAATCTCGCGCAGGACGGCGAATGGACGCTCGCCGGTCTTAATGTCGTCGTGTCGGTCGTGCTCTGTCTCCTCGCGGTCTGGCTAGGATTTATCGTGGCCGCCGCGCTCAACCAGCTCAAGGGAGTCTAACCCATGTCGCTTCCGCGCGATGCGATGCTGCTGCGCATTTTCTTCGGCGAGGACGACAAGTATCAGGGACGGCCGCTTTACGAGGCGATCGTGCTTGCGGCGCGCAACGCCAAGCTCGCCGGCGCGACGGTCTTGCGCGGGCCAATGGGCTTCGGCCGTTCGAGTCGCCTGCACACAACCAAGATCCTGCGCCTCTCGCAGGACCTGCCGCTCGTCATCGAGATCGTCGACACGGAGGAGGCGATCAAGGCGTTCCTGCCGACGCTCGATTCGATGATGGGCAGTGGGCTCGTGACCCTGGAAAAGGTGCAGGTGCTGCAATACGGCGCCGACGTGAAGCACGAGCCGGCCTGATGGGCGTCAACGCTCGTGCGCTGGGCTTCACCCTCTTTCTGGGCGCTTTGTCGGTCATTCCCCCTCTCGCCATCGACACGGCGCTTCCGAGCCTTCCGACGATCCAGGCGGAGTTCGGCGCCAGCCCCGCCGAGGCGGCGGCCGTCATCGCGATCTTCATCGCCGGCTTCTCGACCGCTCCGATAGCGGTCGGCCCGCTCGCCGACCGCTACGGCCGCAAACCGATGATGCTCGCGGGCCTCGGTCTCTTCACGCTATGCTCGCTCGGTTGCGCGCTGGCGCCCTCGATCCGCGCATTGCTCGCTTTCCGGCTCCTGCAGGGCGTCGGCGCGGGCGCGGTCGGCATTCTGCCGCGCGCCATCATCCGCGACCTGTTCGAGGGCCGGGCGGCGCGGCTGCAACTCGCTGCGGTGTCGCTGGTGTTCAGCGTCGCTCCGCTCATCGCTCCGACGCTTGGCGCGGGCATCCTCGCTTTTGGAAACTGGCGCACGATCTTCTTCACGCTGGTCGTCGTGGGCGCCTCCGTCACGCTCCTCGCTTCGCTCGGGTTCCGCGAATCGCATCCGCGCGACATGCGCCGCAGCCTCAAGCCCGCGACCATAATCGCGGGCTACCGGCGCGCGCTGACGCACCCGATGTGCGCGGGCTTCTCGGTAATCGGCGGGACGACGTTCGCCGGCCTGTTCGCTTACGTGAACACGTCGCCGCTGCTCTTCATGCAGGGCTTCGGCGTGTCGAAGGCCGGCTTCGCCGGCCTGTTCGCCATCACCGCGTCCGGCGTGATCTTCGGTTCGACAATCAACACCTGGCTGGTCAACCGCCATGCCAAGCCGCGGACCGTGCTGGACGTCACGCTCTGCCTGCTGCTCTGCGTCGCGATCGCGCTCGTCGCCGTCAGCCTCGCCGGGGCAAGCTCGCCGCTCGTCGTGGCGGCGTTGGTGATGGTCTATATCTCGACCTTCGGCCTCGTCTTTCCGAACGTCGTGCATGAGGTCGATCCACCCGCTGCCCGAGATCGCCGGCGTCGCGTCGGCGGTTGTGCAGTCGATCCAGATGCTGTTCGGCGCGGTCGGCGGGATGGCGGCCGCGGCGCTCTATCGCGACGGATCGCCGCTTTCGATCGGCCTCGTGATGGCGGTCGGGGCGATCTGCGCCTTGGCGCTCTACCAAATCTGGCTGCGTCCCCGAGTCGAGACGTGACGCCCAATCCAGCAGAGGTTTGACCGAGTGAAGTTCAACATCCACGGCCGCGCCTTTCTCGCCTTTCTCGCCTTTCTCGCCGCGATGACCGCGCTGCTCGAGGGAGTTGCCTCCTGATCGGAGAGAGCGCCGGCGCCCCCTTGTGGGGGCGGGGTTGCGCAGAACCTTCCAATTGGCTGTTTTGATCGGATTGCCAGCCCGGATAGCCGGAAAAGCATGGCTCGACCCCTCCCTCCCGCAGGGGGGAGGGAACGCGTCCCCCAGCGTGCTGCGCCCATGGCAATCAGCGTTCGGACTGCTCCATGCCCTCGCGCAAAATTTCGAGAGCCAGCCACTCGTCCTCCGCCTGTTCCAGTTCCTCGCGGACCCGGCCGTACTGGACTGTCGCCGCCTGGAACGCCTCCGGCTCGCGGCCCGCGAAGTCCGGGTCTGCGAGTTTGAGCTCGAGCGCGTCGAGCTCCCGGCGCAACGCGTCCATGCGCGAAGGCAACAGCTCGAGCGCCCGCTTCTCCTTGAAACTGAGCTTCCGCTTCGCCGGGGCCCGGCTCTTCGAGCGAACGGCCGGCCTGTCGGGTTTCTCAGCCGCCAGCGGCGGCGCCAGCGGTCCCGAGAGCCCGTAACCGCGCTGCGCGACCATGTCGGAATAGCCGCCCGAATATTCGAGCCAGCGGCCGCCGCCCTCGCTGACGATCACCGAGGTCGCGACGCGATCGAGGAAATCGCGATCGTGACTGACGAGCAGGATTGTTCCTTTGTACTCGCCGAGCAGCTCCTGCAACAAATCCAGCGTCTCGACGTCGAGGTCGTTGGTCGGCTCGTCGAGCACGATCAGGTTCGACGGGGCGGCCAAGGCTATGGCGAGCGTCAGGCGGCCGCGCTCGCCTCCCGACAGCTTTTCGATCGGCGTGCGCGCCTGCTCGGGACCGAACAGAAAGTCCTTCATGTAGCCGATGACGTGACGGCGCTCGCCGTTGATCGTCACGTAATCGCTGCCGCCGCCGGTGAGGGCGTCGAGGAGCGTCGCGGAGGGCGGCAGCGAGGCCCGTCTCTGGTCGAGCCTCGCCATGAGCACGTTCGATCCGATCCGGACCTCGCCGGAATCGGGCTTGAGCGCTCCGGTCAAGAGATTGATCAAGGTCGTCTTTCCGGCGCCGTTGGCGCCGATGATTCCAATCCTGTCGCCGCGCATGATCCGGAGCGAGAAATCGTGGACGATCGGCCTGCCGTCATAGGACTTGCTGATCCGCTCCGCCTCGACCACGAGCGCGCCGGACGCCTTGGTCTCCTGAGCGACCATGTTCGCGAGCCCGACCGCCCGGCGCGCCTCGCGCCGCTCCCGGCGCAGGCCTTCCAGTTCCGCGACGCGGCGCATGTTGCGCTTGCGCCGCGCGGTGACGCCGTAGCGCATCCAGTGCTCTTCGCTGACGATGCGGCGGTCGAGTTTGTGCCGCTCCGCCTCCTCCTCTTCGAGTTTGGCGTCCCGCCAGGCTTCGAAGGCGCTGAACCCCCGATCGAGGCGATGGGTCGTCCCGCGATCGACCCAGACCGTCGCATTGGTCAGATCGGCCAACAGTCGTTTGTCATGGCTGACGAGCGCGATCGCCGAGCGCGATCGCGCGAGATGGTTCTCCAGCCATTCGATCGCGATCAGATCGAGTTGATTGGTCGGCTCGTCGAGCAGCAGGATTTCCGGTTCCGGGCTCAGGACCCGTGCGAGGGCCGCGCGTCTGGCTTCTCCCCCCGACAGGGTCGCCGGGTCGGCGGCAGGGTCGACCCCGAGTTCGGTCATCATCGCGCGCGCGGCGTAGGCGTCGTCGTGTTCGCTCAAGCCGGCGAGCACGTAATCGAGCGACGTCGAAAAGCCGGACATATCCGGCTCCTGCGGGAGCAACGCCAGCCGGGCCGAGGGCTGCTGGAACCGCGTCCCGCGGTCCGGCGCCGCGAGCCCTGCCGCAATCCGCAACAGCGTCGATTTCCCCGAGCCGTTCCGGCCGACAAGGGCGATCCGCTCGCCTTCGGAAATCGACAGCTCCGCCTTCTCGAACAGAGGCGCGCCGCCGAGCGTCAGGCCAATGTCACGCAATTGCAAAAGGGGCGGCATGTGCGGTTCCCGTCAAGACGCCGCGAGGGATAAAGGCTGAGAGACGGAAGGGAAAGGTCCTGTAGACGCGGCCGCTGGCCACGTCAGGTCAGATGCGCTCTGTCGACCCGCCGCTGGCCGCGTCCGCCGCGCTCGTTGCGCGGGGCTACAGCGCCGTCACTCGAGCAAAAAGTCGCGCACCGCGCCGATCTGATCGTCGGAGAGGAGTTGCGGCGCGTGGCCGATTCCGGGGAACTCGACGAGCTTGGCCCGCGGCCTCAGCTCGGTCATCGCCTCGGCCACGTCGCGCGGGACGATGTCCGACTTTTCCCCGCGCAGGAGCAGGGTGGGGCAGCGGACGGCGTCCCAGAACGCCCAGAGGTCGACGTCGCCCACGGGGCCCGCCTTGTACGGATCGCCGAGGCGCGGATCGTAATTGAAGCCATAGCCGCCGCCGGGCTTCTCGCGGGCGCTGTCGATCGTCAGCTTGCGCCACTGCGCGTCCGTCAGCGGACCGTAGGGCGCGTTGTTCCTGCGCACGGCCGCCTCCATCGCCTCGATCGACGCGAAGGTCGGATCGGCGCCGAGGTAGCCGCCGATGCGGTTCAAGCCCTGGCCGGAGACGAAAGCGCCCGCGTCGTTGAGCACGAGCTTGCGGATCGGGCTGCCGCGCTGGGCTGCCAGCATCATGCCGATGAGGGCGCCCATTGACGTGCCGATCCAGTCGACGCTCTCGACGTCGAGCCGGGCAAACAGCGCGGCGCAGTCGGCGAGATAGAGCGGAAAGGCGTAGTCCGCCGGATTGGCGAGCCACGCGCTGCGGCCCCGCCCCGGCATGTCCGGGCAGACGACGCGATAATGCCGCGACAGGACCGCGGCGATCGCGTCGAAGTCGCGGGCATTGCGCGACAGGCCGTGAACGCAGACGAGCGTCGGCGCCCCGGCCGCGCCGCACCATTCGTCATAGGCGACGCGATGGAAGCCCGACGGGCCGAGGCAGGCGAGATGGCGTTCGAGCATGGGCGGATCTTCGGCGGCGTTCCGACGATGATCGCCGAAGGCCGACGCCAAGTCCATCATCGGAGCGGCCTCAGAGAACAGCCGTCATGAGGCGTGCTGCAAGTCCTGAAATTCGCCTCGATCGGGAGGAGCGAAGCAGACGAGGCGGTCCAGGGCGAAGAGCACCCGATTGCGGGTCGTTCCTGCGAACCGCGGGGTGGTTAGAGTCGTCGCAAAGGACCTAGCCCGGGCGACCCGCCAACAGCAATGCGGACTCTACGCCCACTCGCGGCGCCGCTTCCGCCAGGCGCCGATCGAGCGTGCAGGCCGTCGCTCCATGATTGGCGCAGATGGCAAGATGAAGGGCGTCGCCAGCGCGAAGGTTGAGCTCCGATTGATCGGCGTATCGAGCCGCCGTGTGAAAGTCTTCGCGCGCGACTCGCAGGACCCGTAGGCTTTCAGCGGAAAGCCGGGTGAACGCGGAAAGCGCGGCGGCGCGATGTTCCGCGTCGAGGCAGCCCGTTCGCAATTTGATCGACAGCGCCGAAGTGAACTCCGTCACTGTCCAGTCGCTGATTGTCAGTTCGGACGTTTCCTGTTTAGCGAGCCAGGTCTGAGAGCGAGCCGTATCCGCTTCCTTCGTCAAAGCGCTGACGAGACCTGACGTGTCGAGGTAGAGCATCAGTAGCGCGATTCGTCCCGCACCGATCGAAGCCAGCTTCGCGCCGGCTCCGGCTGCATGGGCATCGATGCCGTTAACGCCCGCAAGGCCTTCAGATCGATCGGCTTCGGCTGTCGCTCGATGGCGGTGAGACGCGCAACAGGCTTTCCTCGCCGCGTGATCCTGACCGTTTCGCCGCGCGCGACTCGCTCAACCAGTCCGCTCAAGTGCGCCTTCGCATCGGCGATCGTGGCATCTTCCATGGCGCCCTCATGACCATCTATTTGGTCACTTATAGCACTATAGGCGGCGTAATCGCCAAGCGAGTTCCGGGCCGCCAAGATCCGCCTGCAAGCCTTGCAAGGCGATCTCGCCGGCAAGTATTCGATCCGGATCAACATTTGGTGGCGGATCGTATTCCGGTGGAGCGAAGCCTAGCCCCCGACAGCACGACGTCATTGCGAACTTTCACCGAGCGATTCCTGCTTTCCGCACCCCATCCGGCCTTCGGCCACCTTGTGTCCGCAAATTGTGAGAGAGTCGGCGAACGGGCGGTTGTCCAAGCTACCGCCCGTCGCCGGACCTAAGCCCGTGGCCACCATAGGCGGAACCTACGGGGAAGCGAGGGACAGGTCTGGCGCTCGGCTCGAATGGCAGTGTCGGATCGGCGCTCGGCGTGACGGGGATCGCCGCAGCAGCCTCGGCGGGCGCGAGTCGGCAAATTCCTTCGAGGTCAAGGCTTTGAAGAGAGGTTGCGAGACGCTGTGCTGCTCGCACGCGGACGCGACCGCATGATGTATTTCGCTTACGGCTCCAACATGCGACGGGCGCAATGGTCGATCGTTGCCCATCGGCGCGCCCTTTTTTGACCAGAGGCAATGCGGTCGTCTTCTCGTGCGTGATCCGCGCTCGGCGTCAAGGCCGAGCCCGCTCATGCGGGTCGTCTTCGGCGAGCCTTGATGGTGTGGACGGGGCCCCGCCTCGGCGGCATCAAAGTGCCGAAGCGTGGTCGCCGGGAGCGCCACAAGAGAGGGGCCGTCCAATGAAGCAATTTAACAGAATGTTTCACGTCCATGCGTTGGAGAGCGAAGGCGGACGGGCGCTGACGCGCAAATTGAGCTGGGCGTGGATGCGCAACTTCTTCGCCTCGACCGCGGCGACATCGCCAAGGAGTTCGGCGTCGGTGTGCCGGCGGTCGCCTACGCTCTGTTTCTGACGCTGGCGATGCGGTTCGTTGGCGCCTTCATCTTCGGCCGCATCGGCGACAGATGGGGACGCAGGCCGGCGCTGATGCTCGACATCGCCTGCTATTCGGTCATCGGCGCGCTCGCGGCGTTTTCCCTGAATCTCACCGTCTTCCTTGTCCTGCGCGCGCTGTTCGGCATCGCAATGGGCGGCGAATGGGGCCTCGGCAGTTCGCTGGCGACGGAGTCGATCCCGCCGCAGGCGCGCGGAACCGTCTCCGGCATTCTGCAATGCGGCTATCCGAGCGGCTTCCTGCTCGCGGCGATCGTTTACGGCCTGCTCTACGGCCGCACCTTCGGCGACTACACTTTCGGCTGGGGGCCATGTTCCTGCTCAGCATCCTGCCCGCCTTCGTCGTGCTGTTCATCCGCAGCGCCGTGCCTGAATCGCCGGCGTTCGAGGCCTCAAAGTCGCGCGAAAAGCCCCACCTCTGGACGACGATAACCGACAACTGGGGGCTGGTCATCTACATGGTCGTGCTGATGATGTGCTTCAACCTGTTCAGCCACGGCACCCAGGACCTCTATCCGACCTTCCTGCAGAAGCAGCACAACTTCGATCCGGCGACTGTGAGCTGGATCACCATCATCGCCAATCTCGGCGCCATGGTCGGCGGCGTCACGTTCGGCCACGTGTCGGAGAAGATCGGACGCGTCAACGCGATCACCGTCGCGGCGTCGATTGCGCTGCCGACGCTGCCGCTCTGGGCCTATTCCTCGACGCCGGTGATGCTCGCCCTCGGCGCCTTCATCATGCAGGTCGCGGTGCAGGGCGCCTGGGGCGTCGTCCCGGCCCATCTCAATGAAATGTCGCCCGCCGCCGCGCGCGCGACGATTCCGGCCTTCGTCTACCAAGCCGGCAATTTCCTCGCCTCTTACAACGGCCCGCTCCAGGCGAAGATCGCCGAGGCGAACGGCGGCAATTACGCCTTTGCGCTTGCGCTGGTGGGGGGCGTGGTGGCCCTCGCGATGATCGTCGTCGTTCGCTTCAGCCCGGAGAAGCGCGGGCAATTGCTGACGGGGCATTGAGGAGGCGATCCGCTTGCCGGAGCATCAAGCAGCGGCCGGCGTTACCTATGTCTGGCCCGACGGCGTGTGCGGGGCGATGGGGAGGGCGATTGGCTCGGATTGACGTCGCGGGCTTGCCTCCTCCACCATGCTTCGCTGTGCAACCGGATTGATGGTTGACACTTTGGACCGGATACATGGTTGACACTTTTGGCCACTTACGCGGCCGGCTGTTGCTGCTGCTCTTCCTGTGGGATTGTGGGCAACGCCTCAGCGTTGTCCACAAGTCCACAGGCGGGCGGCCGCGACAATTTCCGGCGGCGAAGGCGGCCGCTTTTGTCGAGGAATCCGAGTTCGACGTCGGCGTAGCGAATCCGCAATTCGCCCGCCTCGGTCTCCTCGATCGCCACGGGCTCGCCGACCAGGGCCTCGCTGACGAAGATCAGGTCGCCGGCCCATTTGATCACGCCGTTCGAGCGCACGCGCCGCACGGCGCAGTCGTCCGGATAATCGGGCTCGCGCAGGGCGCAAGGATAAGCGCGATCGGAGGCGCGATAGAGCGCCGCCGGCGTCTCGAAATCCAAGGCCTCGTGCGGCCGTTCGTGGTTGTAGACGGCGCGGAACTCGTCGAAGCGGCGCTGCTGCTCGGCGAGCGTGGCCGCCGGCGGGTCGGCGGCGTCCGCCTTCAGGGTCCGGTGCATGCGCTCGTGGCGGCCGTTCTGCGTCGGTTTGCCCGGCTCGATCCGTTCGGGGCGCACGCCGAGCTTGATCCACCACACCGCAAGCCGCGACAGCCCGCCTGCGCCGACCGACGCGAACGGCGGCCCATTGTCCGAGCGGATCGCAAGCGGCAACCCGAACTCGCAGAACGCCGCGTCGAACACCGGGCGCACGTGCTCCCCGTCGGTCTGCGCCACCGCCTGGCAGCGCAAGAGATAGCGGCTCATCGCGTCGCTGATCGTCAGCGGATCGCAGCGCTGGCGGTCGCCCGTCATAAACCAGCCCTTGAAGTCGGCGCACCACACCGCGTTGGGCCCGTCGGCGGCCAGGAACGGCGAAGAAAAGGGCGGACACCGCCTGCGCGGCCGACGCGATTGGGTCAGCCCCTCCTTGCGCAGCCAGTCGCCGATCGTGCTGAGCGCCGGCGGCGCGACATCCGGCAAGCGGTCGGCGAGCGTCCTGCGCAGCTTCTTGGGACCCCAGGTCGGATGCCGCTCGCGCAGCGCCAGCGCCGCCGCCACCAGCTCCTCGTCGCGCGCCCGCCCATGGCGGATCGGCGCGCGGCTGCGCTCCTTCAACCCCTCCGCGCCTTCCGCCGCATAGCGCGCCAGCCATTTGTAGCCGGTCTGGCGGCTGATCCCGAACGCGGCGCAAACCTCCGTCATCACCGCCTCGTCCTCACGCGCCGCAATCACAAATCGCATCCGCTCGTCCATCGCGCAGGTCTCACTCCAAGGCATCGGCGGGGCCCTCCTCGCCGTGCAATAGACCTGTCAACGATGTATCCGGTCCAATCCGTCAGCGATCTTACCGGATCGTACATCGCATGGTCCCCTCCCCCGCTTCGCAGGGGAGGAAGGCGGCAACGCTTTTCCCCGCTTCGCGGAGAAGGGGGCCGGCGTTGCGTCAAAGCGTCGCCCAGGCCGAGCTCAACCCGTCGCGCAGCGCGTTGAAGACGCCGCGGCTCCGCGTCAGGATTCGCGACAGGTCGGGCTCGGGCGTCGATGCGGTTGCTGACGCGCGTCATCACGGCGACGGCGGTCTCGAGCGCCCCCCGCGTCCGGCGCCAACGCGCCATAGCCGTCGGCGCCGATCTCCGTCGCGCGCGTGGCTGTATTGTCCGATGCACTTTAGTCACGGCGCCCTTTCCGCTTATCGCGTCTTGGGATCATCCGGTTCTCGCCCCTCAGCGGAAACAGGCGCTAAACCCTACGCAACTTCCGGCCGGGCCAGTTTCCTGACGTGGATCGACGCGGCCCGCTGCCTGACTTGCGCAAGATCGTAGTTCATCTGCAAGCGGAGCCAGAAATCCGCGCTGCTGCCGATCGCCAGCTCAAGCCGCAACGCCATTTCCGGCGTGACGCCGCAATCGCCATTGATCAGGCGGTAAAGCTGCTGCCGCGTCACGCCAAGGGCCTTGGCGGCCTCGGCAACCGACAGTCCCAGTTCGTCCAGCTCGTGCTTGAGGCCGATGCCGGGGTGGGGCGGGTTCTTCATCATGGGCGCCTCCATCAGTGGTAGTCTGTCAGCTCGACGTCGGAAGCCGTGCCATCCGAAAATCGAAAAATGATGCGCCAGTTCGCGCGCACGGTGATCGCCCAATAGCCCTTGAGGTCGCCCAACGGGTGCAGCCGCAAGCTTGGAATATCGAGGTCCTCAATCACCTTGGCGGCGTCAAGATAGGCCAGGAGCGTTTTGATCCGCTCGACCAAATCCGGGCGCAACAGCTTTTTGTCGTCGTTCTCGAAAAGGCGCTTGAGGCCCTTGTGATTGAAGCTTCCGATCATCCAGAATGTAACAAGTCACGTTACATGTTACAAGCGAAATCGGCGCAGTTTTCTTTCCTTTCTTCGAGTTGCTGCTTGTTCGACGCGCCGCAGGCGTAGCGAACCCGCCCGAAGCGCGGGACTCTGCCGCCCTTCGTCCCGACGCCTTCCGAATAGCGCTGCGCGAAAGGCCGAGTCACCAAAAGGGGCGAAGCGCAGAGGAGCACCCCGAATGGGTTGACCGGTGCCCCCATTTCTCCCTCGAAGAGACGATGAGACTTGATCTCTGTCAATCGGGCGGGGGCGGCGCTTTTCCTCCCTTGCGAAGCGAAGGGGGGCCGGCCCTGCGTCAAAGTGTCGCCCAGGTCGAGCTCAACGCATCACGCAGCGCATTGGAGACGCCGCGGCGCCGCGTCAGGATTCGCGACAGGTCGGGCTCGGGCTCGATGCGGTTGCTGACGCGCGTCATCGCGGCGACGGCGACGTCGAGGTCGGGATAGAGTCCGACGCCGACGGCGGCGACCATGGCGGCCCCGAGCGCCCCGAGTTCGGTGACCGGCGAGAGCTCGAGCGGCAGGTCGATCGCTGAGGCGAAGATTTCGAGCCATGGCCGGCTTCGGGCCGCCCCGCCAGCGAAGCGGGCCGCGCGCGGCCGCTCGCGGCCCGCGAGCAGATGATCGATGTGGCCGCGGTGCTCGAACGCCACGCCCTCGTACACGGCGCGGACCATTTCCGGCAGGCTGTGCCAGGAGGCGAGCCCGATGAAGCAGGCCCGCGCTTCCGGCTGCTCGAGCCGGCCGTTCAAGTAGGGCAGGAAATACGGAACGTCGCCGTCCGCCCGCGCCCGCAGCACCTCCACGTTGCAGAAATCGAACAGCGCGTCACGGCCGCGGCGGCTCATGTCGGCGCGGCCGATCACCGAGTTGACGAACCATTCGAACGCGCTCGCCGATGTCGGGCCCGCGTCGGTCACGACGAATTCGCCCGGCCTCGGCCCGGCGATGACCGCTGCGGCCGACCCGTAGGTCGCCGGCGTCCGCGTGGCGAGCTGATTGAGGCCCCATGTGCCGGCGATCACGCTGATCAGGCTTTCGTCGGTCGCGCCGAGGCCGAGCGCCATCGCCGGGCCGTCCGCGTAGCCGACCGAGACCGGCGTTCCGACGGCGAGCCCGGTATCGGCCGCAGCCCTCTCGGTGACGGCGCCGGCGACGGTCAGCGGCTCGGCGCCGTCGCCGAACAGCCTCGCATAGCGCCCGAGCCCGAACGGCTCGAGCGCGGCCGGCGCCCAGCGACGCAGGCGCTGGTCGGTCAGGCCGGCGGAAGACATGTCGCTGATTTCGAGGCCGATCTCGCCCGTCAGACGAAAGCGCAGATAGTCTTTGCAGAAGATCGCCCGGTCGGCGCGCTGCAGCGTCTCCCGCTCGTGCTCCTCGAGCCATGCGATCAGCGGAAGCGGCTTGCCGGCAAATTGCCCGTTGTAGGTCAGGGGCACGGCGCTCGCCTCGGCCCCCTCGTCGCGCCAGCGCGCGACGATCGCCGCCGCGCGCTGATCCGGCGAGAGGATCGCATTGCGGACCGGCGTTCCGTCGCGGTCGAGCAGAAAGAGCCCATTGCCGTATCCGGTCAGGCCGACCGCGGCGATCGTCGACGGCTCGACGCCCGACGTGGACAGAACCTTGCGCGCGACTTCGCAAACCGCGGCCCACATGATTTCGGGATCGCGCTCGAGAAAGCCCGGCGCGGGATGCAGGGGCGCCATCCCGACGGCCGCGGCCGCGCGTTCGGCGCCGCGCTCGCCGTAGAGCGCCGCCTTGACGGCGGAGCCGCCTGCGTCGAAGGCGATGATGTTTCGTTCCGACATGCGCGCGCTCAAAACGTTGCGTTTCGCCGAAGGGCGTGACGGAGAGCGGTCACGGGTCGACCTCGATCCGCGCGATGACCTGCCCGACCGCGATCTTGACGTCCGGTCGCGCCAGAATCTCAGCGACAATTCCCGTGGCCAGCGACTCGACTTCCGAGGTCGCCTTGTCGATTTCGACCTCGAGCAGCGGCTCGCCCCGCTTAACCGGCGCTCCCTCGGGAATGAGCCAGCGCCTGAGCAGAATGTCGGCGCCTTCGGCGGCGGAGAGATCCGGCATCTTGACGTCAATCCGCAATTCACTCCTCCGTCGCTTCCGCCTATTCGCTGATGCCGAGCAGGGATTGCTCGCTCTTGCGATCGAACAGATAGACGCGACTGGGGGCGAAGACCGCGTGAACGGCCTGGCCTTCCTTGAGCCGGACTTTGCCCGCCAGCAGAACGTTGAGACGGCGGCCGGACGCCATCTTGGCCCGCACGAGCGTCGTGTGGCCGAGCGGCTCGACCGTATCGACAGCGCCCGCGATGCTGAAGGCTGCGGCGCCGGCAGGGTTGTCGGAGAAGAGGATGTGCTCCGGCCGGACGCCGACCGTGACCTCCGGCGTGGAAGCGCGGGCGACCGCATGCCGCGCGGCCGCCGTTCATCGTCAGCGCGGTCTGTTCTCCGGGCAGAACGATGCGGTCGCCCTCGACGCGCCCCTCGATAAAGTTCATCGGCGGACTGCCGATGAAGCTCGCGACATAGGCGTTGTTCGGCTGCTCGTAGAGCTCGGTCGGGCTGCCGACCTGCTGGATGCGTCCCTCGCGCATCACGACGATGCGGTCGCCCATGCTCAGCGCCTCGACCTGGTCATGCGTCACGTAGAAGGTCGTCACGCCGAGCCGCTCCTGCAGCTTGATGATTTCGGCGCGCATCTCCATGCGCAGGGCGGCGTCGAGATTGGAGAGCGGCTCGTCCATCAGGAAGACGCGCGGCTCGCGCACGATCGCGCGGCCGAGCGCCACGCGTTGCCGCTGGCCGCCCGACAATTCCTTCGGCCGCCGCTGCAGCACCGCCCTCGATGCCGAGCAGCTGGGCGGTCTTGCGCACGCGCTCCTCGATCTCGGACTTGGGAACCTTTCTCAGGCGCATGCCGAACGCCATGTTCGAGAACACGTTGAGATGGGGAAAGAGCGCGTAGTTCTGGAAGACCATCGCCACGTCGCGATCGTGCGGCAGCTCGTCGGTCACGTCCTTGCCGTCGAACTGGACCTCTCCGTCGGAGGCGACTTCGAGGCCGGCGATGATGCGCATGGTCGTCGTCTTGCCGCAGCCCGACGGGCCGACGAACACGATGAACTCTCCGTCCGCCGCGTTGAGCGAGAAGTCCTCGACCGCGACGAAATCGCCGAAGCGCTTCCACACGTGACGGAGTTCCACCCTTGCCATCCGAACTCTCCTTGGAAAGACGCCAGGACCGGCGAATTGCGGCCGGAGTCGCGCCCCTTTTTCCGATTGATGCACGGGATGCTCGACGCTGTCCAACAAACGACATAACGCCCGCGTCGAAGCGACACATTGACCGCGCAGTTTATGCACGTATAGGCTGACATGCCAGCTGGTTTTGCTGAAAGGGGGTGTGCGCCTCCAGGTCTCCCAAACAATTCGCCGCTGGACGAGCCGACGGAATAGTCGGCCGCGGCATCAGCAGCAGTTAACCAGAACAACCACGGTTTAAAGAAAAGTATTCGGCAGCACCAGTTCATGGCGCCGTCGCATGTAGAGGAGGAAAGAATGGCCAATCGTTACGATGACGAAAAGTTCGGCGAGGTCGTGCGGGACTATCGTGCGCGGCAAGATCAGCCGCCGCCAGTTCATCGTCCGCGGCGCGCAGCTCGGTCTGTCCGCCGCGGTTCTGGCGAAGCTGACCCGACCATCGCGGGCCGCCGCCAATCTGATCGAACTCGGATCCCGTGTCGCCTTACGAGTCCCCAATCACCCCAGAACGCGTCGAGTTCCTGAAGACCAAGCCCTACAAAGGCACGACGATAAACGTGATGGTCTGCAAGCTGACCGTTGGCGACTGTGTGAAATATCATGTGCCTCATTGGGAAGAAGCAACCGGCGGCAAGGTGAATGTCGCCGAAATCCCGATCGAGACACTGCATACCCAGATTTTCTCCGATCTCTCCAGCGGACTCGGCAAGTATGACGCGTACATGCCAGGGTGCTGGTTCTACGGAGACTTCTTTGTGCCCGACAATCCGTATATTGTTCCGCTCGAAATCGTTCCTTGCGGATCCCAAGCATTCCTACTGGGACCCTAGCCAGTGGATTCCTTCCCAGGGCAAGCTCTACCATTGGAACGGCAAGCTCTATGGCGCCCTCCTGGACGGCGACTGCCAGGCGCTCTACTACCGCAAGGATATCTTCGACAACAAGGAGTACCAGGACAAGTTCAAGGCGAAGTACAATTATGACTTTCCTGTCCCGCCGAAGACGATGAAGGAATATCATGACGTCGCCGACTTTTTCACCGGCTGGGACTGGAACGGCGATGGCGAGAACGACTGGGGCATTTCGCTGCACGCCAAAGTCAATGAGCAAGGATTCTTCCACTTCCTGACCCTCTCCGGTCCGTACGTCGTCTCACCAGACAACGAGTACTATTTCTTCAATCCCGAGACGATGAAGCCGCTGATCAACTCGGAGGGCCATCTCAGGGCGTTGGAGGATTATGTGAAGTTCCTCGCCAATGGTCCTAGGGAGCAGATCGCCTGGACGCTCGGCCAGGGCTGGAATCTGTTCCTGGCCGGGCACTCGGCGACGGAGCCGACCTGGGGCGATCTTCCGACCCTCGCGCAGGACCCCAAGACCTCGAAGGTTCAGGGAAAGATGGGCGCCGCCCCGGTCCCAGGCACCACCGAGGCCTTCAATCCGATCACCGGCCAGTGGAAGAAGTACGACCTCAACCAGGTGGGCAACACCAACGGCGGCACGTGGCACCTTGTGCTGTCTCGACTGTCGAAAAAGCAGGAGGCGACCTACGATTTCATGTCCTTCATGGCGAACAAGAAGAACGCGGCATGGAACGCGGCCACCGGCTGGACGGGCGTTCAACCAGGCATGAAGTTCGAATACTTCCCGCCGATCGGCACCGGCAGCGTCGCAGCGTGGAAGGCGCTGGGCTGGAACGAGGACGACGTCGTCGAGTATCTCAGCGCCTACTATAAAGTGCTGTCCAACCCGGTTTCGCAGGAATACCTGCGCATCCCCGGCACTGCGGAATACTGGCACGAGCTCGACGTCAACATCTCGGCGGTGCTCGGCGGCCAGATGCAGCCGAAGGCGGCGCTCGACGCCACGGCGGCCGCCTGGGAGAAGATCACCGATCGCTTCGGGCGCGAAAAGCAGAAGGCGCTTTACAAGGCCTCGTTCGCTTAAGACGACACTGTGGCCCGCGGCGGGCAATCCGTCGCGGGCTCCTCATTCGATGGGCGGCATGCCAGGGGGAAGGGAATTGGCGGCGCTTCGGATCCGGCGTTTGGAACGCGGCGCCGCCTTCAAATACGCGCTGCTTCTGCCTGCGGTGCTGTGGGTCGTCGCGTTCACCTTTTTCCCGCTAATCTCGGTGATCCATTTCAGCTTCGCCAATTATGTGTTGGGCGAGGGGATCACAGGGTACGTCGGCTTCGCCAATTACGTCGACGTTCTGACGTCCGAGCAGTTCTGGCACAGCATCTGGGTCACGGTGATTTATGTCGCAGTCGCCGTGCCGATCGAGCTCGTGCTCGGCTTCCTCGCGGCCTGGCTGGTCAATCTCGGCGCCCCCGGCATCGCGCGCGTTCCGCACCATCATCGGCTCGCCGCTGTTCACCCTCGAAGTTGCGATCGGCTATCTCGGCGTGACGTTCTTCAGCGTCCAGGGAGGCCTGATCGCCGTCCCGCTCGGCGCCCTCGGCATCGACATTCCATGGATGTCGACAGCCTGGGGCGGCATCGCAGCCTCCATTCTCCTCGACGTCTGGCGATGGACGTCATTCATCTTCATCATCGTGCTCGCCGGACTGGCGGGCATTTCCAGCGATCTTTACGACGCCGCGGTTCTCGACGCGAAGAGCCATTGGCAGGTGATGTGGAGTCTCGCAATTCCTCTCTCCTGGCCGGTGATCACGGTCGCGGTATTGCTTCGCACGGTCGAATGCCTGAAAGTCTTCGCCATCCCGTTTGCGCTGACGACCGGCGGTCCCGGGACCAGCACCCAGCCGTTCAGCGCCATGGACTACCTGACGACCATCCAGTTTTTCGACTTCGGCAAGGGCTCGGCCATGGGAATCGTGTTCCTGATCATGGTCTCCGCGGTGATCACGCTGTTCTTCAAGCAAATGCGCAAGAGTTTGGCATAGGGCCGGGAGGCGCGCGATGATGAATATCTTGTGGACGCGGGCCGGAATCTGGTCCCGCATCGTCATCTATCTGCTGCTGATCGCCGCAGCGGTCTTCACCCTCGTCCCCTTCCTTTGGGCCGCGGTCAACTCGGTCAAAACGCTGGCCGAAACGTTCCAGCTCGGCGCCTTCGTTCCGTTCCTGCAATTTCAACCGACCCTCGATCCCTTGGCGCGAGGTGCTCGGCGATCCGCAGACCAGGAACGCGTTCATCAGCAGCTGCGTCGTGAGCGCCGGAACAACGACTTTCTCGTTCGTTCTCGGCGTTCCGGCGGCCTATGCGCTCGCCCGATACGAGTTTCCGGTTCGCTCCAACGATATCGCGCTCTGGTTCCTCTCCCAGCGCGTTCTGCCGCCGGCGGTCGTGCTGGTGCCGTTCTATCTCCTGCTCGTCTATCTGCGCCTGATCGACACCTGGACCGGATTAATCTTCTGCAACTCGACCTTCAATCTCGCCTTCGTCGTCGTGATCATGCGCGACATTTTCCGCGACGTGAGCACCGAGATCGAGGACGCGGCCAAGGTCGAAGGAGCGACGCCCTGGCAGATCTTCTGGATGATTGCGCTGCCGCTGTCGCTCGACGGGTTGGTCGTGTCGTCGGTTCTCGTCTTCGCCTTCACCTGGAACGAGGCGCTCTTCGCCTCCGCGCTGACCTCCCAGGCGGCCACCCCCTTCTCGGCGCTCGTTCTCGCCTCGCGTTCGACGCGCGGCGTCGATTTCAACACGGCCGCGGTCAACACGCTGATCGGCATCATTCCGCCGGTGATCTTCTATTTCTTCGTCCAGCGCTACCTTGCCCGCGGCCTGACGTTCGGGGCCGTCAAGGGATAGCCGCAAGCAGCCCGGTGCGGAGAACCGCCAACGTTGTCATGCCCGCGAACGACACGAGCGGCGCTCCCTCGGCTGCAGTGAGCGTTTCAAGCGTCCGCCTCGGGCGCCGTCCGGAGCTATTGCGCAGCCCCGCGCCGCTCGACGAGATAGCGGTGCTCGCAGACGAGCACCGTCTCCCCCGCCTGGTTGAGGACTTCGAGCCGTTCGACCACGATGCCGTGACTCGCGCGGCGGGGATGGTCGCGCTTCTCGCTGAACACGAGCGGGCCGTGCGCCATGCGGCGCTTGAAGTCCTGCGTCGCGCCGACGTCCAGGCGGGCTCTTACGCCGCCTCGGGCGGCCAGCCCGCCCACGCCGCCGCTTGGGAGTCGGACGCCGTCAACGCCCCGGTCGCCGACTTCTACCGCGCGACGAGGCGCACGCTCGAGGGATCATGGCTGCTGCGCCGCCCTCGCCACCACGGCGCCATGCCCTTCCAGGACGCCGCCGCGCGCCTCCTCAACGAGGCGCTACAGGCGGACTGGCAGGCGAAGGAGGCGGTCGCGCGCGTCAACCCGCTTTTTCGCGCGAGCCTGCCGGAATAAGAGAGCCCCCGGCGGCGGGGTTCGCAGCGCCCTTTCTGTCTTTTTGAAACGCTGTCAGCGAGCCGCGGCATGAGTTCTTGATGATCTCTCGCGCGGCGCGCGCGCCTTCCTGGGCGCCGCCCTCCATGAACCCTTGAAAATTGACGGAGCAGTGTTCGCCGGCGAAATGACAGGCGCCCTCGGCAACGCCTTCGTACCCGGCGAATTTGGTGTACTGGCCGACCTTCCAGCATGCATAGCTCCCCAGGAGATTGGGGTCCGTCCACGGCGTGCTCAGGGTCGCGAGGCCGTTCCAGTATCGCCTGACGCCCGGCCACACGTTTTCGAGCTGCGAGAGGAAGTCGATCGCATATTTTCTGACATAGGCGTCGGTCGCTGCGGAGGCGTAAGGCGAACGCGCCCGCGTGAACGAGGCTCCGTTGGTCCCGCCCATGAACGCCGTCAGAACGCCAGCAGCTCCGCTGAGGCCTCGCGACGAGTCCCATGCATTCTGAAAGAACAGGTCCGTGTAAATATTGCCGTCTCCCGTCCCCCAGTAATCCCCTCAATTCAAGAACGGCCTGATTTCGGCGCTTTTCGGCCCTCACGTAGAGCGAATGGGAAGCCCTAAGGCCCCGCATTTGTCGTGGCGCGACCTCTCTCTCGACGATTGCGAGACCCGAACTCGCACTTCAGGACTTGTCATACGAGACTCGCCGCATCAAAATGCCAACCTCCAGTTGCATTTTGGCCCTCGAAAAAATGAGGGGATGGCTGAGCTCCCGTCCCCCAGCTTCCCGTGGAGTTCCAGTACCGGTTACTGAATTGAAGGGACAGCTTCGTGTTCGTGCCGTAGCCGAGCTCTTGAATTGCGGTCTGCTTGAGCTGGTCGAACCCCGCCGACGAAGTATCCAGCTTTCGCAACACGCTGAAGGGAAGCGTGAGGATCACCTCGTCGGCGGCCACCGTTTTCCGAGCCGGCCGGCGTGTTGAACGTCAGATAATAGCCTCCGCCGTCCGCCAATCGGATGCTCGCAAGCGCCGAACTCGGTGACCACGCTCCCGCTCGGCAGGCTCGCGGCGATCGTCTTCGGCAAGAGTTCATTGCCGCCCAGGATGCTGTAGCGTTCGTCGGACGTGCCATAGATTTGCCAGGGCCCCGACGCCGGTTGAAAGCCGAGCAAGTAAATCAGGTTGAGGCTGCTTTGGAGTGACGTATCGAGCCCGTATTCCTGATTGTAGGCGCTGTCCAAATACCGTCCAAGCTGCGACTTGTGGCCCCTAGGCACGTATTTTTCTATCCAATCGTAAACGCTGAGATGGTCAAGGTCGTAGCCCGTCTGCGTATAGGAATTGTAGACGGTGGAGGGCGCCAGAGTGACCTGTTGCTGAAGGATGGCGTTCACCGGCGCGAAGTCCCGATCCGCCTGGTCTCGAGAGTAATATTTCCCGTCAAAATAAAGGGTGTCGACGCTCCCCGCCGGCTGCGCGGCGATCTCGTCGACGACGGTAAGGCCAAACCGTTTCGCCAGTTTCAAAATTGTCTTGTGGACGGAGTTGATAAACTCCCCGCACCATTCGCTCTTCTGCTGGTTCGACCATGTTGTTACATTCGAGTGCATGCGGCCGCCGATGCGGTTTGACGATTCGTAAATCGTCGAGTCGAAGCCGGCGTCCCGCAGGGTGAGCGCCGCGTTGAGCCCCGCGATGCCTGCCCCGACAATGACGATCTTCGGCTTTTTCGGCGCATCCGCCTTTGCGAGCCTCGTCCGGGAAATCAGCGCTGCGCCGGCTGTCGCGCCTACGCCCTGGAGGAATCGTCGACGATCAGCAAAAGCGGCGGCCCGTTCCTCTCGCACCTCGGCGATGTCGACCCCTCGCCGGGAGGCTTCGGCGTGTTCGCGAGCGAGCCGTTGAAGCGCCCTCATTTATGGGGAACGGGCCATATCGAATCTTTAACCTGACGCTGATGTTGCTTTTTGCGGGCGCCAAACGCCACGGCGTCACGCATCTACTTCGAGTCCGTCGGATCGACGTTCCCAAAATAGTTTTGCTTTGAATTGACGCCGAATTCAAGCGCGGCTCGGTCGTTTCTCAGCTTGAAAATATACGAGTTTGCCGCGCGCTCGCGCCGTCTCGACCTGTTATGCTTGGCCGTAAAGCGAGGGAAAAATGATGGAATCGGTTTGGCTCAAATGTACGGCGCTCACGGATGGCGACGTGACTTATGTGAATTTTGGCAATGCAGTGACGTTCGGCGGGATCAATAAACCGCATCCTCACGCGGGAAAGGGAGCCCGCGTGAGATTTTCATTCACGCACGAAGATTATGTCGATATAGCCGAAGCGCCGGACCATATTGCGGCCCTGTTGGAGGACGTGATCGACGCCCATAGGCCGTAAGGGCGAGAAGCGTCCTGCCGGCGTAAACGCGCGGGCTGCATTGGGGCGATTCAGAGCGGCGCTGCCTGTAAAACCTGCGATTCTCTCTTCTCACGGCGTCGCGGGCCACATTTAGGTTAACGCCATCTGAACCGACATTTTCTTCCCGGCTCTACTGACCCGATTAATACAGACTGTTATGGTATAAAACCCATAAAAAGGGACAGATTTGACGCGCAATCCGTTGAAAAGGCTCGTTGGCGACCAAAACTGCGCGGGCCTCGGCCGGGCCGCCGCTCGACCGCCTCAGGGATGCGCCCTGAGCGGCGTCGCCGGCCGGGCGCTCGAACTCGAACGCCGCCTCGACCACCGCCATCGTCGTCCAGGCGTCCTCGACCGAGGCGATGAGCTCCTTGTCCTCGCCGGCGACGAATCGCTGCAGATTCGCCATGCGTCCGAGGAACGCGTCGGAGAACCACCCGCCATGCAGCGGAACCTGGACCCAGTCCGCCTTGCCCTTCGCTTTGATTGTGAGCTCGTCCGGCTCGCCGCGCGGATAGTCGAGCAGGACGCCCATCTTGGCGTGCGCCGCCCCGTCCGTTCCCTCGAAGCGGAACTCCGCGACCTGGTGCCTGCGGCCGAAGGCGTGGTTGTGGTTGACCGACATCGCGCTCCTCACCTCGTCACCGTAGTCAAGGATCGCGGCGGTGCGGGTCTGCGCCATCTCGGACGACGGATGGCCGATGGTCTTGGCGTGCACGCCGCTCGGGTCGCCGAGAAAGCTGCGGATGAGGTCCAGATAGTGGATCGAGTGGACGGCGATCTCAATGCGCGGCAGCTCTTTGAGGAAGGCGAACAAATTCCACGGCGTGTCGATCGACACGCGGACCTCGACGTCGAGCAGCCGCCCGATCAGGCCCCGGTCGAGCGCGTCCCTGACCGCCAGCATCATCGGCGAGAAGCGAAGCTGGAAATTGACGGCGGCCCTGAGCTTGCGCTCGCGGCAGACTCTTAGGATCTTCGTCGCCTCGTCGAGGTCGGACCCCATCGGCTTCTGGATCAGGACGCCCGAGCCGGCCGGCACGCGCTCGAGCACCGCAAGATGCGCGGCTGGCGGCGTCGCGAGATCGAAGATCGCATCCTCGGCCCCCAGCGCTTCGTCGAGCGAATCGAAGACTCTTACGCCGAACTTCTCGCCGACCATCTTCGCCCGATCGGCGTTGAGGTCGAAGACGCCGGCGATCGGAAACCCGCCCTTCCGGTAGGCGGGGAAATGCGCGTCGACGACGATCGAGCCTGCGCCGATGGTGACGATCGGCATGGGCCGCGAAGGCGCCGGCCACGTCTGGCGGAGGGAGGATGGGTCGAAGGTCATGACTCAAGCCCGCTTCATTCATATGTGATTACTTCACCCGAGGAAACTCGCAAGGCAAGGGCCGGCGCGATGCGCACGCCGATCATGCTCCAGACCGTCGTGCGTCCCGACGGACAGCCGCTCCGGACCACGCGCTCGCCGATCCGCGTCGACGGCGGCGCGAGGGCTGCCGCTCGGCCGCGCCCCGGATCGGCGAACATACCGCCACACTTCGGGCGGAATTTGCAATCTAGACGACGCGCCGCAATTGGCGGTTTGGCGTGCGCCGCGACGACGCCACGTCGAAGATCGCGGACATCGATGAGCGGGTCGGCAGCGCCCAGCGCCTGCTGGCGCAGTTCGGTTGCTATAAGATCGAGCCGCCGAGCGGCCGCTTCGAGAAGGCGACTGAGGACGCCCTCGCGAAATTCGAGCACGGCGCCCGTTTGCCGGTCGACCTGACGCGTCTGACGCCGGACCTGCTGGCGAAGCTGCAGGGGAACACCGGCGCCGGAGTGTGGGCAACGCCGGCCGGTCGCCTCGCTGCCGCGCGAGGCGGCGCCCGCCTCTGCGCCGGCGCGCCGAGCCCGGCCAGGGAGAGCCCGCGCCGCGTCGTACTGAGCAAAGGCCGGCCTTCCGCGCAAGAACGTAGCCAAACGCCCTGAGGCGGTCGAGACGACCGGACCGGCGCCTGTTTGCCGCGTCCCGGCCCCGCATCCCGCCGCAGCGACCCCGTCTGCGCCTGCGGCGAAGCCGCAGATCTTCATTCCCAACCAAGCCGGCGAGAGAACCAGCGTCCGCTGTAAGCTCCTGCGGGGAATCGCTCCAGCCGCCCGAATCAATTGACGAAGGTGAAGAACTCCGCGCTGACCGCGGCCGAGCCGCTTTTCGCCTCGTCGAGAAGCGCGGGCGCGATCGCCTTCAGGGGGCCCGAGCGGAACGTCTCGAGCGCCGGGATCGGCTAGACGCGATCGCCAGGATCACCTGCAATTGCTTGGCCGATCCGGCGTCGGGGGTCAGGGGGACGCTGAACTTCGCGGCGTCGCCGCCGGGCTCGGGCTTCACGTCGAGGCGGTAGGCGACGCCGTCATTGTCGACCAGGATCAGAAACGCGTTGCGTCCGTGCAGATTGGCGATCGTTCCGACGAGCGGCCTGTTGCGGCCGACGCGGTAATCGATGAGTTCGATGCTCGGAACGCCGGAGGCTTCGCCGATGCCCGGCCGGAAAAGGTCGAGGGCGGGGCATTCGGCGGCCGTGATCAGGCGCAGGCTCAACTGCGGATCGGTCCCGACCTCCCGTTTGAACGCCTCCTCGAACCGCTGGAAGGGCCCGAGCTGATCGCCGACGCCCAAATAAGCGGGGCCTCCGCCGTCGGGCAAAGGCTTGACGAGGAAACAATCGCCGCCGCCGTAGCCCTCAACGAAAAGCCGCTCCCGATCGTTGGGCGTCGTCTGCTGTCCATTCGGCGCCTCAAGGATCGCCCCTTGGACCGGCGGGGCGAGGGAATTTGGCGGGGCCGCGTGATCCGGATTCGCCTGAGGAGCCGGCTTAACGAGCTCGGCGGGAGGCGAGGGAGCCGGCAGCGACGGCAACATCGCCTCATGAACCGGTGGGGCAACCGAACTCGGCGGGGTCGCGTGATCCGGATTCGCCTGCGGGACCGGCTTGACGCGCTCTGCGGGAGGCGGGGGAGGCGGCGACGCCTTTTCGGCGACGACGATCGTGGTCGTCATCTGTGCGGTCCTTCCAACATGGTTGGTGGCGACGACGTGCACTGAGGCGGTTCCCGCATGTGTCGGCGCTCCTACGATGGCGCTTCGGCCATCGGCGAACTCCTTGAAGGTCAGCCCTTCGGGCAGAGCGTCCGTCGCAAGCTGCAACCCCTTGCCGCCGGGGTCGATGAATGCGGCAACTCCGCCCCAGTAGGGCGCGCCGGCTGTTGCCGGAGGCAGGTCGACAAGCGTTTGCGGCGCGCGCGGCGCCGCCGCGTCGATCAGTTCACCTGGTGTTGGAACATGCTGGACCGGGGGGGGATGTTGGGGCCTGACCTGGCCTGACCTGGCAAGTTGCTCGGCGTCTCCGGAGGGAGCGTCGCGGTTTGCGTCTGGTTCCCGGTCGTGCCTGCCGGCGGCTGCGGCGCCGGCGAAGGTTCATTCGGGGTCGCCGGCGCGAGCG
>CAVYIZ010000102.1:0-29072 GCA_963768555.1 uncultured Alphaproteobacteria bacterium
AGGCGACGGCATTCACACAAGTGAGTTGATTTTCGCTTGATTGTTTGAGCGCATCATGATTCGAGCGCCTTTCGGATTGAGGCGAGCATGGCGGGGTTTTGCGGGGACATTCGAATTGTTCGTCGTTTCGATCGGATACTTGAGGACATAACGAGTTCGGGTTCTCTCGCGCGCAAGTTGGCGCGGACCGCGCGGCAGAGATTGCGGCGCATCGCTTTCTGGGGTCGGAGCGCGTGAGCGCGCAGGCGATTTTGGAGGAGGCGGCCGCTCGCACCGCGCAGGCCTGCCGGGGGCGGCGGGTGGTCGTGGCGCAGGACACGACCGAGATCAACTTTTCCGGGCGCGACAACGACCGGGGCGATCTGGGCCGGGGCGGCGATGCGAAGAGCCTGGGCTTCCTCATTCATCCACTTGCGCGTCGTCGTGGCGCGCGAAATCGACCCGCCCGCCGATGCAAAGCCAGTCCTGTGGCGGCTGTTGACCACCTTGCCCGTCGAGAACGCCGAAGATGCACTGGAGATCATCCGGCTCCACCGCCTTCGCTGGCGCATCGAAGAGGTCTTCCGCGTGCTCAAACGCGACGGCCTCGCCCTTGAAGAAACCCAAGTCGAGGGCGCCGCCGCTTGTTCAATCTCGCCGCCCTCGGCATCGTCGCGGCCACGCGCATCCTCCAACTCACCGACGCCCGCAGCGCGAGCGCCCGTCCCGCCACCGACGTCATCGACGAAAGCCTGATCGAGGCCGCCGACGCCATCGGCCGGACCCTCGAGGGAAAGACCGTCAAGCAGAAAAATCCGCACCCTCGCGGCTCGCTCTCCTGGCTCGCCTGGATAACCGCCCGCCTCGGCGGCTGGCACGGCTACTACAAGCCGCCAAGCCCAAAAACCATGGCCGACGGCTGGAGACGCCTCACAGCAATGCTCGATGGATACGCCATTGCCCACGGCAAATCACTTGTGTGAATCCCGTAGCCCGCAAGAGGAGAAGGGGTCTCCGCGCGCCGACCTACGCCGCGTCGAAGTCGAGCGTCACCTTCGCCGTCAGCGGCCGGGACTGGCAGGCGAGGACATAGCCGGCCTCGAGCTCCCAGGGTTCAGCCAATAGTGACGTCCATCGCCAATGCCCTCGACCACCTTGCAGCGGCAGGTGCAGCACATGCCGCCCCTGCACGAGAGCGGGATTTCGAACCCCTGATCGTGCGCCGCTTCGATGATGAGCGCGCCGGGCTCGACTTCGATGCGGCGCGTACGGCCGTCGAGCACGCAGTCGACGCGCGTCTCGCCTTCGTGCGGCAAGTGAACCGAATGAGGGCGGGGCTCTCGTATCGGCGCTCCGTCGGTCGAGAGAGCTCGCCGGCGGCGGTCAGCGCGGCGCGTCCCTCCTCGATCATGCCGAAGGGGCCGCTTTTGTGAAAGGTTTCGGACGCCGGCCCTGGCGCGGGCGTGGATGCAGGCTGGAGGGCCGGCGTCCGAAACCCCAATGGCGCGAGTTGACGCAAAGCGGTCCACGAGTGAGGCTTGACAATGCCGGCTTGCAGCACTGTTCCGGAGAAAGGAAATGGATGCTTTGTCGCCAAACACCGTGCACGAACAACGCGTTTCTCGAGTTGCCCTACTGATCGGT
Organism: uncultured Alphaproteobacteria bacterium; assembly: GCA_963768555.1. GTDB lineage: Bacteria > Pseudomonadota > Alphaproteobacteria > Rhizobiales > Beijerinckiaceae > Roseiarcus. Next base: position 1,624 of record CAVYIZ010000102.1, read on the forward strand.
CGCCCACTCTATTGGCGTACCGGTCCGACGGATGCGGTCGAGCACGCTGGGTCAGTCCATAGAATGCTTCAGTGGTGTTTGGGCATGCCCGGGGCTCGGCTCGGCGTGCTGTCGCCGAAGGAAAAAGTCCTTTGGGATTGGCTGGAGGGTGAAGATGCCAAGAACTGGGGCGAGAGCGCACTTAACGCTCTCGAAGGGTTTGCGCGCCAGCTCGACAGACTTCCTTCTGAATCCCTTCTTCTTCCCGAATTTAACCGTTTCCGCTGCATGGTTTTCGCGCCAATTCGATGCCGGCAGTTTCCTTGCGGCTTGCGAAAGCCATTTCGGCCCAAATCAACAGGCATGCCAAGCAATAAAGACCGCGCTGGAGGGCACCGAACTTTCCGATCGTCGCCTTTATTGGTCCCTACGTCTACTCGATTTTTCAGGAAGTCGGGGAGACTTGATCTACACGCCTTTGCTCGCCTTATGGAGCAGTTGGCCCACGGGCGGGCATGGGCCCCATCCCCGCCTAATGATCTTGGACCGGTAAAGGATTTGGCGCTGGAGGAAGCCTTATCGCTGCTGGAGGAAGTGTTGTGGAAGAGCCTTGAGACCTCACGAATCCCCTCATTCTTGATCGACTTCGAAATTGCCTGGATTGGCGAGTTAGCCCGTGGCCGGTTCACGAATTAGCCGGGCGGGGGCTCATGCGCAGGTCGATCGAGCGGGTGGGATTGGTTCATGAGTTTGTAGAGCGCACGTTTTCGGGGAGCTTGCACGCCAAGCGCATTCTTTCGCTGGCCAATGGGACGTTGGGGGTTCTGACGGGGGCGTCGTTGGCCGTTTCGCTCATCGGGCATGCGCTGGCGCAAGCGCGCGGTCTTTCGGACAGACACGCGATCAAACAGGTCGATCGTCTGCTGAGCAACGCCGGGGTCGTCGTCTGGGACCTGTTCGCGCCGTGGGTTCGCGAGGTCGTGGGCCAGCGCAAGGCGATCGTCGTGGCGATGGACTGGACCGATTTCGACGCCGACAATCAGGCGACGCTGGCTTTGAGCCTGATCACGCGTCACGGCCGGGCGACGCCGCTCCTGTGGCTGACGGTCGACAAGGACGAACTGAAGGACCAGCGCAACGACTTCGAGGACCTCTGCCTGACGCATTTGAAGGCGATCCTGCCCGAGGGCGTGGCGGTGACGATCCTGGCCGATCGCGGCTTCGGCGACGTCAAACTGTTCGAATTCCTCGACAGCCTCGGTTTCGGCTACGTCATCCGCTTTCGCGGCAACGTCCATGTGACCGCGGCGGACGGCGAGACGCGCCGCTCCTCGTCAAATACGAGGAATTCGTAAATGAGGGGATGCGTGAGCCTTGAGACGGCGTTTTACTTCGTCCGGGCAGCCACTGGGCTCGGTTCGGCGAATATAGAATTTGCGAATTACAGCAGCGAGCCGCCCGTGTTCTACTTTGCCGAGCTTGGCGAACTACCTGCAGGCATGGAGGGTTACCGGGAAGATCGGTCGGACAGCCTGCGTTCTCTCGCGCGGACCTGTCTCGGTTCGGACGACCCGTCTTCGGAAGACGTGAGTTGGGGAGTTCTGGAAGGAGATCTCGTGACGCTCCGTCGAGAGTCACTCGGAAGGGATTTATACCGGACTCGGTATCTACTTCTGCCCCTTGCGCGCAAGTCCCCAATCCAAGAACTGCTGGAGAGGGATATTTATGGCATTGTCGACCAGCTCGGTTACCTGGGATTCACGATTCCATACGAGGCAAGCGATATCTACACGGACATTGAGCCCCTAGCAGTTTGTCGGACTTGATCTTTTCATGCCGCGTAAGATGTTGATATCATTTGGTATTGTGTTTCGCACAAATTTGAAAAACGCTAATGAAATCAATGGTCCGAACGTTAAGTCCGACAGGCTGCTAGCGCAACGCCAAGCCCGGTGGTCGGGAGATTTGGACAGCCTGAGCGGGCTAGAGCGGAATCCGATCATCCTGTATCGTCCTGATAACCGCAGGATTTGAAGTAATTTATCCTAAAAACCGCAGTTGGTCGGCTTGAGGTAGCGGCGTTCTGCGATTTTGCGCGCTCTGGTTGCGTCAGCTTGGCGCGAGACGCGGCGGCGGGCGCAACAATCGACCTTTGAGGAACGCCTTGAAGGCGCGCGAGAGGATCGCCCGCCACTTTTGCAGGCGCGTCAACTGCTCCGCATTTTCAGCCAAGCCTCGTAGGAACTCGGCTACAGCCGCGAGCGCCTTGGCGGCTGGCTTGGCCCTGGCGTGCGAGCTCGTCACGCGGATCGTCGTTTGGCGCGCGTGCCGCGTGCGCGTCGCGATGGCGGAAAGAAACAGGGGCCGGCTGGTGATCGCCTCGCGGTGCAGACCCGGTTCGGCGAGACGCACAAAAATGTTCCACCAGTCGTAAAACAGCGCGAGCAGCCGCGCCGCAAGGCGGCAGCGCGCGAGATCATGCGTCGTGAAGCCGCCCCAGCCCCATTGGTTCTTCATTTCATCGAAAATATTTTCTCCATCGCCGCGATCGCGATAGAGCTGGCCGAACGCTTCAGTTTCTTCCTCGAGCGAGGTGACCAGAACCGAATATTCGTAGACTTCTGTCGCCTCGCCGATCTCGGTGAAGGAAAGCTGCGGCGTCCCGTCTTCGTCGCTTTGCGCAAGCCCCAAAGCGCCTTTGAGACGCCGACGCAGCACGATCACCCGCCGCTCCCGGCTCCAGCCCGTCAAGCGAACGGCGCTCTCCTTGGCCTCGAAGCCTTGGCCGGCGCAAACCCATTCGCGCGCGCCGGCGAGCTTCTCGATCATACGCTTGACGTTGGCGGTCAGGCGCAGCTTGAACAGATACGGCAAGCCGCGCGCCTCGGCCTCGCGCATGATCCCCTCGTTGCCGAAGCCCGAGTCTCCGCGCAACAGCGCCGGCCACAAGTCGCGCGGCAAGCGATCGAGCAGCGCCCATAAGCTCGGCGCGCTATGTTTGGATGCATGCTCGTCGCCGGGACAGACGTCGACATCGAGAACGAGACGCGTCGAAGCCATCGAGTAGGTGTGGTAGCAATGGCTCGGACGCCCGGGCTTCTTGGGGTTGTAGCCCAAGACCGCCCCTTCCTGATGGCCATAGAGCGGCTTGATCGTCGTATCGACGTCCAGGATCCAGGGCTCGGCGAGCAGCGGCTCGACGCAAAATGCAAGATGCTGGCGCAGCCATGTCGCGCCTTCCTTCTCGTCGATCGCCTTGAAAGCGCGCCTTACCGCATCCTCGCTGACGATCTTTTCCATGCCGAGCAGCTCGGGCAAGACGGCGTCGCAGCGCAGCGCCGCGATATGGGCGTAACGCTTGTGGCCAGCGAGCATGGAGAACATCGCCGTGCCGAGAATGTCGCGCTTCTTCGGGGCGTTGGGACTGCCGTAGCGCAGCGGACAGTCGACGACGAAGGCGTCGAACAACCCGGTCGCTTTGAGGAAATGGATGAAGAACGGGAGCTGGCCGAGCGGCGTCATCGCCGCCTCATGGTCCCATTCGACACGGACCGGCCCAAAGAAGCTGTCGATGTCGACGCCTCCGGGCGGCTCGCTCCCGACAACCAAGGATTGTTCACCGGGTGGGTGAGCCGATGAGCGGGAAAAATTGCGCGTCATACCCTTGAGAATGCGCGATTTGAATCCACTCGCAAAATCTCAACTGCGGTATTTAGGTTTATACATTCTGAGGGCTTGAAGAATTCGGCGCAGGTTTCGAGCGCGCGGATCAGACCCGCGACGGTCCGTTCGGCGATTTTGCGCAGGAAGGCTTTGAGCTTGGAGAAGGCTTTTTCGATGGGGTTCATATCAGGACTGTAGGCTGGGAGATATCGCAACTGCGCGCCCGCCGCCTTGATGAGTTGCTCGACCCGCGGCCCCTTGTGAGCCAGGAGATTGTCCATGACGACGATCTCCCCGGGCGAGAGCGTGGGGACGAGGCATGTCTCCAGCCAATCCTCGAACAGGGCGGCGTTGATCGGTCCATCGAAAGTCTTTGCCGCCGTCAGGCCGCGAAGGCGAAGGCCGGCGACCAAAGTCACCGTTTTGTAGTGACTGTGCGGGATGGCCGCCCGCAAGCGGCGCCCGCGCCGGCAACGTCCGCTTTTGCGCGCGAGATTGGTGGAGGCTCCGGTCTCGTCAATGAAAACGAGTTTCGTCGGATCGAGATCGAGCTGCCCCGCGAACCATTCCCGGCGTCGACTTTGCACGTCCGCGCGTTGTTGTTCCTCGTCATGCGCTGTTTTTTTTAAAGGTGATCTCGTGACGGTCGAAGAAACGCCATAGCACGGAGACCGCAAAGCGCTCGCCGCAATTGGCGATCAGCCGCTCCTGGATCTCGAGCAGCGTGATGTCCGGCATGCGCCGGATCAGGCCCAAGAGATAGTCGCGATGCGACTCGATCCGGCCGGAGCGGCGGTCGCCCCCAGACGGCGCCGGCGAAATCTCGCCCGTGGTCTTGAACCGCTTCACCCAGCGCACCGCGCTCGCTACGCTCACTTTGAAATGCGCGGCCGCCTGATTGCGCGACAACCCGCCCAAGACCACCGCCTCCACCACGCGCTTGCGAAGATCGTCGGAAAGAGCCATCCCCGCCGCCTCCTTCTCGCGGCGTGAATGATCAATCAGAAAGGCTCAGTTCGCATTAGCTATGCAATTTGTCTGACCGGCAGGATTCCTGCGGCTGCGGCGAGGACGGCGCGTGGTGTGGGCTGTCGTGGAAGCACTGCAAGGTGAAACCATCTGAGATAGCTGTCGAGATACTTGGTGGCTACGCCGCGATGGCGACGCAGGAAGGTCTTGAGCCGCTCATGGCGGCTGTTGACGGTCTGGATGTGCAATTCGCCCCGGACGCGCTCGCCGGCAGTTTGGTTGAGCGCCTCATGGCTGACGCCCAGCGCGGCGGCGCAGGGCGGATAACTGGTGCAGCCGTCGGTGACCAGCAGAGCGTCCTGATCAAGGACTGGCTGCAAAACCGCTTGCAAATGAGCGGCAGACACCACCGGCAACACGGCGCTGACGGTGACGCCGGAGCGGTCGGCGGCCACCAGGACCGGAACCTGCTCATCCGACAATCCCCGTTTGGACGCCTTTCCGCCGCGCTTGCGGGCCTTGCGATCGAGATTCCGTTCGCCTTTACGACTGCTCAAGACAAACGTCTCGTCGGCCTCGACGATGCCGCGCAGTTTGATCGCGCCAGCCGTCACCGCGCGCAGGAAGCGGTGACGCCAGCGAAAAGCAGTGCTGCCGGCCACCCCACAGCGCTCGGCCGAGGTCTTCACCGTGTCGCCATCGCTTAACGACGCGGCGAATTCCGTCCAACAATCCTTGCGTCGCAGCCGGGCTAACGGCGTCCCAGTCAGGGCGTTGAAGGTTTTGCCGCAGATCTTGCAAAAATACCGGTTCAGCCCGTTGGAGCGACCTCGGATCACAGCTCCACCCGTCGCACAGTGCGGACAGCTTCGCGCTGCCCCGATCCGCTCCTCCAGCAGGCCGATCACGGCTTCCAGCGACGGCTGACCAGCCAAGAGCCGAACCGTTGCAATCCGCTGCTCCGGGGAGAGATCATCAATCTCAGACAGCCAAGCCAGATATTCTTGATGGTCCATGCGTGCCTCCTGCGTTCACTTTATGTTCTATCACATGAGAGACTGCATAGCTAATGCGAATTGAGCCATCAGAAACTAACTGATTCGAGAATCCCCCAACCAATTCAGTCCGTTCGGATACCGCTCTAATCACCCGTGCCATCAATTTGCTGCCGGTCTTGAAAGCTGGGACGCTACGTAGGGTTCATGCCGAATTCAGAAATCTGAGTCTCCCGTTGCGCCGCATCCAAACCACGCTCTGAGCAGCTGACCGGCGCGATCACCCAGTGCCAGGATAAATTCGAGGCGTATGTCGATGCAACCGAGGATTTTTTGCGGTGACGGATCACCATACCAGTCATGCGCTCATCTCCAAGTCAGATGAGGAATGCTCGCTCCAGCCACGAATTGTGGTAACTTTTTTCATCGAGCTTCAGGTCGATGAATTGGGTTAAGGCGAAGGCGGGAAACGCAAGCGAGGCGATGAGCCCGAGTCGGCGTGTTAAACCCTCCGTACGCTCCTGGCTGCTACGACCTGCATCCTGAAGCAAGGTATTCAGGGTGTCAGCCGAATGCCCACACTGGACGTTCTGGTTGTACAGTTGAACGTTCTGCTTTTGCAGCGTCTGCAAGGGTTGGCGAAGGTAATGGTAAGGATAGGCGTCCAGCAGGGCTTCCCTTAGAACTCTGAGCCTCTTGCAAAAAGAACGACGAATTCAGTTCAGTAAGGCGGTAATAATTATAGATGTTGTTATCGTTTTCAAGTGCTACATGGAAATAGATTTAATTTGCGGTTCAGGTGTGGCGCGGTTATTGTAGAAAGCGATTCGCTTCAGCCTTGGCTGTAGACATGACGGACGACCCTCTCGACGCGATGAAGGCTCGCTGGAGCGATATCCAGGGCTTTTTGTTCCCCTGGATGCGCGAGGACAACGATCCGATCACCGAAGCGTTGGGTCGTGTCGTCACCACGCTCGACGTGATCGGCCTCGAAGCCTTCGTTCCCGAGCCGCCCAGGGGGCCAGGCCGGCCGCCCGAGGACCGTCGCGCCCTCGCCCGAGCTTTCGTGGCCAAGGCGGTCCTGGGCGTTCCCACCACCAGCGCCCTGATCGAGCGCCTCGACGTCGACAAGTCCCTGCGTCGCATCCTCGGCTGGGAGCGACGCTCGCAAGTTCCTTCCGAAGCCACGTTTTCCCGGGCGTTCGCCGAGTTCGCGCGCGGCGAACTGCCAGACAAGATCCACGCCGCGCTGATCGAGCGTGCGCTCGGGGGACGCATCATCGGGGCGATCGCGCGCGACGCCACCGAGATCGAAGCGCGCGAGAAGCCGGTCCAGAACAAGGCCAACGACGGCAAAGACGATCCCCCGGCGCCCGATAATCCCCCGCCGCCGCGCAAGCGCGGACGTCCACGCAAGGACGAACAGCGGCCGAAGGCTTCGACGGGCTCAGCCGGAGCCGACGCGTCTCGAGCGGCAGGTCATGCAGAACCTCGGCCAGATGCTCGCCGACCTGCCCACCGCCTGCGACGTCGGCGGCAAGAAAAACAGCAAGGGCGACAAAGAGACCTGGACCGGGTACAAACTCCACATCGACGTGGCCTGCGGCCAAATCCCGGTCTCCCGCGTGCTGACCTCGGCCTCCGTCCACGACAGCCAGGTCGCCATTCCCTTGATGACCATGACGAGCGCCCGCGTCTCCTATCTCTACGATCTCATGGACGCCGCCTACCACGCCGCCGCGATCCACGACCAGAGCCGGGCGCTCGGCCACGCCCCGATCGTCGACCGCAACTTTCGCGCCGACCACGAAGGCAAGGCCGAATGGGGCCGCGAGGTCGAGCGCCTGAAGCTCATCCACATGCCCGACTTCGACGACCTGATCTACGATTTCCCCACCATGGCCGAACCCGTCAACGCCCGTTTGAAAGACGAGTTCGGCGCCAGATTTCTCCGCGTCCGCGGCGCGCTCAAGGTCAAATGCCATCTCATGTTCGGCATCGTCGCGCTCGCCGTCGATCAGATCATTCGCGTCGTCAACTACAGGACCGCCCCTGCCTGACCTGACCCAGCCGGGTTCGCCCCGCCCGGCCCAGGAATAATCCACCTCGCTCAGGCCGTTCTGCAAGAAGCTCATCTGACCTGGGCTTTGCGCCTGTCGCGGCCGGGGACCGTGATCGTCGTCGACAACGTGGTCCGGGAGGGCGCAATCGTGGGCGGACGAGCGTCGGATCCGGGCGCGGCAGGCGTGCGTCAGATGTTCGAACTGATGGCGCGCGAGCCGCGCCTGCAAGGCGACGGCGATCCAGACGGTCGGCGCCAAAGGCTGGGACGGCTTTGCGCTGGCGATCGTCGGTTGAGACCGGACGAGCCTCGCAAGGCCGGCGCTATTTCCAGCCTTTGCGGCGCCGTTTGGGGCCGACTTGCGGCGACGCCGCCGAGCCGCGCGCGCCCTGTGATTGGTCGCTCGGTCCGACAAGAGGAAACTCTTCGGGACGACGGTGACGGCGCGCCCGAACACCAGATATTGGGGGTCTGGAGCCGCCGCGGCCATACCATCTGCCGGCACGGAATGAATGTTTTCAAGCCCTTGCGGCGCCATTATCGGGCTGACCGACCGCCTGCTCACCCAAAAAACACCCCGCCTGAAGGCCGCGTCGCATCCCCCCGCTCGCCCCGTAAGTTCCAAAACGCGTCAGGCGCGAATGCGGGACGCGTTCTGGAGCTCAAAAAGGCCCCGAAATTGCTTCCATTTCCTTCCTTTTTTCCCCGCGAATCATGATTTATCAAGCGGTTATCGGCGACTTTCGCGACACATTCTCTTCTCGGCCCCTCCCGGCGAGCCGCCGCGCGCCTTCGACGGAATCGGACACTCGGCCTTCTCCTCAAGGACGACGTCCTGGGAACAAACATAGAACAAGTGCGCGACCTCGTCAACGGATTGTCGTGTTTTTTTGCAGGCTGGAAGAATCGACGCCGCTTTCTCTTGTGGATGAGGCGACGCCGTATGGCCGATACCGACGCCGCCACGGATTTGCACGTGAGTGTCGAAATGCTGACTTGCCGAGTGTGGATGACCCGCCTTCGCGGGCAAGGGGGGCGCGCGGCGCCCTCAGCCCTTTGCCTCGCCGATCAGCGTCGCGATCCTTCTCAGCGCCAGCCCGTAGCCCTGCACGCCGCAACCGACGATGATTCCCGAGGCAACGGCAGACACGTAGGAATGATGGCGGAATTCCTCGCGCTTGTGCACATTGGAAATGTGCACCTCGATGATCGGCCCTTCGAAGGCGTGGAGCGCGTCGAGGATGGCGACGGAAGTGTGGGTGAAGGCGGCGGGGTTGATGACGATGCCGGCGGCGCGTCCGCGGCATCCATGGATCCAGTCGATGATCTCGTATTCGCGGTTGCTCTGGCGGAACTCGATCTCGAGCCCGAGCTCGGCCCCGACGCGACGGCAGTCCGCCTCGACGTCGGCAAGCGTCTCGCGGCCATAGATCTCCGGCTGGCGCTTGCCAAGCAGGTTGAGATTGGGGCCGTTCAGCACGGCGACGATGCGGCTCACGAACTTTGCCCTCAATAATGCACGATGATGACCATCGGCTCGGCGAGCAGCGGCGGCGGCGGCTCGCTCGAGGCGCCGGTCGCCGGCTTGACTTCGACGCCGATATACTCGGGCGGGACTCCATGCCGCTCGAGCGCCGCCGTCAAGGCGCGCGCCCGGTCTTCCTGCAGCCGCAGCCGCCGCTCCAGGTTCCGAGGCGGGTCGAGCAGCCCGCCGATCTCGAGGATGGTGTTGGTGCGCGGCGCAGCGCCGGCGACGGCGTCGGCCACCCTCAATTGGCCATGCCCCGAGAGCTCCGCCCCCCGCCAGTCGCGGGCGGACAGATAGAAAGTCTTGAACTCCGGCGCCGCGCAGCCCGGCGCGAAAGCAAGGGCCGTGAGACAGGCGACAAGAGCGTGCGTCCGCATGGCGCCCCCGAGGGCAATGGCCCGACCGTTCACCCGTGCCAGGCCGCGACCGTCTTCAGCGCCGAAAAGCCGTAGAGCGCCTCAAAGCCCTTTTCGCGCCCGTGGCCCGACTTGCCGACGCCGCCGAACGGAAGTTCGACCCCGCCGCCGGCCCCGTAATTGTTGATGAACACCTGGCCCGCGCGCAACGCTTTTGCGAGGCGCATCTGTCGTCCGCCGTCGGCGGTCCACACCCCGGCGACGAGGCCGTAGCCGGTCCCGTTGGCGATGCGAACCGCCTCCGACTCGTCGTCGAAGGAAATGACGACCTGCACCGGGCCGAAAATCTCCTCCTGCGCCAGACGATGGTCGGGCTTCACGCGAGCGAACAGGGTGGGCCTGACGTAATGGCCGCCGGTCGGGGCGTCGGCAACGATGGTCCCTTCGGCCGCGAGCGTCAGGTCGGCGCCTTCCCGGATGAAGCCGTTCACCACGGCCTTCTGCCGGTCGGAAATGAGCGGGCCGACGTCGAGGTCGGCGTCGGCCGGGCCGACCTTCAGAACCCTATAGCGATCGGCCATGCGCTCGACCACCTCGCCATAGCGCGAGCGCTCGACGAGGATGCGCGAGGCGGCCGAGCAGGTCTGGCCGGCGTTCTGAATGCCGGCGTTGACCAGGAACGGCAGGGCGCGGTCGAGGTCGGCGTCGGCGAACACGATCTGCGGCGACTTGCCGCCGAGCTCGAGCGTCACGGGCGCGACATGACGCGCCGCCGCGGCCTGGACGAGCGCGCCGACCGCGACCGAGCCGGTGAAGGAGAGATGTTTGACACCCGGATGGGAAGCGAGCGCTGCGCCGGCTTCCTCGCCCAGGCCCGGCACGACGTTGAGCGCGCCGGGCGGAAAGCCGGCTTCGCGGGCGAGGTCGGCGAGCGCGAGCGAGGTGAGGCAGGCTTCTTCGGCCGGCTTCAGCACGCAGGCGTTACCCATCGCGAGCGCCGCGCCGACGGTGCGGCCGGCGATCTGCATCGGATAGTTCCACGGCACGATGTGGCCGGTGACGCCATGCGGCTCGCGCAGGGTGTAGACGGTGTAGCCGTCGAAATAGGGGATCGTCTCGCCCATCACCTTGTCGGCGGCGCCGCCGTAAAACTCCATGTAGCGCGCCATCGCCAGCGCGTCGGCACGCCCCTGTTTGATCGGCTTCCCGACGTCGAGCGCCTCGATTCGCGCGAGCTCCTCGACGCGGGTCTTGATCAGCTCGCCGAGCCGCATGAGGAGCCGGCCGCGCTCCGCGGCGGCGCGTCGCCCCCAGTCCCCGGCGAGCGCCCGCTCGGCCGCGCCGACCGCCGCGTCGACGTCGGCGCTGCGCCCGCGCGCGATCACGCCGATCTCTGCGCCGCGCGAAGGGTCCTCGAGCGGCAGGAAATCGTTCGACTGCGTCCGCATCCAGCGGCCGTCGATGAAGCACTTGTCGGTTTCGAACCAGGCGAGGGGGTGGTCATGCCGTGGCCCGCCACCTCGAACCGGTCGCATTGCGCGACCGTCAGCGCGAACCTGGATCGACGCATCCCCTGCTTTCCGCACCCCTCCGGCCCTTCGGGCGACCGTCTCCGCTTCGCGGAGAAGGGCGAGGGCATCCTCACACTCCACCCCAGACTTCCTCGGCGATCTCGACGAGGCGGGCGAGCTTGATCCACTGGTCGGCCTCCGACAGGTCGTTGCCGTGGGCGGTCGAGGAGAAGCCGCACTGGTGGCTCAGGCAGCACTGCTCGAGCGGCACATATTTCGTCGCCTCCTCGATGCGGCGCTTGACCTCATCCTTCGGTTCGGCGGCGGCCTTCTTCGAGCTCATCAGGCCGAGGACAATGGCGGCGCTCTTCGGCGCGAAGCGGAGGGGGGCGAAGTCGCCCGAGCGCTCGTCGTCGTATTCGAGGAAGAATCCGTCGATCTTCATCTCGTTGAGCAGGATCTCGGCGACCGGCTCGTAGCCGCCTCGCGCCACCCAGGCGCTCTTGAAATTGCCGCGGCAGAGATGGACACAGATCGTCATGTCGGCCGGCCGGTCGCGGATCGAATCGTTGACGAGACGGCAATAGAGGCGGGTCAGCGCGTCCGGGTCGTCGCCCCGCGCCTTGGTGCGGGCGCGGATTTCCGGATCGCAGAGATAGGCGAGATTCGTGTCGTCGAACTGAAGGTACCGGCAGCCGCGCGAGGCGAGGTCCGCGACCTCGGCGCGGTAGGCCGTGGTCAGGTCGTCGTAGAAAACCTCGAGATCCGGATAGACCGCTTCGCTGATCGCGTCGCGCCCGCCGCGGAAATGCAGCATCGACGGCGCCGGGATGCAGACCTTCGGCGTCTGTCTCGCGACCGACTTCAGGAAATCGAAGTCCGGGCCCTGGATCGGGGCGACCCAGCGGACCTTGCTGCCGACATGCATGGTCGGCGGCTTGAAGCCGACCTCGGTTCCGTTGTTCTTGCGGAACGTGGCGACGAACTCGCCGTAATGCGTCTCGACGCCCTCGAGCCGCTCGAGGAAATCGATATGGAAATAGGTGCGGCGGAATTCGCCGTCGGTAACGCCCTTGAGGCCAACGTTCTCCTGCGACCGCACGACCCTGCGAATGCCTTCGTCCTCGATCGCATGCAGGTCATCCGCGGCAAGGCCGCCGTCGGCGAATTTGGCCCGCGCCTCCTTCAGACGTTCTGGACGAAGGAAACTGCCGACATGGTCGGCGCGAAACGGCGGACGGGGCATCGGGTCCTCCCGGGGAGCGGTATCAAATCGAAGAGCCCAATCGTCTCACGGCGCGCAAGCCTTTGGCAACCCGGCCCCGAGGATCAGCGCCGCGCGGCGAAGAAGGCTTTCAGCATCGCGGCGGCCTCACCTTCCCTTATCCCGCCGTACACGTCCGGCGCGTGATGGCAGGTCGGCTGGCGGAAGAAGCGCGGCCCGTGTTCGACCGCGCCGCCCTTGGGGTCGGGCGCGGCGTAATAGAGGCGGCGGATGCGCGCGTGCGAGATCGCCCCGGCGCACATCGCGCAGGGCTCGAGAGTCACGTAAAGATCGCAGCTGACAAGCCGCTCGGAGCCGATCGCGGCGGCGGCCGCGCGGATCGCGATCATTTCGGCGTGCGCGGTGGGATCGGCGCCTTGACGGCTACGATTTCCCGCGCGCGCGATGACGGCGCCGTCGCGGACGATCGCGGCGCCGATCGGCGCTTCCCCGCGCGCCTCTGCCGCGCGCGCCTCGGCGAAGGCGAGGCTCATCGGATCGTTCGCCGCATCCCCTGCGTTCGACAAGGGTCCTTGTCCTCGCCTCGAAGACGTGGGCCTCGAGCGTTTTTCGTTTGGCGCGTTCACGGCTTCGGGCTTAGGACAGGCGCTCGCTTCGGGCAATGCGAGCGTTGCGCGAATGGAGCTGAGCCTGAGGATGAGCGACGACACGACACCGGCCCCCGAGGTCCGCGAAGGCCAGCGCATCGCCAAGGTGATGGCGCGGGCGGGCTTATGTTCGCGCCGCGACGCGGAAGCCTGGATCGCGGCAGGGCGGGTGACCGTCAACGGCAAGGTGCTCGGCAGCCCGGCCTATAACGTCAGCGAGGCGGACGACGTGCGGGTCGACGGCCAGCGGCTCGCCCAACGCGAGCGCACGCGCCTCTTTCTCTTCCACAAGCCCCGGGGCCTCGTCACCACCGCGCGCGATCCGGAGGGGCGCGCGACGATCTTCGACGCGCTGCCGCCGGATCTGCCGCGCGTCGTCGCAGTCGGCCGACTCGACATCAACACCGAAGGCCTGCTGCTTCTGACGAACGACGGCGGCCTCGCGCGGGTCCTCGAGCTGCCGGCCAGCGGCTGGTTGCGCCGCTACCGGGTCCGGGCGCACGGGCGCGTCGATCAGGCGAAGCTCGATTCGCTGAGCGACGGCGTCACCGTCGAGGGGATCGACTACGCCGGCATCGAGGCGCGGCTCGATCGCGAGCAGGGCTCGAACGTCTGGATCACCATGGGCCTGCGCGAGGGCAAGAACCGCGAGATCAAGAAGGTGCTCGAGCATCTCGGGCTCGCGGTCAACCGCCTGATCCGCGTTTCGTTCGGCCCGTTCGAGCTCGGCGACCTGGCGGAAGGCGAAGTCGCCGAAGTGCGCACGCGCGTCTTGCGCGACCAGCTCGGCGCCAAGCTCGCGAGAGATAGCCGGCGCCGATTTCGACGCCCCGATCGTCGAGCGCGCCGCCGAGCCCACACCAGGCGAAGAGGACCTCCGGCGCGCGCCGGCGAAGCGCGAATCTTCCGCGCGCGAGCGGACCGGCCGCGGTCGCGATCGCAGCGAGGAACCGCGGGGACGCGGCGGGCGGGAAGCCCAGCCGAGGCGGACGCCGTCGGCGGCGTCTCAGCCCGAGCGCCGGCGCAAACATGTTTCGGCGCTGAGAGCCGAGATTGCCGCCGACGCGGCGGGCCCGCGCAAGCGCATCGAGCGGGGCGCGACCCACGATCGCAAGGGACGGACGATCGCGGTCGAGCGGGTTTCGACCGCGGGTGAAGACCCGCGCAAGCGCGCCGCGGCCGTCACGCGCGGGGCGCGCAGGCCGGAAATTCCGGCGGCCGCCGAGCGGCGCGCGCGGCGCTTCGAGCCGAAGCGCGAAATGGCCGAGCGGCCGAGGCGGCCGGATTCGTTCGAGGTGAAGCGGGCGCGCGACGGCGAAGGACGCGAGCGGCCGCCGCGCGCGGAGCATGCGGGACGCGGCCCGCGCGCCGAGTTCAAGCCGCGCGGGCCGCGGAAGGAGACGCGCGACGGCCGGCCGGCGCGGGGCGGGGCGGACCGCCCGAAAGGCGGGGGCGCGAAGCGCGGCGCGGCCCCTCGGCGGGCGGACCGCGCCGGGCCCGCCGCCGAAGGTCGGCGTCCCCCGCGCGACGCCGCCGCGCGCGAGCGCAAGTTCGACGGACCCAAAGGTGAGCGCCGCGGCGGGGCAAAGGGCGAGCCTCCCCGCCCTGCGCGGCCCTCCGGCGCCAAACGTCCGCCGGCCAAGGGACCTTCGAAGGGCCCGGGCGGCGGATCGTGGCGGCCGCCGAGAAAGCCCTGAGGCATGCGGGTCATCGGCGGCCGCCTGAAGGGCCGGGTTCTCGTCGCGCCGGCCTCACGCGCGATCCGTCCGACCTCGGAGCGGTTGCGCGAGTCGATCTTCGACATCCTCGCGCATCGCTATCCGGGGAGCGTCGAGGGCCGGCGCGTCGTCGACCTCTTCGCCGGCTCCGCGGCGCTCGGAATCGAGGCGCTGTCGCGCGGGGCGCGGTTCGCCCTGTTCGTCGACAACGGGACGGAGGCGCGCGCGCTTCTGCGCGCCAATGTCGAGGCGCTCGGACTCGGCGGCGTGACAAGAATCTGGCGGGCGGACGCGACCCGATTGGGCAAGGCGCCGGCCGGCGGTCCGTTCGGACTGGCCTTTCTCGACCCGCCCTACGGACATGGTCTTGCGGACGCCGCGCTCGCCTCGCTCGTCGCAGGAGGCTGGCTCGAGCCAGACGCGCTCTGCGTCGTCGAAGAGGCGGCGACGGCGGCGATCACGGCGCCGGAGGGGTTCGCGCTCGTCGACGAGCGGATTTATGCCGACACGCGGATCGCGATCCTCAGGCGCGACGGGACCGGGCGCTCACCTCACTCCGGATAGGGATTGACGTACCGGCCGACGATGCTGGACTCGCCCTTCCGGTGACCTTTCAGCTTCTCCTGCAACTCGGGAAGGGTCAACCCGAACGGCAAGTCCATTGGGTTGAGATCGGTGGCGACGATCTGAAACAGATAATGGTGCGGCGAGCCGGGCGGCGGACATGGGCCGCCGAAGAAGGCGAGCCTTTTGGTGCTCGTTCCGCCGATATATTTGTCGCTCGGCTGGCTCGCTTCCCCTTCGGCGAATGACGTGGTTTCCGGCGAAATGCCGTAAGCCACCCAATGTGATATGCCCGCGCCGAAACCCGCATCCGGGTCGAATACGATGAAGGCGAAGCTCTTCGTTCCTTCGGGGGCGTTCGACCACGACAATTGCGGCGAGACGTTCTCGCCCTTGCAGTTCGGCCCGCGCGCCGCGATGTCGCCGATCTTCTTCGGCAGCATTTCGCCGTCCTTGAAGTCGGCGGAGGAGAGGGTGAACACGTCGGCTGCGCCTGCGGGCGCCGCGCCCGCCGCAAAAGCCGTCGTCAGGAGAAGGGCCGTGGCTCGTGTCAAGGTCATTGTGGACCGGCTCGGTCGATTGGCGGTCCGATCATCCCGGCGGCGGCCGAGCGCTGTCAAGATCGGGCGGGCAGTTGGCCGCATTGTCAAAGCTCGGGCTTTAGGCGAACTTGCGGAGAGCGTGGAAAGCGAAATTGCGGGGGTGCCAATGAGGACTGCGATCAAGATCCTGCCGCTTGTCGGGTTGGCGCTGGCGGCCTGCGACGACAAGCCCACGATCGACCAGATCGCCCAGGTGGCGATGATCGGGCTTTCCAAGCAGGACATCCTCGTCTGCATGGGCGAGCCGGTCCGTCGCCATTGGGTCGCCCAGGCGACGGAGGTCTGGACCTATCCGGTCGGCGTGACGACGACGGGCACGCCGCCGTGGGGCGGGGGCCTCAACTTCGCCGCCTCGTCATCAGGGCCCCTTCCCTGTGACGTCAAGCTGGTGATGACCAACGCGCATGTCAGCCAGGTGGCCTATTCCCTGCCCGACGTCCAAGCGCTCCCGTCCGGCCGCCAATGCACGTTCCTGGTCCAGGCCTGCGCGCTGAGGCGCGAGCAACTATGAGACGCGCATGTCGCGCGCCGAGCGGCTCCTCGAACTGATGCAGGCCCTGCGCCGGCGGCGCGCGCCGGTTCAAGGCGCGGCGCTGGCTGAGGAGCTCGGCGTGTCGCTGCGCACGCTCTACCGCGACATCGGCTCGCTCAAGTCGCAGGGGGCGGCGATCGAGGGCGAGGTCGGCTTCGCCTATGTCCTGAAGCCCGGCTTCGCGCTGCCGCCGCTGATGTTCAGCGTGGAAGAGGTCGAGGCGCTGGCGCTGGGCGCCCGCTGGGTCGAGGGCCGCCCCGACCCAGGTCTCGCCAGGGCCGCGCGCGACGCGCTCGCCAAGATCGGCGCGGTGCTGCCGCCCGAGCGCGCAGCCGCGCTCGACTGGCCGACCCTGCTCGCGGGCGGGAGCCGAGCGGGCGAGGCGGAGGCCAACGCGCTGCTCATCGTGCGGGAGGCGCTCGCGGGCGGACGCAAGCTCGCCTTCGCCTATTCCGACGAGCAGGGGCGCGACTCGAACCGGGTGGTCTGGCCGGTCGCGGTCGGGTTTTTCGACGCGGTCTTGATGCTTGCCGCGTGGTGCGAGACGCGGCAAGACTTCCGGCATTTCCGCCTCGACCGGATGGCCTCGGTCGCCGTCCTCGACGAGCGCCCGCCGAAGGAGCGCCGCGCGCTGCTCAAGGACTGGCGGCGGGCGGAGGGGGTCGAGCCTCTGTAGACGCGGCCGGCGGCCGCGTCAGTCGCGCTCCATAGGGCGTCCGGAAGGACGCCCGTCTAGCGACGTGCTGTTGCGCAGTTGCGCGCGGCCGCCCTATTCCCGCTCCGGAACCGGCACGTTGAAACCGTTGAGGGTGGTCGACACCAGGGCGTACAGGCCGACGAGATAGATCATCTCGTTGGTCCCGTGGTGGCCGAAGGTTTTTACCGCGAGCCTGTACAAGGGGCTCGGGCAGCACCCCGCCGCGGACGAGCTTGTAGGCGAGGTCGAACGCGACGTTCTCCTCGGGCGTCAGATCGGCCGGCTTCAGGTCGGCGACCAGCGCCGCGAGCCGCTCGGGTCTCATGCCCTCGCGCTCGGCGACCGCGATATGGGCGTAGATCTCATAGGCCGCGTCGTAGCGCGCGCCGACGACCAGGATGACGATCTGGCGGACATTGTCGGGCAGCGTCGCATTGGCGGTCATCGCCATCGTGAAATCCCAGATCGCCCTGCCGATTCCCGGCTCGTGCAGCCACGGGTTCCAGGGCCCCATCAGGGCCCCGTCTTCGCGCAACACCTTGAAGGCGTTGAAGTTGCTGGCGATGCACCGGCGCATGGCGTCGTACAGCGACTTCTGCTCGGGCGTCAGGTCGGCGGGTGCGATCAGGGGCAGGCGCAGCGCGGATCTTCGGTTGGATTGCTTGACGTTCTCTGTTGCAAGATCGGCGAAACCTCAAGGCGCTCCGTCTGACACGATGATATTACAGCTCATGGACGAGGAGGCGGAGTTCGAGGTCCTGCTGTCCTTGATGGCCGGGGGATGGGGCCTCGACTAAGAGCTGTTGAGATACGTCGACGGTCGATGACCAAGTCTTGAATTCGGCTGCCGTCTACCGGACGAAGATCGTTCTCAAACGCCAGGATGGGGTTTATGACGGGGAAAGCGTCCAAGACGGGAGGGAGCCAATGACGATCGTTCGTGGGGGCCTCATTCAGATGGGCCTCAAAGCGTCCACGGAGAAGTCGCCGAAAGAGATCGCCAAGGCGATGCTCGAGGCGCATGTCCCGCTGATCGAAAAGGCGGGGCAGGCGGGGGTGCAGGTGCTGTGCTTCCAGGAGGTGTTCAACCAGCCCTATTTCTGCCCGAGCCAGGACGCGAAATGGTATGCGGCGGCCGAGAGCATCCCGGACGGGCCGACGGTCCGGCTGATGCAGGACTTGGCCAAGAAACACCAAATGGTGATCGTCGTCCCGATTTACGAAGAGGCGATGACGGGCGTCTATTACAACGCCGCCGCGGTGATCGACGCCGACGGCTCCTATCTCGGTAAATATCGCAAGACGCATATTCCGCATGTCGCCGGATTCTGGGAGAAATTCTTCTTCAAGCCCGGCGCGTCAAACTACCCGGTGTTCCTGACCCGCTATTGCCGGCTCGGCGTCTATATCTGCTACGACCGGCATTTTCCCGAAGGGTGGCGGGCGCTGGCGCTGAACGGGGCCGAATATATCGTCAATCCTTCGGCGACGGTGGCGGGCCTCTCCGAATACCTTTGGAAGCTCGAGCAGCCCGCCGCGGCGGTGGCGAACGGCGTCTTTATCGGGGCGATCAACCGGGTCGGCACGGAGGCCCCGTGGAACATCGGCGAGTTCTACGGGCAGAGCTATTTCGTCAACCCGCGCGGCCAGATCGAGGCGATCGCCAGCCGCGACCAGGACGAGCTCGTCGTCCACGACATGGATTTCGACAAGCTGCGCGAAGTCAGGAACCTCTGGCAGTTCTTCCGCGACCGCCGCCCCGAGACTTATGGGGCGCTGACGGAGCTCGGGTGACGAGGCGTCCGGCTGGTCCTGGAAAACATGTGGCGCCCCCAAAAATTCGAGGCGCCCATGCCAAGCGGACCGGGCGCTGACCCCAAATCCATGCCAACTCGTTACAAGGCCTGCCCATTGCCGTTTTGAGTGTTTTCAATGCGTTAGGCGGTGGGAGTGTGTCATCCACGCGAAAGCGGGATCCAGAGCCGCCTCGCACGCGCGGCGCAGCGAGTCTGGAGGCTCGCGTGCGCGTGCATGACAAGATTGGTTAGCCGGCCACGTCACGACGTCTGCACATGGGCCAGTCAGCCGGGACGTGGCCCGCCTGCGGCGCTCCATTCTAATTTAAAGCTCGCGCCCTCCTGCAGGCGGGCGAAGATGCGCTGGAGGCGCTGCGCGGCGGCGGCGGGGGAAGAGCGTCGGGCGGACGGAACGGATCGGGGCAGAAGTGGTCATTGTTCGCCTTTCTGGTGGAGAACAAATCTAGCACAAAGTCCGCCGTCGCGCCAAGAATCCCCGCAGGGAATATGATGGAAGATGGTTAGCGGTCGCGGATTGCCCCCGAAACGAGCGCCGCCTGAAGGCGCAACAGACGCGGCGCCGCGCGGGCGCCGCCGCGGGACGGTCGCAATACGGGCGGCGGCTGAAAGCCGTCGAGGGGCATCGCCGTTGTGCGAAAAGCCGGGAATCGGCGCGCCGATAACAGGGAGCGAACGGGCGCGTAACAGGGAGGTAAATGCGCTAGGCGAAGCTGGCGTGATCCGGCCGGTGGAAGACCGGTGCAGGTAAGGGGTAGCGCAAGCCTGCCAGCGAGTGTTGCGTCGTCGCCGGCGACGGCGAGGGCGAACCGTACACAGCAATCGTGTCGGGTATGGGATTGAGCCACGAAATCCTGAATTTCGCACCGCTGCATGGCTCGCTCTCGTCGTCGAAAAGGCTGATGCGAGTTTTCCGCCCGATTGTTGAGGCGACGACCAACCTCGTGGCGGTCGACGTTGCCGATCTCGCTCATCGCCGCGGGATAGGAGCAAAGCCCGTCGGTCACGAGGCTCCGCGGTCGGCCATATTTCTTCATGATGCGCTTGAGAAACTTCAGCGCCGCAGCCTTGTCCCGCTTCGCCGTGACCACGGTTTCCAAAACCTCGCCCTCGTGATCGACAGCCCGCCAGAGATAGCAGAGCTTGCCGTTGATCTTCACAAAGACCTCATCCAAATGCCAACGCCACTGGGGGAAGCGGCGCATGTTCGCTACTCGCCTCTTTCGGATCTCGCCGGCGAACATCGGGCCAAACCGGTTCCACCAAGACCGGATCGTCTCATGGCTGATGTCGATCCCCCGCTCGGCCAGGAGATCCTCGACGTTGCGCAACGACAGCGGCTACCTGACGCACATCATCACGACCAGACGGATCACTTCTGGCGAGCTGTTGAAATATCGAAACGGGTTGCTCATAGCCTGAAGCTACCTCAGCCAGGGGTGGCCCGAAAAATTGGTCTGACACCGCCGAAGGTGAAGCTCGATTTTGATGCGGTGTGAGGCGTCGTCACTTCGGCCGAGTGCGGGGGTCCGACCTCTGCTCGCAACCTGGGCGCGCCCCGTTTCTCCCTATTTCTGCCTGCGGAATGCGCCCATAATCGACTTTTGGCGGGGCGGTAAGGGCGAGAAGGGCTTCCTTCGGCGGGCCTTGAGACGTCAGCTGGTCTTCTCCTCCGCCAGCGCCAGCTCCTCCATCATCGTCTTGCGCATCAGGAACTTCTGCGCCTTTCCGCTCACCGTCACCGGAAACGAATCGACGAAGCGGACGTAGCGGGGCGCCTTGTAGTGGGCGATCGAGGCGCCGCAGAAGGCGATGACCTCGTTCTCGTACAGGCTCATGCCCTCCCGCCGGCGGATCCACACGCAGAGCTCCTCGCCGTACTTATGGTCGGGGACGCCGAAGGCCTGCACGTCGGCCACCGCCGGATGGGTGTACAGGAACTCCTCGATCTCGCGCGGATAGATGTTCTCCCCGCCGCGGATGATCATGTCCTTGAGCCGCCCGACGATGTTGCAATAGCCCTCGGCGTCGATGGTGGCGAGATCGCCGGTGTGCATGAAGCGGGCTTCGTCGATCGCCGCGGCGGTCGCGGCCGGATCGTCCCAATAGTCGCGCATGACGCTGTAGCCGCGGGTCAGGAGCTCGCCCGGAACGCCCGGGGGAACGATGCGGCCGGCGTCGTCGACGATCTTGACCTCGATATGCGGCTGGATCCGTCCGACCGTCGAGACGCGGCGCTCGAGCAAATCGTCGTGGGCGCTCTGGAAGCTCACCGGGCTCGTCTCGGTCATCCCGTAGGCGATGGTTACCTCGCGCATGTGCATGCGCTCGACCACCCGGCGCATGACCTCGACCGGACAGGGCGAGCCGGCCATGATTCCGGTTCGCAGCGCGCTCAGATCGAAACGCTCGAACTCGGGATGATCGAGCATGGCGATGAACATCGTCGGCACGCCGTGGAGCCCGGTGCAGCCTTCGGCCTGAACCGCCTCGAGCGTCGCCACGGGATCGAACCCTTCGGCGGGGCTCACCATGCAGGAGCCGTGAGTGACGCAGGCGAGGTTGCCGAGCACCATGCCGAAGCAATGGTAGTAGGGCACCGGGATGCACAGCCGGTCGTCCGGCGTGAGCCGCATCGCCTCGCCGATGAAATAGCCGTTGTTGACGATGTTGTGGTGCGTCAGCGTCGCGCCCTTGGGCACGCCGGTCGTCCCTGAGGTGAACTGGATGTTGATCGGGTCGTCGAACTGCAATGTCGCGCCGAAAGCGGCGAGCGCCTCGCGCTCAGGCTCGCTCGCCGGCGCCGCGACCTCGTCGAAGTTGAGCATGCCGGGCGTCTTCTCGGCGCCGAGGCGAATGACGAACTCGAGGGCGGGCAGGTTTTTTGATCTGAGCCTGCCGGGCTCGGTCGCGTCGATCTCGGGCGCGCTCGCGCGCAGCGAAACGAAATAGTCGTTGTTCTTGTGTCCGGGGCTCAGGATCAGCGCCCGGCAGCCAGACTTCTTGATGGCGTAGTCGAATTCGTACGCGCGATAGGCGGGATTGATGTTGACCAGAATGAGCCCCGCAAGCGCGGTACCGAACTGCGCCAGCACCCATTCGCAGTTGTTGGGCGACCAGATGCCGATGCGATCCCCCTTTTCGAGGCCGAGCGTCTTCAAGCCAGCGGCGAGGTCCTCCGACCGGCGGAGGAGATCGGCGTAGCTCCAGCGCACGTTCTGATGGCGCGTGACTAGGGCGGGGCGGTCAGGACCATCCGCGACCGTGCGGCGAAGCAGCGCGCCGATCGTCTCGCCGAGAAGCGGCGTTGAGCTTGCGCCGTGCACGTAGGACTGGGTCAAGAGGGACATGGGGTTTCCGTCCTATTGCTCGTCATGTCGGCGGCTTCGGCTTTTGGGCGCCGGGCGGGTGCGCACCACGCCGTTCTCGTAGTGGCAGCCTTCCTCGTCGCCGCTCGCGTTCAGCGGCAGCAGCACCTCCTCGGCGACCTTGCCGGCCTCCTCGAGGATGCTATCGACCAGCTCCGGCGTAAAATCGGCGCAGCCGGGGAGGTCAGTGATTTTCGTGTCGCCGTGCAGCTCGTGCAGCACGAAGCGCATGTCGCGGAGCGGCGCCTTGTTGGTTTGCATGCTGTTTTTCACTCCATTCGTGGCAGTCAGGCCCCATTCGTGGCGGTCAGGCCGCGTGCGTCACTCCGTCGTCATTGCCACGGACCTCGGCGGAGCCGAGGTCCGTGGCAATCCAGGGCCGCGTGACATGACGCCTTTCACGTTGCCCTGGATCACCACTCACGTTGCCCTGGGTCGCCACGCCGCCAAGCGGCGGCTCGCGATGACCGGTTGGGCCTTTATTTACGGCCGGCTCAATTCCGCAACGGTTTCCCCGTCTCCAGCACGTGCTCGATCCGCGCGAGCGTGGCCGGCGTCTTCACCAGACGCATGAACGCCGCGCGCTCGAGATCGAGCATCTGCTGCTCCGTCAGCGTGTCGGTCAGGTCGGCGTCGCCGCCGGACACGACCTCGGCCAGCGCCATGTTGACCACCTCATCATGCGGCAGCGCGAGGCCGCGCTGGCGGAAGCTATGGACCATGCCGCGCGCCAACGCCTGTCCTGAACGTCCGGGCATCCAGGTGAATTCGGGCGGGGCCGGGGGTTTGTAACCGGCCACCATCGCGAGCGCGCGAGCTTTGGCGTCCGCCAGCAGCCGGTAGCGGTTCATCGTGACGCCGTCCGTTTCACGCAGGAACCCGATCTCCTTCGCTTCCGCCGCCGACTTCGACACCGTCGCGGTGGTGACGGTCTCGAGCAACTTGGCGACGGCCGGAATTGGACCGCGCGGCATTTTCTTGTCGGCGCGCAGGCGCGCCAGCAGCTCGCCGCAGCCGCCCCAGCCCGGCACCAGACCCACGCTTGCGGTCTCCACGAGGCCGATATAGCTCTCGGCGTTCGCCTGCACGGCGGAGCAGTGCATAACAATCTCGCATCCGCCGGCGAGCGCCATGCCCGCGGGCGCCGCGACCGAGGGGAAGGGGGCGTATTTCAGCCGCTTGAAGGTCTGCTGTCCCTTGGCGACATCCTTCTCGATCTCGCCCCAGGCTGCGATGTTGGCCTTGAACAGCGCAATGCCGAGATTGGCGCCGGCCGAGAACATCTCCCCCTCGTTGTAGATCACAAGCGCCTTGTATTTCTGCTGCACAAGATCAATCGTCTTGTCGAGAAGCTCGATGATCTTGTCGTCGAGCGCGTTCGCCTTCGACGTGAACTCGAAGCAGAGCACGCCATCGCCGATGTCCCACACCGCAGCCGAGCCGTTCTTCAGCACCGGCTGCGCGACGCGCTTGATGTCCTCCAGCATGATGACGCCGGGCGGCCGCGTGATGTCGTGATACGCGCCGTCGATCCCGAGGAACTGACGCTTGCCCTTTTCGACACGGTAGAAGCTCTTGCCAGCGGCGTTGCGCAGCAGCGCCGGCACGGGCAATTTCTCGCGCTCGAGCAGCGTGATGAGCTTTGCGACGCCGATCATGTCGGCGAGCTCGAACGGGCCCCAGCGCCAGTTGTAGCCGAGCCGCATCCCCTCATCGATCGCTTCGATGTCAGCCGTCGCCGACGGCACGAGAGTCGCCGCGTAGCTGATCACCGCGCCCAGAACGCGCGCGGCGAAGCGGCCGTATTTCGTATCGGCCGCAAGCAAGGTGGTGAGGTTCTTCGCCTCCGGGATGTCGGGCGTCTGTTCCGCCCGGTATTCGAGCGATTTGAGGTCGATCGCCTCCTTGATTCTTGCGCCGCCGTCGCGCCTCCGGCGATAGAATCCGCCCGGGCCTTGGCGGCCCGTATAGCCCTCGGCGACCATCTTGCGGAGGATCGTGAGAGTGGAATCGCGGTTGACTACGTGGTAGAAGTCCGACTTCGGCAGCAGGTTTCCCATCGAAGTCATGGTCTCCATGCCAATACCGACCCCCACGAGATCCACCAACCCGAACACGCCGGTCTTCGGAATCCCCATCGGCTTGCCGACGATCGCGTCGGCTTCCTCGACGGTCAGGCCCGAATCGAGCGTCTCCGCCATCGTCGTCGCCATCCAGGGGATGGCGAGGCGGTTGGCGACGAAGCCGGGGCTGTCATTGCAGCGTATGACACTCTTGCCGAGCGCGACGTCGGCGAACTGCGCCACCGCGTCGACCGTCGCCGGATCGCTATCGGGACCGGGAACCACTTCCAAAAGCCGCATGTAACGCGTCGGGTTGAAGAAGTGCGTGATCATGAAGTCGCGCCGGAAGGTCTCCGGCATTCCCTCGACCAGCTTCGCGAGCGGGATCGTCGAGGTGTTGCTGGACACCGCGGTTCCCGGCCGCCGCACGGCGTCCAGCTTGCGATAAAACGACTGCTTCACGTCGAGGCGTTCCGCGATCGCCTCGATGACCCAGTCGCATTCCGCGACACGGCCGAGGTCGTCGTCGATATTGCCGACCTCGATCAGCTTCGCTGCGCCCTTGGACATGAACGGCGCGGGCGAGGTCTTCAGCATCTTCTCGATCGCGCCTGTGAGCGCGTTATGGTCGGCCGCCTTGCGATACGACAGCCAGAGAACCTTCACGCCCGCATTGGCCAGGTGCGCCACAACGACGCCGCCCATGGGGCCCCCGCCGATGAGGGCGACTTTGTTGATCGCTTTCATGGTCAGACCCTCTCCAGCACTGTGGCGACGCCCTGGCCGCCGCCGATGCACATTGTGGCCACCGCATACTTGCCCCCTTCGCGCTTCAGCACCGACGCGGCCTTGCCGGTGATGCGGGCGCCCGAGGCCGCCCAGCGGATGGCCGAGCGCGATCGCTCCGCCGTCCAGGTTCACCTTCTCCTGCGGAAGGCCGAGATCGCGCAGAACGGCGATCGACTGGCTGGCGAAGGCCTCGTTGACCTCGAAGACGTCGATGTCCTTCACATCCAGCTTCGCCCGCGCGAGCGCCTTGCGCGTCGCCGCGATGGGCCCGATGCCCATGATCTCCGGCGCGCAACCGGCGGCGGCGACCGAGCGCACCCGCGCCAGCACGGGCAGGCCGTGCTTGGCCGCATAGTCCTCCGTCGTCACCAGCACGGCGGCGGCGCCATCGGTCACCGGCGAGGACGTGCCGGCCGTTATCGTGCCCGCCTGGTCGAAAGCCAGCTTCAGTCCGGCGAGCCCTTCGAGCGTGGAACTCCGGGCGCGGGCAGCCGTCGGTATCGACGGCATGACCATCGGCGCGGATGGCGACGATCTCGTCCTTGAAACGGCCGGCCTTCTGCGCCGCCGCGGCCTTTTGCTGGCTCCTGAGCGCGAAGGCCTCCTGCTCGGCGCGCGGGATCTGCCACTGGCGCGCGACGTTCTCCGCCGTCTCGCCCATGCCCATGACTACCGGGTTCGCGTAAGCGGCGGCGCTCTTGGGGTCGAGTTTCGGGTTCGGCATCGGATTGAAGCCGCCCATCACCACGCGGGTCATCAACTCCACCCCGGCGCAGACGAACACCTCGCCCGCGCCGATCGCGATCTGGCCGGCCGCAATATGCACGCCGGTCATGGACGATCCGCAGAAGCGGTTGACCGTCATGCCCGGGGTCTTCACTGGCAGGTCAGCCATCAGCGCCACGATGCGCGCGACATTCATCCCCTGCTCGGCCTCCGGAAACGCACAGCCGCAGATGAGGTCCTCGATGTCCTCCGGCTTCACGCCGGTCTTCTCGATCAGCCCGCGCACGACCTGCGCTACCATGTCGTCCGCGCGCACGCGCGCCAGCGCGCCCTTGCTGACAGGCGTAAACGGGGACCGGGCGTACCCGGCGATCACAGTCTGGGTCATAGAGTCGCTCCTTGGGCTGCGTATTAATATTATTAGCGGGGCTGCGTTCGCCCTTGCTCACCGCATTCTCCCGTTCCGTAAAGCAGGAGAGCGCAGAGCACGGCGTTTCGCATTGATATAGGTCAAACTGCTTCAGGTGTGACCCGGACCAGGAGCTTGCCGAACTTGCGGCCGGACAGTTGGCCGACCCGCGCCTCGGGCGAATCGAGGCGATGGCGTGAACGGTGGTGCATACGCCGCAGATGCGCTGGGCGAAAGCCCAGGCGTCGCGCGGATCGCGGCCGCGCAAGATGAGCTCGATGCCGCGAAACATCGTGGATGAGGACCACGCCTCTTTGACGGCTCCGCCGTCGACTTCCGCCTCGATGCGAAGGTGACCCTCGATCCGCGTGACAGGGTCGACAACGACGTGGGCCATTATTTGGACTCCCCTTGGTCTTCGTCTGTCCCGTGGCGATGCCGCACGGCCTGGATGACGCCGTGCGCGACCACCCCCGCTGCGGCGAGGCCGGTGAGACTGAGGCCCACGGTGTCGACCCACCCGCCGACATCGAAGCCGGCCACATTGGGAAGACGTCCATAGAACGGCGTCATCGTGTCCCAGAAATTCGGCTCGGCGCAGCCGATGCAGGGATGACCGCAACCGATCGGCCAGTTGGTCCCTTCGTTCCACTTCACGGTCGGACAGTTCTGCGACGTCGCCGGGCCTTTGCAACCCATCTTGTAGAGGCAGTAGCCGTGACGGTGCCCTTCGTCGCCCCAGGCTTCGACGTATTGGCCGGCGTCGAAATGCCCCCGCCGTTCGCAGCCGTCATGGATGCTCGTGCCATAGGCGAAGAGGGGACGCCGGTACTGGTCGAGCGGCGGCCAACGCTTCAAAGTCAGGTAATAGACGATGAGCGCGGTGATGTTCTCGGCGTTGGCCGGGCAGGCCGACATGTTGATCAGGTTTTGCAGGCCGGGCGCCGCGTCGCCGACGGATAATGCGCCGGTCGGGTTCGGCGCCGCCGCCGGGATGCCGCCGAAGGCGGCGCAGGTGCCGACCGCGATGGTCGCCGCAGCGCCGCCGCAGACCTCGCGCACGATATCGAGAGCGGAGCGGCCGCCGATCGTGCAATAGGCGCCGTCGGCCCCGGTCGGAACAGACCCCTCCACGAGGGCGATATATTTGCCCTTGTTGTTTTTCACCGTGTCTTCCAGCGCGCTTTCGGCCTGGCTGCCGGCCGCCGCCATCAAGGTCTCGTGATAGTTGA